>FR898641.1 GCA_000437215.1 Clostridium sp. CAG:440
ATTTATTGCCATTTAAACCCGGAACCGGTGGCAACTTTTTTATAGGAGGGAATATAATTTTTATTTTGTATAATAAAATTCTCCAAAGCCATATGTTACTTTATAATATTCACCTAAGAAATCAGGTCTTTCATTATCTTTAAATTCATATTTTGGCTCTACAACAATATTACCTTCTATGTCAATAACTCCCCATTTTCCTTTTTGTTTTATTCCTGCATAGCCATATTTATTAAATTCTGTTACTTCATCATATTTAAATTCAACCTTCACATTATCACTACTATCAACAAATCCCCATTTTCCATTTTCAGCTTTTGAAAATAATTTATTATCTCCATAAACTTCTTTATTAGAAACCTCTTTTCCCTGCTTATTAAAATATTTTATTTCATCATTATTATAAATTTCTATAAATTCATCAATTTGCTTAATTGTAGCATTTTTCATTTCACATATATTTTCCATTTGATTTGAATATAAATATGTTATATTACTAGATAAAATTGAGGCTTGAACTAAGTTTGTACTTCCAATTTCTTGAATAGAATCATATTTTAAACTTGCAACTTCCTTTCCCTCATCATCTAAAACTCCTAATTTTCCATCCTTACCACATACCATAAAATATTTATCAAATAAGTATTTTATATATGTGTAATCATTATTAATTATTGTTTTTCCATCTTTATCTGTAACACTATACAATGTCTTGTTTTCAGAACTTGTAATTACTATATTATATTTTCCATCTTCTATACTTAATATAGATGTGTTTGGATCAATATTTATTTGCTTTCCTTCATTATCATAAACCTCTGTTTGAGCATTTTTTTGCTCTGCATACAAATACTTTCCAGTAATATTTATTTGAGAATACTTAATTGGAATAATTATATTTCCACTTAAAGTTGATACTCCAAACTTCTTGCTTTTTTCAACTACAAGTACATTGTTTTCTTGATCATAAGTTATTGATTGGTATTCATTTTTTAGTATTTCATTTTCATTTTTTAGTACTCCATATTGGCCATTTTTTGATGCTATTAAATAAATTGCATCTTCTTGGATATCTGTAATTCTTTCCATTTCATTATATTCTACTTTTGTAACTTTATTTCCATTTACATCAATATAGCCATATCTATACCCTTCATCAGTTTTTTGTCCTACAATATATCCAGCCTTTTTATACCCCTCATTTTCTCTATAATAGTCATCAACATCTATTTGATCATACTCTATTGGCACTAATTCATTTCCATTTATGTTTATAACGCCGTATTTACCATCTTTTTCAACAATAAGTTCTCCCTCTTTGTACTCTAAAGCAGATATGCTATTATATATAGCTCCTGTTAGTTCTTTTCCTTGATAATCAATTAATCCATATTTTCCATCTTTAGAATATGTTAACACACTTTTTTCATACATTAAATCACTTGCAATATTTTTTAATCTTATACAATCTACTAATTCATATTTTGAAAAGATTTCTTCTCCATTTTCATTTAGAACTTTGTTTTTGCTATTTTGTGTAGCTATAAATACGCCTTTAGAAGGATTTGGAATTTTTATATTATCATATTTTGTATCTATTATTTTTTTTCCGTTTTTGTCTATAACTCCATATTGATTATTTTCAACTAGCACAAAATAATTATAATCTTTTACTTTTTCTATTGTATAATCTCTTTTATTATAATTGTTATTTATTACTAAAATAGTTGTTATTAATACTAATACAACTGCAATTACTGCAATAATTATTACTTTTCTATTTTTCATTTTTATTTTCCTTTCCATTAGTTAAATTTCTATATCTAAACTATTTTTTTGGATTTATTCTTCTGTTTGTTCTTGCGTATTATTTCTACAAGCCTTTATTTTTATTATTCTTCTATCTTCATATTCTTCTATTTTAAATGTTACCTCTTTTGTTTCTATTATTGGGTTTTCTTCATCTTCTGGAATTCTTCCCATTTTTTCTTGTAAATAACCAGAAATTGTATCATAGTCTCCTTCTGGTATTTTAGAATTTAATAGTTTATTTACATCATATATTGGCATACTTCCACTTATAATATATGTGTTTTCATCTACTTTTTCAAATTCTTCTTCTATATCATCATATTCATCATAAATATCACCAACAAGTTCTTCTAATATATCTTCCATTGTAATTAAACCTGCTGTTCCACCATATTCATCTAAAATAATAGCCATTTGGGTTTTATTTTTTTGTAACTCTTTAAACAACTCATTTATCAACTTGTTTTGTGGAACAAAGTATGCATCTTTCATAATATTTTTTACTTTAAATGTCTTTTTATGAATATTTTTCAATACATCTTTTAAATATAAAATTCCCTTTATATCATCAATTGTTTCGTCAAATACTGGAATTCTGCTTATTTTATAATCTGATTTTTCAATTTCATGTAATAGTTCATCCATCCCTATATTCATATCAACAGCAAATATATCAGTTCTATGTGTCATAATTTCTGATACTGTTATATCATTAAATTCAAAAACATTATTTATTAACTCTTTTTCTTCTTCATCAATTGTTCCATTTTCCTTACCTTGGTCTACCATCATTTTTATTTCTTCTTCTGTAACTGTTTCTTCGTCTTGTTCATTTACACCAAATAATTTTGATATAGCATTTGTAACTGATGTCAAAAGCTTTACAAAAGGTGCTGTTACTATAGAAATTGCCCTTATAACTCCAATTGTTGCAAATGATATTTTTTCATAATTTTTCATAGCTAATCTTTTTGGAACCAATTCCCCAAATACTAAAGTGAAGAAAGATAAAACTATTGTTATTAAAATAATTGATATAGTTCTCCACGCATCTAGCGAAATTACTGGAATTAAATTATTTAATACAGGGGCTAACTGGTTTGCAAACGCATCTGAAGCAAATGCACTTGATAAAAAACCAGCAAGGGTTATTCCAATTTGAATTGTTGCTAAGAATTTACTTGGAGTTTTTAGCATTTTCTCAATCTGTTTTGCCTTTTTATTACCTTCTTTAGCTTGTTTTTCTATTTTTGCATCATTTAATGATATAAATGCTATTTCACTTGCTGCAAAATATGCATTTAATAAAATTAAAATAATTAAAATAAGTATTTGCATATAATTTTTATCTCCTCTTTAAATTTTTATTTATTATACTTGTTTTTATACTTTTTTTCAATCTCTTTTTTAAAAAATTGCCACCGGTTCCGGGTTTGAATGGCAATAAATTGTCAATGGTTCCGGGTTTGAATGGCAATAATATAATAATTTTGCAAGTGCCGCGTAAGCGACCAAACGAGTGCTTTTGCACGAGTGCGAATTGGAGCAACCTACATTATAAAATTTTTAAATTGTAGGTTGCGACACCAAGGTACAAAAAATATTATATTATTGCCATTCAAACCCGGAACCATTGACAAATAGGTAACAAATGGGTAACAAATCAAAATACCAAAGCTGTAAAAGCCTTGGTATTACTGTATTTTGTTACACTTCCATTATAATTGGTATAATCATTGGATTTCTTTTTGTTTTCATAAATATATAATCTCTTAAATTTTCTCTTGTAGCAGATTTTATTGTACTCCAATCACGAATTCCCTGTTCTTCACATTTTCTAATTTCATGTCTTACAACTGATTTTACATCATCCATTAAATTCTCTGACTCTCTTACATAAACAAATCCTCTAGATATTACATCAGGACCTGCAACAACTTCTCCAGTACTAGAATCCATTGTTAAAACAATTACAATTAATCCATCTTGTGATAAATGTTGTCTATCTCTTAATACAATATTTCCAACATCTCCAACACCTAATCCGTCTACTAAAACTCTTCCACTTGGAACAGAACCTTTTATCTGTGCTCCGTTTTCATCTAATTCAAGTACTCTACCATTTGATAGCATAAAAATATTTTCTTTATCAATTCCCATACTTTGTGCTGTTTCACTATGTGCTGTTAGTTGTCTGTACTCTCCATGAACTGGTATAAAATATTTTGGTTTTGCTAAAGCCATTATTAATTTTTGTTCTTCTTGACATGCATGTCCTGATACGTGTACATCTGCTAAAGAACTGTACACAACTTCTGCCCCTATTTGCATTAAATCATCTATTACTCTAGATACAAATTTTTCGTTTCCCGGTATTGGTGTTGCAGAAATTATAACCAAATCATTTGGTGTAATTTTTACTTTTCTATGATCTCCTGCTGCCATACGTGTTAGTGCAGACATTGGCTCTCCTTGGCTTCCTGTTGTTATAATTACTAATTGTTCATCTGGATATTTATTTATTAAATCTATATCTATAAATAAATTTTCTGGGCAATCTATATAACCAAGTTCTCTTGCTGTTGTTATCATATTTATCATACTTCTACCACAAACTGCAATTTTTCTTCCATATTTTACTGCTGAATTCACAATTTGTTGAACTCTGTGGACATTTGAAGCAAATGTTGCAACAACAATTCTTTTTGTACAATTTGAAAATAATTTTTCAAAGACTTCTCCAACAGAACTTTCAGACATTGTAAAGCCCTTTCTTTCTGCATTTGTGCTGTCTGCCATTAATGCCAATATTCCTTCTTTTCCAAGTTCTGCAATCCTTCCAAAGTCCATTATTTTACCATCAATTGGTGTATAATCAACTTTAAAGTCTCCTGTATGAAGTATTGTTCCTGCTGGTGTTGTTATTGCAAGCATAACTGAATCTGGTATACTATGAGAGCTTCTTATAAATTCAACTTTAAATTTTCCAGCATTTATTACTTCTCCTTGATTTACTTCTATAAGATTTGTACTTCTTAAAATTTTATGTTCTTCTAATTTGTTTCTAATTAACCCTGCTGTAAGTTTTGTTGCATATATAGGCACATTAATTTTCTTTAAAAAATATGGTACAGCTCCAATGTGATCCTCATGTCCATGTGTAATAAACATTCCCCTTATTTTATTTTGATTTTTTTCTAAGTATGTTATATCTGGTATTACTAAATCTATTCCAAGCATATCATCTTCTGGAAATGATAATCCACAATCTACTATTATAATATCATTTTCATACTCAAAAACTGTAATGTTTTTTCCTATCTCTTGAAGTCCACCTAAAGGTATAATTTTTAATTTTGATGATTTAAAAATTGACTTTTTTTCTTTTGCTTGTCCTTTCTTTTCTTTACTTGTTTTTCTTGCTTGTAAGCTAACTTTTTTTGCATTTTTGTTTTCATTGTCTTTTGTCATTTTTCTTCTTGTTTGTTTTTTTAATTCTTTCTTTTCTTCTTCCATAAATTCTCCTTTTCTATTTTTATTCTCTATTTTAGTTATAATTAAAAATTACAACATTAATTTCATCAAACCAAAAAATTAGTTTAAATTTATATTAAACTAATTGACCCACATGATTTATTAACTATTTTCATTTTCATATGTAAATAAAGTTTATTTTTCATGCTATATTTGTCTCTTTAAAAGCATAAAATAAACCTTTAATAAATTCTCCGATCAACATTATTATTTACTTGTCTCTTCTTTTTTATACAAATCTCTTTTTACATTTAAACCTTTTGGTTTTAATAAAATCTCATCCTTTGCCCTCATGGCAATAACTGTTTGTTATTATACTACAATTATAAAAAAAAGTCAAATTATTGACTTTAGTTTTAGGCTGTCTTATAATAAACACATGAAAAAATTAATTGTAAATGAAAAATATAATGGAAAAAAATTAAATAAATTTTTGATGGATTCATTTCCGTCCCTTAGCCAAAATCTTTTTTATAAAACATTAAGACAAAAAGATATAAAAATAAATGGAAAAAGAATTAATCAAAATGTAGATATTTATTTAAATGATGAGATTTTAATATATATTAGTGATGAATATTTAGACCCCTCATTTAATTTAAATGTCTTTTTTGAAGATGAAAATATTTTAATTATAAATAAACCATCTAATTTAGAGGTTACAGGACAAAACAGTTTAACAACTTTTGTTCATAAAAAATATTCAAATTCGCCATTTAAGCCAATGCCTTGCCATAGACTAGATAGAAATACAACAGGCTTAGTTATCTTTGCCAAAAATGAAGAATCTTTAAATATTTTACTTACTAAATTTAAAAATCATGAAATAGAAAAACATTATTTGGCTTTAGTTTATGGAATTCCAAAAGAAAAAACAAAAGAATTAGAAAGTTATTTATTTAAAGACAATAAAAAATCAATGGTCTATATTAGTGATGAATATAAAAAAGGCTACCAAAAAATAATAACAAAATATACAATCTTAAAAAAGAAAGATGATAATTCTTGTTTACTTGATGTTGAAATAAAAACCGGAAAAACGCACCAAATTAGAGCACACCTTGCCCATATTGGTTTTCCAATTATTGGAGATGGAAAATACGGAAAAAATGAAATTAACAAAAAGTTCGGAAAAAAATATCAAATGCTTTGTAGCTATAAAATAAAATTCAATTTTGTAACAGACAGTAAAATATTAAATTACCTAAATGAAAAGGCATTTATGCTTGATAATTACGAAAAAATGTTATATAATATGCACTAAATTAAAGAATTTATATTATGGGGGAATAATTATGATAGATATTAAATTTTTAAGAGAAAATCCTGAAATTGTAAAAGAAAATATAAAGAAAAAATTTCAAGACGAAAAACTTCCATTAGTTGACGAAGTAATAGAATTAGATGTTAAAAATAGAGAAGCAAAATTAAATGGAGATAATCTAAGATCTGAAAGAAAGAATTTAAGTAGCCAAATTGGTGAACTTATGAAACAAGGAAAAAAAGATGAAGCAGAAGAAATAAAAGCAAAAGTCCAAGAAATAAACCAAAAACTTGAAGAAAACGAAAAATTAGAAAAAACATATTCTGAAGAAATAAAAAAAAGAATGATGAAAATTCCAAATATTATGCATCCATCTGTTCCAATAGGAGAAGATGACAGTAAAAATGTAGAAATACAAAAATTTGGTGAACCTATAGTTCGTGATTATGAAATTCCATTTCATGGAGAAATATTAGAAAGTTTAGGTGGACTTGATTTAGACAGTGCAAGACGAGTTGCAGGGAATGGTTTTTACTACCTAATGGGAGATATAGCAAGACTTCATTCTGCAGTATTAACATATGCAAGAGATTTTATGATAAATAAAGGGTTCACATATTGTATTCCACCTTATATGATAAGATCAGATGTTGTAACAGGTGTAATGAGTTTTGAAGAAATGGATGCCATGATGTACAAAATTGAAGGTGAAGATTTATATTTAATTGGTACTTCTGAACATTCAATGATTGGAAAATTTAAAGATCAAATACTAAAAAAAGAAGACTTACCATATAATATGACATCATACTCTCCTTGTTTTAGAAAAGAAAAAGGAGCTCATGGTATTGAAGAACGTGGTGTTTATAGAATACATCAATTTGAAAAGCAAGAAATGATAGTAGTGTGTGAACCAGAAGATAGCTGGGAATGGTATGATAAAATGTGGGCATACACAGTTGAATTTTTCAGAAGTATGAATATTCCTGTAAGAACTTTAGAATGTTGTTCTGGAGATTTAGCAGACTTAAAAGCAAAATCTTGTGATGTTGAAGCTTGGAGTCCAAGACAAAAAACATATTTTGAAGTTGGTAGTTGTTCTAACCTAACAGATGCCCAAGCAAGACGTCTTGGAATAAGAATTAAAGGAGAAAATGGCAACTATTTTGCACATACTTTAAATAACACAGTTGTTGCCCCACCTCGTATGTTAATTTCTATAGTAGAAAACAATTATATGCCTGATGGAAGTGTTATAATTCCAGAAGTTTTAAGACCATATATGGGTGGAACAGAAAAAATAATTATAAAAAAATAAAATATGCTAAATATAAAATCAAATGTAGAAAGGAGCATATGATATATTTTAATTAAATATATCATACAAAAAAGATGATAGTAAAAAATCCGCAATTTGAAGTTTCTGCTGTTAGTAAAAAACAATACCCAAAAAACAATTTACCAGAAGTAGTTTTAGTTGGAAAATCTAATGTTGGAAAATCAAGTTTTATAAATACAATGATAAATAGAAAAAAACTTGCAAGAACAAGTAGTGAACCTGGAAAAACAAGGCAAATAAATTTTTATAATATAGATGAGAAATTCTACTTTGTAGATTTACCAGGCTATGGTTATAGCAAAATGTCAAAAAAAGAACAAGAACAAGTTGGGCATTTTATTGAAGAATACTTATTTAAAAGAGAACAAATTTCTTTAATAATATTTTTAGTTGATATTAGACATAAACCTTCCGAAAATGATAAATTAATGTACAATTATATTATATCATCAGGGCTTCCTTTTATGATTTTAACAAACAAAGCTGATAAAATAGCAATAACTAAAGTAGAAGATGCAAAAAAAGAAGTTCAAAAAGTTCTTAATCCTATAGGGGATGCCCCTACATTTGCATTTTCATCTGAAAGGACAATTTATCAAGAAGATGTTTGGAAATTAATTGAACAATATATATAAATTCCTAAAAAGCCACTAAACGAATATAATTCGTTTAGTGACCTTTTTTATTTTGTTCTAGCAACATTTATGACATTTCTTTTCTTTTTTTCTATCATTACATAATTTTAATATTATAGCTATTATTAGTAATATACCTAAAACAACTGCTAAAACAATTATTGCTGCTAATGCTTCAAGGAAAGTACCTGCCAATGATGCTCCTATTATAAGTCCTATTACAAAACTAAATGCTGTTAATAAGATTGCAATAATTACATTTAAGCATTTAATTTTACAACATTTTTCTTCTTTATTATTAAAGCAATAAACTTCTTGTGGCTCCATACAAGTCACCTCCAATATAGTATTTTGAATAATACTATACTATATATTATGAAAACGGCACAATAATGTGCCGTTTTTCTACAATTTTTTTATGCTTTTTTTTCTATTTTAGTAATTGCTTTTAATGCTTTAGGCCTATCTAAAACAACAATATGTCCACACCCTTGGCATTTTAATTTAAATTCAATTCCTACTCTTGTAATTTCCCATAGTTTACTACCACATGGATGTTGTTTTTTTGTTCTAACTATATCTCCTACATTATATTCCATATTATCACCTATAAATTTTCAATTTCATTATTTAATCTAGAAATTACTCTGTCTTTTCCTAAAACTTTCATTATTTCATACATATCTGGAGTATTAGTTCTTTTTGTTAAAGCTATTCTAATTACAGTACTTACATCTCCAACATGTGCTTTATAAACTCCTGGATTTGCCTTAAATTCCTTTACCTCTTTAGCATAGCCCATCTCTCCTGCAAGCTCTTTTATTTTATTAAACCATGTTTGTTTGTCATCATTTGCATCATAATATTTTTCTATGTACAATTTTAATATTTTTTTGATATCTTCTTTATCATTAATAACTTGATATTCATCTTTATGTAATTGGCTATTAAAACTTTCGTCATACATATATTCTATATTTTCCATAACGTCAGACCATTTTGCAATGTCTTTTCTTGGTTTTTGGTTTCCTCTTTCAATTCCAAATACCTTTAAAGCATATTCTTTATTTTCTAATAATTTAGCTAAGTTTTCATCATATTTAGTTGCCCAATTTAAACTTTTTTCATAGACTTCTTCTGCTGACATTTTAGATATAACTATTTTTGATACATCTAAAAGTTTTACCATATCAAATAATGCTCCACTTACACTCATTTTGTTTAATTGCAACTCAAATTCATCTATTGATTTATCTTTATTTTGTCTTCTCCAATTTTCAAAGCTTGAATTTGCAATATTTAGTAAATATTCTTTTACAGCTTCTGCTGGTATTCCTTCTTTAGCATAATAGCTTACTGCTGCTTCTGGATCTTTTCTCTTACTTAATTTACGTTTGTTTCCATCATCATTTTTCATTATTGGGGCAATATGTGCATATTTAGGTGCTTTAAATCCTAACTCATGGAATAATTGTAAATGAAGTGGAACAGATGATAACCATTCATCTCCCCTTATTACATGTGTTGTATGCATTAAATGGTCATCAATTGCATGTGCAAAGTGATATGTTGGAAGTCCATCTGCTTTAATAATTACAACATCCTGATCATTTTCTGGAAAATCAACATTTCCTTTTATTATATCATGATGTTTTATTTTTCTGTCTTCTCTTCCTAGTGATTTAAATCTTATTATATATTTATCTCCATTTTTTATTTTTTCTATAGCTTCTTCTACTGTTATATTTCTACATTTTGCCCATACTCCATAATAACCAGGTCTTATTTTTGCAGATTCTTGTTTTTGTCTTATTTGTTCTACATCTTCTGGTGTACAAAAACATGGATATGCTTTTCCTTGTTCTATTAAATATTTTGCATATGCTTGATAAATTTCTTTTCTTAAGCTTTGTTTATATGGGCCATAATTTCCTTTTTCTTCTGTGTCTGTTAACATGCCTTCATCTGCTTCCATTCCAAAGTCTTTTAATGAACTAACAATCTCAGACACACCATTTTCTATTTCTCTTTTTTGATCTGTATCTTCTATTCTTAAGAAAAATACTCCATCTGTTTGTTTAGACAATTTTTTTGCAATAAGTGCTTGATATAGCCCTCCTATATGCATTACACCTGTTGGGCTTGGTGCATATCTTGTAACTACTGCTCCTTCTTTTAAATTTCTATTTGGATATTTTTCTTCATAGTATGAAATTTCCTTTGCATTTGGAAATATTAAATCTGCTAAATCTTTATAATTCATATATATCATCCTCTCTAAAAACTTTTATTATTATACCAAAAAAGGTTTTATTTTACAATACCTTTATTAGTTCTAATTGACAGTTTTATGTAAATATGGTATAATTTAATTATTAATTTTTAAGGAGGCTACTTTATGGCTGTTTTAACTAATCTCCAGATATTACCTCACTGTTTATTATGTAAAGATTTCAAACAGTGCAAACGGAAATTTACTCCAAATGTTCATAGAGAGATTTACATGAAATACGAGATAAGAGATGGAGTTATTGAGCTTTCGTGTCCTGAGGAGTGTAAAAAGCCTTTAAAAAAAGCCCTATAACTAGGGCTTTTTTTTATTTTACTCTTCTAAACCAAAGCTTACGCCAAGAGCATTATTTACTTTATCTATTATCTTATCATCATTTATATGTCCTATTTTTTCTTTAAGTCTGCTTTTATCTATAGTCCTTATTTGTTCTGCAAGTACAACAGAATTATTTTTCAATCCACAAGACTTAGAATCGATTTCTATATGTGTTGGTAATTTAGCTTTATTTTTTTGTGAAGTTATAGCTGCTGCAATAACTGTCGGACTATATTTATTTCCCAAATCGTTTTGAATTATTAGTACAGGTCTTATTCCCCCTTGTTCAGAACCTATAACAGGGCTCAAATCTGCATAGAACATATCTCCTCTTTTTATTACCATATTCTTCACTCCTAATATTACTTTATTGTCAAGTCTTTTTTATTTTAAATATTAGTTAAAGTAAAGAATTGTTATAGTTATATTTCTTGTTTTGTATTATATAATCTAAAAGCTAAAATATTTTGTTTATCTAAACTATTTATCTTTACCTCATTATATAATATGTAAACTGTAATATTTTGGTTAATATCTGTTATTTCCATTTTTAAAGGATTCCCTGTACTTTTATCAATATATAGCTTTTTACTTTGTCTATACTTATTTTCATTTTTAGTTTGTACATTCATTATTATTTTATTATCTTTTTCTTCATAATTTGAATTTTGACTTTCTTTATAATCTTCTATAAAACAGCTTAAATCTAATGCATTATCTGCTAAATACTCATAATTTTCAAATATATTACTTAAATTTAAACTTGTATTTTCTAGTTTTAAGTCATTTCCTTTTTTTATTATTTTTATTCCGCTAATATTACTTGGTTCTAATACTTCTTGAGTTGCTACATCAGGACTTATGTATTGCTGTTTTAATATATATTTATTAGTATTTTTGTTGCTTTTTACTTCCACTTCTATTTTTGCCTCATATGAGCTAATATTTAAAATATAGTCTACTATTTCTTGACTAGTACTATTATTTCCAATTTTTTTAACATTAGTCTTGTTTAATAAAAAAATTATTAAAATTGCAAGTATCAATATAACAACTAATGTTATAAATATTATTTTTTTATTTTTCATAAATTTAATCCTTTCTTATCTTAATATTATATGTATATATTTTTAAGTGAAATATATACATATAATTTAGATAATTACTTAAATAAAAAAAATGTATAAAAAATTTCTTCTTTACACATTTTTATTCTATAAACTTTTAAAATATTCATCAACAGTATTCAAAAGTTCTTTGCTATTTTCTATAGTATTTATTTTTCCTCTAAATTCACTTGAATTTTTTAAATTTTTGGTATACCAAGCAATATGTTTTCTAAGTTCCTTTGTTGCTACAATATCACCTTTTTCTTGTACTTCTAAATTAATATGTTTTTTTATGACCTCAAGTTTTTCATTTAAACTTGGCTCTGGCAATAACATTCCCGTTTTTAAATAATGTATTATTTGTTTAAATATCCATGGTTTTCCTAAAGCTCCCCTTCCTATCATTATTCCATCTACCCCTGTATATTCAAACATTTTTTTAGCACTTTTTTCGTCTACTATATTTCCATTTCCTATTACAGGTATATTTACACTTTCTTTTACTTTTTTTATTATATCTAAATCAACTTCGCCACTAAAAAATTCAGTTCTTGTACGTCCATGAACAGTAATTGCAGATATTCCATTTTTCTCGGCAATTTGTGCAACCTTAGTTGCAACAATATGTTCTTTATCCCATCCTTTTCTTATTTTTAATGTAACAGGCACTTTAGCATTTTTTACTACAGCTTTTATTAATTTTTCTGCCTTTTCTAAGTCTAATAAAAGTTTGCTTCCATCTCCATTTTTTACAACTTTTGGTGCAGGACATCCCATATTTATATCTATAATATCTGCAATATTGTTTAAGTAATTTGCACTAAATTCAAATGTTTCTTCATCACTACCAAAAATTTGAAAACTAATTGGTCTTTTTTCATTATTGGTATTTAATAGCTTTTTAGTTTTTTCATCTGAATAAAATAATGCTCTACTACTTACCATTTCTGTACAAACAAGTCCAGCTCCATATTCTTTACAAATTACTCTAAAAGGCAGGTCTGTTATACCTGCCATTGGAGCCAATATTATATTATTTTCTAATTCTACATTTCCTATTTTTAGTTTTTTTAAATACATATTTTTTCCTTTATTTTACAAATATTGTTTTTTGTCTTTTTCCGCTTATATTTAATAATAGTCCTATACAAATAAAGCTTGTTATCATAGAGCTTCCTCCATAACTTACAAATAACAATGGAACTCCTGTTATTGGAAGTAATCCCATTACCATACCAATATTTTCTACCATGTGGAATAAAAATATTCCTGCAATTCCCGCTGCAATTAATGAACCTGTATTGTCTTTAGCAGTTTTGGCTATATATAAAGCTTTAGTTACAAGTATTACATACATTATAACAATTGCACCAGATACCATAAATCCCATTTCTTCACTTATTACAGAAAAAATAAAATCTGTTGTTTTAGGATATAAAAATCCAAGTTGTGTTTGGTTTCCTTTTAATACACCCATTCCAACCAATCCACCTGCACCAATTGCAAGTTTTGACTGAATTATATTATAACCAGATCCTCTTGGATCAGATTCTGGATTTAAAAACACATCTATTCTTTGTTTTGCATGGTCTGGAAGCACATAATTGTATAAAACAGGAATAGCTACTGCGATTATAATAATGGTTGATATTATATACTTTTTATCAATTCCTGCTGTAAATAGCATCATTATTGTGGCTACTATAAATGCTGCAGCAGTACCATAATCTGGTTCTTTTATTATTAACAATATTGGAACTGCAACTGTAAGCAATATTACAAATAATTTAGTTATTTTATTTATATTTTCCCTTTTTTGTGCCTGAATTTTTGTTATTACATATGTCATAAATAATATAACAAACACTTTGGCAAATTCACTTGGCTGTAATGAAAAAAATCCAATATCAAACCAACTCGTTGCTCCATTAACTGGCTTTGTAAAAAGTACCGCTACTAATAAAATTAAAAATACTATATAAAAAATCGGCGATGCCTTTACAATTGCTTCATAATCTATTACAGTAAAAATTACCATAACAAACAAGCTTATTCCAATCCATATAATTTGTTTATAAAATGCATCATGTTCAGTTTCTTGCGTTGCAGAAAATAACGCAATTAATCCTATAGAACATAAAATGATGGCAATTATTAATACCCACCATTCCATATTTTTTAATTCTCTTTTTCTCATTTTATTATTTTCCCTTTATTCTATTTTTCTGTTGTTTCTTCTTTTGTTTCTTTATCGTTTGTTGTATTTTCTTTTTTTACTTCTTCTTGTAGATTTTCTTTATTTTCTACCTCATTTTTTTCATTACTTTCTTTTTTTAGTTCTTCTTGCTTTTTTTGTTCATTTTTTTCTTCTTTTTTTACATCTTTATTTTCTTCATTTGTTTTTTCGTTTTCATTCTTTTCTTTTTTTACATCAACTTTTCTTGCCTCATTTTTTATATTAACTATTGGAATATTTGCATATAATGCAGGGGCTCCATTAGTTCCGTCTTCATTTTCTTTGTTCGTTAATCTAACATCTATTGCACTTTCGTCTACTTCTATGTATTTTTTTATTACTTCTATTATTTCTTGTTTCATAAGTTCAAGAAAATCTGCTGATACATTAGCTCTATCTTGCATTAAAACTAAATGTAATCTTTCTTTTGCTGCGCTTTTTGAATTTGCAGGTTTTTCTTCACTCTTTTTTGCCTTTTTAAAAAACTTTATTATGTTCTCAAACATTTATTTTTACCCCTCCAAATTTTAATTCGTACTAATTTTTTCTAAATAATCTTTTTAATTTTGCAAAAAAACCTTTTTCTCTTCCTGGAATTGTTACTTCTATTTTTTCCCCTAAAACTCTTTTTGCTATTTCTATGTAAGCTTTTCCTGATGGTGCTTTTCTATTTTGTATTACTGGTTCACCTTTATTTGTTTGTGTAATTATGTATTCATCATCTGGAACAACTCCTATTAAATCTATTGACAATAAGTCTACTATATCGTCAACATCCATCATTTCACCTTTTTTTACCATGTTTGGTCTTATTCGGTTTATTACTAATTCTGGATTCTTAATTTCTGATGATTCTAATAATCCAATTATTCTGTCTGCATCTCTTATTGCTGATATCTCTGCTGTTGTTACTACTATTGCTCGATTTGCTCCTGCTATTGCGTTCTTAAATCCTTGTTCTATTCCTGCTGGACAATCTATTAGTATATAATCAAATTCTTTTCTTAATGTATCTGTTAATTCTTTCATTTGTTCTTCATTTACTGCGCTTTTATCTCTAGTTTGGGCTGCTGGTAGTAGGTATAATTCTTTAAATCTTTTGTCTTTTATTAAGGCTTGTCTTAATTTGCATTTACCTTCAACAACATCTACAATGTCATATACAATTCTGTTTTCAAGTCCCATAACTACATCTAAGTTTCTAAGTCCAATGTCTGTATCTATTAATACTACTTTTTTTCCTTCTAAAGCTAAGCTTGAACCTAAATTTGCAGTTGTGGTTGTTTTTCCTACTCCACCTTTACCTGATGTTATTACTATTACTTCTCCCATAACTTTCCTCCTTAGGATTTTAAAAACATACTTTTAACACCATTATAATATAACGAAATGCCCAAAAAGTCAATGAATTTTACATAAAAAGCTCAAAAAATGGTATATAATACCATTTTTTTATTACATACCTGTTACAGGCAATTTTTTAACTTTATTTTCATTTATAACCTTTGATGTATTTGTTGTTTTTTCTTTTTGTATTTCTAAATTATTTACTATGTTTGTTTCTTTTTCGTTATTAGAAACTATAAGTTCACTTTTATTGTTTTCAACATTCATTTCTTGTTTATTGTTTTCTATAATAACTTTATCTTCTTTTGAATTATTTACGGTTATTTTAAATTTTTCATTTAATTCAAGTTCAAATTCTATTTCTTTGTCATATTTTACATACCCAGATAATGTTCCGTGTTTCTATTAAATAATATTTTCCAGGCATCAAATCTTCTAGTTTTACTATACCTTCTTTATTAGTTTTTAGATTAGCATGTATAATATTTTTATTTGAATCTAATAAATTAAATGTAACACCTTCTAATGGTTTTTTTGTTTCTTTTTCTTGTTTATATATTGTGACTTCTGTTTCATTTTTAGTATAATTTTCGTTTATATTTCCTATTCCATCTTCATATTTTAAAGTAGTTATTGCATAATCTTGAAGACCTGAATTTGGAGCTTTTCCATAAAGCACAGGTTTAGAATTAATTTGTGCTTTTACATTTATTTTAAATTCTCCATTATTTTTTAAATTTTTTATTGGTATTAAAACTTTAAACTTTTCACCCTTATTAAATACTTTTTTGTTATTATTTTTTTCATCTGTTATTTTTATTTCTTCTGGTAGAGATTGCTTATTTATACTTTCTAAGCTAACTTCATAATCTTTATAGCTTGCATTTGCTTTAATTTCATATGTTTTTGATACATAGTTTTTATCTATACTATCTTGTTTAAATAGTCCTTCTTTTGCTTGTATTGTGATGTTACTTCCTACTTTTACTTCTGTTGAATTGTTTGCATTTGTAACTATTTGTTTAAGTGCTTTTAGTGTTCTTATTCCTGCCTCTCCTATTGCTGTATAATCATTTGGATTGTTTCCATGTATGTATGAATATATTGCATGTTTTGTAGCTGTAAATGCCTCTTCTTTATTTGCACACCCTAGTTCACCAATTGTCTTATATGGATAGCCATTTACTACAAGTCTCCATAACTTAACATCTGTAATTAAATTATTTGTAGATACTGTATAATTTCCATTTTCTCCAACTCCCGGTAGATTAGCATTTAAACAATATGCTGGGTACTTGTTTTGACCATCATTATATGAAACATATGTTGTAATTACAGTATTTCCTTTATATTTTAAAAGTGAACCACAACTCCCTAAATTTTCTAAATTCGCACTTGTACCAAGTTCTGCTGCATATACGCTGTTTGCTAAACTTAGTGTGTTTAATATTAAAATCATTACTATTGTACCTAATACTTTTAGTACATTTTTTATCTTTTTAAATTTTTTCATTTTTTCCTTCCTTTCATTTCTTTTCAATTCCTTGAACACATCTTCTATATTCAGGTTCATTTTCTACACATGTTATTAGTGTTATTTTATTTTCATTGGTATTTTCTAAATAACTCCAATCGGTGTCTTTTATTATTTTTAGTGTTTTTACAATGTATGTCCTTTGGATGTTTTTATATTTGTATATAATTTCATCCCCCTCTTTTAGTTTTTTTAAATTTTGAAAATAATTTACTTTATACCCTCTATTATGTGCTGCAAGCCCAATATTACCTTTGTCATTTTTTGTTTCTTCAAAATGTCCTACATATTCGTCCATTATTTCTTTATTTGTTCCTTCTGCAATTTGTGCTTTTAAATTAATTTTTGGTATTTCTATACTCCAATTATTGTTATTTTTTGTAATGTTTTTTTGTGTTTTATTATCATTTGTGCCTTGTTTTGAATTATTATTTTCTATTTTGCTTTTGTTACTTTGTTTATTTTCTTCTGTTCCTTTACTAATACTATTTTGCTTATTTTCTACTATATTTTCTTGGAATTGATTAGATATAAAATTATTAGAATCAACTTTTGGCATAAAAAATAGCCAATTATTTAAGATAAAAAATATTACTATAGAAATAATAAAACTTACAGTATTTACATATCTTTTGGTGAACCTAATCATACATATAGCTTTCACCTGCCTTTTAATATTAAATTAATTTTGAATAATTTTAAGATTTAATTTTTTTGAAAAAAATTTAAGATTTAATTTTTTGAAAAAAACTAAAAACTCAATTTTTTTCAAAAAAACTTTTGGTAAAATAGAAAGTAAAACTATAATAGCGTATTTTTTTATTTTTGTAAAGCACTTTTCATCGACAAAATATGACAAAAGTGTATTTAAATCAAGTAATATCAACACTTTCAAGATTAAAATTTTATATATTATCTAATATATCTTTATAATTACAAACTGGAATTGCCCCCTGTTTTATAAGCTCATTTGTTCCTACTGAATTTGCTGAATTTATGTTTCCTGGAACTGCAAATACATCTTTTCCTTGTTCTAGTGCAAAATCAACTGTAATTAATGTTCCACTTTTAGCTCTTGCCTCAATAACTAAAACAGCTTTACTTAATCCACTTATTATTCTATTTCGTGCTGGGAAATTATTTTTTTCTGGCTTTGTTCCAAGTGGATATTGTGTAATTATTGCGCCATTTTGCTTAATAATCTCATTTACTAATTGTTCATTTTCTTTTGGATAAATATTATCAAGTCCACTTCCCATAACTGCAATTGTTTTGCCTTTTGCTGCCAAACATCCAATATGAGAATAACTATCTATTCCTCTTGCAAGTCCACTTACAATGTTAAAACCTGCTTTACTTAAATTGTATGAAAAATAATATGCAGTTTTCTTCCCATACTGGCTACATTTTCTGCAACCTATTAACGAAATATTTTGCATTTTTAACAACTGTAAATTTCCTTTAATATAAAGACAAATTGGTGGAGCATAAATTTCCTTTAACATTTGTGGATAATCATCATCAAACACAGAAATAACATTTATATTATTTTGCTTCATATATTTTAATGCATTATCTACATTATTTCTAACTTTTTTGTCTATCATGTTATTTGCAATTGTTTCACTAATTCCACTTGTTTCCATCAATTTGTCTTTTGACAATTTATATATATTTTCTAAAGTTTTATATTTTTGAATTAATTTTATTAATTTTTTTATTCCTAAATTTTTTATGTATGATAACCATACTATGTACCTTTTTTCTTCTAAATTCGTTTGTGTTCTCCTTTCTTACTTGGCTGCTTTTATTACATTATTCATTAACATTGTTATTGTCATAGGACCAACACCACCTGGAACTGGTGTTATATAGCTTGCTTTTTGGCTTACATTTTCGAAGTCAACATCTCCTGTTAGCTTACCATCTTCTCCTCTATTTATTCCAACATCAATTACGACTACGCCATCTTTTACCATATCTTTAGTAACAAATTTTGCTTTTCCAATTGCGCTTATTAAGATATCTGCATTTTTAGTTATTTGTTTTATATTTTTTGTGTGTGAATGGCATACTGTAACTGTTGCATTCTTGTCTAAACAGCATTGAATTAAAGGTTTTCCAACAATATTGCTTCTTCCAAGTATTACAACATTTTTACCATCTAAATCTATATTATATTCTTCAAACATTTTTATAACACCATAAGGTGTACAAGAGATGAACGTATCTTGTCCAATTGATAACTTTCCAACATTTATTGGGTTAAATCCATCTACATCTTTTTTATATGATATTGCCTGAAAAGCCTCATTTATGTCTAAATTTTTTGGTATTGGACTTTGTAATAAAATACCATGTACATCTTTTTTATTGTTTAAACTTTCTATTAAATTTATAAGTTTTTCTTGTGTTATATTAGAATTTAGAATATATTCTTCATATTCTATTCCCACCTCATTACAGGCCTTACTTTTATTTTTTACATATACTTTTGATGCTGGGTCATCCCCAACCATTATTACAGCAAGTTTTGGAAGTATTCCTTCTTTTTTTAGTTTACTACATTCTTCTTTTAACTGTTCTCTTATTTTTTTTGCTAATGCTTTTCCATCTATAATTACAGCCATTTTTATTCCTCTTTCTTTAATTATCTATTATTTTATATTCAATATTTTCCATATCTGGGAACATTTCTTTAACTCTTTTTAAAGTTAACATTGTCATTCTTGGTTGTGGATTTCTATGGTTGTCTGACAATAGTTTTTGTGTATAACAATTTGGTGCAGTTTTAAATAATAAATATCTGTTTTTTACAAATGTGTAATATATTTGATATCCATTATTTAAATCCTCCCACATCATTTCAAATGTATATTCTTGCATGTTTCTTCTCCTTAATTATTTAATCATCTCTTTAAAATCTGTTTCTGATATTATATTTATTCCTAAACTTTGAGCTTTAGTTAACTTACTTCCTGCCTCTTCTCCTGCTAATACATAATCTGTTTTTTTAGATACTGAACTAGATGTTTTACCACCTAATTTTTCTATAATGTCTTCTGCCTCTTTTCTTGTAAATAGTTCTAAACTTCCTGTCAATACAAATGTTTTTCCTTCAAATCTTTTGTCATCTGATTCTTCTTCTAAACAGTTCATGTTAACTCCAGCTTTTTTTAATTTTTCAATTAAATCTTTTGTTTGTTCTTGCATAAAGAATTCTATTATACTATTAGCCATAACCTCGCCTATATCATTAATTTGGCTTAATTGCTCAAAATTTGCATTTTGCAAATTTTCCATTGTTTTATATTTTCTAGCAAGAACCTTTGATGCCTTTCCCCCAACATGTCTTATTCCAAGTGCTGTAATTAATCTATATAAATCATTTTCTTTACTTTTATTTATACTATCAATTAAATTTTGAGCAAACTTTTTCCCGTTCTTTTTTAAAGATGCTATATCTTCAAAATTCAATTCATAAATATCTGCTATATTATTTATTAGATTTCTATCAAGCAATTGTTGTATAATATTTTCTCCGCAAACCATCTATATTCATTGCTTCTCTTGAAACAAAATGAACCAAATTTCTAAACAATTTTGCTGGACATTCTATACCAGTACATCTTATAGCTGCCTCTCCTTCTTCTCTTATAGCCTCTGCTCCACATACAGGACAAACTTTTGGCATTTCAAACTCTACTTCATTTCCTGTTCTTTTTTCTTGGACCACCTTTACTATTTCTGGAATAACATCTCCTGCTTTTTGTATTATAACAGTATCTCCTATTTTTAATCCCTTTTCTTTAATAAAATCTTCATTATGAAGTGTTGTTTTAGATATTGTAGAACCTGCAACCTTTACTGGTTCTAATATTGCCATTGGTGTTATAACCCCTGTTCTTCCAACTTGGCATACTATGTCTTTTAATTTTGTTTGTTTTTGTTCTGGTGGGTATTTATAAGCAATAGCCCATCTTGGTGTTTTTGCTGTCGTTCCTAATATTTCTCTAAATTTTAAATTATCAACCTTAATTACTGCTCCATCAATTCCAAATGTAAGTTCTTCTCTCATTTGTCCAATTTTTTCTATTGCTCTTTTTATTTGTTTTATATCTTTACATGGAATTCTTACAGGATTTACATTAAATCCTAATTTATTTAAATATTCTAATTCTTCAAAATGTGAATTAAACTCTTTTTTATCAATTTTTTGTACATTAAATATATATATATCAAGTGGTCTAGAAGCTGTTATTTTACTATCTAATTGACGAAGTGAACCTGCTGCTGCATTTCTTGCATTTGCAAACAATTCTTCTTCGTTTTCTTCTCTTTCTTGATTCATTTGTTCAAAATCTTGTTTTGATATAAATACTTCTCCACGTACTGTTATATCTATATTTTCTTTTAATTTTTTAGGAATTGTTTTTACTGTTTTTAGGTTATTTGTAACATCTTCTCCAACTAGTCCATTTCCTCTTGTTGCACCTCTTACAAACTCTCCATTTTTATATTCTAATGCTGCAGATAAACCATCGATTTTGGTTTCTACAACATAACTTACTTCTTCTATTCCGTTTTCTTTTGCCTTTTGTTCTATTTTTTGAACAAAATCATCTATTTCTTCGAAACTAAATATATCTTGCAAGCTTTGAAGTGGCACTTCATGTGTTACTTTTTCAAACCCTTCTTTTACATGTCCTCCAACTTTTTGTGTTAAAGAATCTGTAGAAACAAATTCTGGGTAATCTTTTTCTAAATTTCTTAACTCTACCATTAACATATCATATTCAAAGTCTGATATTTCTGGTTTGTCATCATCATAGTATTTTTTAGCGTGATATTCTACTGTTTTTCTTAAATATTCTATTCTTTCTTTTGCTTGCTTTTTATTCATTTTTATGCTCCTTAATGTAATTTTTTATTAAAAATTTTTATTGTAATGTTTTTTTCTATTATATACAATTTTACAAAAAAATAAAAGGAATTAACTAAAATTCCTTTTATTTTTTATTTTATTGATCTGCTTTTGCAAATATTATTAATCTTGCACTACTATCATCTGTACATGTTGATAATGTAATTTCAGGATTTCCATTTGTATCTCTTTGGTAGAATGATGTATCTTCTGGTGTTGTTTCAAATTTATTGTATATTGTATAAGATACCTTTTTGCCGGTATAATCTGTCACATAAATTTTATCACCATTATTTAATTTTTTATTGTTTGAGAAAAATACTCCATTTCTGTAGTTATGTCCTATTATTACAGTATTTCCTGGTTGATTTAGTCCAGCTCCATAAAGAATTACTACAGATGTTTCTAGTGATTTTTTATTAAATTCTTCTAACACTGGATATTTAAAGTTGATTTTTGGAATTTCCATTGTTCCATTTACAACATAACCTTTGTATGTTTTTTTAGTTCTCTTGCTACTTCCAGTTGTATTTGATTCTTCTATTTCATCTAATGGATTACTTCCATCATTATCACTATTTTGTGTTTCGTCATCTGGAGTTTGGTCATCTCCTTGGTAACTATCAACAAATTCTGCTGTTTCGTTTGTTATTGAATTTTTTTGAAATACTTCTATTCCCCAAAATACTAGTAGTCCAATTATTGCTATAATTACTATTACTAAAACTATTGTTAAAAGTTTATTATATTTACTTTCAAACATGGTTTTTACCTCCTACATTTTCTTTTGCTAACTATTTTTATTATACCATATTTTTTTATATAATGATATAGTTTTATACAATTTTGTCGCCAAATTTTTCGCCAGCAAGTATATGAAAATGTAAGTGCATAACTTCTTGTCCTGCATCTTTTCCACAATTTACAATAACTCTATAGCCACTTTGTTTAAATCCTTTTTCTTGAGCTATTTTATTTATTACACCATATATCTTTCCAACAATTTCTTCATCTTCTTTTTCCATATGTGCTAATGACTCAATATGTTTTTTTGGTATAACTAATATATGTATTTTGGCTGCTGGATTTATATCATAAAACGCTAATATTTCATCATCTTCATAAACTTTATTTGATGGTATTTCACCTTTTATTATTTTACAAAATAAACAATCTTCCATTTTTCCCCTCCAATTATTTTTCAATAACAGCTTTTATACGTCTTATTCCTGCTGAACTTGCTTCTTCTTTCTTTATTTTAAATTTTCCAATTTCACTTGTATTTGAAACATGAGGTCCTCCACATAATTCTTTAGATACATCTCCTATTGAGTATACTGTAACTATTTCTGGATATTTTTCTATAAACATGCATTCTGCTCCAGATTTTACTGCATCTTCTTTTTTCATTTCTTCACATGTTACCGGAATTGCTTCTTCAATCCATTTGTTAACTAAGTCTTCTGTTTGTTTCTTTTCTTCATCTGTCATTTTATGGTCACAGTTAAAGTCAAATCTCATTCTTTCTGTTGTAATATTTGAACCTCTTTGATGTGTATCTGGTCCTAATACTACTTTTAGTGCTGCATTTAATAGGTGTGTTGCTGTATGATATCTTGTCTCTATTTCACTATCTCCGGCAAGTCCACCTTTAAATTTTTGTGCTGAACCTAGTCTTGATTTTTCTTGATGTGCTTTAAATAGTTCATTAAATTCTTGCATGTCAACCTTCATTCCATTTTCTTTTGCAAGCTCACTTGTTACCTCTGGTGGGAAACCATATGTATCATATAGCTTAAATACAACTGCTCCTTCAATTTTTTCTTTGTTTTCTTGTTTTGCTTTATTAATTGCTTTTTGGAATTCTTTTTCCCCATGTGATAAAGTTTTTACAAATTTGTCTTTTTCTTCTATTATTGTGTTTTTGATAATTTCTTTGTTAATTTCTAATTCTTTGTACATTTGCTTTAAGTTTTCCACATAAATGTCTATAAGTGTTGAAATCTCGCCTAAATCTATTTGTAATTTATTCATATGTCTTACCATTCTACGAATAAGTCTTCTTAATACATAGCCTCTATCTACATTGCTTGGTCTTCCACCATCAGATATTATCATCATACTTGAACGCAAATGTTCTGCTATTATTCTTCTGCTTTCTATATTATCAACCTTTTGTAGTTCTAAAAGTTTGTCCATTACTGGTTTAAATAGTTCTGTATCAAATGGTGTTTCTTTTCCTTGTAGTAACATTGCCATTCTTTCAAGTCCAAGTCCTGTGTCTACATTCTTTTGGGCTAATTTTGTATAGTTTCCATTTTTGTCTTTAAAATATTCCATAAATACATTATTCCATATTTCAACATATTTACCACAGTCGCAACTTGGCTGGCAGTTATCTGAACATGCTGGTTTTCCTGTATCGTAAAACATTTCTGTATCTGGTCCACATGGCCCTTCTTCTCCTGCGATCCACCAGTTGTCATCTTTTCCATAATAATAAATATGGCCATCTAATATTCCGGCTTTTTTCCAGCAATTAGCTGCCACTTCATCTCTTTGGCAATCTTCATCACCTGCAAAAACCGTTACTGATAATTTTTCTACTGGTATTTGTAACTCTTTTGTTAAAAAATCAAAACTCATTTGAATTGATTCTTCTTTAAAATAGTCACCAAGTGACCAGTTTCCTAGCATTTCAAAGTATGTTAGATGTCTGTTGTCTCCAACTTCTTCTATGTCGTTTGTTCTTACACATTTTTGATAGTCTGTAAGACGTGTTCCTTCTGGGTGTTTTTCTCCTAGTAAATA
Organism: Clostridium sp. CAG:440; assembly: GCA_000437215.1. Taxonomy (GTDB): domain Bacteria; phylum Bacillota; class Clostridia; order TANB77; family CAG-508; genus CAG-269. Next base: position 25,154 of record FR898641.1, read on the forward strand.
TGGTACTAATGGTTGCATTCCTGCTGTTGTGAATAATACTGATGGGTCGTTCTCTGGTATTAACGGTGCTGATGGTATTATTTTGTGTCCTTTTGATTCAAAAAATTTTAGGTATTTGTTTCTTATTTCTATTGCTTTCATAATTTCTAACTTCCTTCCTCATTTTTTCAAATTTATATTGTTTTTCAAGTAATCCAAATTCCTTTTTTATTTCTATTTTTGTTTTTCTTATTTTACTATAATATAACACAAAAAGCAAGAATATTTCTTGCTTTTTCATATATACCTAAGTTATTAAGTAAATTTAATCAAACCAAATTTTATAAATATATATATCGCAGTCGCAATTATTAAGTCCTACATAAAAATCAGCCCCATTAGCATCACTAATATCTATATCTACAACTTGTCTTTCTAAAGTGTATGGCACTTTTGAGTCAGTATAATCAGTAAAATATTTTGTTTTAAATATACCAGTTTGACCAGATTCTGCAAATCTCGTAATTTCGCTAATATCAATACCCTTTGAAAATGTTATATCACTTATATTATATGTTCCGTTTACTCCATATGGAACCTTTAAATCAACATGGCAAGTAGTATAGCCTTTATTTTCTATAATTTCATTAAATACTAGCCTTTTATTTCCATAATATGGCGCATACATTTTTTCTGCATCCATAGTCCAGTAATAAGAACTTTCTTGTTCAACTTTAGTAATATTTGAATATTTAGGGTTTACACCAATAAAATCACTGGTTCCATCATTTGTGCTATTGTATAAAATAAATGGTTTAATTTTATTATTTTCATCATTATTTTGCTCTATTTCTATTGTCTTATTTTCCTTATCAAACATTATATTATAGCCATCTTTTTTTACTAAATATTTTGTCCCATTATCCTTAACATTTTCTTTTCCATATTTATTTTGCAGTAAACTCTCGAAATTTACATTATCTAAATAATCTACTTTACTTTCAGCAACTATCAATTGTGCTTCTTCCTTTAGCTGCGATTCTTTGGTTTGTGTCTTAGCTTCTTGTGCTTTGGTTAAAATTCCATTATCACCTGTTAGTGTTGCAATTGTTACTCCGTGCTAATATTAAAAGTACAATTATGGTTATGACTAAAGCTATTAATGTTACAGCTTTAGATTCTCCAAATTTATTCTTATTTATCATTAATTTTTGTTTTTTCATTCATTTACTCCTATTCTATGTTTTATACATAATTTATTGTGTGTCACTTTTATTATAAATTTTTCCCCCTTCTTTTTCAAGCATATATCTAATTTTAATATAAATATAATATATTTGTAATAGAAATGTAATATTATAAATTGTTTGATAAACATTTACTAGTAGATTATAAATTACACGATATTTTATGTATCTTCTACCTACGCATTTGTTTTTTGATAAAATAATTAAAACAATAATTTTAGGAGGAAAAATTGAAATTTAAAAGACTTAGAGATTTAAGAGAAGATAGTGATATGCTTCAAAAAGATGTGGCTAATTTACTTGGTATTTCACAACAATATTATTCAGAATATGAAAGTGGAAAACGCACAATACCAACCCAGCATCTTATTACATTAGCCAAATATTATAAAACTACCATAGATTATATAATTCGGATTATCAAATAAAAAAACAAGTTAAAATTTATTTTTTAATAAAAGTTAACTTGTTTTTTTATTTATATTTCCATTTGACTTCCTAAAAATGTTGCTGCAGATTGTGCAACCTTTTTTTCTACATCTGTCATTTTCACATTTGCATCTTTAGACATTAAAATAACAGAACCAATAGTATCACCATTTGAAATAATTGGGTATACAACTTGTGAATTATATTGTCTTTGTCCATTATCATTTTTGGTAATAGGCATTGACATGTCCTTATTGTCTTTACTTGTATAAACTTCTTTGTCTTCCATTAATTGTTCAAGCTCTTGGCTAACATCTTGTTCTAAAAATTCTTTTTTAGAACCACCAGAAACAGCAATTATTGTATCTTTATCTGTAATACATGCAATATGTCCTGTTGTTTTTGACAAAGTTTCTGCATAACCTATTGCAAATTCTGAAAGTTCACCTATTGGTGAATATTTTTTTAATATTACTTGCCCTTCTCTATCTGTAAAAATTTCTAATGGGTCGCCTTCTTTTATTCTAAGAGTTTTTCTTATTTCCTTTGGAATTACTACTCTTCCTAAATCATCTATTCTTCTAACAACACCTGTTGCTTTCATATATAATTTCCTCCTCTAATTTACAATTGTTTTATTTATAATCTTATTATGACAATTTAGGAAAAAATTATACATGTTATTTTATTTTTTATTTTTCTTCATTTTCAGTAACTTCTGTTACCTTGTATTTGTCAAGTATATAGCCTAATTCTTTTGCTAAATCGCTTAGCATTACAATTTTTATTGTTTGTTCTTTGCCTTTTAAATAGTCATCAATTATTTGTTTTAATTGGCTTATGTTTTTCATTTCTGCTTCAATTTCTTTTGGATATTTATTTGCTCTAATTATTAATTTTTCTTTAATTCTAACAATATCTTCATTACTACTGCATGATATTCTTTGGAATAATTGGTAAGGATCATAATATTTAAAAATAGGTATTTTCATACATTCTTTATCAAATTTCTCATAAAATATTTCCATTTTCATTGGTATGCATTTAAATATTTTGTCTGCTTTTTCTTTATAATATTTATCTAATAATTGACTATTTAATTTATTAAAATGGCTTAGAATTTCTTCCATATCTTCTGCAACTTCTTCTATTGCTATTTTTCCAAGCTCTTCTTCTACATTTTTGCAATATTCTGAATGTAAAGAAGATTTATTCATTCCATCAAAAAATATTGATTTTAAATGTTTTAAATCATAATTAATTAATTTTCTTCTTGAAAAATAACTAAAATATGCAAATATTTTTACCATGTCCATTAATGGAATTGTTCCTTCTTTTACATCTTTTAGTATATCTTCTATTACATCATTAAACTGTTCATCTGGAATTTTCCAATATTCCTCAGTAAGTAACCTTCTATATGCAGGAAGATTTTCGGTATCTACAGTGTTTCTTATTGCCTCCATATTTTCTTTAAATAACTTCATGTCAAATATTCTTGTTCTAACATAATATTCTATAAATTTAAAGAATCTATATTCTGATTTAAAATTGTAATAATAGTTATTGTCAAATTCCTTTATATAAAATTGTCTGTTGTCCATCAAAACCCTTGAAGATACTAATATTGACTTGTACTCTTCATTGTCTTTTATATTTATAAATTTGTCTTTGGTTATTCTTCCTGATTTTATTTCAAATGATACAGCAATTGTAAAAATAAGCATTGTCTGCATTACTCTATGGCTTGTGTTTTGATATGATTTGTTTATCATTTCAAATATTTTTTCAAAATCATTTAAAGCGTGTTTTAAAATTCTTAAATTTCTTGTTCCGCTTCTATTAAATGTTGTTATTATAAGTCTTGTGTTTTCTCTTAAAAATCTTATTAAATCTGGATTGTCTTCATATCTCATAAGAATTCCATTTATAATATAGTCAAATTTTGGTGCATATTCAAAAGTTTCACCTATTAATTTTTCTTTTATTCTTTCATAATCATTTGCCTTGTCAAAAACATGCTCTATTTTATCTTGTATTTTTTCTACCATTGGCATGTCTTTTTTATTTAATTCATTTTGTTTGTCTAAAAGATATGTTGCAATAAATGTTTTCATTTCTATGTTATTGCTTTTAAATTTTGTAGATAATTCTTTTTCATTACATATAATTATTGTTTTTATATGATCATGTTCAACAAAATTATTAATATAACCTAAAATGTCTATAACATCTACATTTGCTCTTTCTAAGTCATCAAAACATAAAACTTTATCATCTGTTGCAAAAAAATCAGCATAGTTCATTTTGTCGCCATTTTTGGTTACACCAAATAAATTGGCCATGTCAATTCCTGTTTTTGCATATTCAGGAATTGAAGTTTGTCCATGTGTGTCCATAAATTTTCTTAGATTTTTGTCCATTAGTTGTGTGGTTTCTATAAATATTTTTTTGCTTATTTCTTCTAAGTTGGAGATTCCATATAATGACATATATATTGTTGTATATCTTTTGCCATTTAATTGCATACTTTCTATCTTTTTCTTTATTTTGTTATTCCAGAAATGAGTTTTTCCGAGCTCCCCATTCTCCATTTAGCATAACGGCATAGTCTGTATAGTCTGACCTTACATAATCTAAAATACTTTCTACTAAATCTTCCATCTTTCTCCCCCTTAATCTTTTGCAATTGTTAATACTCCAATTTTGTTTAAACTTGTTTTAATTAGTATTTTACAACATTCGTTAACTGTACTTCCTGTTGTATATATATCATCAACTAATAAAATCTTTTTGTTTTTTATTTTTTCTTCGTTTTTTATACTATAAACACCTTTTATATTTTCTATTCTATTTTCTTTGTTTAATTTGCTTTGTTCTATTATGTTTTTGTGTTTATATAAGCAATTGTTTTCTAGGTCTATTTTTAAATTTTGTGCTATATATTTAGCTATTAAAAGGCTTTGATTATAGCCTCTTTCTTTAAACCTTTTTCTGCTTATTGGAACTGGCATTATTATATCATAACTTTTTACTTTTTCACAAAATTCTTTGTTTTTTATTAAAAAATTTGAAATTGTTCTATATAAATAAGCCTTATCATTAAATTTGTAATTTAATATTATTTTTCTTATTATTCCATCATATTTAAAAAAATACAAATGTTCATGAAAATAATTTTCTAAAGAATCATTTTCATATATCTCAAATTTTGATTGTTTTTCTAATAATATTTCACACTTTTTACATAATGAGTTTCCACTTAGTTTTCCACAAATTCCACAAACTTGTGGAAAAAGTACATCCAATAATGTTTTTATAATAATTTTACACCTCAGTATTTCTTAGTTTATATTCTAATCCCGTGTTTCTTTTTTTACTGTCTACATTTTGTATCATAAAATTTACTACTTGCTTTCTTCCTATAATTATTAATAATTTTTTTGCCCTCGTAATTCCAGTATATAATAAATTTCTTGTAAGAAGCATTGGTGATGCTTGTGGTATTACCATTATTACAACATCAAATTCGCTTCCGTTGTGCTTTATGTATTGTTATGCTGTAACTATGTTCTATCTGCTCTAATTCTGAAAATTCATATAAGCAAATTTTTTCATCGTCAAATTTTACTTCCACTGATTTTTCTATATCACTTACATTTGTTATTGTTCCTGTTTCTCCATTAAACACTCCGCTTCCTTGTTCTTGTTTTATAGAATCTTTTTCCCAGTATATATCATAATTGTTTTTTATTTGCATTACTCTATCTCCAACTCTAAATGTTGCTCCATTACTTACTTTCTCTTTTTTACTTCCATTATTAGGATTTAGAGCTTGTTGCAATGCCTTATTTAACTCTTTTGTTCCAAGTAAGCCTTTTTTTGTCGGTGTTAATACTTGAATGTTTTGGAAAAAATCATAATCACCATATTTCTTTAATCTACCTGTACATAGTGAAATTACTTGTTTTAGCATTTTTTGTTGATTTTGTTCTTCTATAAAGAAAAAATCTTGGTTTAAACCTTCTTGTTCTTCTTTATTTAAAAAATCTTCTCCGCTATTTACTCTATGTGCATTTAAAATTATTTTACTTTTTGCTGCTTGTCTAAAAATTTTATCTAAATGTATTGTTGTTATTTTTTCTGACGAAATTAAATCTTTAAGTACACTTCCTGGTCCAACAGATGCAAGCTGATCACTGTCCCCCACTAGTATCAACTTTGTTCCTTTATAAATACATTTTAATAAATAATTCATTAAAAACATATCAACCATTGAGAGCTCGTCCACAATTATTACATCTGCATCTATTGGTGATCCTTCATAATTGTATTGTTTAACTAAGTCATCATCATCTACTTTTCCTATTTCTAAAAGTCTATGTAATGTTGAGGCTTCTTTTCCTGTTGTTTCTGTCATTTTTTTTGCAGCTCGTCCGTGTTGGAGCACAAAGTACAACTTTATCTTTTCTTTGTTCATATATGTCTATTATTGTTTTTATTATTGTGGTTTTTCCTGTACCTGGTCCTCCTGTAATAATTGTAACATTATTTTCATTTACTTGTTTTATTGCTTCTTTTTGTTTTTCCGATAACTCTATATCTATTTTTTCTTCTGCTTTTTTTAACTCTTTTTCAATATTTTTTATATATTTTATATTTTTAAAATTATTTAATGTAATTATTCTATTTGCTATTCCTTCTTCTGTTTTATAATATTCGTATAAATAAACCCACTCTTCTTTTTCTCTTTTCTCTATTATAATTTCGTCTTTGGCTTTTAGTGTTATTAATGCATTTTCTACTGGGTCTCTTGTAACATTTAAAAGTGTCATTGTAAATTGAATTAAATTTTCTTTTAATGTACAGCAATGCCCATTGTAAGTAATTCTTATTAATCCATATTTTATTCCACTTTTTATACGCTTCTCGTTTTCACTTTCAATTCCAAGGTCTAGTGCCATTTTGTCTATTTGTTTAAAGTCAACGCCTCTTGCTATATCTAATAATAAATATGGATTAGCTTCTATTTCTTCTATTGCATTTAACCCAAATTGTTTGTATACCTTTTTGGCATGTTCTGCTCCTAGGCCAAATCTTTCTAAAAATCCAACTATTTGCCACATTTCAAAGTTTTCTACAAAGCTTTCACATATTTCTTTTGCCTTTTTTTCTGATATTCCTTTTATTGTTGCTAATCTTTCTGGCTCATATTTTAAAACATGTATTGTTTCTTCTTGAAATTTATCTACTATTCTTTTACTTGTTGCCTCTCCTACTCCTTTTATGCTTCCACTTGCTAAGTATCTTTGAAGTGATCCTAGTGTTTTTGGCATTAGTTTTTCAAATGTATCTACTTTAAATTGCCTACCATATTCTTTATGTTCAACATATTTTCCATATACTCTTAATGTATCTCCTACATTTATAAATGGAAGATAACCAACTATTGTAATTATTTCTTCTTCTAAGCCCAAATTTACAATGGCATAACTATTAACTTCATTTTGATAAATTATATCTTCTATTTCTCCTTCTAGTTCCACTTGTTTCTCCTTGTTTTATTTTTGTTTAGTTTATCACATATATACCACATTTTCAACAATTATTTATGGTTGGTCAAGATTGTCTATAATATCTTTACATTCTTTCCAACTTATTACTTTTAATTGCTCATAATCTTCAGACATTTTTTTTGCAATTTCTTTTGTTTTATCATCTGACTTTAAGTCTGCCACAATAATGTTTTTTATATACTCTTCTTTTCCATATAAAATTTTAAACAAGCTTGAACGTAGAAATCCTTCTATTTTATCTTCCTGGTTTTTTACAGCAATTATTAAATATATTCCTTTTGCCTTAAATTTTGTATATTCACTTATGTACAAAATATTTTTTATTAATTCATATAAACCATAAAAAGCTAATGTCCAAAATATTGTATTTAAAACAAATTCCATTTTTTGGCCTCCTATGGTTTATTATATGTTTTTATTTTTTATTTGCTGCTTAAAATCATCATATTATTGTCTATTTTATTTATTGCTTTTGCATATGAAATTAATTGTTTTGATTCTTTTTTGCTTATTTTACCTTCTGGTTTATATTTTGTTTTGTGCTCTATATTTGCCCAGAAATCCATTGCAAGTGTTCTAATTTGCACCTCTACTTTTACATATATTTGTTGCTGTGATAGTGTAACTGGTACTTCTAAAATTAAATGATAGCTTGAATAGCCACTTTCCTTTGGTTTTGTAACATAGTCTTTTTCTTTTAATACTTTTATTCCTGGTAATTTTGTTACTATGTTTCTTATTGAAAAGATGTCTTTTTTTAATGGACATATTATTCTTATTCCAGCTATATCATTTACATTTTCTATCATCTGCTCATAAGTATAATTACATTCTTTTTTTGTTAATTTTTTCATTATACTTTCTGGCTTTTTTATTCTTGTATTTATATGATCTATTAATTCATAATTATAAAATGTTTCAAATTCTTCTTTTAGTATTTCTACTTTTGTTACTAATTCTTTCATTGCCACTGAATATATAAACATTAATTTTTTAAATGTTTCTTCTTCTACTTTTACTTCTTCTTTTCCTTGTAAAAAATTGTTTATTTTTAAAAGGCTTTCTTCTTTGGGATGTTTTGGCATATACTCATCTCCTTCTTCTTATATCTTTAGTATATGCATATATTATATTTTATTTGTTATCTTTTTATTGTTATTTGGTGTTTTTTGTGTGAACTGTTAATTTGACTATATATACAAAAAATGGTATAATTTAGTTATGTAAATTTGTTTTAAAAAATTTTAACAATAGGAGGGATTTTCTTTTTATGAAAAACGATTTACTATTACAGGCACTATACTCTGGCAAAGATATACCTGATGTAATTAAGCGGTTTGAAAAAGAGCTAAGAGACACCAAAGACTACAACAATCTTATTCATGCGAACAAGCTTGCTGAATACCGAAAAAGCAAAACAGACAAAAATCTGCTGTATCGTATGAGAAAAAACTTTAACGAAATTTATAGTCTCATTGATAAAAATTTCAAAGATGTTCGTTTCGTTATAGATGGAAGACTAAAGTCTTTGTTATCTTTTGAGAAAAAGATTCAGAAGCTTATGTCTGAAAAAAGATCTTTGGATCTTCTGCGTGACCAGTTTGCGTTTAGGATTGTTATTTTTGGTGAAAATACTCAAAGTTTGGTTAGTACATGCTACCAAATAGCAAATGAAATCATTCGTTTTAGTCTGGAGAAGGGTTTAACTCTTTGTGAGCTCGAAACCTCTAATACTGGTAATTTTTCATTGGAAAAACATCCTGAAATCTTAATTCCAAAGAAATCAGGAATAGCAAAGGAATTTAAAGCTTTTGTAAAAGATTACTTTCTTAATCCAAAGGAAAATGGCTATCAGTCGCTTCACCTGCTTTTTAAAGCAACAACCGGTGAATATTTTGAAGTACAGATTAGAACGTTTGCAATGCACGTCCATGCTGAAAGCGGAGACGCAAACCATGATAAATATAAAATGAAAAAATACAGTTCATCTACATTTGAATTCGAACCAGAGAAAATTCATATTCCAGGTTATGGAATATCACCAGATGGCAAGGTTTACGATTTTATTGGTTTGCAGGAGGGCTTACAAATCCTTAAACGGCAGAAAACTTATTAACCAGATAAAAAGTGCCTAAAAAAATTCACTCGCCAAAAGAATCATTTCTTAGGCGAGTGTTTTTTATTTTATTTTACTTATTGCAAGTCCATCTCCAACTTCTAAAATTTCGGTTTCTAAATTTGGATTTTCAGATACTTCTTTTATATATTCTCTTAAATTTCTTACAGCTGTCCTTTGTTTATGTTTGTTATAGTCACTCATTACATAGCCTTTATATAATATGTTATCTGCAAAAATAACCCCATCTTTTTTTATCATTCTTAAAGATTCCTTTAAGAAAAATGGGTATTTTCCTTTTGCTGCATCTATAAAAACAACATCATATTTTTCATTTAATGTAGGTAAAATTTCTACAGCATCTCCTTCATATAAATTTATTTTGTCTTCTACTTCTACATTTTTAAAATTGATTTTTGCTTGCTTTATTCTTTCTTCATCTCTTTCAATAGTATCTATTACTCCATTTGGAGCTAAAAAATTTGAAAAACACATAGCAGAATATCCAACAGCTGCACCAATTTCTAGTATTCTATTTGGCTTTATTTTCTTTAAATATTTAGCAATTACTTCTAATGTATCATCCATTATTATTGGTATATGTTCTTCTAATGCTTTTTCTTTTATTTTTTCTAATTCTCTTTGATTCATTTTTATTTCTCGTATAATGTACATATATTTACTATACGATTTTCTCCTTTCAATTTTAAATTTGATTATTTATGTAAAATATGTTATAATTTAGATGTTAGAATTACTTAATTTTAAGAAAGGATGATTATTATAATGACAATTTCTAACATTTTATTTCGGGTAAAGCAAAATAACTATTCTCTATCAAAAAAAGATGAAGAAATGCTTACCTGTACTCTAGCACCGTATACCTTTGACAGCTTTATTTTTGCTCCAAGGGCAGAAATAAGGAAGGCTGCAACTACCACTTCTGGTTGCTATATTTTGCAAAATGGTAAAATAAGCAAGAAAGTTGTTGGTAAAACTCCTATTTTCGGAATTTTTTGCGGAATAGGTGGTGGAAAAATTCTTGTTTTCACAAAAAAAGTCTCTAAAAACAAAGGTAAATAACATCCAAAATTGGCGACAAACTTATTTTGTCGCCAATTCTTTTTATTTATTGCTATTTCTAGCAGCTCTTTCTCTTTCTTTACTATCCAAAATTTTCTTTCTTAAACGAATTGATTTAGGAGTAACCTCAACTAATTCATCATCTTGGATAAATTCTATTGCTTTTTCTAGTGACATTTGAATTGGTGGAACTAAACGAAGTGCATCATCTGAGCCTGAAGCTCTAGTGTTTGTTAAGTGTTTTTCTTTACATACATTTATTGATAAATCTTCACCTCTTGAGTTTAATCCAACTATCATTCCTTCATACACGTCAACACCAGGTCCTATAAATAATTCTCCTTTATCTTGTGCATTATATAGTCCATATGTTACAGATTTTCCATTTTCAAAAGCAACAATTGTTCCTCTAACTCTAGCTTGAATTTCGCCTTTAAATGGTTCATAGCTGTCAAATATATGGTTCATTGTTCCTTCACCTTTTGTATCTGTTAAGAATTCTGTTCTATAGCCTATTAAACCTCTTGCAGGAATTTTAAATTCAATTTTTGTATGTCCTGCTTCTGCTGGTTCCATATTTACCATTTCTGCTTTTCTTCTACCTAGTTTTTCAATTACATTTCCAACACAATCATCTGGTACATTTACAACTAAAAGTTCTATTGGCTCACATTTTACACCATCAATTTCTTTAAATATAACTTTTGGTCTTGAAACTAATAATTCAAATCCTTCTCTTCTCATTGTTTCTATTAATACAGATAAATGTAGCTCTCCTCTTCCTGAAACTTCAAATGAGTCTGGTGAATCTGTTTCTTTTACCCTTAATGAAACATTTCTGTCTAATTCTTTAAATAATCTATCTCTAATATGTCTTGATGTAATAAATTGACCTTCTTTTCCAGCAAATGGTCCATTGTTTACACTAAATGTCATAGATACTGTTGGTTCATCTATATCAACAAAAGGAATTTTTTCAGGATTATTAAAATCACAAATTGTATCTCCTATATTAATATCAGGGATTCCTGCAAGCTCTATAATATCTCCTGCTTTTCCTTCTTCTACTTCTACTTTATTTAGTCCAACATGTGTATATACTTTAGCAATTCTTCCTTGAGAAATTTTGTCTTCTTTTCCACATATAGAAACTGGCATTCCAACTTTTATAATTCCTCTTTCAACTCTACCAACCGCAATTCTTCCAACATAATCATCATAATCAATATTAGATACAAGCATTTGTGCTGGACCTTCTTCATCACAGTTTGGAGCTTGAATAGTATTTATTATTGTTTCAAATAAACAATCTAAGTTTGTTGTCTCATCTGCTAAATCCATTTTTGCAATACCGTTTTTGGCTGATGCATATACTACTGGGAAATCCAATTGTTCATCTGTTGCATCTAATTCTATAAATAATTCAATTACTTGGTCAACAACTTTTTCTGGTTGAGCTCCAGGTCTATCAATTTTATTAATTACAACTATTGGTTTTAAACCTAATGCTAAAGATTTTTTCAAAACTTCTCTTGTTTGAGGCATTGCACCTTCAAATGCATCTACTAAAAGTAAAACTCCATCTACTGTTTTTAAAACTCTTTCAACTTCTCCTCCAAAATCAGCATGTCCTGGTGTATCAACAATGTTTATTTTTACATCACCATGCATTACAGAAGTATTTTTTGAAAGAATTGTAATACCTCTTTCTTTTTCTTGGTCATTTGAATCCATTACTCTTTCTTGTACTTGTTCATTTTCTCTAAAAATGTGGCTTTGTCTTAACATGGCATCAACTAATGTGGTTTTTCCATGGTCAACGTGTGCAATTATTGCTATGTTTCTAATGTTTTTATTGTTCATTTTATTACCCCTTTTCATAACTTAAGACGTTTTTCAATGCTTTTTTTGAAAAACGTCCATTTTCTCTTAAAAAACTTCAATTATTATATAACAAATTTTGTTATTTGTCAAATAGTTAAAAATTGCCATTGGTTCCGGGTTTGGATGGCACAAAATTGCCACCCGTTCCGGGTTTAATTGGCAATTTTTTAATTCTTGTCTTTTTAATTCTTGATTGTATTTTTGACATTTTACATAAAACTTGTTATAATAAATATATACGCGTGGTATTTCATCACATAACAATTAAAAAGCCCTTATATGGCGGAGGTATTTATATGTTCCACACATTTTTATTCACATCCCAAGATGACTATCCAGAAGAAGACAAAATCAATGGTAAAATAAAAGAGTACATTGATAAAAATTACTTATATGAGATATCCAGAAGTGTATCTATTTCGTGTACATCTGTAAAAACTCTTGATGGAAGCGAAGTTTTACATTGTTTAACTTTGGTAACTTGTGAATTCAAAAAAGTTTAATTTTCCTCTTGTCATATACAGAGGTTTAAAAGAACTCCTTACATTTGGGAGTTCTTTTCATTTTTTTAATTGCCATTTATTCCTAGATTTAATAGCACAAAATTGCCACCCGTTCCGGGTTTAATTGGCAATAATATATTAGTTTGTTGCACCGCGTAAGCAACCAAACGAGTGCTTAGCACGAGTGCGAATTGGAGCAACCAACATATAAAATTTTATTAAATTGGTTGCAACACCAAGGTGTAAAAAATAATATATTATTGCCAATTAAACCCGGAACCAGTGGCACCAGTGGCAATTTTTATTTTGCAAGTTCCAAAATATTACTCATTATTTCTTCTGTTATTTTATCTAATACTTCTTTATCTTTACAGCCTTTATATTGGCTAAAATCAAGTGGATTTCCATATGTAATAACGACTTTTCTATTACCTTTTTCCCCACCTTTTATTCCACATGGAATCACTGGTGCTCTGCTTCTTACCGCAAAAAATGCTGCACCATCTTTTACTTTTTCGCCTTTAGCAATTCCATTTCTTGTTCCCTCTGGAAATAATGCCAAGCAATCTCCATTTTTTAGCGTTTGTAATGATTCTTTTAATGCCACAATTTCTTTTGAATCTCTCTTTACAAGTATTGCATCAAATACATAACCTAAAAATGCTAAAAATTTATTTTTTGTTAATTCTTCTTTTGCCAAAAATCTTGAATATCTACCACATGTTACTTCGATTAATGGCGGATCTAAAAAACTTCTATGGTTTCCACATATTATTATTGGACCTTTTTTGGGTATATTTTCTTTTCCAACAACTTTCATTCTATATACAATTTTACAATATGCAATTATTGCCCCTTTTACTATTCCACGGCAAATTGCCTTAAAAAAATTCTTCATGTTTTATTTTTTCTCCTTAATAATTTCAATAATTTTGTCTTTTACTTGTGTTATACTTAGATTGCTTGAATCTATGTATACTGCATCTGGAGCTTTTTTTAATGCCCCAATTTCTTTTTCCATATCATTTTTATCTCTCATTTTTATGTTTTGCAAAATTTCATCATATTCCATTTCTATTTTTGCTTCTTGATTTTGTAAATATCTTCTTTTAGCTCTTTCTTCTGCTGTTGCATCTAAATATATTTTTACATTTGCATTTGGAAATACATATGTTCCTATATCTCTTCCCTCCATAATTACGTCTTTTCCCTGTGCTAAGCGTCTTTGTAAATCTACCATTTTGAATCTTACTTCTTTTATACTAGATACTTGTGATACTATTTTTGATACTTCTTTACTTCTAATTTTTGTTGTGACATCTTCTCCATTTAAATAGACCTTTTGTACATCTTTTTCAGTTTTAAATTCTATGTTAATTTTATCCAATAAATTTATTATATCTTCTTTATTTTCTATCGGAATATTTTTATTTAATGTTTCTAATGCTACACATCTATATGTTGCTCCTGTGTCTATGTTTATTAACCCTAATTCATCTCCTACTAATTTTGTTACTGTTCCTTTTCCACTTCCAGCTGGTCCATCTATTGCTACTATAAATGACATTTTATTTTTCCTCCTTTTTTTCTGGTACATATACACTTTTGGCAATTACTTCTAGCCTTACTACATTCATTGCTGTTAATTTTTCTATTTCCTTTTTAGCTTTTTGTTTAAAATATGTTAACCCTTCCATAACATTAAATCCATACACAACTTCGACTTCCATGTATATGTCTACGCCTTCTCCTAAATTGTCTACCCTTGTTTTCATAACTCTATTTATTGCTTTAGTATTGTTGGCTAAATAATCTAAAATTTGTCTAAATACTGTATCTGATATTGTAAAATTTCCTAAATAGCTAAATGTTGGTCTTATTATAGATTTTTCTGAAATATATGGTTTTTGTCCTCTTCCTTTTGATTTAAATATTTGAAGTGGATCTAGCAAATACCCTGAAAAGTCTTTTTTTATTTCAAATGTTGGCACAGGTATTACATGTTTTCCTTCTGTTACTCTTATTTTTCTCGCAGTTTGCATTTCTTGCTCTGTTGCAACATCTGTAATATATACTCTTTCTGATATTTCTGGAAGTCCAAGGTTTGCTGCAATTTTGTCTACCATTCCATCTGATGTTCCAAGTATTAATATGCTTTGTGGTTTATATTTTTTTAATGCTTTGGTTATTTCTTGTTTTTCTTCTTCCTTATAAAATAATGCATGTTTTACTGTTTCTATTTTTGTTGGTGCTTTTTTTGCTGATTCTCCTGCTACTACTTGATTATTATTTATTAAAAGTCCATCATCTATTATAAATTCTATATTTCTTTCACTTGCTACCATTTGTGCTCTGTAACTTTTTCCTGTTCCAGATGGTCCAACAAATGAATATACTTTTATTTTATTATTTGGAAATGGTATTTTATCTTTTATATCTTTTAATAACATTTTCTTTCTCCTTTTTTACTTTCTATATTTTACTATATTAAGTTAAAAATTTCAATATTTATATAAATTAAAAACATAGTTATTTACTATAGTAATTTTAACAATATCCTATTTTTGTTTAATTTTTTGTTTGAAATTTTCTGCAATAAAAAAGGCCTCTTTCGAGGCAAAAATTTTTAATGTTATTAATATTCTATCTTTTACTTTTTAAAGGATTTATGCTTAAGATAAATGTAAAAATAATCCATATTATACCTTTTTGATAGTAATAAAACATTTAACAAAATCAATCTTTACTAAATATTTTTTTTATCTTCTTCCAAATATTTTTTATAAATCCGTGTTCTTCGACTATTTGCGGAAGATTTGCACTATTATCTTTTTCTATGTTATTAATTGCTTTATTTTTTTTATTATTAATATTTTTAAAAATATCATTAGCATTATATTTTTCATTTAACTCATTTTGGTATTTTTTCTCATTTTTAATCCAATTATCTAAAATTTCTTTTTTTTCTTCTTTACTTGCTACATAATTATAATAAATTAAAGATATTAAATCTTTGCAATCTTCAGATATCTTTTGTTCTTCTAATTTTTTGCTTTTATCTATATTTACATTAATTTTAGATGTTTTAGCTATTTTTTTAAGTTCCTCTAAAAAATTATTTGGTATTTTAGCAACAAAATTAGAATTAAAGTAATTTAAAATATATAGAGTTTCTTTTACCACATCTTCTTCTTTTGTCATTTTATTCTTTTTCTTCTCCTTTTTGTTTAGATATATTTTTTGATTTTATAAATTCTTTTAATTTATAAAACGCATTTTTTACTTCCCCTAATTTTCTATCAGAAGCCAAACTATTTGCATCTGCTTCATTAAATAAAGCTTCATTTTTAGAATCAGTTAAAATATCATTTTCTTTTGGTTCATTTTCTACGTTATTTTCTTCTTTAAAAACTGTAGAATTGTTATATTGTACTCCAATTTCTGGCATATCCATATCTGTAGGAACTTTACCAATAAAATCAAATATTTTTTTAATATCACCTTTTTTTAAATCAAAAGTTCCGACTGCGCCATTTTTTGTTATGCTGCTAGGATTAATTCCTGGCAAAGCTTTTACCATTTCTTTATTACATATTTTAGGCACAAAATAATTAACAACAACATTGTCTTTTTCTAAAGAATCTATATCTATGGTTAATGCATGTCCTCTATCTCTTATCATCATTAATGTTCTATCGTCCATAGAAACTATATCTGTATCTCCTACATCTAAATCTTTAGGAAATTTTTCAAATATTTCTTGTGAAATTTTGTTTTCTTCACCATATAAAACTATATTATAACTAAATTCATTTTTTTTAGTTCCAATAATTGGCATAGATTGTAGAAGGTCTTGGTCATTTATTATTGATGAATGCATAATATGAAGTAATTCATTTATGCTTCCAACTTCATTTATTATACGTGATGTGGCACTTAAACCACCATAAAACGTATAACCAACAAAAGTATTTTTGGCTTTTTCTACTAATTGGGGTTTCATATCTGTAAATATTTTTTGATAAATTTTTGATAAGTTTTCATGTTGGCTCCCATAACCTAATTCTGAAAAATTTTCCTTTGCCTTTTTAAAATATTCTTTATAGCTTTCAGCCAATACTGATTCCATATTAAAATTTTTTAATATTCCCATAACTTTAAATTCTATATTATTTAGTTCGGAATATAACTGTTCTAAATATTCCATTCTGCTATCTTCATTATACTCATCACTTGCTTTTGGCGCTATACTCATTAAAGTGTTTTTTATTTGTGAATCTTCTTTAAAGAAATCTACTAATGCTTTATACTGTTCTTCCCTTTGTTTTTTTTCTTGACTTTCTTCATTCATTATTTTTCCCCCATATATCTCTCTAAAATAATTTTTTATAATTATATCATAATTTTTATAATTAAGTATATAAAATATTTATTTTTAATTTAATATTGTTTTTAAACAACAAAAAAATCAACCAGATTTTATTTTCTGATTGATTTTTGTATCTATCTGTTTTATTAGTTCGAACAGATACGTCAATGGTGCGGATGAAGGGACTCGAACCCCCACGCCGTTGGCACTGGTTCCTAAGACCAGCGCGTCTACCAGTTCCGCCACATCCGCATATATTTAACAATAAATATATTAACACATATATAAACAAAATGTCAATATATTTATTGTAATTTAATTATAAAATTTTGTAAAAATTTAAAATTATAATCTATTTACAGCAAAAATAACAATTGCACCAATAATTGCAATAATAAATCCAATCAATTTCATTCCAATTGTTGCCTCGTTTTGATCCCCAAAGCCAAAAAACTTCTTTGTTATTAACCTACTATCATAAATTAATATCACACCTGCAAGTATAATTAGTACCCCAATTATTTTTAATATTATCTGTAACATATTTTCTACATCCTTTTTATATTTATGAACATATTTTAATATTGTTTAAAGTAAAAGTCAATATTTTATATTTCAATTCTTTTTAAAAATTTATCTTTTATTAAATTATAAAGTAATTCATTCTTTTCTTTTTCAAGTTTAGGATCATCCAAAATTATTTTCATAGCTATACTTTGAATTGCCTTTAGAGTAGGCATATCTTCAAAAAGATTTGCAATTTTAAATTCTGGAATTCCATGTTGCATTGTTCCAAAAAAATCACCGGAACCACGAAGTTCTAAATCTTTTTGTGATATTACAAATCCATCGTTGGTGCTACACATAACTTGCATTCTTTCTCTTATAGTTTTTCCATTCCCAGAATATTTTAAAATACAATATGATTGATATTTTCCTCTTCCAACTCTACCACGAAGCTGATGAAGCTGTGCAAGCCCAAATCTTTGGCTATCTTCTACAACCATAATGCTTGCATTTGGTACATCAACACCAACTTCTATTACAGTTGATGAAATTAAAATATCAATTTTTCCATTTTTGAATTTTTCCATTATTTCGTCTTTTTCTTTAGGTTTCATTTTACCATGAATATATTCTACTTTATATTCTTTAAATGTATCTTCTTTGCATGTATTATATAATTCAATAACAGATTTTAAATCCATTTCTTCAGACTCTTCTACCAATGGACAAACAATATAGCACTGTCTTCCTTCATTAATTTGTTTTTTTACAAAGTTATTAACTCTTTCTTCCAGTCCTTTTTTTACAGCAAATGTGTCTATTTTTTTTCTATTTGGTGGCAATTCATCAATTATAGATATGTCTAAATCTCCATATAAAATAAGTGCAAGTGTTCTTGGAATAGGTGTTGCTGTCATTACTAATACATCTGGATTTTGTCCTTTCTCAACAATTTTTGTTCTTTGTTTTACACCAAATCTATGCTGCTCATCTGTTACTACAAGTCCTAAATTCTTAAATTTTACATTTTCTTCTATGATAGCATGTGTTCCAATAAGAATATCTATTTCTCCGCTTTCAAGTCTTTCTAATAGTTCTTGTTTTTTCTTCTTTGTAATTGCTGATATTAATAGCTCACACTTTATTCCAAATTGATTAAACATTTTTTTATAATTTTCTAAATGTTGTGTTGCTAAAATAGCAGTTGGCGCCATAATTGCTGCTTGATAACCGAGATTTTACTGCTTTGTATGCAGCAACCATAGAAACTACCGTTTTTCCTGATCCAACATCACCTTGCAAAAGTCTATTCATCGGCTTATCTGATTCCATATTATTATCTATTTCTTCTATAACTCTTAGCTGAGCTTTTGTTAATTTAAATGGCAAAGTGTTAATAAATTCCGATATTTTTACTTCTTTATTAAACATAATTCCTTTTTCATTGTTTGTATAATTATTTTTCAATTGTAAAAGAGCCAATTGCGTCGTTAATAATTCTTCAAAAACAAGTCTTTGTCTTGCCTTTTTAAATTCTTCAAAATCTTTTGGAAAATGTATTTGTTTTATTGCAGAATTAATATCTAATAACTTATATTCCTGAATTAAGTATTCTGGCAATGTCTCATCTAAATTTCCATTCACTGTATTAATTCCATTTTCCATTATTTTTCTTAAAACATTTTGTGATAAATTGTATGTAAGAGGATATATAGGAATTATTTTACCTGTATTTGCATCTTTTCCTTCCTCATCAAATACCGGCGAATTTATAATAACTTTTCCAAATGAATTATTTATTTTTCCATAAAATTTATATTTTTTTCCAACCTCAAACTTATTTTTTAAGTAACTTTGGTTAAACCATGTTGCAGTTGCCATCCCTGTGTCATCACGTATAAGTAATTTATACATTGTTTTTCCATGCATACGAATTTCTTGCATTCTACTTGCAACCATGGCCTCAATTAATACTTCCTCACCATCTATGCATTCATATATTTTTTTTGGTATACTTCTATCTTCATAAGTTCTTGGAAAATAAGTAATTAAATCTTCTAATGTGTTTATATTTAACTTATTTAATAGTTGAACCCTATTAGGTCCCACTCCTTTTATATATTTTACATCTTTATCTAATTCAACCATTTTTTCTCCTATAAAAAAATTGCCAACGGTTCCGGGTTTGTTTGGCAATTTATTGCCAATTAAACCCGGAACCGTTGGCAATTTTTGTGATGTTTAATACTTCAAAATTTAGTCCATCACAGCTTACTAATTTAAAGTTAATTCCAAAATATTGACCTTCTACTGCGTCCTTTATTGAGCTGCCATGTAAATGCCCATAATAACATCTTTTTATGTCATATTTTTGCATTAATTTTATGAATTCTGTTTCCTTATTTTTTGCTATATTTGTATTTGTTATTGGCGGATAATGCATAAATACTATTATTTCTTCTTGGTTTTGCTTTTTTTGTATTGCATCTTTTAGTGATAATTCTAATCTTTGTATTTCTCTATTGTATATTTTTTTATCTTCTTCGTCTTCTGTTATGTTCCATCCTCTTGTTCCTGCTATTATGTAATTTTCAAATTTATAGCTGTTGTTATATACAAAGTCTATGTTGTTATAATTATTTTCTTGTAAGTATTTTCTCATTTTAGAAAGTGTCCCCCACCAATAGTCGTGGTTTCCTTTTAGCATTAGTTTTTTCCCTGGCATGCTGTTTAAATACTCAAAGTCCATATCTGTGTCCTCTAAGTGCATTGCCCATGAAAAATCACCTGGTAATACAACTAAATCGTCATTTGTTACTTGTTTTACC
Organism: Clostridium sp. CAG:440; assembly: GCA_000437215.1. Taxonomy (GTDB): domain Bacteria; phylum Bacillota; class Clostridia; order TANB77; family CAG-508; genus CAG-269. The sequence goes on from FR898641.1 coordinate 45,675, forward strand.
CAGCTTTGTTTTATTTTTTTTTCATGATTTTTCCAGTTTTCCCCAAAGATGTCCATTGGCTTATTTTCTTTAAATGCTAAGTGTAAATCCCCAATTGTATATATTGCCATAAATTCTCCTTTCTTTTTATTATTTACTATCTAAATCATACCTTTATTAATAAAAATAATTTGTTATTTTTTTATTTACTTATAACATTTGTCTACCTTATTATTTTTTTGCTTTTTAGATTAGTTACCTAATTTTAAATTTGGTATTGCATTTAAATTTAACTCGTCCCTTTTTCCTTCTATAAAATTATAATATCCTGCTGATGCTATCATTGCTGCATTGTCTGTACATAATTTTAAGTCTGGCATATATATTTTTATATTTTGTTCTTCAAGTTTTAAAAATTCATTTCTTATATAAGAATTTGCAGAAACTCCCCCTGCTAAAACTACTGCTTTTGAATTAGTTTGCTTTATTGCTTTTTGGATGTTTTCAATTAATACCTCTGTAACAGCTTTTTCAAAACTTGAACATAAATCTGCCTTATTTATATTGGGGGTTTTGTGGTTTAAATTTATAACTGCTGTTTTTATTCCACTAAAGCTAAAATCTAAATTTCCAAAATGTGTTTTTGGTAATTCAAATGAAGGTTTTCCGGTCTTTTGCTAGTTTGTCTACTTTAGGTCCACCAGGATAGCCAAGTCCTACTACTCTTGCAACTTTATCAAATGCCTCCCCTATTGCATCATCTCTTGTTTTCCCTAAAACTTCAAATTTTGTATAATCTTTAACATGCACTATTTGTGTATTTCCACCAGACATCATCATACATAAAAATGGTGGTTTTAATTCTTGGTGTGTAATATAATTTGCCGCAATATGCCCTTGAATATGATTTACACCAACTAGCGGTTTATTTATTGCAAAACTTAATGCTTTAGCATAAGATAGTCCTACTAATAGTGCACCAACTAATCCTGGTCCATATGTAGGAGTAATTGCATCTATATCGTTAAAATCTAATTTTGCCTCTTCCAGTGCTTTTTCTACGACTCGGGAAATTGCTTCTATATGATTTCTTGAGGCTATTTCCGGTACAACTCCTCCATATTTTTCATGTATTGGTATTTGTGTATCTACTATGTTTGAAAGAATAATTCTTCCATTTTTTACAATGCTTGCTGCTGTTTCATCACAGCTTGATTCTATTCCAAGTGTTATTATATCTTTTTCCATATTTTATAATATTTTTTAGCTTTTGGCTGCTAAATTTTCCTCCTTTTGCAACATTTTATTACATTTAATAATTTATAATAGGAAGTCCAAATGCTGATAAACCAAGCTTTAATATTCCTGTTCCAACTACATCTAAAATTGGTGAAATTATAACTCCTGCAAGTCCAGTTATCCATATTACAACAAAAATTATATAAAATATTTGCTCATTGTTTATGAAAAATTGTTTTGCTTTTAATGGCAAAAATGGCATTATTATTTTTGATCCATCAAGTGGTGGTAAAGGTATTAGGTTAAATAATCCCAATCCCAAGTTTATGGTTATAATTGATATTAATATTTGTAATACTATTTTTATTGTTTGGTCTGTTACCATTAATCCCATTTGATTTCCTATAAACACTATTGAAGAATTTGTAGTTTTTAATGTTATACAAGTAATAATTGTAAAAATAATTGCAAGTAAAAAATTCATCAATGGTCCTGCAAATGATACTATTGCTTCTCCCTTTTCCATAGATATTTTTCTTGAATAATTTCTTGGATTTACATGTACTGGTTTTCCCCATCCAAACCCAGCAACAAGTAGCAATAATGAACCAATTGGGTCTAAATGATCAAAGGGATTTAAGCTTAGTCTTCCTTCTCTTCTTGGTGTATCATCTCCTAATTTGTCTGCTGCAAATGCATGTGCAAATTCATGAAATGTAATTGCTATTAATACTCCTGGTATTGTTAATACCAATGCTAGTAAAGCACCTTCTACAGTTGCATATTGATATATTGTTCTTATTACCATTAAGCCTAAAATTACATATATTATTCTTTTGTCAAATGAAAAATTAAACATAAATATTTTCTCCTTATTAATTTAAAAGGGGATATACATCCCCTTACATCTATTTATTAATTTAAAGGTTTCATTGTTGGGAATAGCAATACATCTCTGATTGATGCAGAATCTGTTAATAACATTATTAATCTGTCTACTCCTATTCCAAGTCCGCCTGTTGGAGGCATTCCATATTCTAATGCTTGAATAAAGTCTTCATCCATCATTCCAGCCTCTTCATCTCCTGCTTCTCTAGCTTCTACTTGTTTTTTAAATCTTTCATATTGATCTATTGGGTCATTTAGCTCTGAAAATGCATTTCCATATTCACGTCCTCCAATAAATACTTCAAACCTTTCTGTTAAACGTGGATCTGATGCTTTTCTTTTTGCAAGTGGTGATATTTCTACTGGATAATCATATATGAATGTTGGTTGAATTAATGTTTTTTCTACATATTCATCAAAAAATAAACTAATAACATCTCCTCTTGTTTGCTTTGTTTCATCTGGTATTTCTATTCCTTTTTCTTTTGCAAGTGCAACAGCTTCTTCGTTAGTTTCTATTTGGTTAAAGTCTATTCCACATGCTTCTTTTATTGAGTCTATCATTGTTATTCTTTTCCAACCTGGTGCTAAGTCTATTTCATTTCCTTGATATGTTACTTTTGTTGTTCCTAAAACTTCCATACTGCATCTTGTAAATATTTCTTCTGTCATATTCATCATATCATTATAATCTTGGTATGCAGCATATAATTCTAATTCTGTAAATTCTGGGTTATGTCTTATGTCCATTCCTTCATTTCTAAATACTCTACCCATTTCGTATACCTTGTCCATACCACCTACTATTAATCTTTTTAGGTTAAGTTCTAATGCTATTCTTAAATACATTGGTATATCTAATGCATTATGGTGTGTTATAAATGGTCTTGCTGTTGCTCCACCTGATATTGTATTTAATATAGGTGTTTCAACTTCCAAATAACCTTTTTCATCTAATATGTTTCTTATTGTTCTTATTATTTTGCTTCTTGTTTCAAAACTCTTTTTTACCTCAGGGTTTACTATTAAATCTACATATCTTTGTCTATAACGCAAGTCTGGATCCTTTAAACCATGGAATTTTTCAGGTAATGGTCTTAATGATTTTGAAAGTAATGTTACCTCTTTTGCATGTACTGATATTTCTTCTGTTCTTGTTTTAAATACAAATCCAGTAATTCCAATTATATCACCAATGTCATATGTTTTAAATAATTTGTAACTTTCTTCTCCTAAATCGTTTATACTTACATAGCTTTGGATTTTTTCATCACTATCTTGTATTGTACAAAATGAAGCTTTTCCCATTATTCTTTTTGCAATTATTCTTCCTGTTACTGTTACATCCTTTTCTTCAAATTTTTCATAATTGGATTTTATTTCTCCTGCTGTGTTTGTTCTATTAAATTTTGTTATTTCAAATGGATTTTTTCCTTGTTCTTGTAAGTCTTTTAATTTATCTCTTCTTATTTGCATTAAATGATTTAAATCTAATTCTTCTACTTCATTATTGTTGTTTTGATTTTCTTGCATTTCTAATTTCTCCTTTTTTTATAATTTTACTTGTATATTATATAGTAATTTATGGAAAAAGTAAAGAAATAATACATAAAAAAACACTATAACTTTAAAATATAAACAAGTTGTTTTATATTTAACTTTATAGTGTTTTATTTTATCATTTTATTTTTATTTCGTTTTTATTATTTTTTCTTTATGCTCTTATTTGCATATTTAGATTGTCTTTTAATATTTTTAACATTTCTGCTTGTAAATATAGTATTTGTGCTATGTTGTTTGAGTCAATTCTTCTTTGTTCTTCTGTTTTGTCTAGCCTTCCTTCTGATTTGTATTCTCTGTTTTCTAATGAATCCATGTTTTCTTCTAATTTGTCCATCCTAGCTTCTAATAAATCCATTCTTTCTTCTAGTTTGTCCATTCTAATTTCTAATATTTCCATTCTTTCTTCCAGTTTGCCCATCCTAGTTTCTAATGTTTCCATTCTTTCTTCCAGTTTGCCCATCCTAATTTCTAATGAATCCATTCTTTCTTCTAGTTTTTCCATCTTAATTTCTAATGTTTCCATTCTTTCTTCCAGCCTATCTACTTTTTCTTCTAGTCTCCCTAGCCTTGCTTGTATGTCTAATAAAAGTTCTAATATTTTTTCTTCCATTGCTTATACCTCCTAATTTAAAGATTTAAATTACCATTATCTTTTACGATAACTTCTTTTTGAATAAAAATTATTTTTATGTTTATACATAAGTTGTTTTGATTTAAAAAAATTGAAATAAAAATTCTAGATAAAATATGCCATTATATTAACATGTTTTATCTAGAATTGCAATAGATTAATTTATTAAATTATTTATTTCTAGTACTATGAACAAAGGATCATGCGAAATGAACCACCTATGTAAGAAATACCTGCATAGTAATAGAAAGCAAACATACCTGTTCCAGTATTATTGAAATGGTCTCCACGTAGAAAAAAAGGATAACTAGTGTTAGGGAAGTAAGAAAGCACTTTATTTCCTGTGCCATTATTCCATGAAGTAAAACCTGTATAACTTGTTGATGTTTCAAATATTGCATCACCTTTTTTGATAGTGTTACCTGTTGATAGAAGATTATAGCTATCACTTTCTGATGTTCCTGATGCTGTATATACTGTTTTATATTTTGTACTTGTAGATTGTTCATCTCCATCTCCGTATAAATCTCCTGATGCAATTCCTCCATTAGTTGATAAATTAGAAGCACTACTTCCGTAATTTACATATGATGCAACATATTCCCAAGAACCACCTCTTAAGTCATATACTCCATAAGGATTATTGGTTGTACTTTGTCCGTAATTTATACTGTATATATTTGTTTGTGTGTTTGTTCCTCCTGTGTAATAATTATCTGAACTATTTTTTCCTACATCATATCCATTTGTACCATATTTACTATATGCTAAATATACTGTTGCTCCCCATTCACTATTTTTTGCCATATGGCTTCCTAAATTTTCTGCTGATACACTCTCTCCAAATGTTGCTAATTTTGCATATTTAAATTGGTCTTTTATTTTCATATCTCTTAATGCAGATACTCCTGGCATAACAGATATTGTTGCTTCTGTTACATTTCCATCTGAATCTTTTGTTTTTGTCCCTGTTGCTTCAAATTTTCCTACCCATATTCCAGAAAGTTCTCTGTCCCAGCCTCCATTTGCAAAATTATTTGATGAATCATTTATAAATGCGGGATGTACTAGCCATTTTTCTGTTCCAGCACCAACTTCAGTTGGATCAGATGTTATTTCTCCACTATCAGTTGAATTTAAGAATATGTTTTGACCATTTTCATATTTTACAAATGCTACATCTATTTTCCCATACTGTGTTTTATTTGTTGTAGTTGTTGTATAATTGCTATCTGTATAATAGGTTATTTTATATGCATATCTTGGGATCCATACCCACATGCTTCCATCAGCAGTTATTGCGTTTGCCCAGTTATTAGTTGTATTTGCTCCTTCTGCAACTACTCCTATATATCTTATTGGGGTCATATTACCTTTTAACTTTGGTTCATTTACATTTGAGTTTCCATAACTATACCATTGTGATGGTTCTGGATTATAAATTTTTTCCCAGCATTCTGGTGAATCGGCAGAATTAGTTTCCTTTTTTTGTATTTCACTTTCATTTCCAGCTACATCTACAACTTTTACATCATATTTCCCAGGCTCACTAACTACAAAATAATCCTTTTCAGTTTTCTCCCAATTTTCCGCACCATCTTTTTTATAAAAAACTTGGCCCTTGTTAACATAGCCTCCATATTTTATATCACTTACAATAAACTTCCATGAATTTGCATCTAAAGACATAGTCTCTATATTGCCTATTTGCGGGCTTTCAGTATTTTTATCTTCATATTCTACATTATAAAACCCATCTGGAAGTTCATCTAAAGTATAATACATTTTATTTTTATACTTTAATCCTTTTTCACTAATAACCTTTCTTTGTTTTATATTAACAAAAAAGCCTTGTTTAGTTCCCTCAACACCTAATTTTTGTAATAAATCATTAGAATAAAACTTAAAATCATCTTTATTGTTTCCCATAATTTTCTCAATGTCATCTTTTATTACACCATAGCCACTTATACTATCTCCTAAATCTTGTATTCCTAAAGTTGTATTTTCACCATTACTTTCACCGTTTTCCAGAATATGTTGTTTCATCTACTATAACACTTCCGCCATTTGTATATTTATCATATAATTCATTTACATGTGTTTGCATTATTTTTAGTTCTGCTGTAAATGTTGTCATTTTAGTGTTATCTATTGCTTCTATTCCAGAATATGTAGCAACTGTAGCTAAAATAAGCAACACTACAATTGTTACAACAAGTGCCACTAGTGTTATGCCCGAATTACTTTTAATATTCAAAGTTTTACTTTTCATTTGTTTCCTCCAACTTAATTTATAATTAAATTTTTCTTGCAATAAGAGCTTTAATTTTAATTCCTTGCTCAGAAAACATTTTTTCATGTTCAGTTTCTATGTTTTTTCCTTCAAAAATATCTTCTTTATGTAAGTCATAAGTTATTTTTTCTATTTCAAAACCTGATTCTTTAAAATATGTTAAACTACTTTCAAAAAGTCCATCATCATCTGTTTTAAAATATATTTTTCCATTAACACTTAAAAATTCTTTATATTTTTCTAATTGTCTTGTATGTGTTAACCTCTTTTTTCTGTGTTTTCCTTTTGGCCAAGGATTACAAAAATTTATGTAAATTCTTTCAATGTTATCTTTAGCCTCTAGTATTAATAATATTCTTTCTATATCAAACCTTGTAATAATAACATTTTGTGGTTCTATGTTTTTATTTAAATATTCTTCTTCAATATTTCTTTTAGCTAACCCTAGCATTGCATCTACTAAATCTATAGCAATATAATTTATATTCAAATTTGAACTTGCAAGTTTTGATATAAATTGGCCTTTTCCACATCCTAATTCCAAATGAATTGGATTATCTTGATTTTTAAAATGTTCTTTCCATTTTCCCTTCCACTTTTCTGGTTCATCTTCATAAAATGTACTTGCTTCTAACTCTGGTCTTGCCCATTTTTTGTATCTTATTCTCATTTTTTAAGGTCCTTCCATAATTTTCGAATTTATTATATTCTAATTACGTTTTTTTTGCAATACCTTATTTAAAATCAAATCCTTGATTTGTCAATTATTATGTTATATAATTTTAATATGGAATTAAAATATATTAAAAATAAAAATGATAATTATATAAGTGTAAATGATATATTAAAAATGGAATTTAATATTTCAACCAGATTACTTACAAAATTAATAAATCAAAAAAATGTGAAATTAAACAATAAAATATGTGATACACGAGAACATGTAAAAATAGATGATATAGTAACTGTAAACATGGAATTTGAAGAGGAAAACTCTAATATTGTTCCATTTAATATTAAATTAAACATTGTCTATGAAGATGAGTGGATGCTTGTTATAGACAAGCCAGCAGGTTATGCAGTGCATCCTTCTGCTTTACATTACGATGATTCTATATCAAATGGAGTAAAATATTATTTTGATAAAATTCGGTCTAAAAAAGAAAATTCGACCTGTAAATAGACTTGATAGAAACACATCTGGCTTAGTTATCTTTGCAAAATGTGAATACATTCAAGAATGTTTATCTAAGCAAATGCTTAATAAATCATTTAAAAAAGAATACATAGCAATCGTTTCGGGTAAATTTGCAAATGCAGAAAAATCAGGAACAATAAATTTACCAATAGCTAGAAAAGAAAATAGTATTATTGAAAGATGTATTAATAAAGATGGACAAAAAGCAATTACTCACTATGAAGTAATAAAACAATATAATAAATATAGTCTTGTAAAATGCAGTTTAGAAACCGGTAGAACACATCAAATAAGAGTACATATGGCTGCCATTTCACATCCTCTTATACGGTGATGACTTATATGGCTCAAAATCAGATTTGTTAAATAGGCAAGCACTTCATTGCTATCACTTAAATTTTATTCATCCCGTTACAAAAGAAACACTCGATTTATACTGTAATCTTCCAACTGATTTAGACATTGGGACGGGGTTTTTGTCTTAAGGTT
>FR898642.1 GCA_000437215.1 Clostridium sp. CAG:440
GTGTCTTTTCTCCATCTATGTTTTGAACTGTTTGAAGCATTTTAGTTGGCTTATTTTTATAAACAGTATCATTTGTACCTAATTGTCCATTTCCATTTGCACCCCATGAGTATACTTCTCCATTTGCTTTTAATGCTACAAAATGATTGTAGCCACCAACTACCTTTGGTTGTGTTTTGTTACCTTGTTCATTTACATTTACTTTAACTGCTGCATATAATTCATTTTTACCATTGTATAATTTAACAAATGTTGTTCCTGTACCAACAGCTGTAACCACTCCTGTATTTTCATCAACAGTTGCAACATTTTCATCAGCTGATTTAAATACACATGTATTATCTGGAACTTCATTTAATAATAAGTTAAATTCCATTGACATGTTATATGTAATTTGCTCAGTTTCTCCTGCATTTTGGAAATTAATTATATTTTTATCTACACTTATTTTTTTCTTACTTATACACCATGGTGTTGTTAAACTTTGTACTGTTTCATTTCCCATTTCTCCATTTTCATTATAACCAACAGTATATACCATTCCGTCTTGGTCAGCAATTGCCCCTGTTTGTTTTACTGTTGAATCACTGTTTCTTGTTACAGCCATAGCTATTATGTCTTTATCACTTTGAACTTTTGTAGCTCTTCTTTTATTTCCTGTATCTTGTGTAAATAAGTTTCCATTTGAATTTCTTCCTATCACATATAATCCTTGGTTTTCACCTTCTGTATTTTTTTGTCTTGATATATATGTTGAGTGTCCTCCAGCAGTTATATGTTTTGCATCTGTTACTGCTTCTCCTGATTCATTTATTACTTGTGTTGGAAGGGATGGTGCTGAATTTGTTCCAATTCCAACTTGATAATATCCATTATATCCTAATGAAAGTACTGTTCCATTTTCTTTTAACAATACACTATGAGCTCTTCCTGTTGCAATCTCTTTTATACCATATAATATTCCACTTCCATTTTCTTTTAACATTTGTTGTGGTAAATGTATTTCACTTGTATTGTTTAATCCTAATTGTCCATCTCCATTTGCACCTACTCCCCATACACTTCCATCTCCATCTAGCATTAATAAGAAATTGTCTCCAGCAGAAATTTGTATAATATTGCTTACTTTTTGCATTTTTACTGGATAATATGATGTACTTACATTATCAACTCCAAATTGTCCATATCCATTATAGCCCCATGAATATACTTCTCCTGTTTTTGTTAACGCATAACTTGATGAATCTCCTGCAGCTATTGCTACAATATTTTCTAAATAATCCCCTTCTGAATTTAATTTTACTTTATGAAAACTATTACTATTAATATTAGTTCCATCACCTAATTGCCCATAATTGTTCAATCCTGTTGTCCATACTGTTCCATCTGATTTTAATAATAATGTATGTTGAGTTCCAGCTGCAACATCAACCACATTTTTCATTGATATTTTTGATGGATTTGTTACATTAGAATTTGTTTCATTTCCAAGTTGTCCATATCCATTATACCCCCATGACCATACTGTTCCATCTGCCTTTAATGCAACAAAGAAGTTAGAACCTCCAACTAATTTTGGTTGTGTTTTATTTGTTTTTCCATTTACATTTACTTTTACTGCTGTATATAAATTATTTCTTTCATTATAAATTTTTACTATAGTTGTACCATTTGATTTTGCTGTTACTATACCATTTTCATTTACTGTTGCAACATTTTGGTCCATTGATGTAAATGTACAATCTCCTGCTGGTATTTCATCTGTTAATAAATTAAATTTCATATTTAATTTATAATTTATTTGTTCTTGATCATTTTCTTTTTCAAAGTTTATAGTATTTTTTTCTACCTGTATTTTTAATTTACTTATACATACAGGAACTGTTAAACTTTCTAATGTCTCATTTCCCATCTCTCCATTTCCATTATAGCCTACTGTATATACTT
>FR898643.1 GCA_000437215.1 Clostridium sp. CAG:440
TTTAATGTTGATTCTGTAAATATAAAAATTAAAGACAAAGAAAGTGATTAAAATGAACATGTATCAAAAAAGAAAAGGAGATGAAAAATAATCTAATGAAATTGATTCATTTCTAGAATAATAAATAAAGAAGGTGTAATTAATGAATAATGAAAACAAAACAAATATAAACTGGTTCCCAGGTCATATGGCCAAAACCAGAAGACAAATTACAGAAGATTTAAAGCTAATAGATGTAGTAGTAGAACTATTAGATGCAAGAATACCAATATCAAGCCAAAATCCAGAAATTGCCCAAATAACAAACGGAAAGAAAAAAATAATAGTACTAAATAAATGTGACTTATCAGATGAAAAAGAAAACCAAAAATGGGTAAATTATTTTAATAAAAAACAAATACCAGTAGTACTAGTAGACTCAAATACAGGAAAAGGAATAGAAAACTGTTTAAAACAAATAGAAAATATAATGCAAGAAGACTTAGAAAAACATGCACAAAAAGGAAGAATAGGAAGAAAAATAAAAGTAATGGTTTTAGGAATACCAAATGTAGGAAAGTCATCATTTATTAACAGAATAGCCAAAAAAACATCAGCAGGAGTTGGAAATAAACCAGGAGTAACAAAGCAAAAACAATGGATACGAGTAAACGAAAAGGTAGAATTATTAGATACACCAGGTGTATTATGGCCAAAATTTGAAAGCAATGAAGTAGCATTAAATTTAGCATTTACAGGAACAATAAAAGAAAGCGTTTTAGAAACAACAGAGGTTGCATATTATTTATTAAAATTTTTGATTGAAAACTATATGCAAAATCTATGTGAAAAATATAAACTAGATGAAAGTTATGTAAAAGAGATACTTGCAAGAGATCTTCCAGAAAATGAAAATATATATGAAATAATGCTGCAAATAGGTAAAAAAAGAGGATGCATTGTATCTGGAGGAAATGTTGATGATGAAAAAACAGCAAAAATAATATTAGATGAATTTAAAAATGGAAAATTAGGAAAAATAACTATTGAGGGAGTAAAATAAATTAAATATGGAAGAATTTATAGAAATAAAAAAAGTAAAAGAAGAAGTAAATTTAATGTCTCCATTAACATGGGCATATGTGGGAGACGCAGTATATGAATTATATATAAGAACTAAGCTTGTTAATGAAACTAATTTAAAACCACACAAATTACATATAGAATCAATAAAATATGTTAAAGCAGGAGCACAAGCAAAACTGTTAGAAAAAATATATGAAAATTTAACAAATGAGGAACAAGAAATAGTTAGAAGAAGTAGAAATACACAAAATCACCATTTGCCAAAGAATTCAAATGTACAAGAATATATGTATTCAACTGCATTTGAAGGACTAATAGGATATCTATATTTAACAAAACAAAATAATAGATTAAAAGAAATACTAAAACATGTTGACTAATTCAAAAAAAAATGATATAAATAATAACATATAAAAGGCCCGTTGGTCAAGCGGTTAAGACGCCACCCTCTCAAGGTGGAATCATGGGTTCGATTCCCGTACGGGTCACCAAATATATAAAAATTAAAAGGGAGTAGCTTTTTATTACTAATCAACAGTCGCGATACAAATAAGTATCTGGTTAGTAAGGCTTACAAAACAGTCAAGCGAGACTTTTAAAAGGAAGAACATATACCAATAATAAAAATGTTTTCCTTTTAAAAGTCTTTTTTTGATATACAATAGACAATGGGACGGGGTTTTTGTCTTAGACTTTTCTTGGCCTTTGACATAAAATTCTAATTTATTTATAAAAATGCCTTAAAAGCTTAAGACAAAAACCCCGTCCCATTGTCTAAATAAGTAAAGGAGTGGTTGAGTTGGAAAAAGAAAAATGGTTTGCAAAGGATGTAAATGAAGTTGAGCAACAATTAGGAACAGATTTGAAAAAAGGATTAAGTAGTGATGAGGTTGTAAAAAGACAAGAAAAATATGGATTTAATGAATTAAAGGCGGCAAAGAAAAAAACGTTGCTTCAAAGATTTTTAGATCAATTTAAAGATTTTTCAATAATCGTATTAATTATTGCCGCAATAGTTTCTGGAGCAGTTGGAATTGCAAATGGAGAGGGTGTTACAGATACAATAATAATTATGATTGTTGTAATTGTAAATGCAATAATAGGAGTATCACAAGAGGCAAAGGCAGAAAAGTCATTGGAGGCTCTTCAAAAGTTGACTGATCATGCTGCAAAGGTTATAAGAAATGAAAATATTACAGTTATTTCAGCAAAAGAATTAGTGCCAGGAGATATAGTTGTGTTAGATACAGGAGATTATATTCCGGCAGATTTAAGAGTAATAGAAGCTGTGAATTTAAAGGCACAAGAAAGTTCACTAACAGGAGAGTCTGTACCGGTAGAGAAGAATATAGAAAAAATTGAAAACAATGAGGTAGGAATTGGAGATAGAGTAAATATGCTATTTTCTTCAAGTTTGGTAACATATGGAAGGGGAAAAGGAATTGTTGTAGAAACGGGAATGACAACAGAAGTTGGAAAAATAGCGGGAATGATAAATGATGTAGAAAAACAAGAAACTCCACTTCAAACCAAATTAAACAAATTAGGAAAAACACTTGGAATTGTAGCACTTGCAATTTGTGTATTTATATTTATAGTAGGGTTAATTCAAGGAAAAGAACCAATTGGAATGTTTATGACAGCAGTAAGTTTAGCAGTTGCAGCTATACCAGAAGGTTTAGCAGCAGTTTCAACAATAGTACTTGCAATTGGCGTACAAAAAATGGTAAAGAAAAATGCAATAGTAAAAAGATTGCCTGCTGTAGAAACATTAGGAAGTGCAACAGTTATATGTTCTGACAAAACAGGAACACTTACACAAAATAAAATGACAGTAAAGAAAATATTTTGGAATGATGCAATACGTGATTTAGACAATATTGGTGAAAATGAAATAGATGAGGAATTAAAAAAATTAGTATATGCCAATATGCTTTGCAATGATACAAAAATATCTAATGAAGGTGAACTTACAGGAGATCCAACAGAAACTGCATTAGTAGATATGGCTTTTAAATTAGATTTTGATCCAAGTATATATGATAGAACACCAAGAATAGAAGAAGTGCCTTTTGACTCAGAAAGAAAATTAATGACAACTGTAAACAAAGTAGATGATGATTATGTTGTGTACACAAAAGGTGGAATTGATGAATTATTAAAAAGATGTAATTCATATGAAATTAACAATAATGTAAACAATGATTTAGGCGCATATATAAATAAAATAAGACAGGAAAACGAAAAGATGGCAAAAGAAGCCTTAAGAGTATTAGGATGTGCATATAAAGTAATAGACCATTTTCCATCAAAAGAAGAAATGAAAAACATAGAAAATAATTTAACATTTATTGGAATGGTAGGAATGATAGATCCACCAAGACAAGAAGCAAAAGTTGCGGTAGAAAAGTGTAAAACAGCAGGAATAAAAACAGTAATGATAACAGGAGACCATAAGATTACAGCAACAGCAATAGCAAGAGAACTTGGAATATTAGAAAATGATGATGAGGCAATTACAGGGCAGGATTTAGAAAATATGACAGATGAAGAACTAGAAAAAAACGTAAGACATTATAGTGTATATGCAAGAGTTTCACCAGAACATAAAGTAAGAATTGTAAAAGCATGGCAAAAAAATGGTGAAATAGTTGCAATGACAGGGGATGGAGTAAATGATTCACCAGCATTAAAAACATCAGACATAGGATGTGCAATGGGAGTTGTAGGAACAGATGTTGCAAAAGAAGCAGCAGATGTTATTCTTACAGACGATAATTTTGCAACAATAGTATCTGCTGTAGAAGAAGGAAGAAGAATATATGACAATATACTAAAAGTAATACAATTCTTATTATCAAGTAATATTGGAGAAATAGTAGTTTTATTTTTAGCAACATTATTAACACCATTATTTGCTAATTGGTTTGGAATTACAGACATTACACATTTAGAAATATTACTTCCAATACACATATTATGGATAAATTTAGTAACAGACTCACTTCCTGCACTTGCACTAGCATTTGATCCAGCAAATTCTGACATAATGACAAGAAAACCTGCAAAACCAGGTAAAGGCATATTTACAAAGGCGATGACATGGAGAATAATATATCAAGGTATAATGATAGGATTACTTACACTTGCAGCATATGCAATAGGACTTGCTACAACAAATGAACCAATAAATGGGTTAACACTTGAACAATCCAAAATAGAAGTAGGGCAAACAATGGCATTTGTAACACTTGCTTTATCAGAACTTGTACATGTATTTAACGTTAGAGATAACAAAAAATCAATATTTAAAACAAAAGTATTTAACAACAAAAAACTAGTATGGGCAATAATTGCATCAGCAGCATTAATGTTTGTAATATTATTAATAGAACCATTAAGAAACATATTTAGCATACCAATATTACCAACACAAAACATATTAGAATTAGTTTGCTTAATATTTGCACCAATAGTAATAGTTGAAATATTTAAATTATTAAAAATTAACACAATAAAAGATGAATAAGATTTAAAATTTTAAACAGATTAAATGGACATTTAATCTGTTTTATGATAATATATAAAAAGCAAAAATAAAGGAGATGTATAAAATTGAATAACAAATTTTATTTAACAACACCAATATATTATCCAAGTGGAAGATTTCATATAGGAACAGCATATACAACAGTACTTGCTGATGCAATAAAAAGATACCATAAATTAAAAGGAGAAGACACATATTTACTAACAGGAACAGATGAACATGGACAAAAAATACAAGAAAAAGCCCAAAGTTTAGGAAAAACACCAAAACAATATGTAGATGAAATGGCAGCAAAAGCAAAAGAATTATGGGCGAAAATGGGAATAGAATATGATGACTTTATTCAAACAACTGAAGAAAGACATGAAAAAGTAGTACAAAAAATATTTGACTATTTTATGGAAAAAGGAGATATATATAAAGGCCAATATGAAGGTCTTTATTGTGTACCATGTGAGACATTTTTTACTAAAACACAATTAGTAGATGGAAAATGCCCAGATTGTGGAAGAGAAGTAAGATATGAAAAAGAAGAAGCATATTTTTTTAACATGAAAAAATATGCAGACAGATTATTAAAATATTATGATGAACACCCTGACTTCATAAAACCTGGTTATAGAAAAACAGAAATGATAAATAATTTTATAAAACCAGGACTTGAAGACTTATGTGTAAGTAGAACTACATTTGACTGGGGAATAAAAGTATTAAAAGATCCAAAACATGTTGTATATGTATGGTTAGACGCATTAACAAACTATATAACAGCACTAGGATATATGTCTAAAGATGACACACTATTTAAGAAATACTGGCCAGCAGACTTACACATTGTAGGAAAAGATATAGCAAGATTCCATTTAATATATTGGCCAATATTTTTAATGGCACTAGATTTACCATTACCAAAAACAATACTTGTTCATAACTGGATAATGATGAAAGATGGAAAAATGTCAAAATCAAAAGGAAATGTAATATACCCAGAAAGCTTAATAGAAAAGTATGGTTTAGATGCTACAAAATATTTCTTGTTAAGAGAAATGCCAGTATCACAAGATGGGCTATTTACACCAGAAAATTTTGTTGACAGATACAATTTTGACTTATGTAATGATTTAAGCAATTTATTAAATAGAACTGTATCAATGGTTAATAAATATTTTGAAGGACAAGTTCCAAAATATAATGGAACACCAAATGAGATAGATAAAGAATTTGAAGAATATACTTCAAAACAAATAGAAAAATTTGAAGAATTATGGAACAATTATGAAATAGCATCAAGTATACAAGAAATATGGAATATTGTATCAAGAACAAACAAATATATAGATGAAACAATGCCATGGGCACTTGCAAAAGAAGAGCAAAAGGAAAAATTAGAGTCATGTATGTATCATTTAATAGAAAATTTAAGAAAAATCGCAATACTAATAAGACCATTTATGCAAGAAACATCAAATAACATATTAAGACAAATTGGAGTAGATAGTAAAAATATTTCATGGAATGATTTAGAAAATATGGAAATCTTAGAAAATACTCATGTAATAGAAAAAGGGGAACCAATATTTATGAGGTTAAATGCAAATGAAGAGGTAGAATATATAAAATCATTAATGAACTAATAAAAGAAAAAATAAAAGAAGGATGTAATATGGGAAAGGGCAATAAGCAATATTACGAATTTAGCAACTATATAGAAGAAACCAATAATGAGCATGACAGTAAAAATAAAATAAAAATATTTATAATAGTTGTAATTTTAATTTTATTTATAGGTTTAATACTAATTGCTATGAATGTAAAACAAACTATAGATATAAGCAAGTCACAAAAGGAGATTGCAGAAAATTTAAATGCAGTGTCAAACAAAACCACAAGACTTGATGAAGAAAAAGCAAAATTAGAAGAAGAAAAACAAAAACAGCAAGAAGAACAGAAGAAAAAAGAAGAAAAATTACCCAAATTAACTGATGAAGGTAGAGAAAATATGAAAAATATCTATCATTCAGAAACAAAAAGAGCATTTTTAACATTTGATGATGGACCATCAACTAATACTTCTACAATATTGGATATATTAAATAGTCAAAACATAAAAGCAACATTTTTTATGTTGGGAACACGAGTTGAAGCAATGCCAGAAACGGTAAAAAAAGTATACGAACAAGGGCACTATATTGCAAACCATGGCTATTCACATGAATATTCAACAATATATTCTTCACAAGAAGCAGTTTTAGAAGAATTTAATAAATGCAACAATGCTGTTAGAAATGCAATAGGAGAGCCAGAGTACAATTCACACTTATTTAGGTTCCCAGGAGGGTCAAATGGTGGAAAATACAATGACTTAAAACAAGGAGCTAAACAATTACTAAGTGATAATGACATATTAAGTGTAGATTGGAATTCATTATCTGGTGATGCGGAAAAGCAAAATCCAACACCAGAATATTTAATGGAAAGAATAAAAAGTACGTCTCAAGATAAAAGTAGCTTAGTAATATTAATGCATGATGCACAAGCAAAAAAAGTTACAGCAGATACATTGCCAGAAATAATATCATATTTAAAAGAACAAGGGTATGAATTTAAAAGTTTTTATGACATTATAAAGTAAGTAAAAAATGAGAGGAGAGAGTAATTTGCCAAAAAAAGTAGAAAACAAAAATGATGAAATATTAAATAAATTAGAGTATTTAGGTTTAGATTTGGACAAATTACCCAAAGCTATAACTAACTTTGAAGAACTAGAATACAGAATTCCAAAATTTTATGAAGAAAATAAATATAGGCAGTATAGGTATGTGGATGTAAAAGATATACAAATTTTAATTACACCTACAAATAGATTAGATGAGTTAGAAGAAAAATATAAAAAAGCAAGTCCCATTTTTGACTATTTAGATAATAAAACAGAAGAAAATTATGCAAAACATGCAAAATTTTTAGAAATGCTAAAAAATGTAAAAATAGAAGATATAGAACAAATAGAAGAAGAGCAAAAAAAATTAAATAAACAAATTCCATTTAAAGTTAAATTTGCATCAAACTATTTATGGCAAATATATTATTCGAAAAATACAGATAAGTATTTTATGTTAGTTCCAACAGAAGATGCACAGTATGCAGCATTTTTCTATATATTAAAAAAGAAATTAGAAAAAGGAAGAACGGCTAAAATATTTGTACCAATAAATGGAGTAGAATATACAACAACATATTTAAAAAAATCTGAATTTCAGGACATAGAAAACTACATGTGGCTATTTACAAAAGATTGGCCATTAGTATATGAAGTGTTTGATAAAAAAGATAACTTAAGTATAGAAATCGTTGGTGAAACTAGAGTATATGAAAAAATAAAAAGTAAATATAATATTAAATTAGAAAGTAAAGAAGAAGCGTGCAATTTTTATAAATTAATAAAAGCAATGTTTATATTACAAACTGATTTGCCAAATTACTATAACTTTCAAACAAATATATCAAAAGAAGGCGGAATAGAATTTTATACAGAAAATAGAAAAATAGAATATAAAGATATACCAAAATGGCTTAAAGAAGAGTATATTTTATGTAATGAAAAGAAAAAACAAAAAAATAAGCAAATTGAAACAAATTCACAAAAATTAGAAGACTTAAAAACACAATCTGTCTTATTAGAAATGGAATATGTTGAAAAAGAAAAACAAATATCAACATTTTTAGAATGTAGAAAAACATTTTTTGGAAGAGTAAAATACTATTTTAAATACAGTAAAGCTAAGAAAAATAAAAAAGTAGAAAATGAAGTAAAAGAAGAAATAAAAAATCAAGAAGACAAAATTAAAGAAATAGAAAATGACAACATACAAGATAAAATAAAAGACCATTATACCATAGAAGAGTTAATGCAAAATTATAAAGAATATGAATTGAAAGAAAACAACTTAAAAAATATAATAATGGATATAAATGCATTAAAACTAAAAAATAAAAATCTAGAAAAGAAAATAGAAAATGCAAGTATATACATAAAAGATATAGACAGCCATAAGAAAAGCATATTTGAATTTTGGAAATACAGTAATAAAGATGAAGTGTCTCAGCTTCCAGAAGGAGAAGCAGAAGAAATAAATGTAGTAAAGAAAATAACAAAGGTGTTTGATTATGACGAAGATATAGAATATTTTGGAAAAAAATATGACAGATTACTTAGAAAAGAATTAACTCAAGATGAATCTGATGCACTATTTATTACAAATACAAATGTAATAGATTTATTAAATCAAATAAAAACAAACACACTAGAACCAAAAGAATTAGAAAACTATTTAAAAATGCTAAAAAAAGAGGCAATAGAGCAAAAGTCCTTATTAGACAATGAAGAATTTGATATATTTGGTGGTATAGCTGATGACAGTACAAAAATAAAGAAAATAAAAGATAAAAAGCATAGAGAACTTCCAAAAGACAAATTCAAAATTTTAGATATCAACAAAAATACAAAACAAATTGGATTTAAATTGATATTAGAGCAAATTATAGATAATATAAAAAATTCATTAGAAAAAAGCAAAGTAGAAGAAGATATGGCAATATATAAAGCGATAGCAGATGGAGATATAAATAAAGAAAATATAAACATTTTTAATATTAATCCAGAAATAGAAATAGAAGAAAAACTAAAAGATACTGTAAATAGTATTAATTTATATAAAATAAATATAAATGGTATAATAAATGCAATACCATTTACCAATATTATTTTTTATGATAATCAAAACAAAACATTGCCAATTGGTATGGATTTATCAACAAAAATATTAATTGACTTAAATAAATTAGAATTAGAAGAGGTAAATACAAATTCATTTAATATTGCATATTTTGAAAATGAAAAAGATGAATTTTCAAAAGTTTATATAAAACATATAAAATTGATAGAGTATAATATAAAAACTGCTAAAGAAAAGTAAATATCAAAACAAACCTTTTTTGCATAATATATTAAAAATATGCAAAGGAGGTTTTTTATGTATAAAAAAATACAAAAAATGATTGTGATTTTTTCAATTTTATTTGTTACAATATTTTTAGGAAAATATCATACATATGCATTAACGCCAGCTTCAAACGAAATATATGATGGAATAGATGTTAGTGATTGGCAAGGGTACATAAATTATAGTGAAGTAAAAAATAGCGGAATACAAATTGTATATATAAAAGCAAGTCAAGGGACATCAATAAAAGATCCCTATTTTGATATAAATTATGAAAATGCAAAGGCAAATGGACTAAAAGTAGGCTTTTATCATTTCTTAGAAGCTACAAACACAGAAGAAGCCAAACAAGAAGCTAATTTTTTTGCATCAGTTATATCAGGAAAAGAACCAGACTGTAAACTTGCAATGGATTATGAACAATTTAATGGTTCTGGAGTAGAAGAAATAAATAATATCTCAAAAGTATTTTTAGAAAATGTAAAAATGTTAACACAAAAAGAGGTAATAATATACAGTGATTTATCTAATGCTAAAAATACTTTTGGAACTGAACTTGCAAATAATTATCAATTATGGCTTGCATATTATGGAAATTATAATGGATTATATAATGTAAATTCTAATTGGAATTATTGGATTGGTGTTCAATATGAAGATAGGGGCTATATAAACGGAATAAATGGCTATGTGGATAGAGATAAATTTACAAGAGATATTTTTTTAAGTGACACAAGTAAAATACCAAACACAGAAAATAATTTAGATAACATTAATACTAAAAGTATAGCTTATAGAGTTGAAAGAGGAGATACATTATGGGCTATTGCCAGAAAATATGGAACAAGTGTAGGAGAAATTACAAGTGTAAATAATATAGAAAATCCTAATTTAATATATCCAGGACAAATTTTAAGAATTGTAACAAATACTAAAGTTGAAGGAAACGAAACAATGGGAACTGGCAGTATAATTTATACAGTAAAAAGAGGTGATACTTTAAGTAAAATTGCAGTTATGTATGGAGTTACTGTTAATCAAATAGTAGATTTAAATAATATACAAAATCCAAATTTAATTTATCCAGGAGAACATTTAAGGATAACGTCTATTTCAATGCCTATTTATAGTAAAAAAGAATATAATGAATATAAAAAATATGTAGTTAGAAGAGGGGATTCTTTATGGAGAATTGCTAGATGGTATGGAGTAAGCATTGATTATTTAGTTAATTTAAATAATATAAAAAATCCCGGACTTATATACCCAGGACAAATAATTTATATTTAATTTGAGATCATAAAGAAAAATAAAAAACAAAAATAAATCTCGTACGAGATTTATTTTTGTTTTTGTTAATTATTATTTTTGCTATTGTTGGTTTTACATAAACACTGACCAAATGTCATGATCTGATATGCAACATAAAAGTCTACATTAAACAATTTGGTAGCTCCCCATGTTGCAAACAGTGTAATGACAATTTCAACAGCTGTAATTAAAATAGAGATGAAAGAAACACCGCAAGATAATGCTGCAAATTCAAATCCATTAGTTAGACCAAGGATTATTGCAATAGCAATTAAAAGAGCAATGATAAGTACGTTGAGTCCAATGTGGATATACAAGAATGCTTTTCCCTGTTCTGCCCAACCAAGGTTTTGAACCAAGAAACTCAAACCAAAGCAAATGAACCATATTGCGAATTTTTTTAACATAATAATGTCCTCCATTTTTATATTGTTGTTTTTTCTTTATGCTAAAACTAAAAAGTAAGAGGTAAACTTCCTCCACAATTCAGTGAATACAGGAATTAAATAAAAAATTTTATACATTAATTATAACACATTTCTTAACATAATTCAAATTTTACGAAAATCTTGGATTTTATTGATGAAACATTTTTTTAATATTGAAATAATTTCCAAATTAAATATAAAAATTTACAAAAAAAATAGAAATGAAAAGTGTGAATTTTCATTTATATTTAACAGAATCTAACATAATAAATAGTTAGACAATTAAATTTTTTTAGGTGGTACCGATGGTGGGACTCGAACCCACATGGTTTCCCGCATGATTTTGAGTCATGTGCGTCTACCAATTCCGCCACATCGGCATTTGCAAATAATATATTAACACAAACAAAAAAAAAAGTCTATATTTTATTTGAAATTTATAAAAGAAAAATATTTAACTGTCGTATTTTTATTGCTTTTTTTCCATAATTTTTCTCACTTTCATATCCTCTACCGGATACAAGAAACCTGTCAGGCTCACACGAAATAGATCCTTTTCCGTACCATGTGACGTAGAGTCCATGAGCCTTGGCGATGCCATAGATTTTTTTCAGCAACTGTTCAGATTCAGACTTCTCATACTGGAGCGCAGCAAGAAAATTTTCATCACAGATTTCACTACATAAATACACCACTGGGGCAGATTTTTTTGAACATTTTGATAGAATACGAAAATAAATATTAAATTTTATGGATAATGCCCAGCCAACTAGCTGTTGACTGGGCATTGAAACATCGAAATCATGGTATTTACTTATCTTCATATTCTACAGGTATCAGAAATTCATCCAAAACTGATACAACATGGTAAAAGTCTTCATCAGCATATTTAACAAGTACATCATAAACTACTTGCATTTTATTAGCATATACATTACCATGCTTAACTAAGTTTTTTTCAGTAAGTCTTTCCTCAGTTATAGAGCCAGAACCATAAGAACCGCATACAAACGTCCATCCATCAATTAAATCTTTGCTGAAACCTTCTACAGCAAATTTATTCTGATACTGGTACTTGTCGCTTATAAAAAAGCCATCCTGCGATATCCCATGGTAGGAATCATCCATGTTATCTTGTGAAAGGCCGTCAAGTTGTGGATCTGTAGATTTTAGAGACATGTCTATGTGAACATGCTCAATCAATACTGTTGCACCTTCTGGAACATTTATAACTTCAGCCGTCATATTGATTACTTTGGAGTCTGTTATTCTCCATCTACTTAAATCATAATCGCCTGTATTGTAGGTAGTTATGAATTCAAGCCCTTCAATTTCATGTGTTTTCTCCAAAGTGCTTCCCTTAAGAGTATTAAGAACCTCCAAGTTCTTCTCTTCTGGAACAGTTTCCACATTCATGCATCCAGTTAGACTAAATGCAAGCACAACCACTAATATTAATGCTAAATACCGTTTCATATATTCTCCTTATCCTCTTAGCAGAATACTGAAATATCAGCATTCTATACTAAAATGGTACATTTATTATATTTCGCTGTACCCACGAATATTATAATTTAATTATACTACAATTTTACATAAAAATCAAATCTTGATTCTATCGATATATATAATAAATAGTACAAATAATATCTATAATAAAGCAAATAAGGCAATGAGATGAAAGATATTACAATATAGTTAGGTCATTCTAGTTATAATACTATAGCAAACATATACACTCATATAGATGTAGAAGCAAAATAAAAATTGTTAGAAATATTAGAAAATAAAAAATCCTTATTTAAGCCACTAAATAAAGATTTTATAAAAATGAAATTAAGTATTTAAATTTTGGGGATGTAGAAAATATATAATAAGTTGAATGATAATGAAAAATATTTACATGACTTAAATCCAGATAAAAGAAATAGAATGGAAAGATTTTATGATTGGGAAAAAATGATAAAAGAATTATATAAAATTTAGCATATATATGTTTTAAGGAGATTCCATCTGGAATCTTCTTTGCCTATTTAAAAAAATTTACTAATAATATAAGTTTAAAATATTGCATAATTATAGACAGTTTAATACATTTGTGATATAATTTTTATGTTAATTTTTTGTAATCTCCTTGGGGAGTTCACATATAAAACCACAGGCAACACAATAATTATTGAAGGAGGACACATATGAAAGAAACCAAATTAAAAAATGCAATGAGATTTTATCTTTTAGCTACTCAGTTGAAATACAAAATCAGAAGTGGATGGGATGAAAAACATTGGAATGTAAGCAAAGAACGAGTAGAAAGCATTGCTGAACATGTATATGGTACATGTATTCTAGCAATAAGCTTAGATTCAGAGTTCCAATATTATATTGACTTGAATAAAGTCATAAAGATGTTGGTAATTCATGAATTGGGCGAAGTTGTTATCGGAGACATTACTCCGTTTGACAATATTTCAAAAGAAGAAAAGTTGAGAATTGAGCATGAAGCAATCATCAAAGTTATTGGTGATTTGGTAAAGAAAGATGAGCTTATTTCTTTGTTATCTGAGTTTGACGAAAGAAAAACCAGAGAAGCAATATTTGCATATCATTGTGATAAATTAGAGGCCGACCTTCAGTCGAAAGTATATCAAGATATGGGATGTCATCATTCTTTAGATGACCAGGATAACAACGTTGTATTTAAAAATGCCAAAGCTCAGCAAATGGTAGCAGATGGCGCAAAAACTGCTTTTGATATCTGGTATGAATGGGATAAAAGCATTTATGCTGATGATGAAGTATTTGCTCAAATGCTGGATTTTGCAAATGAACACAATACTCAGAAAAGCGACATTTTTTAAGAGGAGGTTTTCTTATGTCAAAAGAATGTAAACGGGATTTCAAAGTAAACCAAACAGTATATCTGGTTGATTACTGGGGAACGAACAATGGAACGCAAGCTTTTGAAGCTGAGGCTAAAATTTTGCAGGTCGATGAAGAAAACAAAACCTTTGATGCTGTTTTGTATGGAGATACATACAAGAGATACAGCTTCGAAGACTATGGACGTTTGATCTTTGATACTGCAAAAGAAGCAAATGAAGCAGCAGGTAAGTTGCCAAAACCCAAGTCGGTTGTATACCAGAAAATCGGTAAGCGCGTTTATAAAAAAACGGTTTCCGGTATCAACGAACACTATGTTGACAATGTCTATGATTTGATTATTAGGTTGAATAAAGGAAAAGATGTCTCTACAAAAGAGATTGGCATTTCTATATTTCTTAATGAATCGGATGCAAGACAATAAAAAGCAAACAAAAAGGATTCTCCATGGTTTTGGGGAGTCTTTTTTGCTGTTTATCTAAAATATCTATTTCTATTTTTTACCTTAACGTTATTATTTTCTTCTTTACTAATTTCTTTAATATTATCTTTCATTCGTAAAGTGCTATTTTCAATAAAATTACATAGTTTAATATCTTTTTTAGTTTATCTATTTTAAGGGCTAATTTTTGAATCTCGGAGCAAATAAACTGACATTTTTCAAAGATTTTAAGCCTTTTGTGTTTTCTCCATAAATTTTCTCTTAATCCTTTTAGTTCAACTATGTTTTTAATAAAAGAATTTTACTATCTGAATTTAATTTATCTTTATACTTGATATTAAAGAATAATTTCATTGGTATTTGATAATATAAATGTTCAAAACATTCATTAGCTTTATATGGTATAAATTCCATTTTCTAACCATTGTAAAATAGGGGAATTTGCTCAAATAACACAAAAAAATACAGGTTAGAAATTTGATTTCTAATCTGTATTCTTGGTGCCAACGAAGTAGTTATCTACAACTTTTTTGCTCTCTTGACGATTGATACAAATATCAATCAATTTATTAAAGTATATCATATTTTTTATAAATTGCAATAAATTTCTTCAAAAAAGTTACCACAAAATCTTGTTCTTAAGTGTTGATTTTTATTATTTCCCATGCTATACTATTTAACATAGGAAATGGGAATAAGCAGATGTGGTTTGCCACTTTTAATCCACAACTTATGTTGTGAGTGAGGAGGTGGTACTATGATAGAAGCTGTTTTATTAGAAATAATATACTTACTTTTATTTGTTATAATTGTCGAAACTATTATAGTATTTGCCTTAATTATATTGGTTATAATTTTAAGCAAATAGACAATAAAAAAACACATCTGTACTTGACGGTTAGATGTGTTTTTTTACATATATAACTGGCAAACCACGTTTGTGGATTCTCCATTTCCTATTTTTATTATAATCAAATTTATTGAAAAAGTCAATAAAAATTGCAATTTATTATTTTTTCTAATATTCCAATTGTTGTTTTTTTCTAACATATAATACTTTCATTTTATATTGAACTCTCAATGGAATAGGCATAGTAGACCAACCTGTAATAAATTCATTAACTTTCAAATGCAAATCTATTTTGTTTTTTTCTTCTGTTGTAACTTTTGATTGAATTTTGCTTAATTCTATTGTATTATCTGTTCTTAATACAATCTCATCTTTTGTTATATTTATTATTTCTGCTTCACTATAATTAAAGTGAAAAACACTTCCTTTAGGAATATCATATAAATTCAGCTGTTCAACTGTTCCTCCTACATAATTAGTTTCAATCCTTATTCCACATACTAAATCATAATCTTCCGTTTCATCATCAGTTATATTTAAGTTGTTAAAATCTGTAAAGTTGAGATATTGTTCTATCTCATATTCATTATTGGGCTGTTGTTGAATTTCTTTATTTCTTATATTAGTTACAATTTCTATATTTTTAACAAAAGCAACAAAATTATTATAAAATTCTTGCCAATTATTCGGACAATATTCTATTCCAGCATATCTTTTTGCCCCATTATTGTTTGTTTTTATTAAAATAGACCACTCTGATTCAGGACTAATACTTTTTACAAAAAAATTTTTCCACTCATTACATATTGATACTAAATATGTTACGAATTTATAAAATGCTTCACTATCTATATTGTGCTTTTCAACAAGCTTTGTTCCATTTATAAAATGTTTAATTTCGTTTTCATTTATTCTAAATTTATCATTACCTATGACTATCACTAATTCATTAACATCTTGTTCAAAATATACTGGATTATTCATTCCTATGCTCTCCTAATATTCATTATTTTTTAAATATACATTTTATCTTATTGAATATTTTTGTAAATAAAGACACTTTATATTCAACCATTGCTACATTATCACTAATATTATCAGTTTCAATATTAATTTGATTTTTGTTTTTAAAAATATCATTTGGATTATATTTTTCATATTTTTCTTTTTCAAGTTTTTCCATATCATATTTTTCTTTTTCTTCAATTCGTTGTTTTTGATAATCAGTAGCCCAGTATTCTTTAAAAATATTAGCTAAAATCGCTTTTGCCTCTTTTGAAATATTTTGTTCCGACAATGGCTTTTCTTCATCTATTTCAAAGTTATAATCTTCTTTCATATTATCTAGCCACAACAATAATTTTTCACTTGGAATTTTATTTACATCATCTTGATTTGTATATTTTAGTATTTCTATTACTTCTCTATATGCACAAGCATAATTTTCAGCTACCATTTTTATATTCTCCTTTGTTTTATTTATCTAATTCATCTAATGATGATTCTCTTAGTGCTTCTAATTCATTCTCTACTCTTTGAGCTTCTCTTTTATCTTGAGTAGGAGTATTTATAGTTGCCTTTCCAATATCTATTGCAGTAAATCTTGGTTTTGGCAGAGGTTCTGCAAAAGCTTTTGAAAAACTGAATCCACCTAATCCACCAAATCGCATATCTAGTGATTCTCGTGCTTTTCTTTCTTGATCTCTTTTCCTTGTTTGTTCTGTCAAATCCCAACTATCAATTTTAGTTTCACTTGATTCGCTTTTATCTATATATGTTCCTTCTAAATTTTTCTTTTCAATATTTGCATCCAATGGTCTTGTTCCTTCGATACTTTTACTCATTTTTTTCACCTCATAATAATTATAACATTTTTAATTCTTATTGTAAACAGTAACAGAACAATTAAATGCTAGCTTTTTAAATTATTAAACAAATACAAAGCAACTTGATTTTTTTCAACTTTCTTCATTTCCATAATTTTAGCCATTGTAAACATTACAAGTTTATATTTTGCAAAGTTTATTAAAGTAGTTCTATATTCTTCATCAATTTCTTTTAGCATTGTATCAAATTTCTCATACATCTCTGATTTATTATATAAGATATCAGCCCAATCACTTGTAGTTAAGCATATACCTAATCTCAATTTATCTTTTATATTCATATCTTTAATTATATTTATTATATTTTTAACATTTTCCATATTAAAAATTTCCTTTCCTTTAAAATCTTGTATCATCATTTTTCTTTTTATTCTTGTTTTGCTTGTTTTCATCTGGTATAGTTATTTTTCTATAAATATTATTAGCGATTTCATTATCATTGTCGTCAAATATACCATTTTTATATAAGTCATCACTAACAATTTTATAGTTATTATCTTTGTCATAGCAAATTCTTTTATGAAAATGGCTCATAATACTATGCCAAAAGCCTTTAAATTTCTGTAATTCTTGTTTTAGTTTTTCTTTTTCGCTTTGTAACTTGCCTATA
Source organism: Clostridium sp. CAG:440 (assembly GCA_000437215.1). Taxonomy (GTDB): domain Bacteria; phylum Bacillota; class Clostridia; order TANB77; family CAG-508; genus CAG-269. The sequence goes on from FR898643.1 coordinate 18,023, forward strand.
ATCTTTTCTTTAGTAGATAGTTTATTTTTTAAATTGCCGATTTCATTATCTTTTAGCTCTATTTCATATTTTAGTGAGCGATTTTCTTTTTCTATTTCAAAGCTAGAGTGTTCAAAATCTTTAATTGCCATATTTAAGTCATTTACATTTCTTACTGTCTGGGTTATATCTTTTACATCTTCTGTATAATTTTTGATTTTTTGAACATCCTCGTTTGAAATAACCATATTATTTTTGTTAAGTTTAGTAGATTTTAGGTTATTTAAAATTTCTTTTATATCATTACTAGAATTATCAAGTATTTTCGTTTGATTATTTGCTTTTTCAAGTTTTTGTTCTTTCTGTTTTAGCTGTTTCTTTATTTCTCTGTAATTACCCATTTCATTAACATTGATGTCTTGGTTTCTACCTTTTTGCTTTTCTTTTAACTTAATATTTACTTCATAAAATTTGTTATATGACTTAATACAAGCATTTCTCATTTTATCTTGTATTTCTGTTAAAGATGTTTTTGTAAATAGCTTAGTTTTTCCAACTTGCTTTTTCATTCCCCTAGTACAATTTTCTATTATTGGAACACCTATAACATGCATATGAGGAGAGGTTTCATCAAAATGTATTGTGGCATTTGCTACTTTAAAAGTTGGTACGATTTTTATTAAAGCTTTTACTTGTTCATTATATACATCAACCATTTTTAGCCTATATTCATTATCTTTATTATTCCAAAAATCCATATCTCCAAGTTCTATTATAATTTCACAAGCTATATCATTTTGAGACTCACATACTTTTTTAAAATAATTTTTAATTTTTCTGTCATCACGATTTTGTTTTGTGTTATATTCGATTCTAGCTTGCTCAAACTCATCTAAATATACTTGTTTTACATCATTTACAATATCATTAGTACCATATATTGTTCTAATTAGTTCTCTATGATTATCATAATCTCTTAAATTGTGTTTATTAACATCTGATAAGTCTTTTGCATTTTGAATTGCATTATTAGATAGAGAAGTAGTACCAGATAAATTATCTTTTGCTACTTTTTTTGCTAATTTACTTTTGTTTTTATCACTACCTAAGTGAAAAGAATAAGCTAATTCTTGCTCCATAAAATCCCTCCTTTGAAATTTCCTCGTAGCTATGGACTTTGGCTTTGCCATAAGTCCTAACCCCCTATGAGTTTTGACATTCTATCAAAACTCGGGGGCTCTGCGAGGCAATAAAATTTATCTTACATAGACAAATTTTATTCAAATTAACTATCACCACTTTCATTTTTATTTCATAAAAACAAAACGTGCCACGTTAATTTTTTTCTTCAGTATTATCTTCGCAGAACTTTACTGGCTTAACACCTACTGATATAGGAACAGGTTCTTTCATATAAATTACACTATCATTACTTTCATCTGGAATATAATCAAATGCTGTATCAATATCTTGCATTTCAAACTTATCTTCTTCGTTAATATATAAAATTCCAAATCTATATTCTTCCATTTTATTATTAGGATCTAATTTATAATAATCTTCTAATGGGAACACTCTAACAATAGCACTATTATCTTCAGCAAAGTTAAAATAGAACATTTGCTTTTGTAAATAATATGTTGCCTCTGTAAAATGAACATCATAATATTGTTGTAACCTCATTATTATTTCACAGACTTCCTCATCTGGTAAATAGTTACTAAACCTAACACTACCTAATACATTTCCTAATATCATAGGCTTTGTAATATCAATATAGCCTTTATCATATAATTCTTGGCAAGGTTTACAAATTGAATCTCTAAAGTTTATTTGTTTTAAAATTAATTCATTTCCAACTAAAGTAAGTTCAATATCTTCAACATACCTCATTATTAAATCAGCTTTTTCTTCTCTTGTATAATCTTTCCAAGTTTTAGTTTTCTCTTGATATTCTTTATCTAGTTTTATTTTATTAATAAAATCAATATCCCTTTTTAATAAAATATCTTTTGGAGTAAATTTTAGTTCTTCTGTGCAATCTGTAATATTTAGTTTTTCTTCAAGTTCTACAATTGTTTTTTCAACAATATGCTTTTCTTCGTTATACTCCTTTAATTCAAAAGCTCCATTGATATATGCTTTTTTTATCCTTTCAAGTTTAGATTTCTGATTATTTATTTCTTTTTCTAATTGTTCTTTAGGTTCATCAAATTTTTGTTTTATCATAGGCAAAAAGAATTGATTTACAACAGAATCATACTCAGTTAATTCATCTATAAATTGTTCGAAATATTCATTTATTACATTTTCTTTAAATTGAATTTTACAATCATTGCAATAATAGTAGAAGTATGTTTTCCCATTTTTCTTTGTAGTAGCTTTACCACCTAAAATACGATTGCATTTAGGACATTTTAGTTTTTGCAAATACAAATAGGTGAGTGTTCTTTGATAACTCCTTGAATTTTTCTTTTTCTGAACTTGGCAATCAGCCCACATCTCTTTTGAAATAATAGGTTCAACAACATCTTCATAATATGTTGGATTTTTTGTCCTTTTTCCGTGAATAAAATCACCTTTGTATATTTCATTTTCAAGAATGTTTTGTATTGTAGAGTCTCTCCAATTATCTTTTCCTAATACTTTTTCTTCATTGAATAGATTACTTATTTTTTGATAAGAATAACCATTATAATATAAATCAAATATTCTAACTATAACATCTTTTGTAGCATAGTCTATTACTAGTTTTTTATCTTCGTGTTTATATCCTAATGGGGCAATATGTGGAATATGACCACATTTAATTGCACCAGCTAGTCCTACTTTAGTTCTTTCACTTGTTCTTTCAATTTCATTTTGACTAACACTCATTAATAACCTTGAAATCATTTTACCATTTGCACTAGTTGTATTTATTTCATCATTTACACAATCCAAATAAGCATCGTTTTCATCTAGAAATGTCATTAAATTTTCCCAATCATAAATACTTCTTGTTATTCTATCCAACTTTAAAGCAACAATAGTATTTATTCTTTTAGCTTTTATATCATCTTTTAATCTCTCAAACTCTGGTCTATGATTACCAGTCTTAGCACTAATTCCAGCATCTTGATAATAATCTATTATTTCATAACCTTTAAATTTACAAAAAGATTCTAATCTTTCTTTTTGTTCTGGAAGACTAAAACCTTCTCTTGCTTGGTCTTCTGTTGATACTCTCATATATAAGCCACATTTTTTCTTTTCATCTTTCAATTTTCAAACCTCCAATCTAACAAAAAAGAGACATCAAAGTACAATACGAGTACTTTTGACATCTCTTAAATCCGTTTAACAAAATACAATATAATTGTAATATAATATAAATTTTTCAAAGTGCTCGTAAACATATAGCTTTTGACGAACAGCTATATGCAATTAATTGGCTATATTATATCACGATTTCAAGAAATGTCAAATATTTACAAATTTATATTTTTTTCAAATATTCTTCTAACTCTGATAATTTTATCTTTTTAGATAAGTTTGAAATATACACATCATTTGAATAATTGAAAACTAAAAAAGTAATACTTTTAATAATCACTTTATGTGGTTCAATATATGTAAGATTAGTTTTTTCTAATTTCCTAATGCTACCATTTATAAAAGTAGGGGTAACTTTAGCAAATTCACATATAAATTCAAGTCTCTGTTTTAGACATTCTTCAAATTGTAATTCTTGTTTAATTATTTTCAATTTATACACCATCCTTTCATTTGGATGATTTTTATATTGTTTTTAGACAACAAAAAAATCAACCAGATTTATTTTCTGATTGATTTTTGTATTTATCTGTTTTATTAGTTCGAACAGATACGTCATTGGTGCAGATGGCCGGAATCGAACCGGCACGGTTTATTCAACCGCAGGATTTTAAGTCCTGTGCGTCTACCAGTTCCGCCACATCTGCATAAATTAAACTGGCTTATCTTAACGACAATTGATATTATAATATGTCATAAAAAAAAAGTCAATACAAAAATGAAAAAAAGTAAAAAAAATTTGTATATTATTAATTGCATTTAATTTTTCACTTATCAAGATATTAAATACCGTATTAAAAGTTTGCAAATACTTGCTATTTTATGTAAAATGGCATATAATCATTAATAGTTACCTTATATAAGGTAAGTAGAATTTATCCTCTATCAAGAGGACACCAGACATTATTAATTTTTTTATTAAAAGGAGGACCATACCATGAAAGAACGGAGAACATTTATTTGCAAAGTAAAGCAAGTGAACGAGCAACATATGAATACTATTGAAGCTATTATATTAGTGGTAATTGTGTTGTTTATTGCTAGTTTTCTTGTTAGTTGGAAACTTTTTCATAAGCCGTTAAGTACTAATCAGTTTGAAGCATGTGAGCAGGTAGCACGTGATGTTTATGCTCAAGCTCAAAAGGGCACTAGTATATTTGAAGTGCCAGAAGATTATTCTGTTAGTATAGATTCAACAACTATAAATGTTAGATTAGCTAATTATCGAGGCAAAGTTATTGCAAAGGTACAAAAAGGTGAACTTGAAATGACACAAGATAGGGAAATTGGCTCAGCGATATTGGACAGCATTGTAATGGGACTTATATTTATATTATACCCTTTAATGATAATGGTATTAATATTGGAAGTTGTTGAAATGGTAAATGAATAGTTTTAAAATGGTATGCAAGGGAAATGATTTTATCATTTCCTTTTTGCATTTTATAACATAAAAAAGATTAAGAATTTAATTTTTTAATCGTTTTTTATTTAAAATACAAACTTTTTAATTTTGGGTTTTAATAAATTGTGTATAATTGAATTTTATTCTATGTAAATAGCTATTTCAGACTATTAAAAAATTAATAGTAGATGGGAAAGGAATTGAACTGGCACGTCTTTTGAGACGCAGGATTTTAAGTCCTGCGTGTCTACAAATTTTGCTACATCTATATAAATAAAACAGGCTTATCTTAACGACAATTGATATTATAATATGCCATAAAAAGTTAATAAAAAGATAAAAAATATTTCAAATAACCAAATGCTATGATATAATAACAAAGAAAAAACAAAGAAAAGAGGAATAGAAAATGAAGAAAAAAATAATATTGAGCATAGCAATAATAATATTAGTAGCACTAACGGCACTAGTATCAATATATATAACAAATAACCAAAAAGAACAAGAAGAAAAAAACAAAGAAGAATTTTCAAAAAATATAATAAATCCAGATAGAATAATATACAAGAATCAGGAAAAGTACTATGAAATAAAACCAGAAAACGAAATATATAAAATAATAATAGAACAAATGTCAAAAAAAATAGACACAAGCAAAAAAGAAACAATAATATCACAAGAAGAATTAGATGATATGCATAATCAAGAAAGTTTTATAGAATTTGATTATAATACAGTAAGTAAAAATTACATATTAATATTAAATAATAAAGGAAAATTTGCTAAAATGATGGACTCAGGAGCTGAATTAATAAAAAGTAATATAGACACAAATTCAATAAAAAAGGAAATAGATGGTAAAATAAACAACACAAAATATTACACAATGGACAATAAAGAATATATATCAAAAAACACATTGGTCTCAGTAGAATATAAATATTTACAGCAATTTAAAAATATAAATAATCAAATATATCAAACAGTTATAAAAGACAACGAATCATTAGAACTATATACAGCAATGTGCAACCTAGAATTTGATGAGGAAATACCAAACGATGTATTTAACAACAATGTTATAGTATTAACATTAGCAATTCCAAAAGATATTACGGTAAAAATAAATATAGGAAATTTAAGATATTATTATGATAATAAAAAGAATAATTATGAATATACAGCACATTTATTAATTGTAAGTAAAATAGTAAACACAAACTGCATATATAATGTAGATAATACAAGCATAGAAAGTAAAGCACAAATTCAAGATGATAATAACCAATATAATCAAACAGTAGCAAATATTGATGAAGAAATATTTGTAAAAGATTTTAATACATATTTAAATACAAGTAGTGAAAATAAAAACATAACTCAAAATGAGGCAGACGAAATAGCAAATAAAGCATTTAAACAAGCTGAAAATATAGTTGGACAATATAGCAAAGATAGCCAAACAATAGAAACACAAGAAGTATATGCAAATAACTTTTTTACAAGAAAGGCAAATGAAACAGACAAAGTTTACAATACTAAAAAGATAAAATGTTATGTGTATACAAGAGAAGATGACATGCTAAATGGGGTATCAGTATATATTGATGTAAAAACAGGAAAAGTAATAGGAGGAAGAGCATTTGGAGATTAAAAAGAAAAATATAATAATAAATATAATAAGCATTATTATAACTTTAGCTATATTATTGGCAGTATTTTGGAAAGAAATTTTACAAGTACCATTAATAGTATCATCAATACAAATTGTAGATTATATATACATAATTCTTTTAGCAATAGATATATATATTATCTTTAAATATATAAAATTATTTATACAGTCAATTTATAAAAAGAAAATAAAAAGAGCAATTATACTTGCAATAATTGCACTAACAGTAGGCATTGGATTTTATTATTGTTTGAGGTATTCAAATAGCATATTAAAAGCAACGATGTTTAATATATTGTTAATAATTCAAATAACATTAATTCCAATAATACTTTTATTAATAATGATATTTAATACTAAAAATAAGAAAAAAACCCAAAAAATCACTGCAATAATACTTTCAGGAGCATTTATAATATTATGTGCAATAACAACATGGCAAGAAATTCCTGTAAGTATAGAAAATATAAAAGCAGTAATGTCTTTAAACAATAAAGCAGGATTTTTTACAAATTCTGATAAAACAAAAAAAGAAAATATAGCACAAGATGCAAAAGAAAATTTATTAAATCACATAAATATACAAGAAAAAAGAGGCTATATTTTAAAAAGTGAAATTATTAATAATATATTGCCATCAATAAATATGTATAAACAAATAGGTGATATAGAGGTAAAATACATAGATGGGGAAAATGTAGAAACCATAGTAGATACAAAAGACCAAGATTGGAAAGATAAAATAAAAGAAAAAATAGAGGGAGATTATTTTAAAATAAAATATGATTATGGAAATGACTATAAAATAGAAAAAGTAACAATACAAAGAATAGGCGGAAAAACTCAAATAACAAATACCGAAAAAAATGAAAATATAAAATTTGAAGTAAATACAACACTAGATAATAGCATAGTAGAAAATGTAAAATCCCAAAACGTAGATAGCCAAAGCAGCACATTTGTATTTGAAAATAATCTAAAAACTAAAAAAAATACAGCAGAAAATTTAGATAAATTTAAAATATGTTTTGTGTATGATAAAACATCAAATAACTTTATACCAGCAAAATCTGACCAAGAAAATTATGATAAAATAGAAAGTTATAAAATATATAGTTCAGGACTTCAAATTACTTTAAAAAGTGGTATTAGTAAATTAGAAAAAAATTACTATACAATGCGTATTAATAGATATGATTCAGATTTTAATATAATAAATACAAGTGATTATTCTTATATTTTTGAGCCAGTTGTTACACAAAATACAGATTCTAAAGGAAGAATAGTCTTAGATATGAAATTTAACCAAACTTATATTTTAAAACAATTAAAAAATATTGAAATTATTTTTGGAAGTATGTAAAAAAACTTGAAAAAATAAATAAAATATGATAACATATAAAACATAATAAGAAAAGCCAATTAAAAAGCAAAGTATATATAGTAAAAGTATTTTACAGAGAAAATAGCAAAGCTGAGAGCTATTTAAATACAAATATATAGAAATTTCACTTTTTAGGTCTTCTTTTGAAAAGCAAAGTAGAAAGAAGCGGTTGAACCGTTAAAACTATAATGAGGTTAATTAAAATAATTAATAAAATTAGGTGGTACCACGAAATAAGCCAATTCGTCCTATGTAATGGAAGAATTGGCTTGTTTTATTGCAAATTTAAACAAAGTAAAAAAGTTAATGGAAACTTAAAATCCAAAATTATTACAAGGAGAGGAATTTAATGAAAGAGCAAATTGAACAAATTAAAGAAAATTCAATTAATGAAATTGAAAATGCAAAAGATTTAAAACAATTACAAGACTTAAAAGTAAAATACCTAGGAAAAAAAGGTGAGCTAACACAAGTATTAAGAACAATGGGAACATTGGCTGAAGAAGAAAGACCAGTAATAGGAAGCTTGGTAAATGAAGTAAGAGGAAAAATAGAAAATCTAATTTCTAGAAAAGAAGAGGAATTTAAAAAAATAGAACTAAATAAAAAAATAGAAAATGAAAGAATAGACATAACATTACCAAGCAAAAAAATGGTAAGAGGAAGTAAACATCCAATGAATTTGGTAATAGAAGAAGTAGAAGACTTATTTGTATCTATGGGGTATGATGTAGTATCTGGTCCAGAATTAGAAACAGATGAATACTGTTTTAAAAAGCTAAATTTACCAGAAGGTCACCCAGCAAGAGATATGCAAGATAGTTTCTACATAACAAACGAATATTTATTAAGAACACAAACTTCATCAGCACAAGCAAGAGTAATGGAACAAAAAGGCGGTAAAGAGCCAATAAGAATAATATGCCCAGGAAAAACATATAGAAGGGAAGATGACGCAACACATTCACCACAATTTGCGCAAGTAGAAGGGTTAGTAATAGATAAAAAAGATAAAAATGTATCACTTGCAGATTTAAAAGGAACATTAGAAATATTTGCGAAAAAAATGTTAGGAGAAAACTCAAAATTACGTTTTAGACCAAGTTATTTCCCATTTACAGAACCATCATACGAAGTAGACGTAACATGCTTTAAATGTGGAGGAAAAGGTTGCTCACTATGTAAAAAAACAGGATGGATAGAAGTATTTGCGGCAGGAATGGTGCACCCAAATGTACTAAAAATGGGAGGCTATGACCCAGAAGAGTGGGGAGGATTTGCCTTTGGACCTGGACTAGACAGAATAACAATGTTTAAATATGCAATTCCAGATGTACGTTATTTATACACAAATGATGTAAGATTTTTAAAACAATTTGATAGAAAGGATGTGTAAAAACAAATGATATTAAGTAGAAATTTTGTAAAAGATTATATAGATTTAGATGATAATTTAAGTATAGAAAAGATAGCACAAGATATGACAAGAGTAGGAAATGAATATGATAGTGCAGAAAAGTTTATAAATGCAACAAATTTAGTAATAGGACAAATAAAAACATGTGAAGAACATCCAGATTCAGACCATTTACATGTATGTATGGTAGATGTAGGAGATAAAACACTTCAAATTGTTTGTGGTGCACCAAATGCAAGAGCTGGAATAAAAGTAATAGTAGCATTAGTTGGAGCAAATTTACCAAATGATGTAACAATAAAAAAAGGAACAATACGTGGGGTAGAATCAAATGGAATGATGTGTTCAATTGCGGAATTAGGGCTAGATAACAAATTTTTAACAGAAGAAGACAAAAAAGGAATTTGCGAATTAGGTCAAGATGCAATTGTTGGAGAAGATCCAATAAAATACTTAGGATTTGATGATGAAGTAATAGACTTTGAATTAACAGCAAATCGTGGAGACTTGTTAAGCATGCTTGGAATGGCATATGAATTAGGGGCAATATATAATAAAAAAGTAAAAGATGTAGATATAAATTATAAAGAAACTGGAAAAGATATAAATCAAACATTTAATATAGACATACAAACAAATAATTGCTCTGTATTTTTAGCAAAAAAAGTAGAAAATGTAGAAATAAAAGAAAGTCCAGCATTTATAAAAAATAGATTAATGGCTTGTGGAATAAGACCAATAAATAATGTTGTAGATATTAGCAATTATGTAATGCTAGAACTAGGCCAACCATTGCATTTTTATGATGCAGATAAACTAAACAGTGAAATAATAGTTAGAATGGCAAAAAATGGAGAAAAACTAACTACATTAGATAATATAGAAAGAACATTAGATGAAAATGACATAGTAATTTCAACTAAAGAAAAATCTATAGGATTAGCAGGAGTTATGGGAGGACTAGAAACAGAAGTTGTACCACAAACAAAAAATATAATAATAGAATCTGCAATATTTGATGGAGTTAGAGTAAGAAAAACAGCAAAAAAAATATTAAGAAGTGAAGCAAGTAACAGATTTGAAAAAGGCTTAGATTCAAACAGAACATATATGGCAATAAATAGAGCTTGCCATTTGTTAGAGAAATATGCAAATGGTACAGTAATAGAAGGAATGTGTACATATGATCAAAGCCAAAAAGAAGATAAAAAAATAGAAATAACATTTAAAAATATTACAGATGTTTTAGGAACAAATATTTCTAACAATGATATCTTAGACGTATTTACAAAATTAGGATTTAGCTATGAAGCAGATGACAAAAAAGCAATAGTATCAGTTCCAAGAAGAAGGTTAGACATATCAATAAAAGAAGATTTAATAGAAGAAGTTGGACGTATATATGGAGTAGACAATATAGAAGGAAAGTTGCCAGTATTACCAGTAAAGCAAGGAAGCTATGACAAACAAACAAGAGAAATAAGAAACAAAATGGTATCACTTGGTTTAAATGAAACATTATCAATGATATTTACAAGTGATAAAGAAGCAAAAAAATACACAACAGATGACTTTGAAGTAGTAAAATTATTAGACCCATTAGCAGAAGAAAGAAATGCACTAAGATATAGCTTAATTCCATCAATGGTTAAAATATATGAATACAATAAAGCAAGAGAAAACAAGGATGTATGTATATTTGAAATAGGAAAAGGATTTTATAAAAAACAAGAAGAATATGGAGAAAATCAAAAAATAGTTGCATTAATGACTGGAAAATATTATTTAGGAGTTGGAAACAGTGCAAATGTTGATTTTTATGTTATAAAAGGAGTAGTAGAAGAATTACTAAACTTTTTAGGTTATGAAAATAGATATACTATAGAAATGCCAGACCAAATACCAAATGAATTTCATAAAGGACAAACAGCAAATATAAATGTAAATGGACAAATAGTTGGAATTGTTGGGAAATTACACCCAGAAGTTACAAAAGATGATGTATATGTAATGGAAATTAATTTAGATGAATTACTTTCAAAAAGAGTAGGAAAAATGAAATATAAGGAAATTTCTAAATTCCCAAATGTAAAAAAAGATGTAGCATTTGTAATGAAAAAAGATATGCCATCTGTAGAAGTAGAAAAAGTAATAAAAAAGGCAGGAGGAAAATTACTAACAAATATAGAAGTTTTTGATGTATACACAGGAGAAAACATAGGAAAAGATGAAAAATCTGTTGCTTATTCATTAACATTTAATGATAGCAAAAAGACCTTAACAGAAGAAGAAATAACAAAAATATTTGAAAATATTATAGCCAATGTAGAAAAATTAAATGATGTTTTTTTAAGAAAATAAATATATAAAATATGGAGAAAATATATGAATAAAAGGGGAATAGAAGCTACAAAACAAAAGAAAAGTAAAAAAGAACTAAATGAAGAAGAAAAACAAGATAAACTTAGAAAAAAGAAAGTAAAAATAGCATCAAAACTAGAAAAAATAGAAACTTCTGTTGAAGAAATTATAGACATAATAGACAAAGATGGAATAGAAATAGAAGAAAAAGAAAAAATAACATCAATTTCAAAAGAATTAAAAGAAGTAAAACAGAGCATAGAAAAAGTAGAAGAAGATGTAGAAAATGCAAATAAATTAACAAAAAAAGGGTTTAATATATTTGGAATTACAATTTTTCAAATATTTGCATATTTTATAATTTATAGTTTTTTAGGTTTTATAATAGAAACTGTATTTGCATTTCTTTCAGAAGGTGTAATAGAAAGCAGACAAAGCTTTTTATATGGACCATTTTGTGCAATATATGGATTAGGCGCAGTTGTAATGATAGTTGGACTTCAAAAATTTAAAAGTAAAAGATGGAAATTAATGCTAGGTGGTATGGTATTAGGTGCTATTACCGAGTATTTAGTAAGTCTAATTGGAGAACTAGTTTTTAATGTTAAATGGTGGGACTACTCAGAAATGGCATTTAACATACATGGAAGAATATGTGCTACATTTACAATAGCATGGGGAGCTTTAGGAGTTGTATTGTTAAAAGTAATAAACCCAAGAATTGATAAATTTATAAATAAAATTCCAATAAAAACTTTAAAAATTGCAACATCAATTATAATGATATTTATGCTTGTAGATTGGCTTGTATCAAGCTTTGCTTTGCAAATGTTTTATGTAAGACTTGTAGATACACATCATATAGAAATACAAGGAGAAGAAAAAGCACAAGAGGCAGCAAGAAATCTATACAAAAATGAAACCATAAAAAGTATAGTAAATACTTTATGGAATAATCAAAAAATGATAAAAACATTTCCAAATCTTAGAGTAACAACTAAAAATGGCGCTGTTATATATGTAAATAATTTATATAAAGATATAAAACCATATTATGTTAAAGTTTTTGAACCAGTACTTTTTGAAAGTATGGAAGAAAGAATGACACATAAAGCAAAATAAAAAAGTTGAAATTCTAAGTTTAATTATATATTCTTCCCAGGGCTCCCCATTATAAGAAAATGTAATTCGTACCTCATACATTTTCTAAAACGGTCCCCACTTGCCCTTCACAGAATATATAATAAACTTAGAATTTCAACTTTTTTTAGTATTTTACTTGACAAATCACAAAAAAAGGTGTAAAGTATATTAGCATTACAAAAAAGAGGTAGTAAAAAATGGAAGAAAAAGTTATACTAAGTATGTTAATACAAACATATGGCAAACTTCTAACTGAAAAGCAATATCAAATTATGGACGACTACTACAATAACGATTTATCTTTATCAGAAATAGCACAAAATCATAACATTACAAGACAAGCTGTTAGAGATATCATAAAGAAAGGAGAGAAAAAACTTTTCGAGTACGAAGAAAAGCTATTATTTATGAAAAGGACGTTAAATACAGAAAAGAAAATAGAAAAAGTTTTATCAGAACTAACGAAAATACAAAAAGACTATTCCGACAAACAAATAGCAAATGTATTAGAGACCATAAAAAAAGAATTAAATTGTTTAGTATAATCTAAGCAAAGAAATAGGGGGAACAAAATGGCTTTTGAAGGATTATCATCTAGATTACAAGAAATTACAAGAAAAATAAGAGGAAAAGCAAGAATAACAGAATCTGACTTAAAAGAAATGCTAAGAGAAGTAAAACTTGCATTACTAGAAGCAGATGTTAACTATAAAATAGTAAAAGAATTTATAAGCACAATACAAGAAAAAGCATTAGGCCAAGATGTTATGAAATCATTAACCCCAGGACAACAAGTTGTAAAAATAGTAAAAGACGAACTAGTAAATTTACTTGGAGAAAAAGAAAGCAAAGTAAACTTTACACCAAATCCTCCTACAATAGTAATGCTTGTGGGACTACAAGGATCAGGTAAAACAACAACAGCAGGAAAACTTGCAAATCTTTTTAGAAAACAAGGAAAAAAACCATTATTAGTTGCATGTGATATCTATAGACCAGCAGCTATAAAACAATTACAAGTTGTGGGAGCACAGCTAAACATTCCAGTATACAGTAATGAAAACTCAAAAGATGTAGTACAAATAAGCAAACAAGCAATAAATGTTGCAATGTCAAAATTAAATGATGTAATAATATTAGATACAGCAGGACGTTTACAAATTGATGAAGCACTAATGCAAGAACTACAAAATGTAAAAAATGGAGTACATCCACACGAAACATTACTTGTAGTGGACAGTATGACAGGACAAGAAGCTGTAAATGTTGCACAAACATTTAATGAAAAAGTTGGAATTGATGGAATAATTTTAACAAAATTAGATGGTGATACGCGTGGTGGTGCAGCGCTTTCAGTAAAAAAAGTTACAGGAAAACCAATAAAATTTGCAGCGACAGGAGAAAAATTAAGTGACATAGAAGTATTCCATCCAGACAGAATGGCATCAAGAATACTAGGAATGGGAGATATACTATCTGTAATTGAAAAGGCAGAAGAAAGTTTTGATTTAGAGCAAGCAGAAAAATTAGAAAAACAATTAAAGAAAAAGGAATTAGATTTAGATGACTATTTAATGCAAATTAGGCAAATGAAAAAATTAGGTTCATTTTCTTCAATATTAAAAATGATTCCAGGAATGAACAAATTTAAAGACCTAAAAGTAGATGACAAAGAATTTGGAAAAATAGAAGCAATAATATGTTCAATGACAAAAAAAGAAAAGCAAAATACAAAACTTTTAAATGCAAGTAGAAGACAGCGTATAGCAAAAGGTAGTGGAACAACAGTACAAGATATTAACAAATTTATAAAATCATTTGAAATGACACAAAAAATGATGAAACAAATGCAATCAAATAAAGGTGGCATGAGAAAGTTAATGAAAAACATAGATGAAGACACATTAAAAAATATGAAATTTTAAATAAGTTATTAATCTTTTACGCTTTAGAAATAATTTCTAAGCTTAAAATAAATTATAAATATTTAAACATAAATTTGGGAGGTGAAACAAAAATGGTAAAAATAAGATTACAAAGACAAGGAAAGAAAAAAGCTCCATTTTATCACATAGTAGTTGCAGATTCTAAATCACCAAGAGATGGAAAAATAATTGAACAATTAGGAACATATAACCCAATGACAGAACCAGCTACAATAGTTTTAGATAAAGAAAAAGTAGAAAAATGGATCAAAAATGGTGCAAAACCAACTGATACAGTAAAATTCCTAATTGAAAAAGCAAAATAATTAAAATATAAATTTTTATTTTAATAAAAGTAATAAACTAAAGAAAATAAGTTGGCAACTTAAGGTAATAAATTAGGAGGAAAAAATGAAAGAAATACTAGAAACAATAATATTAAACTTAGTAGATGATAAAGATGCTGTTGAAATAAAAGAACTAAATGGTGAAAAATCAGTAGTTTTTGAAGTTAAGGTAGCAGATGGAGACATGGGAAAAATTATTGGTAAACAAGGAAGACTTGCAAAATCAATAAGAACTGTAGTAAAAGCTGTAGCAAACAAAGAACAAAAAAGAGTTACAGTAGAATTTATTGGATAATTGGAGTAAAACATTATGCAATATTTAGAAATAGGTCAAATAGTAAATACATTTGGAATAAAAGGGATGGTAAAAGTTGTTCCTTATACAGATGACATAGAAAGATTTGACGATTTAAAAAAAGTATATGTTGTAAACAAAAAAACAAGAAGAGAATATGAAATACAAGAAGTAAAATATCATAAAAATATGGTATTGATAAAATTTAAAGGTATAGAAAAAGTTGAAGAAGCACAAAATTTGCGAAATTCTTATTTAGAAATAGATAGAAAAGATGCAAAGCCTTTAGAAGAAGGGGTTTACTATATTGTAGATTTGCTAGGACTTGAAGTATATACAGAAGAAGGGAAGCTTCTTGGGAAAATAGATGACATATATAATACTGGAAGTAATGATATATATGTAGTAAAAGACAATTTAGGAAAACAAGTATTATTACCAGCAATAAAAGAGGTAATAAAACAAGTTGACTTAGAAAATAAAAAAATAATAGTTCATATACTAAAAGGTTTAATTTAAAATGGAGGAAAAAATGAAATTTGATGTTTTAACACTTTTTCCTGAAATGTTTAAATCATTAGAAGAAAGCATTATAGGAAAAGCAAAAGAAAAAAATCTAATAGATATAAACTTAATAAATATTAGAGATTTTTCAAAAGATAAACACAAAAAAGTAGATGATACTCCATATGGCGGTGGAGCAGGAATGGTAATGAAAGCAGATGTTGTTTATGATGCATTTAAATCAATAAAACAAGATAATGCTAAAGTTATATACCTTACTCCACAAGGAAAAACATTAAACCAAAAAAAAGTAGAAGAATTATCAAAAGAAAGTCACTTAATTCTTCTTTGTGGTCATTATGAAGGAATAGACCAAAGGGTAATAGATAAAATTGTTGATGAAGAAATATCAATAGGAGATTATGTATTAACAGGCGGCGAAATTCCAGCAATGGTGTTAATAGATAGTGTAAGTAGATATATAGAAGGTGTTTTAAGCAAAGATTCTACAAAAGAAGAGTCATTTTCAAATGGAATGCTAGAATACCCACAATATACAAGACCAGAAGTTTTTGAAAACGAGAAGGTACCAGAAATATTGCTTACAGGGCACCATGAAAATATAGAAAAATGGAGAAGAAAAAAAGCAATTGAAATTACATATAAAAAACGACCAGATCTTTTAAAAAATAAAAACTTGTCTGAAATGGACGTAAAATTATTAAGTGAAGTGCAAAACAAATGCACCGCTCATGAATAGAAAGAAGGAGGAAATTCTAAAATGGATATTATAAAATCTATTGAACATGAACAACTAAAAAACAAAATACCAGAATTAAGAGTTGGTAATACAGTAAGAGTACACGTAAGAATTAAAGAAGGAAACAAAGAAAGAATCCAAGTTTTCGAAGGAATCATAATTAAAAAACAAGGTGGAGGAGTAAATAGTACATTTACAGTAAGAAAAACATCTTATGGTGTTGGAGTTGAAAAAACATTCTTAGTTCATTCTCCATTAGTTGAAAAAGTAGAAGTAGTAAGAGTTGGTAAAGCAAGACGTGCTAAATTATACTACTTAAGAGACAGAGTTGGAAAAGCTGCTAAAACTAAAGAATTAGTTGGAGCAAGAATTGAAGACAGAGAAATAGTTGTTAAAGAAGAATTAGTAGAAGAACCAGTAGCTAAAGAAACTACAGCTGTAGAAGAAACAGTTACAGAAACTGCACCAGTAGTAGAAGAAGTTAAAGAAGAAGCTAAAACAACTGAAGAATAATAAATAAAAAATATAGATTTTATAATTAATTATAAAATCTATATTTTTTTTAAAATCTTATTATTAATAAACTTAAAATAACATAAGCAAATCTAAATGCTCTTTTTTTATTAAAGCAAGAATATACTTCATTATATGATTCTGAAAGTGCACAATATTTATCAACTAAAGTTAAAATAAAACTTTCTGCATATCTAGGAATACTAAAAAATGTGACAGGCCACATATGTTTTACGATAATATATTTTTGCTTTTTATTTAAATCAAAAATTTTGCTGGCATTTTCATATGCATATTTTGGATGTGTAAAAGCATGTAGACCTTTTCTACCAGGTTGACGAACACGCCAATCATATAAAAATAAGTCATGCACCATTGCAGCTCTTGCACAAGAAATATAATCTAAATGTAATTTTTTGCATATTTTATAACAAAAATAAGAAGCTTCTAAACAATGATCAAAACATGAAGTTTCATAATGTTGTCTGTATTTTTTCATTTCTTGAACAGTTTTATTATTTATCATATCATCTATTACATTAATAAATTCTTTATCATTATATATTTTTTCGAGAAGTTCGTTCATTTTAATCCCCTTTAAAATAATATTATATGTATACCTTATTATTATATCATAGTATTATTAAACAATGCAATAAAATTTAATAGTTTACAGTTATAATATTTTTTATTATATATTTTGTGAAGGGCAAGTAAAGTTACTAAATATTGAAATTTTTAAGTTCACCTTCTAGAATTTTTTTATTTTTAGGGCTTAATTCAACTAATGGAAGACGAGGCTTACCAAAATTAAAGCCTTTTAAATTTAAGGCATATTTTATAGGTATAGGGTTTACTTCAGAAAATAAAGCTTTTATAAGTGGTATTGTTTCTAATTGCATTTTTTTAGATGTTTCTTGGTCACCATCTAAATAATATTGTACAATATTATGTGTATATTCTGGTAAAACATTTGATAAAACAGATATGACACCAATTCCTCCAAGTGATAAAGTTGAAACAATTTGATCATCATTTCCAGAGTAAATATTTAAATTATCTCCACATAAACTTGCAATTTCTGCAACTTGAGATATATTGCCACTAGCTTCTTTAATTGCTACAATATTTTTTATTTTAGATAATTCTAAGCAAGTTTTTGGCTCTATGTTTACCCCAGTTCTGCTAGGGACATTATATAATATAATTGGAATATTTACAGATGATGCAATTTCTTTATAATGTTTTATTAATCCTTTTTGGGTAGTTTTATTATAATATGGTGTTACAATTAACAATCCATCTACTCCTAAACTTTCCGCAATTTTTGACATTTCAACTGCCTTACTTGTATTATTAGAACCTGTTCCTGCAATAACTGGAATTTTTCCTTTACATGTTTTAACTGAAAGCTTAATAAGTTCTGTTTTTTCTTTTGTTGTCATTGTAGCACTTTCGCCTGTTGTACCACATACAATAATGCTATCTGCTTTATTTTTTATTTGAAATTTTAAAAGTTTTTTAAATTCTAAATAATCTATTTCATCATTGGCAAATGGTGTGGCAATAGCAGTACCACATCCTTTAAAAATAATATCTTTCATATTTAATCCTCCTATATATTATTGTATTCAGGAAAATAAAAAAAGATAATTTTTTTTAAAACTAAGGTATTGCAAAGAAATATGGTTTTTGGTACTATAATTAATAGCAAAACAAATGAAAAGGATTGGTGAAATGATGAGAAAAAGACAAGAAAATGGTATTACTTTAATAGCGTTAGTAATAACTATCATAGTACTTTTAATATTAGCAGGAGTAACAATTGCAATGCTAACAGGGGACAATGGAATAATAAGTAAAGCAATGCAAGCCAAAATTAGGACAGAGGAAGCAAAAGAAACAGAAGAAACAGGATTAAATGAAATTGAAAATTATATAAATGGAAAAAGTGCAGAAGCAGGAGTTGTGATACAAGATTTAAAATCTATAAAAAGTGATGGAACAGAAGGAGAAGTAATAGGAGAAAAGGTATCAGATGGAGCAGGAGGCGTAGTACCGATACCAAGTGGATTTTATTATGTAGGTGGAACAGCCAAAAGTGGAACTGTAATATCAGATAATTTAGCAGATAAATATAAATATAAAGGACAAGAAGTGGTAGGAACTAATTTAAGTGGAAATCAATTTGTATTTATACCAGTAAATGGAATAGATTTAAAATATGAGCAAGACCACAAATATGATGGAAAATATGAATATGCATATACAACAGAGCTTTCAGGTTATACAAGTCAAAGTGACTGGAGCGATGATTCAGGAGAACAAGCAAGTGTAAAAAAATATGGAGGATTTTTTATAGGAAGATATGAAGCAGGTTATCCAGATGAAATAAAAGAAGGAACAATAGTTAATTTTAAAAATTCAGCTACAGAAAAAGTTCCAGTAAGTAAAGCAGGAGTTGCAGCATGGAATTTAGTAGATCAGGAAATTGCAAAAGCAGCATCAGAAAGTATGTACAATACAGCTGATTCAAAAGTAAAAAGTAAATTAGTAGATAGTTATGCATGGGATACAACATGTAAATGACTAAAAAATAGTGGAGTAATAAAAGAAGATAGTGCAGGAAGAATAAATAGTACAGATTATGGAAATTACATTAATTCAGCATTTTCAATACCAAAGGGAACATTGTATGTAAAACATCTTTACTTAGCGAAACAAAAAGATGGAGTATCAACAGATTGGTATTTTAGGAAGGGAGGAACAGGAAAATATAGTTATGACATTGTAAATGATGAAGATGGAATGAAAGTAGGAGAAAAGAAAGATGAGACGGTGCCAGAAAATGCAACAAAGCCAGAAGGTGCGGAAGATGCAGCAAGCAATTATTACACAGCAGATGGAAGAATAGAAATAGCAACAGGATCAAGTGATAATACAAGAACAAATAATATATATGATTTAGCAGGAAATATGTGGGAATGGACAACTGAAACAAAGATAAGAAAGAATGGTAATAACACCAATTATACATTTGCTGTTATGCGTGGAGGAAGCTTCAAATACAGCGGGTCTTTTTCACCGGTTGTTTATCGTGACGGTAGCACTGGGGCTCGCTATGAGGGGGTCCATGTTGGTTTTCGTACTGTACTTTATATAAAATAACTAAATAAATAGATGGACATGAATTTGTCGAGTCTAGTGTGTAAATATTACTTGCAATTTAAAAATAAATATAGTATAATATAAAAAATTAATTGCGCTATAAAAAGAAACAAAGTAGTAAATTATAGTTACAAAAACAAGAGAGGTAGTGGAAGGTGAAAACTACTAGAATATAAAATTACGAAATACAATTCTTACAGTAATTACGTAAATAGCTACGAACAGCTATAAATGAGGCATATAGCATATATATGTAAATAAAGGTGGTACCACGAGTCAAATCGTCCTTTAACATGGAAGATTTGGCTCTTTTTGAATTAAAAAACCAAAAATTCCAAAGAAATAAAATAAAAAAGGAGGAAAAAATATGACACTATTTGAAGAACTAAAATGGAGAGGGCTAATAAAAGACATATCAAGCCCAGAGTTAGAAGAAAAACTAAATCAAGGGGGAATGACATTTTATATAGGAACAGACCCAACAGCAGACAGTTTACATGTAGGTCACTTATCAAGTTTTTTAATATCAAAAAGACTACAAGATGCAGGACATCACCCAATATTATTAATAGGTGGGGCAACTGGAATGATAGGAGATCCAAGACCAACAACAGAAAGAGCAATGATTTCAAAAGAGGAAGTTGAGCATAATTACCAATGCCTAAAAAAACAAGTAGAAGAAATTTTTGGATTTGAAGTTGTAAATAATTATGACTGGATAAAAAACATAAATACATTAGACTTTTTAAGAGATTACGGAAAATTTTTCAATATAAATTATATGCTTGATAAAGATATAATTAGAAGAAGATTAGAAACAGGAATAACATATACTGAATTTTCATATACAATTTTACAAGCGCTAGACTTTAAGTATTTACATGACCACAAAAATGTAAATTTACAATGCGCAGGTTCAGACCAATGGGGAAATATTACATCTGGAATAGATTTAATTAGAAAATCAAGTAAAGATGAAGTTTATGGATTTACAATGCCACTTGTTACAGATTCACAAGGTAAAAAATTTGGAAAAAGCGAAGGAAATGCTATATGGTTAGATAAAAATAAAACATCAAGTTATAAATTATATCAATTCTTTATAAATGTAGAAGATTCAATGGTTATAGATTATTTAAAAATATATACATTTTTATCAAAAGAACAAATAGAAGAATATGAAAAAGAAAATAATGAACATCCAGAATTAAGAGCAGCACATAAAGCTTTGGCAAGAGAGATAATTACATTTTTACATGGAAAAGAAGAATATGAAAAAGCAGTAAATCTTGCAGACCATTTATTTAATAACAAATTTAATGACCTATCAAAAAGTGATATTGAAGAATTATTTGGAAGTGAAGATATAAAAGAAGTTACTCCAAATCAAACTATAGTAGATATGTTAGTAGAAATGAAAGCAGTATCTAGCAAAAGAGAAGCAAAAGAGTTTGTTACAAATGGGGCAATAAGTGTAAATGGCGAAAAAATAAACGATATTAGTGAAATTATAGATGAAAGCAAATTTATAGAAAATACATATATTGTTGTAAAAAGAGGAAAGAAAAATTATTACATAGGAAAGAAAAAATAAACTACACAAAAATTAAAAAGAATACTTGCAAAGTATTCTTTTTTGATATAGAATGGTATTGCCATAAAAAATAGTGGCAATACTATAAAAAGCAATATAATAAAAGCTTAAAATCAAAAGGAGGAAAATTATATGTCAGTAAAAGTAGCCATTAACGGTTTTGGACGTATAGGACGTCTAGCATTTAGACAAATGTTTGGAGCAGAAGGATATGAAGTTGTTGCAATAAACGACTTAACAAGTCCTAAAATGTTAGCTCAATTATTAAAATATGATTCAGCACAAGGAAGATATGAAAAAGCTGAAACAGTAGAAGCAGGAGAAGATTCTATAACAGTAGATGGAAAAACAATAAAAATATATGCACAACAGGATGCAACAAAATTACCATGGAGAGAAATTGGAGTAGATGTAGTGTTAGAATGTACAGGATTCTATACATCTAAAGAAAAAGCAAAAGCACATATAAATGCAGGAGCTAAAAAAGTAGTTATATCAGCACCAGCTGGTAATGATTTACCAACAGTAGTATTTGGAGTAAATGAAAATGTATTAACACCAGAAGATACAGTTATATCAGCAGCTTCATGTACAACAAACTGTTTAGCACCAATGGCAAAAGCATTAAATGATTTTGCACCAATTCAATCAGGAATTATGACAACAGTTCATGCTTATACAGGAGACCAAATGTTACTAGATGGACCACACAGAAAAGGTGATTTAAGAAGAGCAAGAGCAGCTGCTGTAAATATTGTTCCAAATTCAACAGGAGCAGCAAAAGCTATAGGTTTAGTTATTCCAGAATTAAATGGAAAATTAATTGGTTCAGCACAAAGAGTTCCAGTTCCAACAGGATCAACAACAATATTAGTTGCAGTTGTTAAAGGAAATGACATAACACCAGAAAAAATAAATGAAGCAATGAAAGCTGCATCAAATGAATCTTTTGGTTACACAGAAGAATTATTAGTTTCTTCAGATGTAATAGGAATGAGATATGGTTCATTATTTGATGCTACACAAACAATGGTAACAAAAATAGAAGAAGGATTATACCAAGTTCAAGTTGTTTCATGGTATGATAATGAAAATTCATATACAAGTCAAATGGTTAGAACAATAAAATACTTTGCAGAATTAGGATAGAAATATTAAAAGAACACTTGAAAAGTGTTCTTTTTTAATATACAATAGGAATGTCTTATAAAAAACAAAAAAATGGTAAAACTAATAAAAGTTACCAAAGTTTAAGGGGGAATTTAAAATGAGTAAAAAGACAGTAAGAGATATTGATTTAAAAGATAAGAAGGTATTAGTAAGATGCGATTTTAACGTACCAATGGACGAAAATAAAAAAATCACAGACAATACAAGAATAGTTGCAGCTATTCCAACAATAAAATATTTATTAGAAAATAATTGTGCAATAATTCTATGTTCACATTTAGGAAGACCAAAGGGGGAATTTAAACCAGAATATTCACTAGCACCAGTTGCAGAAGAATTATCTAAATTATTAGGAAAAGAAGTAATAATGGCAAAAGATGTAATAGGAGAAGATGCAAAACAAAAAGCTGCTAATTTAAAACAAGGTCAAATAATGTTATTAGAAAATGTTAGATTCCACAAAGAAGAAACAGACAATTCACCAGAATTTGCAAAAGAATTAGCAAGTATGGCACAAATATATGTAAATGATGCATTTGGAACAGCTCATAGAGCACATAGTTCAACAGCAGGAGTTGCAGCATATTTACCAGCTGTTTCTGGATTTTTAATAGAAAAAGAATTAAAATTTTTAGGAAATGCAATAAACAATCCACAAAGACCATTTGTAGCAATATTAGGTGGTGCAAAGGTGTCTGACAAAATAGGAGTTATAGATAGTTTATTAGATAAAGTAGATACATTAATGATTGGTGGAGGAATGGCATATACATTCTTTAAAGCACAAGGTTATGAAGTAGGAAATTCAATATGTGAATTAGATAAACTAGACTTAGCAAAACAAGCAATGGAAAAAGCAAAAGAAAAAGGTGTTAAATTAATGCTTCCAGTAGATACTAAAATAGGAAAAGAATTTAAACCAGACACAGAAAGTAAAACAGTAGCTTGGACAGAAATTCCAGAAGGATGGGAAGGCTTTGATATTGGAGAAAAAACAATAAAAATGTTTGTAGATGAATTACAAACAGCCAAAACTGTAGTATGGAATGGACCTTTAGGTTTATTTGAATTTGATCAATTTGCAATTGGAACAAACGAAATTGCAAAAGCATTATCAAAAATTGATGCAACAACTATAATAGGTGGAGGAGATTCAGCAGCAGCAGTTGAAAAAGCAGGATTAGCTGACAAAATGACTCATATATCAACAGGTGGTGGAGCATCATTAGAATTCTTAGAAGGAAAAAAATTACCAGGAATAGAATGCTTATTAGATAAATAATTATATCTATAAAAAAACATTAAATGCAAGGGAGAGATAAAAATGAGAAAAAAAGTAATTGCTGGAAACTGGAAAATGAATATGCTTCCAAATGAAGCTATGAAATTTATAGAAGATTTAGCACCACTTGTTAAAGACACTAAAAATGAAGTAATACTATGTGTTCCATATACAGATCTATTTTATGCACTACTAACAGTACAAGGTACAAATATAAAAATAGGTGCACAAAATATGCATTTTGAAGAAAAAGGTGCATATACAGGAGAAATATCTGCCAAAATGTTAAAATCAATTAATGTAGAATATGTAATAATTGGACATTCAGAAAGAAGACAATATTTTAATGAAACAGATGAAACAGTAAATAAAAAAATAAAAGCAGCATTTGAAAATGGATTAAAACCAATAGTATGTGTTGGGGAAACATTGGAACAAAGAGATGAAGGAACAACAATAGATATAATAACAAATCAAACAAAACTTGCTTTAGAAGGTTTAACAGATGAACAAGTTGCAAATACAATAATAGCTTATGAACCAATATGGGCAATAGGAACAGGAAAAACAGCAACAAGTGAAGATGCACAAAAAGCTATAAAGTCAATTCGTGACAAAATTTGTCAAATCTATGGACAAAACGTGTCTGATAGAGTTATAATACAATATGGCGGAAGTGTTAAATCATCAAATGCAAAAGAACTATTTGAAATGTCAGACATAGATGGAGGCCTAGTTGGAGGAGCAAGTCTAAAGCCAGATGAATTTTCAAAAATAGTAAATTATAATAAATAGCAAAAAAAGGAAGGTAGAAATATGAAAGACAAATTAACAATGCTAATGATATTAGATGGTTTTGGAGATAATAAAAATAAGGATGGTAATGCAATACAACTTGCAAAAACACCTAATATTGATAGACTAATGAAAAAATATCCAAATACAGACATATTTACAAGTGGACTACATGTTGGATTACCAGAAGGACAAATGGGAAATTCTGAAGTAGGGCACACAAATATCGGAGCTGGAAGAATAGTATACCAAGAATTAACAAGAATAACAAAATCAATAGAAGATGGTGATTTCTTTTCAAATGCAGAATTAATAGGAGCAATTGATAATTGTAAGAAAAATCATACAAAACTTCATATTTTAGGATTAGTTTCAGATGGTGGAGTTCATAGTCATATAAGACATTTATATGCACTTTTAGAACTTGCTAAAAGAAGAGACTTTGAAGATGTGTATGTACATTGCTTTTTAGATGGAAGAGATACACCACCAGCATCAGCAGAAAATTATATTTTAAAATTACAAGACAAAATGAAAGAAAAAGGTGTAGGAAAAATTGCAAGTATATCAGGAAGATTTTATGCAATGGACAGAGACAAAAGATGGGAAAGAGTTAAAAAATGCTATGATGCATTAGTACTTGGAGAAGGAAATAAAGAATCAAGTAGTGTAAAAGCAATAGAAGATTCATACCAAAAAGAAACATTTGATGAATTTGTAGAACCAACATTAATATGCAATGGAAATGAACCAATTGCAACAATAAGTAAAAATGACTCTGTAATATTCTTTAACTTTAGACCAGATAGAGCAAGAGAAATTACAAGAGCTTTAGTAGATGACAACTTTGACGGATTTGAAACTAAAAAAGGACTAGATTTATATTATGTTTGTTTCACAAGTTATGATGAAACAATGCCAAATGTAAAAATAGCATTCAAAAAAGAACCATTAGTTAATACATTTGGAGAATATGTAAGTAAATTAGGATATACACAATTAAGAATAGCTGAAACAGAAAAATATGCACATGTTACATTTTTCTTTAATGGAGGGGAAGAAAAACAATATGAGGGAGAAGACAGAATATTAGTACCATCTCCAAAGGTAGAAACATATGACCAAAAACCAGAAATGAGTGCATATGAAGTAACTGACAAAGTGCTAGAAGCAATATCAAACGATAAATATGATTGTATAATATTAAACTTTGCAAATACAGACATGGTAGGACATACAGGAAGTTTACCAGCAGCAATAAAAGCAGTAGAAGCAGTAGACGAATGTGTTGGTAAAATTGTAAAACTAGTAGAAGAAAAACAAGGAAATTTAATTATAACAGCAGACCATGGAAATGCAGAGCAAATGATAGATTATAAAACAGGAGAACCACATACAGCACACACAACAAATCCTGTTCCAATAATACTTGTAACACCAGATGAAACATTAAACTTAAAAGAAAATGGTAAATTAGCAGATTTAGCACCAACAATGCTTGATTTAATGAATCTTAAAAAACCAGAAGAAATGACTGGAGAAAGTTTATTAATAAGAAAATAAGAGGAAAAAATGTTAAAAACCACAAAAAAGATAAAGGAAATATATGAAGATATTCAAAAAAAGATATTTTATATGATTCCAGAAAAATGGGATGAACTATATTTATATGCATCAGTAATAGAAAGATTTGGAAGTATAGAAACAGGGGAATTATTTTTCTACTATATACCAAAAGGAATACTTAGAAAAAATCCTATAAATGTATATGAAATACCTGCAAAATTCAATCTAGAAGAAGCAGAATATTTAAGGCTTGTAGATCTTCTATACAGTAAAATAAAAGAACTTAGAGAAGAATTTAAAAAAATTGAAAAAGGAAGAACATGGAGTAACCTTACAATTTCAATAAAAAATATGAGATTTCATATTAAATATGATTATGAAGATCTACAAAACTGTGAATATGACAGTTACCAAAGACATATAATTTGGAGGAGCAAATACTTAAATCAAGGGATTGAAAAGGTAAATAAAGAAGACAAGGAAATTTTAAAAAAATACTATAATGGACAAAAAAGTTTAATAAGAACAGAAGAGTATGAAGAACAAATATATATTAAAGATGTAAAAAATATAGTTGATTTTGACACCGAAGATTATGAAAGTACACAAAATGTAGAATACGTAGCAAGCAAAAATACTAAAAAAAGTAAAAATCAGATTCTAATGTCGGAAGATGATTAATATATAATATAAATTTGGAAGGAGCAATTAAAAATGATTTATTCAAAAGAATTAGAAGGAATGTGTAAAGTAGCAAAAGGTGTAGACCATGGTCCAGCACCAATACCAGAAGAAGGAAAATGGGTTCAAGCAAAAGAAATTAAAGATATATCAGGTTTAACACACGGAATTGGTTGGTGTGCACCACAACAAGGAGCATGTAAATTAACATTAAATGTAAAAGACGGAATTATTCAAGAAGCATTAATAGAAACAATTGGATGTTCTGGAATGACACACTCAGCAGCTAT
>FR898644.1 GCA_000437215.1 Clostridium sp. CAG:440
AATTTCATCTATGTATTTTTGAGTGTGCTTGAATAAAATAAAAAAAATTGGAAAAAATATAAAAAACACTTGCAAAATAAAAAAATTTAGTATATAATTCAAAAGTGTTAAATAATTAGTTATCAATTTTCTGGTGATTATGACATTTAGGGTAATACCTGTTCCCATTCCGAACACAGAAGTCAAGCCTAAATGTGCCGAAAATACTTGCGGGTTACCCTGCTGGGAAGATAGGTTGTTGCTAGATTTTTTTTATTAAAAAGTTTTAAGGGAAGATATAAAAAAGATAATATTGTAATTAAATATTGTTTTTTTTATGTCTTTTTTTACTTTAATTTTTACAAATATAATGATATAATGTGTTATGTTTAAAGCTAAAAAAGAAAAATAGGAGGAAATAATATGGGAAAAGTAATGTGGAAACCAGGAACATTTTTGTATCCAATACCAGCTGTTATGGTTTCTTGTGGAGATATGGAAAAGTCAAATATTATAACTGTTGCATGGACAGGAATATTAAATACGGATCCTGCAATGGTATATATATCTGTAAGACCTAATAGATATTCTTATAATTTAATAAAAGAACAAGGAGAATTTGTTATAAATTTAACAACAAAGGATTTGGTACAACAGACTGATTGGTGCGGAGTTAGAAGTGGAAAAGATTATGATAAATTTAAAGAAATGAATTTGCATAAGGAAAAGGCTAATTTTGTAAAGTGCCCATTAATAAAAGAAAGTCCTGTATCTGTAGAATGCAAGGTTAAAGAAATAAGAGAACTTGGAACACATCATATGTTTGTTGCACAAGTTTTAGCAATTAATGCAGATGAAAAATATATAGACGAAAATGGTGCATTTGATATATCGAAATGCAATTTAATAGCATATTCAAATGGTGGATATTATGAGCTTGGAAAAAAACAAGGAAAGTTTGGATTTTCAGTGCAAAAAAAGAAAAAGAAAAAATAAAAAAAATACTTAAAATTCATTGACATATATGATTTTATATGGTAAAATATTCAAGCGTATGTATATTACGGACATACGATCACATCGTTTCAAAAAAAGTAATGTAAAAATTCGGAGGTGTATATAAATGGCAGCAAAAGGACCAAGAGAAAACATAACATTAGAATGTACAGAATGTAAAAGAAGAAATTACATGACGTCAAAAAATAAAAGAAATAATACAGATAGACTAGAAATAGTAAAATACTGTAAATACTGTAAAAAACGTACAACACACAAAGAAACAAAATAGAAAAAATAAGCTATTTTAAGGAGGAAATAAAATGGCTAAAAAAGAACAAGCAATAAATAAAAAAGAAAAAAAAGGTAAAAAAGATAAGCCAAGCTTTTTTAAAGGATTCAAAGCAGAACTAAAAAAGGTAAACTGGCCATCAGCTAAACAATTAGCTAATAATACATTAGCTGTTATTGTAATAGTATTGATTTTAGCTGCGATAGTATTTGTACTAGATATTACATTTGAGGCAGCAAATAAATATGGTTTAGATAAAATTAAAGAATCAGTTGTATCTTCAAGCCAAGAACAATCAACAAATGAAAATGCTTCCCAAACAAATGAAGGAGCAGAGCAATCATCTGAAGAAACAACAACAACAGAAAATCAAGTAACAAGTACTGATGAACAACCAGCACAATAAAGAATAATATAAGGAGGCCCAATATGTCTCGGAAAAGATTATGATATGGAGCCAAGATGGTATGTTGTACATACATATTCTGGTTACGAGAATAAAGTAAAAACAGACTTAGAAAAAACAGTTAAGAATAGGGAATTAGAAGATTTCTTTTTTGATATCATTGTTCCAATGGAAGAACAAATAGAAATAAAAGATGGAAAAAGAAAAGCTAATTTAAAAAAAGTATTTCCAGGTTATGTTTTAATAAAAATGATTGTAACAGAAGAAACTTGGTATATTGTTAGAAATACAAGAGGAGTTACAGGATTTGTAGGATCTGGAACAGATCCAATTCCGCTAACAGATGATGAAATAAGAAATATGGGATTTGAAGATGTACCAATAAATGTTGATTACGAAGTAAATGAACAAGTACAGGTAATGAACGGACCATTTGAAGGTTTTGTAGGTACAGTTCAAGAAATAAATACAGAAAAGCACAAAGTTAAAGTTTTAGTATCTATGTTTGGTAGAGAAACACCAGTAGAATTAGAATTTTCTCAAGTGCAAAAAGTTAAATAAGAGCAAATTAAAAGGAGGTGCCATATAAAATGGCAGAAAAAGAAATTTCAAATATTATCAAATTACAAATAGAAGCAGGTAAGGCAACACCAGCTCCACCAGTTGGTCCAGCTTTAGGTTCAAGTGGTGTTAATATTATGCAATTCGTTAAAGAATTTAATGATAGAACAGCTAATCAACCTGGAATGATAATACCAGTTGTTATAACTGTATATAAAGATAAATCTTTTGAATTTATAACAAAGGTTCCACCAGTTGCAGTTTTAATTAAAAAATCAATTAAAATTGAAAAAGGATCAGGAAAACCAAATAAAGAAAAAGTTGCTAAAATAACTAAAGAACAAGTTAAAGCAATTGCAGAACAAAAAATGCCTGACTTAAATGCTGCATCACTTGAAACAGCAATGAGTATGGTAGAAGGAACTGCTAGATCTATGGGTGTAGTAGTTACAGAATAATAAAAATAATATTGGGAGAGCATAGCTCGTTAGAACCAAAGGAGGTAAAAAATGAAAAAAGGTAAAAGATATGCAGAAAGTGCAAAACTAGTTGAAAAAAACAAAGAATATGAAATTAAAGAAGCATTAGAATTAATTGAAAAAATGCCAAAAGCAAAATTTGACGAAACAGTTGAATTACATGTTAAATTAGGTGTAGATTCTAAACATGCTGACCAACAAGTAAGAGGTACAGTAGTACTTCCAAATGGTACTGGTAAAACACAAAAAGTTTTAGTTTTTGCTAAAGGGCCAAAAGCTGATGAAGCAACAAAAGCAGGAGCTGACTTTGTTGGGGCTGAAGAATTAATACCAAAAATTCAAAACGAAAACTGGTTTGATTATGACGTAGTTGTTGCTACACCAGACATGATGGGTGTAGTTGGAAGATTAGGTAAAGTATTAGGACCAAAAGGTTTAATGCCAAACCCTAAATCTGGAACAGTTACAATGGATGTTACAAAAGCTATAAATGAAATTAAATCTGGTAAAGTAGAATATAGATTAGATAAAACTAATATTATACATTTATCATTTGGTAAAGTATCTTTTGGAACAGAAAAATTATTAGAAAACTATGAAACAATCATAAATGCTATTATAAAAGCTAAACCAGCAGCTGCTAAAGGACAATATATTAGAAGTGTTGCTGTAACAACAACAATGGGACCTGGTTTATATATAGACCAAAAATAATTTAAATTTAGTATAGCCAAAGACAGTAGGCAACAACTAAGTCCTACCTAGGTATGTAATTTGAGTACAACGCACTCTTTATATGCCTATGGCTATAAAGAGTGTTATTAATTTTATTTAATAAATACTAAAACTTTAGGAGGTGAAATTTAATGGCAAGTGAAAAAATACTAAACCAAAAGAAAGAAGAAGTATCAGCATTAGCTGCTAAAATGAAAGAATCAAAGCTAGTACTTTTAACAGATTACAGAGGAATTAATGTTGAAGATGTTACAAATCTTAGAACAGAATTAAGAAATGCAAAAGCAGAATATAAAGTTATAAAAAATAATATAACAAGAAGAGCTTTAGCTGAATGTGGAATTGAAGGATTAGAAGAACAATTAACAGGACCAACAGCTGTAATAATGAGTAATGAAGATTATTTAGAACCAGCAAAAGCAATATACAAATTTAGCAAAGATAATGATTTTTATAAAATCAAAGGTGGAGTAATTGAAGGTAAAGTAATGACAGCAGAAGAAATAATTACTTTAGCAAAATTACCATCAAGAGAAACATTATTATCAATGCTTGCTGGAGCTTTACTTGGAAATATCTCAAAACTTGCAGTTGCACTTGATCAAGTTAAAGTACAAAAAGAATCAGCAGAAGCATAATCAATTTAATAGGGTAGTGACCAACACTAGTAAATAATAAAATTTAGGAGGATTATAAAATGAATAAAGAAGAAATGATTGAAGAAATCAAAAAAATGACAGTAGTTGAATTAGCTGACTTAGTAAAAGCTATAGAAGAAGAATTTGGAGTATCTGCAGTAGCAGCTGCTGCACCAGCAGCTGGAGGAGCAGCTGGAGCTGCAGCAGAAGAAAAAACATCATTTAATGTTGTTTTAGCTAGCGCTGGAGATCAAAAAATAAAAGTTATAAAAGTTGTTAGAGATGCTACAGGATTAGGATTAAAAGAAGCTAAAGACTTAGTAGATGGAGCACCAAAAACAGTTAAAGAAAACGTTTCTAAAGAAGAAGCAGAAGAATTAAAAGCTAAATTCTCAGAAGTAGGAGCTGTTATTGAATTACAATAATAATTAAAAGAAAACGGTTATAATTTATATAACCGTTTTTATATTGCTTAAAATATACTTTGATTTTTTAAAGTAAAAATATATTTTTATTTTTTTGAATTTAAAATATCGGTGCAATCTTTTATTACTTCATTTTCATTAATATTTAATAATTTTCTATTTTCCATTAATATATTACCACCAATAATTGTAGTTATAACATTTGTACCTTTTGCATTATAAACAATGTCAGAAAAAATATCATTGATTGGTTGTAATATTATATCAGATAAATCTAATATAATTAAATCTGCCAATTTACCTTCTTCAATACTTCCAATTAAATTATCTTTATTTAATGCTTTTGCTCCATTTATTGTAGCAAGCTTTAATATTTCATAAGCTGGAAGAAGTTTTGGATTTTCATTAATTCCTTTTTGTAAAAGTCCTGTAAATTTCATGGTTTCAAACATATCCAAATTAGATCCACTTCCTTGTCCATCAGTGCCAAGAGAAACTATAATGTCATTTTCAATCATTTTGGAAATATCTGCAATTCCACAGCCAAGTTTTAAATTACTTATAGGGCAATGAGCAACTTTAATGTTAAGTTTTTTAAATACTTCAATGTCATTATTAGAAAGTTTTACACAATGTGCAAAAATACTGTTTGTATTTTCAAAAAGTTCATTTACAATTTTATAAGGAGTAATACCATTATAGTTATTTGATATGTCTGTTATTTCTTTTGAATTTTCTAAGTAATGCATATGAATATTTAAGTTATATTTTTTTGCTAAATTTATGGCCTTTTGAACACAAGGCTTACTTGCTGTATATAAGCCATGAATTCCAATACTAATATATATGTTATTTAATTTATTGTTATAGTTAGAAATTAAATTTTCAAGTTCTAAAAATCTTTGTTCCATTCCTCCGCCAGCGTCCATTACTACTCGTGTAAGTTCACACCTTACACCGGTTTTTATTACTGCTTTAATTATATCTTCTGTGAAAAAATATTGATCGTTTGCTGTTGTAGTTCCTGTTTTTATCATTTCAATGCAAGATAATAATGATGCTTTATAAATATCATCAGGTTCTAGTTTGTCTTCTATCGGCCATATTTTTTGTGTTAACCAGTCTTGAGTAGTATAACCGTCAACAGATTCTCTAAAAATACTCATAGGAATATGAGCGTGTGTATTTATAAAACCTGGAAGAACATATTTATTACTTGCATCAATAATATTTAAAGATTTTTCTGAGTTAATATTTTTTCCAATTTGTTTTATTTTATCATTTTCTATTAAAACATCTATTCCATATTCAATTTTTTCTCTATTTTCAGCCATTGAAATGAGGTTACAATTTTTAATTAATATATCCATATATATAATTATTCCTTTCTTTTTTATTATTATAAATATTTTACTATATAAAAAAATTAAAAACAATATTTCAAAAAAATATTGTATAAAAAATATAAGTTGGTGTATAATCTATTTTGATGAAAGGAGTGATAAAATGGACAGAAAAGTTAAAGTTGTGCAATATGGAGTTGGCAAAATGAGTTTATACACAATGAGATATGTTTATGAAAAAGGAGGAGAAATAGTAGGGGCAGTAGATGTAAATCCAAACGTTATTGGTAAAGATATTGGTGAAATATTAGGAACTGATAATAAAAATGTAAAAGTTGTAAGTGCTGATAATGCAGAAGAAATGCTAAAACAAGCTAAACCAGATATCGTAATTGTAACAACAATGAGTTTATTAAATGATGTAAAAGACGCATTAATGTTATGTGCAAAACTTGGAATAAATGCTATAACAACATGTGAAGAAGCTTTTTTCCCTGAAAATTCTAATCCAAATGTTACAAAGAAAATAGACGAGCTAGCAAAACAAACTGGATGTACAATTACTGGAAGTGGTTACCAAGATATTTATTGGGGACAATTAATTTCAAGTATAGCAGGGTCAACACACAAAATTACTAAAATAAAAGGAAGTTCAAGTTATAATGTAGAAGATTATGGTATTGCTCTTGCAAAAGCTCATGGAGCTGGATTAACGTTAGAAGAATTTGATAAAGAGGTTGCATCTGTTGATAGAATTCCAGATGAACAAAGACATAAAGTAATAGAAGAGGGAGATTATTTACCATCATACATGTGGAATGTAAATGGTTGGTTATGTGAAAAACTAGGATTAACTGTAAAATCACAAACACAAGAAACAGTTCCTCAAACTTATAAAGAGGATATTTATTCTTCAACTTTAGGAATGACAGTAAAAGCTGGTGATGCAACAGGAATGAGTGCTGTTGTTACTACTACAACTGAAGAAGGAATTACACTTGAAACAGAATGCATAGGAAAGGTATATTCAAAAGAAGATTTTGATAAAAATGAATGGACAATAATTGGTGAGCCTGATACAACATTAGTTATAAATAGGCCAGCAACAGTTGAACTTACATGTGCAAGTATAGTAAATAGAATACCTGATGTTATAAATGCAAAACCTGGTTATGTTCCAACAGAGCAAATGGGAGAATTAAATTATAGAACAAAACCTCTAAATGAATATGTAAAATAGAAATTTACAAATAATGTAAAAAAGCTTGATTTTCAAGCTTTTTTATGTTATACTATTAATAGTTGTTTAATAAAAAATTAAGAGAGGTGAAAAACTTAAAGCAAAAGCTTTAAGAAATAATATGAAAAAAGAAAGAACATTTGTTAATCCTTTTAAATTATTCTTTGGAGCTTCAGAAAATTATAACCAATTATCTCAAACAGATGCTATTGATGCATCTAACTTGTCAGCTGAAGAAAAAGCAGAATTAAAAAAAGCCTTAAAAGAAGTAGAAAAGTTTGAAAAGGAAATGAATAAAACAATAGAACAAGTAAAACATAAAAATACTAAGGTACAAAGTGCTAAATATAATAAAGATACAGCAATTAATAGAAATAAGGGAAAAGAGATAGAAAAAGAAAGAGATTAATTGTAACTAGAAATACAAGAAATTTTTATTTTCTTGTATTTTTGTCTTGACAAATGGCTAAAATACAAGTATAATAATTATCGTTAATTACATATGGCGAGATAGCTCAGCTGGCTAGAGCATTCGGTTCATACCCGACAGGTCGGTGGTTCGAATCCACTTCTCGCTACCAAAAAAGGACATTTATAAATGTCCTTTTTTATATTATAGGAAAGTTCTCCGAACTTCCTATAATATAAATATATTGCACAGAAATTTGCTTTGCAAATTTCGCACACGAACAAAGACGCGGACTTTAAAAAGTTTTAATAAGTACAAAAGTTATTAATGTCCGCTTTTGTTCTTATAGGTTAATTATAAAAGAATTTTTTTTATTTGTTATTTACAACAATACATAAAGAAGTGTAACAAAACCAAGTTAAATCTCTTAGTATTGTTGAATTTTGTCGAATTGTTTTGCTTGCATTTTTAAATTATTTATGTAATAATAATTTTATTAAATTACATATTATCATATTTAAAATCATGTGATTAATTTTTATCAAATTTTTAAATCAGATTTTTATATCTAAAAAAATCAGTAGGAAGAAAAATGAAAAATGAAGGAGGTGAACTTTTTTATTATATAAATTTAAAATAAAGGAGTTATAATATATGGAACAAAATAAGAGGCTATTAAATCCAAAATTGGATGTCGTTTTTCAAGCATTATTTGGTGAAGAAGGAAGTGAGGGGATAACAAAATCTTTTTTAGAAGAGATATTAGAAGTAAAAATATTAAAAATACAGTTAAATATAAATCCTATTTTAAGAAGAAAAAAACAAGATGATAAACTTGGCATTTTAGATGTGGCAGTTAAAATTAATGAAAATCAGAATTGTGATATAGAAATGCAGATGATAAAACAGGAATATATAAAAGAAAGAATATTATTTTACTGGAGTAAATTATATATAAGAAGTATAGCAAAAGGTCAAGATTATAATAAGTTATAGAAAAGTATAATTATTTTAATAACAGACAAAAATGTTTCAGGACTTGAAGATATGGAATGTCATACTAAATGGAAAATTTTAGAGACGAAAAATAAACAGAAAATATTGACAGATAAGTTAGAAATTCATATAATACAGCTAGACAAATTAAAAGAAAATATAAAAAATATAAATGACAATTTATTAGATTGGTTAATGTTTTTAGAAAATCCAAAATCTGAAAGGGTGATAAAGAAAATGGATGAAAATAAAGCACTAAAAGAAGCCAAGAAAAAATTAGATAAATTAAGTGAAGATGGAAAAATGCAACAATTGGCATGGTGGAGAGAAAAAGCTGTATATGAAGAAAATACTAGAAAAAGAGAAGAAGAAGAGATGAGAAAGCTCAAAATTCAAATTGATGAAGGAAAAAAACAGCTTGATGAAGGCAAAAAGAAACTTGATGAAGGTCAAAGGAAGCTTGACGAAGGTCAAAGGAAACTTGACGAAGGTCAAAGGAAACTTAATGAAGGCCAAAGGAAGCTTGACGAAGGTCAAAGACAAATTGATGAAGGTAAAAAGCAACTTGACGAAAGACAAAGACAGCTTGATGAAGATAGAAAACAATTTGTTGAAGATAAAAAGAGGCTAGATGAAGAAAAAGATAAATTTTTTAAACAAATAGAAAAAAATAAGCAAATAGAGATAGCCAAAAAAATGAAAGAAAAGAAAATGGATATAGAGCAAATAAAAGAAATTACAGGTTTAACAACACAAGAGATAGATATCTTATAATAAATTAGAGGTGAAAAAATGAAAAGCAAATGGCCTAAATATTTATTTATATTAGTACTAATTGGAATAGTAATATTTGCATATTTTAAAATTAAAGGTGAAGAAGAAATAAAAAAACAGCAAGAATATAGTAGTTCATCTCAGAATGAAGAAAAAATTAAAGAAATAACTATAGGAATTGCACAATTTGATACAATAAACCCAATAATTAGTAATAACAAGAATGTACAAAGTATAAGTAGATTAATATATGAACCATTAGTAAATTTAACAAAAGATTACAAACCAGAAGCAGCACTTGCAAAAGAATGGGCAAAGCAAGATGAAAAAACATATATAATAAAAATTAGAGATGATGTAAAATGGTCAAATGGTTCTAAGTTTACCTCAGAAGATGTACGTTTTACTATAGATAAAATAAAAACAGATGAAAATGTAACATCAATTTATGCATATAATGTACAATATGTATCAGGGGTAGATATTGTTGATGACTATACTTTAAATATTCATTTGTCACAGGAAGTTCCTTTTTTTGAATATTATTTAACATTCCCAATATTATCAAAAGATTACTATGAAGGAGAGGTTTTTTCAAATACTAATAAAAACCTAAATCCAGTGGGAACAGGAAAATACAAAATTGTAAATGCTGAGACATCATATATTACATTGGAAAAAAATGATAATTGGTGGAATTCAAAAAATATAGGATTATCACTAGAAAAAATAAATATAAATTTATATTCTTCAGTTGGGGAATTATATAACAGTTTTAAAACAGGAAATATTGATCTATTAGCAACAGATAATAGTAATTTTAATGATTATATAGGTACAATAGGATATAATTTAAAAGAAGTAAGGGGCAGAGAACATATATTTTTAGCATTAAATACAACAAGCAATATATTATCAGACTTAACGGTAAGGAAAGCAATTGCGGAGTCTATTGATAAAACAAGTATTACTTCAAATGTTTATGGCAATAAATATTATACTTGTAATTTCCCTTTAGAGTATGGTTCTTGGTTGTATAATAGTAGTAAAAATTCGAATATAAATTACAATTTAGAACAAGCAAAACAAGAATTAGTAGATAATGGATGGAGTTATAAAAATCAGTCTTGGCAAAAGTATTTGAATAATAAAACACAAAAAATATCTTTAAATTTTGTTGTAAAGGCTAGTGATGAAAGCAAAAAAGCAGTTGCTGAAAATATAAAAACACAATTAGAAAATCAAGGTATAAGAATAAATTTAATTTACGCGTCAGATACACAATATGAAAGCTATTTACAAAATAAAAATTATGATATCATATTATGTAGTAATTATTTAGGAATCTCACCAGACATGACAACATTTTTCGGAGAAGGAAATTTAGCAAATTATTCAAACGAAGAAATTACTCAGATTATGAATGAAGTAAAAAATACAACAGACGAAAAAATATTAAAAGAAAAATATGAAAAATTAGAACAAATATATAACACACAAATACCATATATTAGCCTGGCTAATAGTAAATACAATGTTTTGTATAATTCAAATTTAGTAGGGGATGTATCACCAAATTGGTACAATGTATTTTACAATATAGAAGGATGGTATAAATAAAAATAAAAAAATACTTGACAAAACAAAAATTTGGTATATAATACATTTGTCAAACAAAAGTTCATAAAAATAAGGAGGAAAAACATGAGCGAAAATTTAGAAAAAAAGAAAGCACTAGAGATGGCAATGAGTCAAATAGAAAAACAATTTGGAAAAGGTTCTGTAATGAAATTAGGAGAATTTAAAGCAATGGAAGTAGAAGCAATACCAACAGGAGCTTTAAGTTTGGATATGGCATTAGGAATAGGAGGAGTACCAAGAGGTAGAATTATAGAAGTATTTGGTCCTGAATCATCAGGAAAAACTACACTTGCACTTCATATAGTTGCAGAAGCACAAAAAA
Source organism: Clostridium sp. CAG:440 (assembly GCA_000437215.1). Classification (GTDB taxonomy): domain Bacteria; phylum Bacillota; class Clostridia; order TANB77; family CAG-508; genus CAG-269. Next base: position 11,237 of record FR898644.1, read on the forward strand.
TGGGTGGAGATGCAGCATTTATAGATGCAGAACATGCATTAGATCCAGTATATGCAAAAAAATTAGGTGTTGATATAGATAATTTAATAGTGTCACAACCAGACACAGGAGAGCAAGCATTAGAAATTACAGAAAGCTTAGTTAGAAGTGGAGCTTTAGATGTAATAGTAGTAGACTCTGTTGCAGCTTTAGTTCCAAAAGCAGAAATAGATGGTGACATGGGTGATTCACATATGGGACTACAAGCAAGACTTATGTCACAAGCACTAAGAAAATTAACAGGAGCTTTAAATAAAACAAAAACAGTATTGATTTTTATAAATCAATTAAGAGAAAAAATAGGAGTAATGTTTGGAAATCCTGAAACAACAACAGGAGGAAGGGCTCTAAAATTCTATGCCTCAGTTAGACTTGATATAAGAAAAATTGAAAATATTAAGCAAGATGGTGAAGTAAAAGGAAATAGAGTAAGAGTAAAAGTAATAAAAAATAAGGTTGCACCACCATTTAGAGAAGCAGAATTTGATGTTGTGTATGGAGAAGGAATATCAAAAGCAGGTAATATTTTAGATATGGCAGTAAATCTAGACATAATAGAAAAAAGCGGTTCATGGTTTAGTTATAATGGAGAAAGAATAGGACAAGGAAGAGAAAATGTAAAAAGATACTTAAAAGAAAATCCAAAACTATTAGAAGAAGTAGAAAGCAAAGTAAGAGCTAATTTTGCAAAAGCATTTGAAGAAAGTTTAGGAGAAGAATTACCATCAATAGAAGAAGATGAAGAATAATATGAAAGAAGGCAACCTATGTATTCAAAAGAAGAATTTGACAAAGAAAAAACAAAAGTATTAAAATATATATTATACAAAAAAAGAAGTGAATATGAAATAAGAAATAAGTTTTCTAAAAGCATAGAAGAAAATTTATTAGATGATATAATAGAATACTTAAAAGAAGCTAAATACATAGATGATGGACAATTTATAGAAAAAACAATAAACAATTTTATGATACTAAAAAACTTATCAATAAAAGAAATACAATATAAATTAATATCAAAAGGGTTAAATAAAAATCTAATAGAAGACTATATATATAATGAAAATGAAGAATTAAACAATTATGAAATAAAATCTGCAAAGAATATTATATATAAAAAATCAAATACAATGGAACTAGAAGATATAAAAACATATTTGATAAAAAAAGGTTATAAAATAGAAAATATAAATTCTGCTATAGAGCAATATAAAGATGAATAAAAGAGAGGATGTTAATAAAAATGGCAATTTTGACATTAGAAACAAAACAATATGCAATAAAAATAGAAAATTTTGAGGGACCCCTTGATTTATTATGTCATTTAATAGATAAAAACAAAATGAACATATATGACATAAATTTAAGTGAAATAACAGATCAGTACATAAAATATTTAAATGAAATGGAAAAATTAAATTTAGAAATTGCAAGTGAATTTTTAGTTATGGCCTCTACTCTTTTATATTTAAAATCAAAAAAATTACTTCCAAAACAAAACGAGGAAGAAGAAGAATTAACTGAAGAAGAGCTAATAAACAGAATTATAGAATACAAAAAATTTAAAGAAATAAGTAAAACTTTAAAACAAAACTATTTAATGTATTCTAATAGATTCTTTAAAGGACAAGAAGAAATAGAATTACCAAAAAAACAGTTGGAAATAAATTATGAAAAATCACTAATTCCTGAGCTATATAAAAATTTGATAGAGAGAAATAGTGTAAAAATAAATCAAAATGCAAAAAATATAGAAAAAATTGCAATAGTAGAAAATTATACAGTATCAAGCAAAGTAAAAGAAATGCTAAAAGTATTAATAAAGCAAAAAAAGTTTATATTTAATAAATTATTTTCAATAAAAAAGAAAAACAAACAAGAAGTAGTAACAGCATTTAGTGGATTATTAGAATTATCTAGAAGAAGTAAAGTATCTACAAATCAAGAGGAATTATTTGGAAATATTTTAGTAGAGAAAAAGAATAAAAATATTTCGTAAAAGGTTTATAAAAGAAATTTTTGGAAAAACTAATATAAAGTCTATAAGGAGGACAAAATATTGGTTTTTCTTTTTATATTATTAACTATTATAATAGTTTTAATATTTTCAAAAATACAAGTAGAAATAGAAAATTTTAGATTAAATTTGCCAAAAAATAAAAACAAGATATTAAATGATACTTTTTTGTTCAAAATAAAATTAGTTATTTTTGGGACATTGCCAATAATAAACTTAAAAATAAACAGGGAAAAATTAAAAAAATTAGAGAATAATTTAAAAGACAAAAAAATAAAACTAGATATAAATAAAATTGGAAAACAAATAACTAAAGAAAATATTAATGATGCAAAAAAATTACAAATGCACATAGAAAAGATTAAGCTAAAAATTAATTTTGGAACAGAAAATACAATATTAACGTCTTTTATTGTCCCAATAATAAGCACAATTTGGAGTATAGTTCTTACTAAGAAGAGAGTTAAAGAAGAAAAACAAAGGCTAGAAATAAATCCAATTTATAATAAAGGAAATTTGGTAAATATAGTATTTGAGGGTATATTTGAGATAAAAATGATACATATTATAAAAGTAATATGCGCTAAAATAAAGAAAAGGAGAGTGGAAAAGTATGAGCGAACATCCAATAGAAGGGCTTATGACTACAGCTATGAGTAGCATACAAGATATGATAGATGTAAATACTATAATAGGGGAACCAATAGAAACATCTAATAATATAGTTATTATTCCAATATCAAAGGTTAGTTTTGGTTTTGCAGCAGGAGGAAGCGAATTTTCTGGAGAAACAATAGATGAATACTCAAAAAAAGACAAAGAGGAGCAAATACAATATAGGTTACCGTTTGGAGGAGGAAGTGGAGCAGGAGTTACAATAAACCCAATTGCGTTTATTGTAATATCACAAAATAATGTAAAATTATTACCAGTAAATCATTCGTCATCAATAGATAAAATTTTAGACTATATACCAGATTTAATAGAAAAAACAAATAATATAATGAATAGATGTATTAGTAACAAAAAACAGGAAACACAAGAAATATTAAAACAAATGAAACAAAATACAAAAAAACAAGAAAGAATTGAAAAAAAACAAGAAAAGCAGACAGAAAATATAGAAAACACTATGAAAAAAATAGAACAAGATAAAAAGAAAAACAATCCAAACAAAAGTAATACAGAATATGAATTTGAATATGATGATACTAATTTTGACAATGATGAATTTGAAGATTATGAAGATGAGTAATAAAATTTAAAGTATTACAAATAAAAAACAATTCAAAGTTATAATTATAACTTTGAATTGTAACTATATAAATGAACAAATGCTAAGACAAATAAATAAGTTCATTGTCTATTTTGTGTATTTATGTTATAATCTGCATTAAGGTGATTTTAATGAAAGATTTATTTAAAAATTATGCAGCAAATAGCAATAATTTAAAATGGGCAAATATGATAAAAAGAGAAGAAAAATTATATTCTAGGGGAAATGATATACGTTCAGAGTTTGAAAGGGATTATACAAGAGTAATACATAGTAATGCTTATAGAAGACAAAAACATAAAACACAGGTATTTTTTTCGCCTGAAAATGATCATATTTGTACAAGAATTGAACATGTTACATATGTTGAATCTATTAGTTATACAATAGCTAAATATTTGGGGTTAAATGTAGAATTAACACGAGCTATAGCAATAGCTCATGATATAGGACATAGTCCTTTTGGTCATCAAGGTGAAAAAATTTTGTCTGAAATATCAAAAAGAGATTTAGGAAAAACGTTTTGGCATGAAAAAAATGGATTAGAGTTTGTTGATAAAATAGAATTATTAGAAGATAAGTCTAAAAATATGCAAAATTTAAATTTAACATATGCAGTAAGAGATGGAATAATATCTCATTGTGGGGAGATTGATGAAAATAAATTAAAACCAAGAGATGAATATATAGATTTAAATAGTTATTCTAAACCTAACCAATATGCTCCATATACATGGGAGGGGTGTGTAGTAAAAATTGCTGATAAAATTTCTTATTTAGGAAGAGACATAGAAGATGCTATAACCCTGGGAATATTAGATGAACATTTGGATGATTTATATAAAATACTAAACAAAAACAAAAGTGAGGTAATAAACAATACTGTTATTATAAATAGTTTGATATATGATTTATGCAATAATTCATCACCAGAAAAAGGACTATGTTTTTCAGAAGAAATATTTGAATTAATAAAAGAAATAAAAGATTTTAATTACAAATATATATATTTATCTGAAAGGCTTAAACCATCAACAAAATATTTTGAATTAGTATTAAATCAAATTTATGACACATTAAATAATTCAAAAGAAAATTTAAAAAGGTTTTATCCAGAATTATTTAAAGATTTTGAAGATTGGCTATCTTATTATTGGAATTTACCAAGAAATAAAAATGCTAAAAATAAGGCTATATTTGATTTAAATGATAGGAAATCATATAGCCAAGCAATAATTTATTATATAGCTGGGATGACAGATAATTATGCAATTGATATGTATAATAAAATTGTTGGATTTTAAAACCCAAAATTAATATTTTAATTTAAATGCCACATTTTTTAGTCAAATTATTGTGGCATTTAAATATTTAATTTTATTTAATATATAAAATGCTTATGTTCTTAATAAATTGATCCATTTGTAAATTATTTGTTTTGACATTGTAAAAATAGTGGTTTTATCAACATCATTTGAAGCTATAATGTTCGTGGTAGACAATGTATCTCCATTTAATGAATATGTGGCAGTACCAACTACTTGCCCCTTGTGGATAGGTGCAGTTATTGGATTAATTGTTATAGTTTGCTCAATCTTATTTTCATTTCCTTTTTCTATTAAACATCCAGAAGTTTCTTCAAATTCAACATTAACAGTACTTTTAACTCCTTTGTTAACATTTATAGTGTTTACAATATCCCCCTTTTTGGCAAATTGTTTGAAAGAAAATTTGCTAAAACCATAATCTAAAAGTTTTGTAGCTTCTGCAAATCTTACTTTTGTTGAAGGAGCTTTCATAATAACAGCAATTAATGATAAATCATCACGAGTTGCACTTGCTGATAAATTATATAAAGCAAGTGATGTTGAACCTGTTTTTAGGCCTGTTGCGCCTTTATAAGTTCTAATTAATTTATTTGTATTTACTAATTGTGATTTTCCATCACGCAAACTATCCATATATATAGTAGTATATTTTGTTACCTGAGGGTATTTGGTTAAAAGTTCTCTAGACATTAAACTAATATCATAACTAGAGGATATATGACCATCTTCGTCAATTCCATGGCAATTTTTAAAACAAGTATCATTCATCCCAAGTTCTTTTGCTTTGTCATTCATCATTTTAACAAAAGATTCTTCTGAACCTGCAATATGCTCTGCCATGGCAACAACACAATCATAGACTGTACAATTTAGACACTATTCAGAAGTATTGAAAAATAAGAAAAAATTGATTATAAACACCTATAAAAAAGCTACTATTTTTTGGTAGTTTTTTTATTTTTGGTAAAAAAAGAAAAAGAGGTGAAGAAAGAATGTGGCAATTTATGTTAGGAATTTTTATAGGTGCTAATGTTTCATTATTTTTATATGCAATAATACTTGCAGGAAAAAAAGGTGAAATACATTATGAATGAAGAAAACAAAATAGGATATTATGCAATTATTCCAGCTACTGTTTTGTTTAATGAAAAGATTAAGGCAAATGAAAAACTATTATATGCGATAATAACAGTCTTATCTAATAAAGAAGGTTATTGTTATGCATCCAATGGTTATCTAGGTAGATTGTTAAATGCAAAGCCACATACAGTTTCAAAATGGGTATCACATTTAAAAGAATTAGAATTTGTATGTTTGGATATGATTAGGAATGATAAAGGTGAAATTATACAAAGACGAATTTATCCTAATGACACACCCTATACGATAAATAGGACATACCCCTATTCGATAGAAAGGACAGAGGGTATGTCCCAAAAAGGACAGTATAATAATATAATAGATAATAATATAAATAATAAGATAGATAGATTATTTTATTATATATTAGATGAAGAAAAAGAAATTCCAGAGGAATTTATAAATGTTGAATATAATGAAATAATTGTTGCTTTAAAAAGGTATGACATGCTTTATTCAAAAGAAAGTATGCAATATATATCAGCTGAAAATTTAGATAAAATAAAAAATATAACATATATTATTGCATTAATAGTCAAAAATAAGCTGTTCTATTTATCAAACAAAGTTAGTAGAGATAAGATGATTCAAGTATATAATGATTGCAAAAATAGAGAGAATCAATATAAAGGAACAGATAATCAAATTGAAAATTTTATTAATTATTATTATAAGAGTATAGAAAATGAACTTACGAAGGATGTAACAACCCCTTCTTTTTTTATGCCAGATAATAGTGAAATAGAAATTTAATATATAGTAAAGGAGGTGGTGCGTATGCTGTATTCATAGAATCTTAAAATATTGTAAACTATTAATAAAGGAGGAATTAGTTTGAAAATTTACAAAGTAATATATTCAAGTATTTATCTCGAAGAAGGGGATAAGACAACCGATGTGAAAGTATTTTTAAGTAAAGATGTGGCACTAAATTATATAAAAAAGCAAATCAAAGAGATAAAGAAAGAAGTAGATGATTTGGAAGATTATTGTGTGGAGGAAACAGAAAATTCTTACGAAAGATATTTAGATGGTCGTTCAGCAGAAGATTCGGTAGAAATTTGGCTAGAAGAGGACGAATTTTATGATGAAATTGAATTACTAGAAGAAAAATCAAAGCAACAAGAGGAAGAAAAAGAATATGAAGTGTAAAAAGATCTTTATTATAATACTAATTTTAATATTTTTAGTTGTATTTTTAATATCTATTTATATTTTGTTGAAAAATTTACAAGAATTAAATGAAAATAATGAAAATACAGAGAATTTAATAGAGGAAACAATAAAAATAGATGAAGAAACACAAGAAAAAAGAATTGATTGGAATTATCTAAAAAATATAAATGAAAATATAATTGCTTGGATAGAAATAGAAGGTACAAATATAAATTATCCAATTCTAAAAGATGATAGTTTATACTACCTTAAACATTCATTTGACAAGAAATATAATAGTAATGGTTCTATATTTACTACAAATTTATTTCCATTTGAAGATGATGAAACAATAGTATATGGGCATAATATGAGAAATGGAAGTATGTTTTCAAAACTAGAAAATTACATGAATAAAGACTTTCTTTATTCTCATTCTAAGTTTAAAATATATACACCTAATGGAAATTATGAAGCGAAAATATTTAGCATATATTCAATTGGAATAGATATAGAAAAACAAAATATTAAATTGCTTGATTTTGACGAGAGATTGATATACTATAAAAATGCTAGTAAATACAAAATTGAAAATAATGAAAATATTAATAAAATAGTTAAATTATCTACTTGTTCTTATATAAATGCAAAAACAAGACCAACAGATCAAAGATATTATATTATTGCTAGTTTAGTACTGATATAAAAAGAAATTGTGGAAAATAGCTGACAAATTTTAAAAATTAAGTTATTATTATAATAGGAGGGATTTATTATGATGAAAAAAAGAATTCCTATAATAATAATTTTAATAGTAATTATTTTAGCAGTTATAATAGGTACATATTTTCTATTATATAAAAATGATAATAAAGCTATAACAGAAAATTCAAGTGATATAGATACTATGCAAGAAAATATAGTAAATGATATTTCTGATGAAACAAATGTAGTGGATAATGAAAGTGAAAATTTAGATAATACTATTACAGAAACAAGTAATGAAAATTTAGAAAAAATTGAAGAAAAGCAAGAAAGTCAAATAACTACAAAAAATACACAATCATCAAATAAAACACAGAGTAGTTCAGCAAATAATAATTCAAGTACACCAAAGAAAGAAGCTGTAACCAAAAGTCCAAGTCAAGTGACAAATCCAAAAGCTAATTCTACTGCACAATCATCAAGTGATAAAAGTAGTAGCAAACAGGAAGAAACTAAAACTGAGCCAAAAGTTGAAAGATGTACTAATAATAACAATCATGGAATGGATATAGGAAATTCTAAAAAATGGTTCAATTCTAAAAATGAGGCTGTTGCATATTATAATGATCAAATAAGTTATTGGGGAAATCAATGGGAAAATGAGATGATAGATGATGCAACATATTATAAGAATTGCCCTGCTGGATATGAGATATGGAGTTGTATGTACTGTGGTAAGTGGACTATAAATTTTTATTACAGATAATTAAATTTTATAAAGGTCAAGATTAAGTTCTTGGCTCTTTTTTTATGGGAGGAAACTATGATAAAAAGAGTGTTAAGAAAAATTGAAAGATTAAATGCAGAGAAATCTAAATTTATGCAGGAACAGTCTAAGTTACAAAAGCAAATTGATGATATAGAGATTGAAATAAAGAATTATACTACTATAAAAAGGGATTATGAAAAACTAGAAAGAAAGTTTAATGATCTAGCCAACACTAGCGAGGTAAAGAAAAATGAATGAACAAGAGAAAAAAATGGTGGAACTTTATCTAAAAGATGTTAGAAAAAAGAGATTATTTTTTATAGTTATAACACTCTTCCTTATAATAAGTATTTTTTTGGTAGTTTTTTGTGTTAAATATAAGCAAACTTCAAAAAGAGTAGACAACTCTATTCAAGAAGAAACAGAATCTAATATTATCAATGAAAATATTACAAATATAGAAACTCCTTTTGAACCACAAAATATCACAACGATAGAAGATACAGAGGTACAAAAGGAAACAGAACAAGAAAACAAAGAATTAAATCAAGATTCAAAAGAAGAAAAAATAGTGGAGAGTGCACAAACTTCAAATAAAGGTAAAGAGAAAACTAAAAAGGTAAAGCCTGAAAATAAAGATTTTTTATTTTTAGATGGATATACAATGGATAATGTAACAAAAGCAGCACAAGACTATTTAAAATCTTGTAATGCTAGTGGAGAGTGTATTCCTATAAAAGATAGTGAAGGTGTTTATTTAGGAATGAGAGTGATATTTTATTAAAAGGGAAATGCCCTTTTTTATTTTTGATAATTTTTAAGAAAAGGAGATTTTTAAAGTGAAAAATATAAAGACAAATAAATTAAGTAAAAAAATAATTGCTATAATATTATTAATTATAACAATGATGACTAATATCAGTCCTGTGTTTGCTGTTTCAGGTTCAGATACATTTATTGCATCCCAATGGGCTACATATTATTCAACAACTGAAAGTAAGTCAGATTGGGGAATTTTATTAAGAAGGTTGACAAATTCTTCTACTGGAGTTTCAAGAACTGTATTTTGTTCAGAATATGGAAAAGATATAAGAACGGGTGTAAAAGAAACAGGTAATTATTATACTCCAACTAGCCAAAATGTAAAAAAAGCATGTAAAGTCGCATACTTTGGTTGGTATTCTAAATATGGAGATTATCTAGTGAATGGTGGTACATCTTCTGAAAAAAAGAAAGATTATGCCTTTACTCAACAATTTATATGGGAAGTATTAGGACAATCTTATGCAAAATTCAATAATTCTACATATCAGAGTCAATATGAGGACTTTAAAAATGAAATAAATATGAAGATAAATACAATGTCTACAAGACCTAGTTTCGATACTGAAAATATAGTGTTGGAAGCTGGAGAAACTAAAGTGTTGACTGATACTAATAAAGTGTTGGCAGATTATGGAAGCATTGATAATTGGAAAGATGGTATTAGGTTTCAACATAATAAAGGTGAAAACACATTAACTATTACAGTATCAGATAATTGTGCTATTGAAAAATTAAATATATCAGATAATACAATGAAGTCATGGGGATTAATAAAAGAAGGTACAGAAGATTGTGATAGTACAATATATTTTGAATTTGAAGATGATGTTCAAAATCAGTTATATGCATTAAATTATAATGATCCAGTATCACTTGCTTTTTCATTAAGAATAAATTTACTTGGAAATTTAGAACTTAGTAAATTAAATACTAATGGTGATCTTGTAGATGGTTCAATATTTACAGTTAATGGACCAGGATATAATGGCGATGTTGAAGTGAAAAATGGAAAAATAGTCTTAGAAAAAATTAAGAAAGGAACATATACAATAAAAGAGAAATCAACAGGTGGAGGATATTTACTTAATGAAAATGTGTATAAGGTAGAAATAAAGCCAAATCAAACAGCAACGCAAGCTATAGTAAATGATGAACCTACAGGAGAAATAACAATAGTAAAAACAGACAAAGATACTGGTAATTCAAATAGGATAGATGGTGTATCTCATCATGGTGATGCAAACTTGAATGGAACAGAATATACTTTATATGCAAAGGAAGATATATATAATGTAAATAAAACAGTAAAATATTTTTCAAAAGATGAGGAAATTGCAAAATTTACATTTGATGAGTATGGAAATGCTACAATAATTATAACAAACAAAACTACAAAAGCAAATTTAAGTGTTGATGGCAATATATTAAAAGGTTTACCAATGGGAATGTATTATTCAAAGGAAACACATGTAGTTGAAGGATATACATCAGATGAAATTGAACATATTTATACATTTAGTTACAAAGACATGAATACACCGATTATAAAATTAAATGAAAAAGTTGAAAATACAGTAAAAAAAGCAAAATTTGAAGTTATAAAAATATCTTCAAATACTAATACAACTGCCGATGTAATAGAAAATGCAGAATTTACAGCAATACTAACAAAATATGTAGACTATTATGGAAGTTTTGAAGAAGCATTAAAACATTTAGATCAATATGCAGAAGATGAATATTCTATATTTAAAACACAAGCAAACGGACATGGAGTATCAGGATTGTTAGCTTATGGAGAATATACTTGCTATGAAACAAATACACCGTCTGATAAAATAAACACAGTGCAACCATTCTATATCAAAATTGATAGAAATAGTGATGGTGTGATAAAAGAATTCGTTGAAAATGATACACCTTTTGAAAGTTATCTAAAGCTAGTAAAAATAGATAAAAATACAGAGAAAAAAGTAACATTGAGTAATGCAACATTTAAGTTAGATAGATTAAATGAAAAGACTAATGAATGGGAAAGAGTAACTTGTAAATTAGGAAAAGAAACATTTGACTCTTGGAAAACTGATGAAAATGGTGTTGCATACACAGAAACAAAAGTAAAAGCAGGAACATATCGCATTTCAGAAGTAGTGATTCCAAACGGTTTCTTAAAATTAGAACAAGAAATTGTATTTGAAGTAAATAAAAGCAATAAAACACTTGAATTTGATAAAGACTATGATGCTTATATTACAGTAACAGTTGCAAATGAACAACCTACTGGAACATTAAAAATTGATAAGTCAGTAGCAATAAGAGAAGATGTTAATACATTACTTGTTGATATATCAGATTTAAGTGGTATTAAATTTAAACTATCTGCCAAAGAAGATATTATAAATTATGCTGATGGAAGTATAATTTATGAAAAAGGAAAAGAAGTTGGTCAATATAGTTTAACAAAAGAAGGGATGTTATTGATTGAAAAGCTTCCTGTGGGTTCATATGAATTAGAAGAAATATCTACTTTAGATGGATTAGTATTAGACACAACAAAGCATGAGATTGTATTTAAACAAGAAGATACAACAACAAAAGTTTATACCAAAGAAGAAAAATTAGTAAATGATACAACAAGTGTGGAATTTTCTAAAACTGATATAACTGGAGATAAAGAATTAAAAGGTGCAACTTTGACAGTAACAGACAGTGAGGGAAATGTTATTGATAAATGGATTTCAGGAGAGAAAACACATAAGATTGAAGGATTAAAGGTAGGAAAAACATATGTATTAAAAGAAGAAATACAAGTTGATTCTTATGTTAAAGCGACAGATATAAAATTTGAAGTTAAAAATACAAATGAAGTTCAGAAAGTAACAATGATAGATAAACTTGTTGAAGTTATCAAAACAGATGTGGTGAGTGGAGAAGAAATTGAAGGTGCAGAATTAATTGTAACAGATGAAAATGGTAATGAAATAGATAGATGGATTTCAAGTAAAGAACCACATCATGTTAAAGGTTTAGAAGAAGGTAAAAAATACTTTTTGGAAGAAAAAACTTGTCCATATGGCTATGAAATAGCAGAAAAACAAGAATTTATCGTAAGTTTGGATAAAGAAACACAGAGAATTGAAATGAAAGATATGCCAATATTAAAATCAGTACAGGTTGAAAAGATTGATAAAGATACAGGAGAACATATTAAATCAAATAAGTTTACATTTGGAATTTATGAAGATGAAGAATGTACTAAATTAATAAAAATAGCTGGTGCAAATGAATTTGAAGGAACAGCATTATTTGGCAATTTGAGATATGGTACATATTATATAAAAGAATTACGGAGCACCTATAGGTTATAAACTTTCAGATCAAGTTGTGAAAATTGAAATCAATGATAAAGGAGTATTTGCCGATGGAGTTTCTTTAGAAGAAACAGATGGAGTATATAGTTTTATTTATTACAATTCATTATTAACAAAAATTCAAACTGGAAATGAAACAAACTATATTTTATTAAGTAGTTTAGCAATAGTTTCATTAATTGGAATAGTAAGTGGAATTACATTATTAAGAAAAAAACACAATAAAAAATAATTTGAGTGGGTGAGATTCCCACTCTTTTTTAATATGTGAGAAAAGAGGAAAATATGATTGAAAATAATATGATTTATAACTTTGAAGATTTTAGGGCATTAGTTTCCGACAAAGCAAAAGAAGGAGCTTATTATCTATTATATGATGATTTATATTTTGAAGAAATAGATAAAAATACAATGATAACAAGAGAGGCTTTTACTGTCGCAGGGAGATATACAAAATCATTTAATATAATAAAATATTTAGATTTTAAACTTAAAGATAATTATACAACAAAAGAATTAGCTGAATTTATTGAACTTTTAAGGAAACATACTAAAATACTTCTTACAATATACAATCCGAAGAAAAAGGATTGTTTTTTATTATATATAAGTAATAAAAATGATTCAAAGATAGAAAACGAAGTAAAAAATTTATTAGAAATGGAGCAATAATAAAATGGAAAATCAAATTAGAATAATTACTACTAAAAGAGGATACGAAAATATTATAAGAGGTTTAAGAAAGTTTAATAATCCAAAAATAGTAAATAGTTTAATCAATGAAAAAACATGTCAGTTTTATGGAAGAATAGTATTTCTGAAATGGGATAATCCAAAATATTATAAAGTTGTAAAAACTATAATAATGATTTTAATGAGCCATAGAAATTCATATAAAATTTGCAAAATAGAAAATGGAATAGTGCAAACATACTGTAAAGAAATAGAATATAAAAATCTACTTGTACCAGTTACGAGATGCAAATTCGATGATGAAGAAACAATTAAAAAATTAAATGCTCTTGCAAATAGAAGAAAAAAAGGAGGACAAGCTAATGGGATATAGATCAGATATTAGAATTGTAACAAGTGAAAAAGGTTTTGAAGAACTGAAAAAATTTGTATTAAGATATTTAAATGAACATAGTGAGAAATATAATCTTTTAGAAGAATATGATATAAAAGAACAAGGTAAAGGACAATGTTATTTGGGGTGGAATAGTTTGAAATGGTATGATGGTTACCATGAAGTAGATGCGATTATGCAAGGATTAGATTATCTTGAAGAAAATGAATATTCGTATAGATATATGATTATTGGTGAAGATTATGCTGATATTGAAGAAAAATCTTATGATGGTGAAAAAGATGAAGATATCTATCTTGAATATCCAACTATGATAAGAGATTTTGATGATGAGTATATATTTGATCTGATAAAAGATAAAGAGAAAAGTATAGAATCAGAAAAAAATAAGGAAAGTATAGAAATATGAGTGCTTATGATGAAATCTTATCAAGTTCAAATATCATTGATATTCTTGAATACTATGGACTAAAAGTAAATAGAAATAAATGTATTTGTCCTTTTCATAATGATAATCATCCATCAATGATGGTAAATGCAAATAAAGGAATTGCAAAGTGTTTCGCTTGTGGTTCTGGAGGAAATTCAATATCATTTATACAGAAGTATGAAAGTGAAATAAACCATAACCCAATAAATACAGTCGAAGCAATGCAAAAAGCAATTGAGATACAACATTTGAATATTGTACTTTCACAAAATAATACCACGCCTCTAACAGAAGAACAAAAGAAAAAAAGGACGTTATCTTGTATTTTAAAGGATGCAATTGCTATTTGTGAAAAAAATTTAAAATCTAAAAATAAAGATAGCATGAGAACTCTTGATTATCTTAAAGGTAGAAATTTATCAGAACAGGTAATAAATAATTTTCATATTGGATTTAATCCTTCTTATGATAATATAACAAATAAATTATTATCTAAATATAATATGCAAGACTTGATAGAAGTAGGAATTACAAAAGAAACAAAGAGTGAGTATGTTGATATATTTAGTCAAAGAATAATGATTCCTATATTTGATCAATATGGTAACCCAATTGGTTTTGGGGCAAGGGTATTAGGAGATTCAAAGCCAAAATATATTAATACAATGACAACAAATTTATTTAATAAAAGTGAAATATTATTTAACTATCACAAAGCGAAATCTTTTGCTAGAGATTATGAAATGATAATAGTTGAAGGATATATGGATGTTATAAGTGCAAATGCAATGGGTTTTGTGAATACGGTAGGAATAATGGGAACAGCACTTACCAAAGAACAAATTGAATTACTAAAAAAATTAAAGTGTGAAGTTACTCTTTCACTTGATAATGATGAGGCTGGGAAAAATGCTATGATAAGAATTATACCAGAATTATTAAATGAAGGCTTAGATGTAAATGTGTTAGATATATCAAAATTAAAAGGAAATTTCAAAGATTTTGGAGATTTACAAGTAGCAAATATGAAAAAGGAAGATATTTATAAAACAAAAATATCAGCCTTTATTTTTTTACTTGAAAATAAATATTTATTGGACAAAGAATTAAATGTAGACAATATTTTTTCTATTTACAAGAAGATGAAAAAAGATAACTTAATAAAAGATACTAAAGATATTCTTCGTTTTAAAGAATATATAGTAAATAAAACAAATTTAAAAAGTGAGGAGATTGAAAATATTATTATGCCAAAAGAAATGGAAAAAGAATCAAGAGTTGATAGGTATAAGAGCTTATACTTTTATTATTATATAATGGAGCATTTAAAAAAATATGCGACTAATCACCAAGATAGAATTTTGCAAAAATATCTTGAATCCAATAGTATTAGCCAAGAAACAATAGAAGAAACATTGAATAATGAAAACTACTTAAAAGATGGTGAAAATACTATAGATATTTCAAGATATGTAAAAGAATATATTTATAATTCAGATGATTTTATAAAGTTTAAAAACAATAAAATATTTATATTAGAAAAATTATTAGATAATGTTAAAAGTTTTAATCAAGAAGGCAAGATTGTAGATATAAAATTATCTGTAGAACAAAAAGATATTGTATTAAAGCAATATGCAGAAAGTTTTGAAAGTAATATTAAAGAATATATTGAAAATAATCCAGACGAGTTTGAAGATTTATTTATAGCAAATAATACATCACAGTTTGAAAAATTATTTCCTAAGACTTATGTAGAATCATTAAAAGAACAAGCAGTCAACAGATTTAAAGATGAGAATGTTATGGAGGCAGTAAGATATGGTTTAGCATATCCAGATAATATGAAATCAGCAATGAGTAGACAATTTGTAAATAATGATAAGTATAAAACTTTATTGATTTTTAATAATAATAAAAATATTTTAGGATTAACACCAGAAAATATTATAAAAAAAGAAATAACGGAAGAATTAGAAAAAATAAAAGAAAAATCAAAGGATAAAATACAAAAAACTGAGATTGAAACTACAAAGGACAATAAAGATATGTCTGTATTTATTAAATTGTCTGGAAAAGAGAAAGAATCTTTTAAAGGTATTTATTTGCCTATTGATAGTGGAATACAAGTGTTTATTCCAAAACAATTATATAGGATTGATGATGGAAAGTTGCAAATACTTAATTCACAATCGAAAGCTGCTAATATGAGTGAATATGCAGTAGATGAAAATACAAAAACTAAAAAATTTATGAATAGATTAACACTAGATAATTTCTATCATAAATATTTTAATTTATACGAAATTTCAATGGAAAAAGAGGTGATTCCAAGTGCAAGCTACTAATAAAAGTGATGCAACACAAGTATATGAAGGTGCAGAGAGAGCTACCAGAGTTGGCATAAAAGATTTTTTTAAGTATATATTAAAACCATTTTCAATATTTAGTTATCACTATTTTGTCGAAGGCATAAAGGTAGTACAAAAAGATGGACCAACAAAAGAACTAGAAAAAATAACAAATCTCTCTTATGATGAAACAATACGAATAATGGAGAAGTGTCAAAAGGATGGAATTAGAGTTGTTGCGAGTGAAAGAAAATTATCAACTGAAAATACAGAGTTTGGTAAGAAAAAATCACTTTTTCAACAAAAAAGAATTACTAAATATGCTAGAAGAATAAAAAAATTAAGTGATTTCAAAGCACATTTCCCTGTAATATCAAAAATTCTACATATACATAAACTTATGAATAGATATGAACAAAAACAAGCTGAGCAAGTGAAATCACATCAGAATAAAAGATATAATATATTTTTTAATAAATCTAAACAGGGATATATGGGAGATAGAATTGCAGATTTAATTGAATATAGAACTAAAATATCAAAGGATTTATTTGATGATAATATACAAGTTGCAATTGAGGAGGCAAAGGAAAAAGGAGAAAGCCTTAATGCACAACAATTAAAAGATTTATCGGAAAAACTAAGTTTACACGAGATTGGAGAAGTGGGAATTGAAGAATTTAAACAAGATTATTGTATTCATTCAATGCCATTTTCTGCTTTTTTAAGTATTGAGGATGATTTGGAAGTAGCAGATATTCCGTATGGTATGAGAGTGGTTACCAATGATGAAGATAAGAAGGTTGCAAATATTTATTTTGAAAATAAGCATTTGGAAAGGTATTCTGAACTCGGATTTAATAATGTAGGACAAATTCGTGTTTATGGCTCTGATAATAAAAATATGCAATGGAATATAAATTCGCAGGACGAAATAATATCATTTAAAACAAAACTTGGAGAACAAGAAAAAGAAACTTATGAAACATTAAGTGGTAAAAATTATATTATGAAAAGAACTGAAAACGAATGTATTTGGACTGTTTTTAAAAATGATATAAAAGAACTTACTGAAAAGGAAAAAAAAAGAAACGTAGTAAATGAAGATTTAGAAAAACACAATATTTTTGAAAAACTTGAAAAAGAAGTTGCTAAATCTCCAACTATGACTGAGGATAAAAATATTGAAATAAATATAGATGATGAAAAGGAAGTTGGTGAGTAATATGCTGGTAAAAAGAAATAAAAGGAGTTCAAAAATAGTATTTGTGGTAGTTTTTGCAATTATATTTTATTATATGTTAAGAGTTACAACTCTTGTATCTAGCAATGGTGGAAATTGGTCTTTTGATTATTTCACTACTGCTATAAATGAATTATATAAAATAAATACGCCTATAAAATTATCAAGAAATAACATTCTTGTATCTTTTGGGGTATCTTTTCTTGTTTTAATGATTTATGAAACTTATAAAATGCAAAACAAAAAGAATATTCAAGAGAACACTTATGGATCGGCTGAATGGAGAACTTCAAATGATATAAAAGATAAAAGAGATAAGAATTTTGAAAACAATATTATTTTAACACAAACTGAACTAATTTCTAAAAATATGAAGATTAGTAAAATGAATAGACATGTTATTTTAATAGGTAAGCCAGGATCTCGGGAAATCTCGTTATTATTTTAAACCGAACATTTTAAATGCAAATGGTACAATTATATTAACTGACCCTAAACGGTGAGCTTTTACGAGATTGTGGTTATTCATTAAAGAAAAAAGGTTATACAATAAAAGTTCTTAATCTTGATGATAAATCTAGTTCGGATTGCTACAATCCACTTATGTATATTAAAGAAAATCACAATAATATAGGTTATTATGATAATGAGAATCCCATACAAGAAGATGATGTAATGAGTTTAATAAATACTATAATGGCAAACACAAAGAGTGATAATATACAAAATACATCAGGTGATCCGTTCTGGGAAAAGGCAGAAATGATATACCTACAGGCTCTATTTTATTACACTATAAGACATTATGATAAAGCACATCAGAATTTCACTACTGTTTTGAACTTAATTCGTTTGTCTAACCCAGATTCTACAGGTGTATCAAATTTAGATAGGCTATTTGATGCTTGGGAAAAGGAAGAACCAGAAGCAATAGGTGTAAAGCAGTATAAACATTTTAAAGTTGCAGCATCTGCCCCAAAAATGATGAGTACAATTATTATGGTTGCAACTGCAAGATTGGCTTCATTTAATATTAAAGAAATTGCAAATATGACTGACACAGATACGATGGAACTTAATAGAATTGGAATGCCTTTGGATGATAATTCACCATTATTGAAACAAATAAATAGTGAATCTAATAAACATATTGGGAATGGTAAAGTTGCATATTTTGTAATAACAAAACCAAGCAATAATACATTTAACTATTTAGCGAGTATTTTCTATACACAATTATTTGAAATTATTGATGAAAATGCGAAATTGTGTGGTGGAAGTTTAGCTACTCCAGTCGAAATTTATATGGATGAGTGGGCACAACTAGGAGAAATTCCACGATTTGTTGAAGAACTTGCTTATTTAAGAGGGCTAAATGTTGGAATTACAGTAGGATTACAATCATTAAGTCAATTAAAACAAAAATATAAGGACAGTTGGGAATCAGTTTTAGACTGTTGTGATAGTACATTATTTTTAGGAGGTATGAGCAAGGAAACTTTGGAATATCTTGTAGCTTTACTAGGAAAGAAAACTTGGTATAAAAAATCATTGGGAAGGACTTATGCAAGACAAGGATCATCTTCAACCAATTGGGATGTTGTTGGCAGAGAACTAGCAACACTTGATGAACTTTCAAAAATGCCTAGTGGTAATTGTGTATTATTTATAGCAGGAATAGGGGCTTTTTATTCTAAATTATATAATTTAAAAGAACATCCTAATTATTCGGAATTATATGAGCCACGAGATAAAAATTATCAAAAACTCTATAATCACAAAAAAGAATTACAATATGGCGAAAATGCAGATTACAAAATGTTATGCGATTCTGGTTTGTCATTTGCGATTCCTATTGAAAAACCAAAGATAAGAGAAGTTGATAAAGATGACTTAAGAGAACTTAAACGAATGGGAGTAATCCGATTTGAGGATTTAATTATAAAAAAATAATTTAATAAAAAAGAGATAAATCTTGAAATTGGATTATTAACCAATTACATAGGATTTATCTTTTTAATTGGAGGTAAATATGAAAAGAGCTAAAAATTTATTTAGAAAATTAAAAGAAAAAATAATTCTTATTGGAACAACAGCAATGGGAAGTTTAATACTTACAGAGTCAAGAGTATTTGCAGATTCAAATACTCAATCTATTGATTCATTCATAAACTTTGCATGCGACTGGTTGACGAAGATTGGAGGAGTCATAGCATTAGTTGGTGGTGTAATGTTTGCACTTGGTTGGCAAAGAGAGGATGCCGAAGGTAAATCAAGAGGCTTAATGACACTTATGGCTGGATTTATGCTTGTCGCAATCGCTCAATCTAAAAATATATTTGGATTATAATAGAAGGAGGACAAATAATTGGATGAAATTATAAGACTTCTTTATAGTTTCAAATTTATAGTTTTCGGTATTGAAATAGACAGTGGTAATCTCATTGGTACAGTGGAAAAATTAACTAACTTTTCAAACATAAAAGGTATTAATATTTGGTCTATTGGAAAAACGGTAAATGACGTAATTATTCCAATTGCATTAAGCCTTTTAATACTTTTCTTTATGATTAATTTGATAAAAAAGTCAATGGAAGTTGAAAGAATAAGTTGGGAACGAGTAGTAATGGCTTTTGTTTCTTTTTTATTACTTAAATATTTTATACAACATGGATATGATTTCTTATCAAGTATTATGAATATAACAAATGATATTTTCATTAGCATTACACATGTCATAGGCAATAGCAATTCTTCAATTAACATTGCAGATACGCTAATAAATGCAGTACCAGATGGATTTGTGGATAGCATAATGACTTATGGATTATATTTAATATTATTTATTCCTTTTATGACCACAATAGTGCAGATTTTAACACAGATCTTTTTAAGGGTTGTAAAATTAATATTATGTTTTGCATTTGCACCGATACCTATTGCATTAGCTGCTGATGACGAAGGACGAGGAAAAGCAATTCAATATTTTCTTTTTTCAGCAAGTGTAGGATTAGAAGCAGTAATTATATATTTAGCAACTAATATATATTCTATTGGGCTTGCAGGATTGAGTAGTACAGTAGGTTCAACAAATGCAATATCCACAATAGTTGCAATGCTATTTTTAAATGGAATGTATTTGGCAGTAATACAATATGCAAGTCAATTCGCAGAAAAATTAACAGGAGGTCATTGAGATTATGGATAATATAGAAATCACAGTATTTGATGAAATAAAGGATTATAAAGAAAAGATATATTTTTTTAATTTCAGACAGTGGATTTTTGCGATTTTAATTATAATTATGGTTGTACCAACTTATTTGATTTTAAAGGAAAAAATAGGAGAGGAAGCAACAAGTTATATTATAATTGCAATAGCAGGAATTTTGGGCTTTATAGGATTTGTAAAAATACACGAGTTACCAGCAGAAAAGATAATGCCTTTTTGGTTTAGGCATTATCTTTTTTTTGCAAAACCTATACATTATATGACAGATAGTGAATATGAATTTCAACATCAAAAGAAGAATAAAAATAAATTAAAAGCAACTAAAACTAATAAATCAAAAATGATGAAGGCAGAAATTAAAAAAATGAAAAAACAACAGAAACAAGCTAAAATGCTAGAAAAAGCTAGAAAAAAATATGGAATAAAACTAGAAAAAACTGAAATAGAAACTATAAAAGATGAAAAAGAGAATAATGAAAAAACAATGAATAAATCTGATAGTTCAAGTAAAAATGAGTTATCAGAAAAACTATCAAGATTATCAAAAGAACAACAAGAGGCTCTTTTAAAATTGTTAGAGAGGTAATAGAAGATGAATTTAAGTAGATGGGAAGAGGCTTTATTAAAATATTATCTAGATAATTATAAAGCTAAATGGATGCGAGTTTATAACAATAAGCATACTATTTTAGAAACAAAAGTTGTATTTTATACAATATTTAAAAGGAAAATTAAAAAACAACCATATTGTGGTGAATTAACCTATACAGGAATGTTTAAAAAATTAGTTGAAGGAGATTGGTATTTTATTCCCAATCTCCTTGATAATTATAAGGAGGAACAACATTGAAAAAGGTAAAGAAAAACAAGAAAAATAAAGAAAAGAAAGAAAATTTTCTATTTACTATGTTTAATAATCTAATAAAGAAATCTAAAACTCATAAAGTTGCAAAACCTAAAACTACTTCACAAATTATTCATACATTTTTTAAAGATTTTAATGAGAAAAATTCGATTATACAATTAGATGATACACATTATTCTGTATGTTTTGAATACCAAGACATATCTTTTGCAAAAGCTAATTATGAAGAACAAGAGAATATATTTCTTAAATGGGTTGAATTCTTACATTCTTTTAATTACAACGATCATATACAAGTAGTTTGCTTTGGTACACCAGTAAAAACTAATGATTATATGCAAAAATTTATATATAATGAAAATAACCTAAATGAAAATGAATTTAAGGTTGCAAATGAATTCAATACTCTTATAGAACTTGCAATAGGAAATAAAGAAGAAATACTATGTGAAAAAAGGCAAATTGTTATTACTACAAAGGCAGAAAATATGAAAGAAGCACAAGATATATTTCTTCAATATCAATTAAGGACAGAAGAAAAATTTAAGGAATTAAAGTCAAAAATTACTAGAGTAAATATAGTAGAAAGATTAGGTACTTTATATAATATATTTCATAATGAACTTGCAGAGGAGAATGGAATTGATAATTTCATTAAATATGCAATAGATAATAAATTAAGTATTTATGATGTTTTAGCCCCAAAGCAAGATGTTTCTTTTAGGGAAAAGAATTATATAAAGATTGGAGAAGATAAATATATTAGAGTTATGTATGTTAGTAGGCTTCCTAAATCTATAACTCCAAGATTTTATAATAGAATTACAACAATAACTAATTATAATATTATTACTACATTAAATATTACACCTACAGATCCATCAAAAACGATAAAAATGGTAAATAAGAAAATTTCCGGAATGAAAACAGAAAGATTAGAAAAAATAAAGAAAGCTAACAAAAATAATTATAGTTATGAAGCTGTACTTGATGAAAAACTAGAAGATGCAATAAGTGACGCACAAGAATTGAGAGATGCACTTCAAAAGAAAAAACAAAAGTTATTTACTAACAATGTTTTAATATGTATTCAAGCAAGTTCGCTTGATGAATTAAATAAAGCTACAAAATTAGTGAAGAGTATTGGAAATGAGTATCTAATTTCTTTATACAATTTGGACTGGCAACAACTGGAAGGAGTGCAAAATTGCCTTCCCTTTGGTTGGAATACACTACAGATGCAAAGATCATTAACTTCGGAATCTACTGCTACCAATGTTCCTTTTAACACAAAGGACTTGATGCATGAAGATTCTATTTTTTATGGAATAAATCTTGTTTCAAAGAATCCAGTATTTTGCGACAGAAAGAAATTATTAAATGGAAATGGTTGTGTTTTGGCAACTTCAGGAGCAGGAAAATCATTTTCTATAAAATTACTTATAGAACAGGTATTATTACGTTATCCAGAAGATGAAGTTTGCGTTATAGATCCACAACGGAGAATATTATCCACTAATTAAAGCTTTTGGAGGACAGGCATTAAATATAAGTACAAATACAGATACACATATAAATCCGTTTGATAGCTCTTTGCAATATTCCAAAAATGATAAAGAGGCTATAAAAGAAAAATCTGAATTTATACTTGCTTTTATTGAATCTATTGTAAATGGATTATCTGGTGAGCAAAAAACTCTTACAGATCGTTGTTCCAATAATATTTATGAAGAATATCAACTTCACAATTATGATAAAGAGTATGAACCAGATTTTAAAAAGTTTTATAATGAGTTATTAAAACAACCTGAGAGTGAAGCACAAAATTTAGCTCTTATTATAGAGAGATATGTTAAAGGAAACATGGATATATTTGCAAAGAAAACAAATATAGAAATTAAGAATCGTTTTATTACTTTTGATATATCAGAATTGCCACAAAGCATACAAACAACAGGGTATTTAGTTGTATTAGATCATATTATGAATAGGCTTCACAGAAACAAAGCTTTAGGAAAGCATACTTGGATATTTATTGATGAATTTCATATATTACTTGCAAATAAGTTTTCTAGTGAATATATTGCAAAAATATATAAGACTGGAAGAAAAGAAAATGCAATTCCAACAATTATCACACAAAATATTGCAGATGTAATTAAAAATGAGGATGGATGCAAAATTTTATCTAACTCTGAATTTGCTATGATTTTAAAACAGAAGCCTTTGGATTTACCACCAATCTGTAAGATTTTTGACATTAGTGATGAGGAAGCAAGATATGTAACTGATTCACCTTCTCGGACAGGGAATTATTGTTTATGGTGATGATAAAGTAATATTTAGAAATCAAGTATCGAAAGATTCTTATATTTATGAGATAAATCAGACTTCAAATATGCAAGTAAATAGAGGGTAAGATTATGGCTAATGATAATAGTAAAGATATAGCAAATTCACTTAATAAATATACAGATTATACACATAAAGGCACAAATCTATTATTAGATAGTGCAGAAAATATTAATAAATGGTATACAGAACAATTGAATAAAATAACTGAAAGTAATGGTGATACATCAAGAATTGAAACAGGAGTAGTTTATAATGTTGGACAAGGTAATAATGACAAAAAGCAAGGAGAAATATCAACTAAGCTAAAACAGTATAATGAAATTCAGACTAATCAAGATAATAAAGAAAATTTAATGAAGAATATTAAAATTCAAACTATAAAAGAAAATGATGATAAAAATATATTGGAAAATAAATTAAATGCTTCAAAAGGACTCAAAACATCTATAAAAGGAGTAAAACTAATTAATAACACATCACAAAAAATTATAAGAACCGGAAGAGATATAAGCACAGGATTAAGTGAAAGTGGTACAACTACTTTTAAAACAACATTGAATAGAATAATGACTAAACCAATAAAAAGAGTTGCTAGTAATGTTTCAAAAAAAGCAACAAAAGAAACTGTAAAATATACTAAAAAGATTACAAAAAAAATGACTTCTAAGATAGGCAAAGGTATAAAAAATAAGTTTGGTAAAAAAGTAATATCACAAGGTGCAAATGTAATGGTTAAATTAATGAAATTTATTGCTAAGATGATGGCTGATTCTGCAAAAATGATTTCTGCAATGTTATCACAAATAGCACCAATTATTATTATAATTGTTATTGTTGCTGCAATAGGAAAATTTTTGAATTTTAAAAATACAAAAGAAGCTACCAATATCAATTTTGATGAAATATCAGAATTGATGATAGTAATAGATGATGAAAAAATACAGGCAATATATAATGAGTTCTTAAAAAATATAGGAACTCCATATTTAATGGATCATAGTAATTTGAGTTATACAGAATGTATGGACTATTATGATTGCTCCTCTTGGGTAATTCATTGTCTTGCACATACTGGAATTATAACTATACCAAATACTGGAGCACAAGGAATTTATAATGGGTATTGCTACCCGGTAGATGTAAACGATAGGAAGGCAGGAGATTTAATCTTCTTAAAAGATACTTATGATACAGGAGAACCTGGAAGTATATCACATATTGGAATATATATGGGAACATTAACAATTAATGGAGAAACAGCAGAATGGGTAATTGATACTGGAAGTAACCCATCTGGAGTTAGAATTAGAAAATATACTGATGGTTGGTGGAATGGTCAAAACTTTTATGGTTTTGCAAGATTAAAAGAATAGAGGATGATATATTTTGAAAAGAATATTAAAAAGGCTTGTATTATGCTTGTTTTTTACATTAATACTGCTTATGACAATATGTTTTGAAGATTTTAAAATTAGAATGAGTATCATAATTTTTATATACTCATTCTCTTTTTTTATATTTATGAAGTTTGGAGGTGAATATAATGAAAATCAAAATGGTAGGAATGGGGAGTGATTATATAACTCCTATAAATTGTAGATTGAGAGGGATTGTTGTTACATCTGATAATAAACATTTATTTGTGGAAGTAGGTTGTGCATATAGTCCCAATATAAAGAATACATCACTAACTCAAAAAGAATACAATATAAAATATCCTAATCAGAAATATGTTTCTGTAAATTCTTGTTTTAGGGTTGATATACCAGAGGATAACTATAAAAGCTCAACTAAGGAATATAACAAATATATAAGAGAAAATTTTTTTGAACTTCCATATACAGAAGAAGGGATTATAAAATTCTTAAAAAAGCTAAACAATGATATTGATGGAATAGAATTTGTAAATGATTATTATATAGATAAATATTGTGAAGAAAACGGTTTTTATGAATTATATGATGATAGATTAGAGCATGATTATAAGATATTATCAATAAGATACCTTAATCCATGTATAAATAGAAATAATATTATTAAGTACAAATATACTTGCTATGCAAAAGATCATACAGAATTTAGTGAAATAAGAGAAGAAAGAGATAATATAAAAAATATTATAAAAAAGTATGGAGCTGAAAATGTTAAACCACTTGTACTAGAATATATAGAAGAAATGTCCGAAACTTTTAACCCAAAATTAAAAGAAAGATTTAAACAATTAGTAACAGAAGTATTTGAAGTAAATAAAGATGAAAATTCATTAGAAATTGATAATGATTATGTAGATATATAATGGAGGTGGTGAATAATGAATGTTGATATTATTGAAAAACCTAAAAAGAATATTAGTGCTGATATAAAAGTAAGTTCTTCAACAGATATTGTAAAATTAAAAGATGTTCAGGAGATTAGAAATGCAATCCGTGAGCATCTTTTATTTATTGGGTTGGATAATAGAAATAATATTAGAAATATTACATTATTAGGAATTGGAACCTCTTGTAATGTTGCAATAGATTCAAAAGAAATAATAAGGATTGCACTTTATTCTGCTAGTGAGAAGGTGATTTTAGTACATAATCATCCTTCAAATAATTTAGTAGCAAGCAAAGATGATTTACATTTAACAGATGTAACAAATGAAATGCTTAAAGTTTTTAATATTAAATTGCAAGATCATATTATAGTTACAGAAAAAGATTTTATTAGCATGAGTAAAATACAAGAAATAGGCAAAGAAAGAAATTTAAAGTCTATAAATACTTTGCAAAAAGGTTTTTTAATAGAGGAAAATGAAAGACTAAAAAAACAAATAGTTGAATTACAAAAACAAATAGAAAAATATCATTCATTAAGTGTTGTTTCTGCTGAATATGTTGGAAACTACAATGATACAACTGTTTATGATGTAGAACTATTATTAAATGGGAAAAAAGAATATATAACGTTAGAACGAAAATATAATGACAGAACTGCAAGTTATAAATGGGAAGTTTTTTCAAATTTGGGATTAAAAGATGAGGAAAAAGATTATATTATTCAAATTGTTTCTAAAAATTCACCAGCAATGTCTATTGATGCTTCACCTACAATATATAAAAACATATCAGTAGATGAAATGGAAATGGAGGGATAGGTATATGGATAATACAATACAAATGAATCTTTTTGAATACTTTTTAGACGAGGAAAAATTTTCCATACAAGATGCTACTAACCTTGTAAAAAATGTTAAGAATATGCAAGTAAATAACGAATCTATTAGAGCAAGAATTTATGAAGGTGTTGACAAAGGTATATTTACCAAAATATCAAGAGGCGTTTATAAAGTAACAAGCCAGATTGAAGGAAAAGATAATACTTGCTTATTAATAAATGGTGATGGAAGAGATTTATCAATGATAAAAGATAAATCTATAGATGGTATTATTACAGATCATCCGTACGATTTACAAAAAGCATTAACTGGGGGAAATAGAAAATTTGCTACATTTGAATTATTTAGATATGAAAGTAAAGACTTCAAAGAAAAGCAAAGAGTATTAAAAGAAGGAGCATTTTTAGTTGAATTTCTACCAGAAGAATCAGAAATTAACTTCGATTATTTATATGAAATAAAAAAAATGGCACAAGAAAATGGGTTCAAATATTTTGCAAAAGTTGCCTGGAAGAAAGGAAAATTCGTTTCTAATACAGGAAGAAAAAGCAAAAATATTGAAGATGTAATGATTTTTAGTAATGGAGAGCCTAGAAGTTTAAAATTAGATGCAAAGAAGAATCTAGCAGTTGCAAATGAAAATAATTTAGATGTAAAAGGAAAATCATCTTATGAAGTTAGGGATATATTACAAAAGAATAATTTGGATGTTTACTATATGAAAGGCACAAATGGTATGTTACCTACTGCTTTTGATTATCAAACCAAAAATACAAAAGACAAAATAATGGAAGCAGAAAAGCCAGTAGAATTAATAGAAGAAATTATTGAATATGTTTCTAAACCATACGAAACCCTACTTGATCAGTTCGCTGGTAGTGGGAATTTTGTAATTGCTTGTCATAACAAAAATAGAAATAGTATTGCTATTGAAAAAGATAATAGTATGTTTGAAAAAATGAAAAATAATATTGAGAAAAATTTGGATATTAAATTTGATGAAATGGACTATGAGTATTAATTGAAAAGTAATGGGTATTATGCTATAATTCTCATAATAATAAGTTGTTGGGAGAGATAAAAAATGATAACTATAAAAGAAAATAATAAGAATATTGAAGAATTTAATTTATTATATGATGAGGTGGGTTGGGGAGCGTATGACAAGAAAATCACAAAAAAAGCTTTAGATAATACTTTTTATTCAGTTAGTATTTATAATGATGATGAAATAATTGGATATGGAAGATTAATTGGTGATACAATTTGTTTTATTTATATACAAGATGTAATGGTCAAACCACAATTTCAGAATAGGAAAGTTGGTACAATGATAATGAATAAATTATTAGATAAAATAAAAGAATTAAAAAAAGAAAATCCTAATATAAGGGTATATCTGGGAGCTTCCAAAAATAAAGAAAAGTTTTATGAAAGATTTGGGTTTATTAAAAGAATAGATGCAAATTTAGGCTACGGAATGATTTTTAAAAAATAAAACTAAAAATAATTAAATACTAAAAAATAGGAGCAAGTCGAAAGATGAGCTTCTTTTTTTATTGGAAAGGAGATTAATAAATGGGACAAAGGAGTCAAATATATATAAGAATTTGGGATAAAGACAAAGAAAATCCAAAATTATATGCTAAATATTATGGATGGAATTTTGGAGAACGTATGATTTCACGAGCAAGACATGGAATTGAATATATAAAATCATATATGGAATATATATCATTAGAAAGTACACAAGAAAAAATAAATAGAATGTTTGATATTAATTTTGATATGAAAGATATACTTCTCACATCTGATATTATAAAAGAATGGTTAGAACAATTTTCAGATAGTTATAATTCAAATGAATACATTTTTGAATGTATTGATAATAATGATGGCAAGCTATTTATTGATGTTACGAAAGATGGAGAAATAAAGTATTGTTTTACAGATTACGATATGAAGATGATGACACCAGTTAAATATATGAACTGGGATTTTCCTGGTTGGAGAAATTCTGAACAACTATCCAAAGAGGAAGTTAAAATTTGTGAAGATAACATTGCGTATATCAAGAAAAATGCTAAGTTTATGACATCAGAAGAATTGCAAGATTTTATTGATTTTGATTATTCAAAGCAAATAATAGAATTGGCAAATGATTTAAAGATAGAACTAGCTCAAGACAAATTATTCAGATTCAACATGGATAAAAAAGAGTCAGAACAAAACAAAGAAGAAAATGACATTGAATTATAAAAAGATTGGAAGTGTTAGTTATGCAAAAAGTGTTTAGAATTTTCGCTCAAAATTTGGCTTATTACAATGAAGGAAACATTGAAGGTGGTTGGTTAGATTTACCTCAACCACAAGAAGTTATAGATAGATATTTAAGAGATATAGTAAAAGTTGATGAAACTCATGAAGAATATGAAATAGCAGATGTTGAAAATATATATCCATTTTCTTATGATTCAATTCAATGGGCTAGTGTGAAAGATATAAATAATCTTGCGATAATATATGGATCACTTAATAAATTTGAAAAAGAAGCTATTGGAGCATATTTAGAATCAGAAGATATAGATAAATACGGAATAGATGAACTGGCAAATATTTGCTTACAAGTCGGAAAGATAGAGTATTATCAATATAGTTTTAAAGGTATTGAATATAGTAAAGAGTGTTCTGTAGATGTAAAAATGGGATATACAATGGCAGAGGAATCAGGATTGTATTATGAGTTAGAAAAACTAGGAGTAATAGATTATTTTGATTTTGAAAAATATGGAGAAAGTTATAGTTATAATTTTCAATTATTAGAAAATGGTTATTTGGTGGAAGATTCAAATATAAATATAAACTTCTATTCTAAAGAAGAGATACAAGAAAAAGCAGGTAAAATTTTAAAAGAAAATATGAAAGAGAAAGAGGTGAGAGAGATTGAGATATAAAGGAAAAATTGAAAACTTAAATCATATTATTATTTCTGATCCTAGTTATGATGAAAGTGTAACTTGCAGATATGAAAAAAACGATTTAAAAGAAAAAAATTGGTATGTGGATATTGATATAAAAAAGACTGTTGAAAAAATGGGAAACTTTACTGCAAGAGGGGTAGAGTTCTTTTTATTTTTGGCAAAAGATAGAGAGTTAAGTGAATTAAAAGAAGATGGAACAATAAGATATTTGAAAGGTATTAAATTAACTGAAACAGAAATTGGAATGGATACAGCTTGCATTGCATTAGGAGTAAATGAAAGAGCAGATGAAATTATTGAATTAAGAGATGAATGGCAACCAGAATGTTCGTTGAATACGCTTACAGATGGGTTCTTTGGAACAGTTAAAGAAGGTGTTGATAAAATAAACAATCCTGTTTTTATATGGATTTCTGGATATTTAGATGAAGCTGCTGGATATTCAATTGAAGAAATAGTTGACTATTTGCAATATCAATTAAATATTACAGAACTAGAGAAAGATATAACAAGAACAATGAATGTAAGCCAAAAAGATATATTAGAAAAGTCAACAGAAATTAAAGACGATATAGATATTTAGGAGGTGAAAAAGATGCACAGAGGAACAGTTTTTATTATAACAAAAGATAAAGATAATAAGTTTAAAGTACAAAAATCGACAGAATTTAATGGTGGAATGGGAATAGAAAATAAGGGCGGAGTTATATATAAAATGCTTAAAAATTTAAAAGAACCATTACTTTTTGATTCTATGATTAGAGATTTTGATGAAAGATATTTTAAATATGGAGATAAAGTTATGACTTATTTTCCAGATGAACAACATAATCCATATATTGAGAAAAATGGTACTGAATATTTTGAATATTCACAAACTGAAAATCAGTTTAAGTTTTTTAAAGATGATAATGAGGATTATATCTATACAAGTGATAGTAACTATATAAAGAATATGTCTGACGAAGATATAACAGTTGTATGTAGTAATGGAAATTATGTATTAAAGCCTAATCAAATTTTAATTGCCGATTATAATGAGTGTGTAAATAATACTAGAATGACATTTGGAGAAAAAATAAACGAGAAAATAGAAGTTGACGAATTAAGTACAAAAAAGTATATTCCTACTAGAAAGCAAGCAATTATACTAAGTAATATTATAAAAACAATAGGAGCATTTAAATATAATGTTTCCTCTATATATGAAAATGGAATGATTAATGGTATGGAAATTGAAACTTGGACCAATGGTGGAGTGGATATGATACATACCTTTTATTTTTATGATGATTATCAAGAAATTTATGATAAGGACAATGTAAAAGAAAAGTTGAATGAATTATTGAATAATTTTTCAATAGATGATGAAATTGATAAGCATAGGCAAGATGTAAATTACAAAAGGACTTTTACAATTAGTCAGTCATTGAAAGATTTTACTGAATATAAAAAGCAATTAGAGAATTTAGTAGATAATTTTATAACCAAATATCATGAATTAATTTATCAAAAATTTATAAATAATGACTTGAAAAAGGAGGAAATACAATTATGAAACTTATAACACAGGAACTAGAAAAAATATTTGAAAAATACCCTATAGGTAGTCAAGATGGACTAGGAGGAAAAGCAAAAGTAATTGCAAAATTTTTTAATCCAACAGGAGTAGGAACTTGGTTAATAACAGAAGCTGAAAAAACAGAAAATGGGGATTATGAAATGTTTGGCTACTGCCATCTAGGAGATGATGAAATGGCTGAGCTTGGATATGTAATGTTATCAGAATTAGAAAATTTAGAACTACCATTTGGATTAAAGATTGAAAGAGATTTATATATGCCAAAGGATTGTGATCTTATTCAAGCAATGAAAAATACAGGCATTACACCACCATCTTATATGCTAAAAGATTATGAAAAAAATAATGATAATGACAGTATAAATTATGATTATTAGAGAGGAGAAAGATTACAATGAATGAAATGGAAGAATTTTTGACATTTGGTGCAGTTGTGAAGATTAGAAAAGAATACGATGATGATCTTTATAAATTTATTGGACTTATGAAAAATATTGGATTTTTAAAAGAGTATGCAGAATCTTTTGAAAAAAATTGTTGTTTTGATAAAGAATTTTCGGAAGATAGATTTTGGTACTATGTCAAACTAAATAATGGGAATACTAGAGATACTTGTCTTGAATTTCAATGGGATAAAGGTTTTACTTGGGGAAACAGAAAAGATTATTTAGATTATGATAATGATATGAAAATATTAAATGTCGATGAGCTTATAAGAGCTTGTAACAAAGAATATTTGTTTAAGATGGATTATGAATCTACTAACTTTGAAAAAGAATTACAAGATAAAGAAAGTGCATCTGATTTAGATGATTTTTTGGCATTTTATGAATGGTCCATTGTTAAATATCCAGATGGAAAATATAACATAAAAGATGAACAATGTAATACATTTGATTTTGAAGAAAATACTACATTTGATGCTATTCTTGATAGAGTTTATTTTAGAATGTTCGATTATTTCATAGATGAAGGAGAAGTTGAAAATCTTATTCGTGATGGAGAATTTAATTATGTAAAAAAAGTATATGAAAGTTATATGAAAATTGGTAAAAATTTAAAGCTATTGGATGATAATGATAAGAGTTTTTATGGTAAATGGTTTAAGGAATTAACAAAAGATATTGAAGAAAAAGAATCTAAAGAAACTCTTGATATTAGTAATAATATTTAGAAAATGGGAGGTAGATTGAATAATGATTAAAGAAAATAATGAAGAATTTTTTAAAAACATTTGCCAAAAATATATAGATACAATGTCAAAAGAAATGCTATTAGAAGCTGATAATAAAAAAATATTATATATTTTTATTGAGGATGAATATATAGAATTGAAAGAAAAAGGAAGTATAAATATTCAAAATTACAAAGATTATTTAGATGGAGATTTCACAGTATATCAATACGATTCATATCAAGAACTATATAAAGTGACTATAAAAGATGAAATACTTAATGATATAGAAGATTTAGGGCTATTTGATGATAATAATCAATGGAATTTTTATATTACATTTGAAGAATTGAAAAGACTAGAATACGGATACAAAGTACAATATAATTATACATTACTAGAAAAATATATAATAGAAAACGAAGAAGATTTCTATACATATTTTTCTTTAGAACAATTAAATGAATTTGAAGAATCATTACATTTATATTATGAAACTGATGATATTGATACTAATAAATGGGGAGAATTGTATTCAAAATCTAATAAATATTTTAATAATAATATTATTGCTTTATCGGAAGGAATGATAAGTTATTATGATTTGTTACAAGATTATAAAATAAATTATCAACAATATTATGGTTTATCATTAGATAAAGTCATTGAATATTTTAGAGAAAATGCCATAGTTAATTTAATGGATTATGGAAGTGATAGAGATGAAGGATTACATCAGTTATCTTCTATGTATAAAGAAATTATGGATAACTTAGGTATAAAATATTCAAATGTTTATACAGAAGATGTATCTGATGGAAAATATTTAACAACAATAACTTTTGAAGATGATTATTCAATAGAAGTAGATACAAGTGCTTGGAATGGAATAGAAGTTGTAACAGAAAATATAGAATCTATTTACGAAGAATATGAAAAACAAAGTGAAAAAACAAAACAAAATGAGGTAAAAAATGAAAAAGAATTTGAGTATGATTTCAATTAAAAAAATTAGAGAAAGTGGAGTAAAAAATGCTCCACTTTTCTCAGTATTTGGAATAAAAAATATCTCCCAGAGGGCAAAATGGGTTTTAGGGCTTTTGCCCTAAACAGCGAAAAGGGTGTCAAAACACCACGCTGGCGAATATTGGGCATTAAAAAATGCCTCATTATTCGGAGCAAATAAATTGCTCTAGATTTTTTTGTACTTCGCTTTGCTAGTACAAATATTTTTTTTATTTATAAAGAGAGGTGGATATCATGCTTGATAGTGAAAAAGAATTAGAAAAAATATTCTTATCATATAATAAAATTTTATTAAAACTTAAACATCAAGGTATTAAAACTAAAAATAATAATGAAATTACACATAAGGATTTAAGACAAGCTATAGATGTAATGTTAAAGAAACATCCAACTTGTAGATGGCGAAGTAATAAAGTAAAAAGTAGAAAATTTTATATTTTAGAGGAAGGTTATCATTGGCTGATAGAAGTTCTTTTTCAAAATAAAAATGACTTAATTGATGCTGATATAAAATTCTTTCAAAAGAGAATAAGATTGTATGAAGATTTTTTGAAAGTAAAACCTAAAGAATTATTTTGCGAGAATATTCCATATTTACAACTAGAAAATTTTTTTGACAGGAAAATAGATACAGTAAGAAAAGCAATAGAAAAATTGGAGAAGAAATACAGTATTAAATTGAGATATAAAGAAAACAATCAAGTATATGTTTATAGCAAAGGTATAGAACTATTATGCAAAGAATGTTTTAAACAAAAATACTTGGAGATATTAGAAGATTATAAAATGGAACTAACTGAAAAATATATAGAAGCTGGTTATCCATATGATAATTTTTTTCATAGAAATTAAATGAATCGAAAGGAATGATAATAATGAAATTTAATTCTAAGCAAAGAAGAAAAAGCATAAAAGTTTGGTTGTCAGATGAAGAAAGAATTTTAGTAGAATCAAAGGCAGAATTTTATGGTTATAAACGACTTGCAAAATATATTCGTGATGCAGC
The DNA here is from genome assembly GCA_000437215.1 of Clostridium sp. CAG:440. GTDB lineage: Bacteria > Bacillota > Clostridia > TANB77 > CAG-508 > CAG-269. Next base: position 46,354 of record FR898644.1, read on the forward strand.
AATATATGAAAAAGTAACTTATATAAACTTAAAAAATAAAGAGGAATTATATGTTGCATATAGTGAAAATACAAAAGAATTAAAGAAAATAACTAAGGAGATTAGACATATAAGTAAATATGCAACTCAATTAACAGATGAAACTAAAAAAAATATTTTAGATATTATGTATGCAATATTAAGAAATCAAAAATCAATGATAAAACTTATTGATGAAAAATTAGATTTAGATGTTTGGAAAGAAATCAATCATAATAAAATTAAAGATGTGGAGGAAAAGCAATGCCAGTAACTAAAAGATTAGCACATTTAGGATCACCTAAAAATCTAATTGAATACATACTTGATGAAAAAAATGATGGCGAAAAAGTAGGCTTAGCAAGTTCATTAAATTGTTGTGTTGAAACTGCATTATATGAATTTAAAGATATACAAAAAAAATACAAAATGGGTGGAACTAGGGGAGCCTATCATATTATCCAAAGTTTTTCTCCAAAAGATAAAATTACTGTAGAGCAAGCTAACGAAATTGGATTAAGAATGTGCAAAGAATTATATCCTACTTTTCAATGTGTTGTATCAACTCATATTGATAAAGGACACATACATAATCATATATGCGTAAATGCAATAAATTTGGAAGGGAGAAAATTAGAGGATAGACTTGCAAACCAAAAAGAGGGCCTTTATGGAATAAGTGATACAAGTGATCAAATAGCAGCAGAATATGGGTGTTTTATAATGCCTCGAAAAACATATTTAAAATCTAAAAATTATCAAGATTACTATTATCAATACAAAAGGCAATCTTGGAAAGAACAAATTGAAGAACATTTAGAGAAACTTATTCAAAAATGTAATAGTATTGATGAATTGTTAGATGAATTGTCGATTTTAGGATATGAAATAAGGAGAGGCAAACATATTGCAGTGAGGTGTTTGGGCATGCAAAGATATGCAAGAATAGATACTATAAATTTAAAGTACACTATTAACAATTTGAGTAAGTTATATAGAGAAAAAGATAATGTAAAGTTGTTAGCTATTAAAACAGAACCAAATGAATTTAATTCTATAATATTTCAAAAAGCAAATGAATCTAAAATTGCTATTGAAAAAAGTCAATTAGGTGCAAAAGGAAAAAGTTATAGTGAATATCAAAAAACAAAATATAAAGAAATAAAAAGATATTATCAATTAAAACAACAATTAGAATATTTGGACAAATATAATATTAGAGATTTTGATGACATTGAATTACAAATATCACTTAAAAGAAGTCAAATTAAAAATAAAAATGTTCAAATGAAAAAGAATAAAGAAAGATTTGATAATGTTCTTAAAATTACAGAAATGGCAAATGATTATATTAGGCTTCATACTGTATATGAATATGCTAATTTCTATAAAGAGCAAGACAAAGATTATGTTTTACCTAAAGAGGTTGAAATATTTTTAAACATACAAAAGAAATTGAATATATCTTCTATTGATGAGGCAAAAGAGTTAATAAAAAATTCAAGAACAGAAAGAATTGAGATAAATAAAAAAAGAAAAGAAGTTTTGGAACTTCAAAGGGAACTTAACCATTTAGAAACAATAAAGGAAGAAAAATTATCAAGTAGTAATTTATATATCCACAATATTAAATTTGGTGGAAATAGAATTGACTATAAAAATTCAAATGATAAAGAGTTTTGTGTAAATTTACCATATTCAAATTTTAAAATTTATATTGATAAAAAATTTACTGCATATAATGAAAAACATCAGTTTTATACATTGTATTTGGTAGATGATAAAGAATACAAACTATATGATGAAAACAATAAAGAAGTTGGAAGAATAATAGGAACAGAATTAGAAAAATTTGTTTTAGATAAGAAAAAAGAAATTGATTCATTATATAAATAACTAAAAAATAATTGGCTCTAGATTAAATTCTGGGGTTTTTTTTGATGTAAAGGAGGAAGTTTATACTATGTTAAAATTATTGAGTTTATTCACAGGAATAGGTGCGTTTGAAAAGGCTTTAGAGAGAATAAATGTAAATTATGAATTAGTAGGTTTTTCTGAAATAGACAAATTCGCAATAAAATCATATTGTGCTATTCATAATATAACAGAAGATAAAAATTTAGGAGATGTGTCAAAAATAAATATTAAAAAAATACCGAATTTTGATATTATGACTTGGGGATTTCCGTGTCAGGATATAAGCATTGCACGGAAAAATGCAGGGAATACAAAAAGGAAAGACTAGAAGCGGATTATATTACGAAGCTTATAAAATTTTAGAAGAAAAGAAACCTAAATATTCAATTATTGAAAATGTAAAGAATTTAACAAGTAAAAGGTTTGAAAAAGAGTTTAATTCTATATTAAGTGATATAGAACAATTAGGATACAACAATTACTGGAAAGTGCTTAATGCAAAAGATTTTCGGAATACCACAAAATCGAGAAAGAGTTTTTATTATCTCTATTCGTAAAGATATTGATAACGGAACTTTTAAATTTCCACTTCCAATAACATTAGAATTAAGACTTAAAGATATATTAGAGGAAAAAGTAGATGAAAAATTTTACTTGACAGAGAAAGGAATAGGCAGATTGATAAAGAAAAATAATAAATTGGTAAAAGAGTGTAAAAATCCTAATTTAAGTTCTTGTCTTATAGCAGGTTATCACAAAATGAGTGGAAATCAAAATCAATATATAGCAGAAAAAAATAAGATTGAAAGAATTACAGGCATTTATGACACAGAACAAGCAAAACATCAAGCAGGTAGTATATACAATTCAAATGGAATATCTCCAACTTTGACTACTATGGATAAAGGAGGAGATAAACAGCCATATGTAATTGTTCAAGAGGCTACTAAAAAGGGATATACAAAAGCAATGGAAGGAGATTCAATAAATATTTCATATCCTAATAGTATTACCAAAAGAGGGAGAGTCGGAAAAAATATATCTCAAACAATTCTAACTTCGCCTAATATAGCAACGGTTGTTGAAGAACCTAAAACAATATGTTTGAACAATTTATATAAGCAGCCTAGTGTTCAAGACAGAATTTATGATACAGAAGGAATATCAACAGCTATTACAGCAAGTCAATTTAGACCAAATTTTGCTGAAAGAAAAATGTTTAATCCTTTTAATAATAAAGAAATAAAAGATATTGCTCCTACACAGACTACTACATGTGGAAATGTAACATCAAGTGCAGCAGTATTAATTTCAGAAGATGGAAATCACTTTATGAAAATAAGAAAACTAACACCACTTGAATGTTGGCGACTTATGGGATTCAGTGATGAGGACTTTTATAAAGCAAAAACAGTAGGAATATCAGATACACAACTTTATAGACAGGCAGGTAATAGTATTGTTGTGAATGTCCTTGAAGCAATATTTAAAAAGTTATTGAAATAAAAAATATGAATGTATGCCAAAGTGATTTATAAAAATAGATTATTTTGTTTTTTTTTATATTATTTTATAACTTTTATGATATAATAAATAAAAATTACAAAAATTGGGAGGTTATAGATGTTAGAGAATATAGAAGTTTTATACCATAGTAGTATAAGAATAAATAAGGATAAAATAATTTATATAGATCCATTTAAAATAGATAAAAATTATAATGATGCAGATATTGTTTTTATAACACATGATCATTATGACCATTATTCAGAAGAGGACATAGATAAAGTAATAAATAAGAATACAACTATTATAATACCAGAAGAATTATTAACGAAACTATTGAGAAAAGGCATAAATAAAAATGCAATTATTACAGTAGAGCCGAATGTAAAGTATATGGTACAAGGAATCAAATTTGAAACAATACCAGCTTATAATACAAACAAATCTTTTCATCCAAAAGAAAATGATTGGGCTGGTTATATAATTACACTAAATGATATTAGGTACTATGTTGCAGGAGATACAGACATTACAGAAGAAAATAGAAAAGTAAAATGTGATGTTGCTTTTGTTCCTGTTGGAGGAACATATACAATGGATTTTAAAGAAGCAGCACAATTAATAAATGAAATACAACCTAAAATAGCAGTTCCAATTCATTATGGCAGTGTAATTGGAACAGAACAAGATGCAAGTGATTTTATAAAATTGTTACATCCAAATATAAAGGGTATGATTTTAATGAAAAATAGGTGAAAGAGGTAATATAAAATGCAATTTACAAACAAAGATATTCAGCTATTCAATAATGCAGGAATAGATGTTGAAAATAAGAATTATACAAATGAAGAAGTAGAGGAGTTAAAAATAAAAGTTATAGATTTTATAATGAGCCAAAGTACAAAAGATATAGATAAATATAATAAACAATTTATGGACTTGTTACAATAATTTTTTCGTAAAGGCAGATATATAAAGAAAAATAGCAGATAAATCTAGTTTTGTACTTAGAATTATCTGCTATTCTGCCATTACATCATCAAATAGAGGATCTGAATAAAATTCTGCCAAAGTTATATTAAATGCTTCACATATATGCAAAACCGTATCTGACCTTAAATTTTTGGTATCACCATTCATAAAATCCAAAAATGTAGGTAATGATATTCCAGCAGCTTGGGTTAAAGCAAATGGTTTCTTTATATTATTTTGTTTCATTAGTTGCTTTATTCTTTTTCTTGTCGCAACGGCAAGTTGCATAAAAAAACACCTTCTTTCTTTGAAAAAGTATAGCAGAATAAAAAGCTACGCAGTTAAGGTATTCCTTAATTTTTGGAAAAATTAAGAAATACCTTAAAAATAATTAAGAAATTCCTTAAATATATTGAAAAAATTTGAAAAATAATGTAAAATAATTACAGTAACAAGAACTATTACAAGAAAACTTATATATTTTAGTATTCTCAAAAATACAAAAAATATTTTAAGTATGCAAATTTTATATGGGAGGGAGAAAATGGATTATAAAATCAAAGAGTTTAACTTGCATATCACAGAACATTGTTCTGGACATTGTCCAATGTGTTATGCTACTGATGAAAAATTGCCTAGAAAACATGGAAGTATTGAAAAACTAAAGTTAATAGTACATAATGCTGTTGCAAATGGAAAGGTCGAGCGATTTGTAATGGTAGGAGGAGATCCATGTGAACATCCAAATTTAGTTGAATTGTTAAAATTTATAAAAGACGAAGGAAAAAAATTTAATGTTAATACTAAAGCAATGGTAATATCCAATACTCATGATTATAAAGAAAATGGTAAACCAGTAGAAATTGAAGAGATAGCAGAATATATAGATGGATTATGTTTTACAGTACATAGTGATAATGAAAAAGAACATGATAAATTCAACGGGTGTATAGGATCTTATAAACATGCTATTGAGAATATAAGTAAATATGCAAAAGTAAAAAAGAAAAATCAGGAAATTTGTATAATAATAAACTTAATGCCACAAACAGTTAATAAATTAGAAGATATAATGATTAATATTGATAAAGATTTGAATGGGTGTGTGGATGGGTTTGCAATACAAAGAATTGCACCTATAGGTAAAGCATGTGGTTCGGAAAAATATTTTATTGAACAAGAAGATGTTAACAAAGTTTTTGAAACTTGTAAAAAAATGAAAGAAGAAAAAGGATATTACTTTGAATTTGTTGATTCATTCCCGTTATGTATTGTAAATAAAAAATATTGGGATATGTTATATAAAGGAGGATGTAATTGGGGAACAGATTATTGTGCTGTATTTGCAGATGGAACAATTTCAAGATGTGCAATGTCAGAAAAGAAGTTATCAAAAAATGTAACTGAATTAGATACTCCAGAAAAATTTAAAGATTTTTGGCAAAATGATTCAGAACTTATAAAATTCAGAAACAAAGAACATTTGGATGAAAAATGTAAAAGTTGTAAATTATTAAAAGAATGTGGTGGAGGCTGCGTATTAGCAAGAAATACAGGTGATCCATATAAAATGGATCCACCATTAAAAGGACATGACTATCTTGCAAAAAGAAATAATTAAAAGGAGAATGTGTGTATTATGAGTGATTTTAATGAAATGGATTACTTAGAAATGAAGAAAAATGAGATTAAAATATTTAGAGCAAAAGATCATGGAAAAGAAGTAGACAAAATTATGCAAAAAGATTTTGCAAGAATAAGGAATTTTCCTTATAATTCATATGATGATATTCAAAAGTGGCAGTTAAAAAGAATATCAGAAATAGTCGATTATGCTTATGAAAATATACCACTATATCATAAAAAATATTCTAAGATAGGATATAAAAAGGGAATGATAAAAACTTGGGAGGATTTCAAAAAGTTACCATTATTATATAAGGAAGAGCTTATCGAAGGATTTCCAGAAGAAATTGCTAAAAATGTAGAAGATTTTAATTTATCAACAAGAAGTTCTGGTTCAAGCGGTAAATTTGTAACATTATCACTTTCACTAGATGCCATTTATACAGATACAATACAAGGAGTAAGACAACTTATGCTCCAAAGTGGTGATAATTATAAACCAGAGGATATTACTTTATTTATATATACATTGCCATGGTGGATTAGAAATATAGATGGAAAATATAAACAAGACTTTCTACCAACTACATCATCAGTGGAAGAGGTTATAAAGAAATTAGAAGAAATTCATCCTAAAATAATTTCTACATATCCAACTTATTTAACTAAAATGGTACCTTATGGGATAGATTTGAAGAAATATGGTGTAGAATTAGTAATTGTTCATTCTGAACAATCTACTAGACAATCAAGAGATATGTTAGAAAAAGCATTAAATGTAAAAGTACTTGATGAGTATAGTAGTGAAGAATTAACTAGAATTGCTCTTGAATGTCCAGAACATATATATCATTTAGAAGAAGATGCTTGTTACATAGAGATTGTTGATCCAAAAACAAAAGAAAATAAAAACTATGGAGAAAGAGGAGTTGTAGTAGGAACAAATTTATTAAATATGTCAACACCTATAATAAGATATTATCAAGGAGATTTGGCTGAAATGGAAAAGCCAGTAAAATGTAAATGTGGAAACAATTGTAGGATATTGAAAAATATAAATGGAAGATATATGGATAGTATTATAACAGAAGATAATAAAATAATTCCAGCTTCAGCATTTATGGATATAGCATATAACTGGTTTTCAACACTTAGAATTCCTATACATGGATTAAGGTATCAATTTATTCAACATTATAAAGGAACATTAGAATTATATCTGATAAAAGGAAAATATGAAATTGATATTCAAAAAATAAGGGATAGCTTATATACACTTATTCCAAAAGATATGAAGCTTGAGATAAAATTTGTAAGCGAACTTCCTGAAACAGGACAAAAATATAGACCAGTTATTAGTTTTGTTAAGGAAGGAAAATAATGATGAGCATAGAGAATGAATATATTCAAATGAAAAAAAATGAGGGAAAGGTGTTTAATGGAGTAGATCATGGAAAAATTGTAGATAACATCATGAAAGTTAATTTTGACAAAATAAAAAACTTCCCTTATAATTCTTATGATAACATTCAAGAATGGCAGTTAAAAAGAATATCAGAAATAGTTGATTATGCTTATGAAAATATACCACTATATCATAAAAAATATTCTAAAATAGGATATAAAAAAGGAATGATAAAGACTTGGAAAGATTTTGAAAAGTTACCAATTATATATAAAGAAGAACTTATTGAAGGATTTCCAAATGAAATTGCTAAAAACATAGAGGATTTTAATTTATCAACAAGAAGTTCTGGAACAAGTGGGGAATTTTTAACTTTATCGCTTACAATAGATGCAATTTATATAGATACAATACAAGGAGTAAGACAATTCTTATTGCAAAATTCAAATAATTATTTTCCAGAAGATGTAATACTTTTTATATATACTGTACCATGGTGGATAAAAAATATAAATGGAAAATATAGACAAGAATTTTTACCAACAACAGCAACAGTCGATGAAGTTATTAAAAAGATAGAAGAGGTAAGACCAAAAATAATCTCTACATATCCAACTTATTTGACTAAAATGGCAAATCATAAAATAAATTTAAAAGAATATGGTGTAGAATTAGTAGTGGTTCATTCTGAACAGTCGACTAGACAGTCAAGAGATATGTTAGAAAAAGCATTAAATGTAAAAGTACTTGATGAGTATAGTAGTGAAGAATTAACTAGAATCGCTCTTGAATGTCCAGAACATATATATCATTTGGAAGAAGATGCCTGCTATATAGAGATAGTTGATTCTAAAACGAAAGAAACATTAAACTATGGAGAAACAGGGATTGTAGTGGGAACGAATTTATTAAATACATCTACACCATTAATTAGATATTATCAAGGAGATTTAGCAAGAATAGAAAAACCAGTAAAATGTAAATGTGGGAATAATTGTAGAGTATTAAAAAATTTGTATGGAAGATATATGGATAGTATAATTACAAAAGATGATGAAATAATACCTGCTTCAGCATTTATGGATATGGCATACAATTGGTTTTTTACTATGTCAATTCCTATTCATGGCTTAAGATATCAATTTGTACAACATGACAAAGAAAGTATCGAATTATATTTGATAAAAGGAAAATACAATATTGATCTCCAAAAAATAAAAGAAAGTATGTATCTTTTAGTGCCAAGGAGTATGAAAGTTGATATAAAAATGGTTGATGAGTTACCTGAATTAGGACAAAAATATAGACCAGTTATAAGTTTCGTGAAGGAAGGAAAATAAATAATGGATATGAATGATATATTAAATTGTACTAATATTGGAAAAAGTGATTTAGATAATGCAAAATTACTTGTGGAAAATAAAATAAAAGAATTAAGGGATTGTACTCCAAATGTTAAATTTGAACACAATAAGTTAGCGGAAGTTGAAATTAATAAGTTTTTTTATAACAAAGAAACCGTAGATCGAGTTATGATAGTATTAAGAGCTAATGGATGTGAACATTATAAACAAGACGGAGGGTGTTCGATGTGTTCTCATTTTAATGGAACAGATAGAAATGCTGAAATTACAACGGAAGAATATATTGAACAATGGAAAAATGTTATAAATGGAACTGGATTAAATTGTAATAATTTTAATTTGAATAATTACCCTGTGGTATGTGTATATAACTTAGGAAGTCTTTTGAATGAAAATGAAATATCAAAAGATGCAGTTAGCTATATATTTAAATCATTGAATTCTTATGATGGAATAAAAAAGGTAATTATTGAATCAAGAGCAGAATATGTGAAAGATGAAGTATTACAAAATATATCAGAAATTTATAAAAATGGCATTATGGAAGTTGGAATAGGAGTAGAGTCAACTAACAGAATTGTTAGAGAAATATGTCATCATAAAGGAATTGATAATTTATCAATAATAAAAGATGCAGTTTCTCTATTGCACAAATACAAATTTAAAGCTTTAGCATACATTAACTTTAAACCAATTTTTTTAACAGAACAGGAAGCTATTAATGATGCAATAAAAACAGCAATAGATTGTTTCAATATGGGATTTGATGCTGTATCAATAGAACCAACATCACTACAAAATTATTCATTGGCAAATCACTTATATCAGATTGGGCAGTATAGAGTTCCTTGGCTTTGGAGTATAAGAGATGTAGTTAAAGGGATATATGATGAAATGGAAAATCAAAAGTTAGATATTAGGCTTGGTGGATATTTTGATGAAGAAGTGCTAAGTGGTAGCCAAGGAGTAGGATATGAGGAAAAAAACGAGATTTTCCCTCATATGACTTCTTTGAATTGTAGTGAATGTTCAAATGAATTCATAGAGTGTATAAAAAAATTTAATATGACTTATGATATAAATGAATTATATAATATAAAAGAATGTAATAAATGTTATAAAATATGGGAAGATGTAAAGAAAATTAGAGATTCAAGAAATATAATAAAAAGAGCAAATGACATTTTGGGAAATGTTTAATAAAAGTGAGGTTAGATAAATGGAGATAAGATTAGCTAAAAAAAGTGACTTGGATGGAATAAATCAATTGTTTACAGAAGTGATAAAAGATTTGAAAACAAATAAAAAAATTGATATGCTTTGGGGAGAAGTTTATCCTTTCTGTGAATTTGATACAGATATTTTAAATCAAAACATGTATGTATTAGAAGACAATAATAAAATAATTGGAAGTTTTTCTCTTAGTGATTACGATGATCCAGATTATAGGAATATAAAATGGACAAGTGAAAATAAAAAGTTTTTCTATTTAAATAGGCTTGTTGTTTTACCATCAGAACAAGGAAAAGGATATGCTAAAAAGATGATGCAATTTATAGAAGAATATGCTAAAAGTAATAGTTTTGATGTAATTAGATTGACGGTATATTGTGAAAATGTATTTGCAATTGGATTATATGAAAAATTGGGATTCAAGAAAGTCAATGAAGGCAACTGGAAATTAGAAGATAAAGTTTTTATTGGTTATGAAAAGAATATGTAAAAAGAAAAAAGCCAAGCTGAGAGTTATCTGCTTGGTTCTTCTTCATCTATACTCATTTCTCTTTTATGAGTTTTATCTAGATCCTTTGAAACCTCTTTTATAAATTCCCACATTTTTTGCATAGAAGAGATTGAAACTCTTTCATGAGGACTATGAGGATTCTCTATATTTGGAGAGATTGAAACATATTGTAAGTTTGGGATTTTTTTTGAAAACCATGCACATTCTAATAGAAAGTGTTCTTCTTTTAAATTTGGCTCTCGATTGAAAACTTTCTTATATTTCTGCACTAGGTATTCTATAAATTCGGAGTCCTTTTTCTGAGAATATCCGTGGAAAATCAAATGTTTCAATGGTATCAAAACCGATTTGTGCTTCAACATTTTGCAACCTTGAAGTGAACTGTTGAGTTAATTCGGGACTAAGATTGCTCCTTATTGAATTTTCAAGTAATAAAGTATCTTTATCAAAGAAAATTGTTCCTAGATTAGTGGACAAAATACTTTCAGCACTTCCTTTTTTGGTCAATATAGGGCCATTGGGAAATTTAGAAATATATCTAATTATTTTCGAGGTAACATTTCTATCAAAACCTATATCCATTGTTGGAACTAGTGAGAATTTTATAGAAATATTAGGATTATTATGTTGAGTTCGTAAATGATTTTCTAATTCTTGAATATGAACATTTAAAGATTCTAATTTTAATGGACTGGTTGTTATTGTACATTCTACTTTTCTTGGGATAGCTGTTACCCAAGAGCCTCCATCTATAAAATTTAAGAATACATCTTTATTACTATTCAATTTCGCAAGAATATTTCCTAGAACAATAATTGGATTACCTCTGTTTTTATCAATATCTTTTCCCGAATGCCCACCGTTCAAAACCATCTACAGAAATTTGATAGCTTGATTTTGATGTAATTTCAGGAATTAGTGTTCTTGAATCATTAAGTTTTAGTACTCTTGAGAAATTTGAGGCACATCCACAATTAATCACATCTTCGGAAAAAGCATCTAAAGATATTATTCGCTTACTTTTTAAATTAGAAAAATCTATATTTTTAGCACCATTCATAGATGTTTCTTCTTCTGATGTAAAAATCATCTCTAAATTTGGATGTTGTATAGTATGAGAGTCTAACATCGCTAACATATATGCAACTCCAATGCCATTATCAGCACCTATACTTGTATCTAAGGATCTAATATAATCGCCATCAATAACTAATTGAATTGGATCAGAAGAAAAATCATGATTACTTGTTTCGATTTTTTCACAAATCATATCTGTATGACTTTGAAATGCAAGATAACTATTTGTTCCATTTGTTGCACCTTTTTTAATAATAACATTATTAAATTCATCGGAATAAAATTCTAAGCCATTTCTACTGTTTGCAAAGTTTTTTAAATAATTTACCATACCTATTTCGTTTCCAGATTTTCTAGGGATTTTATCTATTTCCTGAAAAAAAGAAATTACCTTTCCAACTTCTCCATATCGTGATATATCTTCATTGCTTAACATATTACAAACTCCTATCCATAATTATTTTACATAAAAATTATAACAAAAAAGACAAAAAATGTCAATGTATTGCTTGATATATATAGTGTTTGAGGCTATAAATTAAGGAAAACCTTGACAAAGCTACATAAAAATGGTATGATATATATGGAATTTTTTTTAAGGGGTGAAATTATGATAATTTTAGACGTGAATAAATTAGATAAAGACTTCGGTTATGGTAAACTTTTTGAAGATGTATCATTTTCTCTTAATGAGGGAGAATCTATCTCAATAGTAGGACCAAATGGATGTGGAAAATCTACATTATTAAAACTAATTGCTGGACTTGAGAGAGTAGAAGGTGGACAGGTTAGCATAAAAAAAGGTGCAAAAGTTGCTTATCTAGATCAAACAGGATCTAGCATAAGAGATGATAGACCTGTTTACGAAGTATTAAAAGATGCTTTTGTAGACTTGAAAGAAATGGAACAGGAGCTAAATTATTTACAAGGGAAAATGGAATCGGGTATAGATGGAGAAGAATATAATAAAGTATTAGAAAGATTTTGCAATTTGACTGAAAGATTTTCTATGGCTGGTGGATATGACATGGAAAACAATATAAATACAGTTGTTGATGGATTGAAAATTAATAAAAATTTATTAAATCAAAGTTATAATGACTTGAGTGGTGGAGAAAAGACACTTGTACAATTGGCAAAGGCACTTTTAATAAAGCCAGATTTAATTCTATTGGATGAGCCAACAAACCATTTAGATATTGATAGAATTGAATGGCTTGAAAGTTACATAAAATCATTTAAGGGTGCATCTGTTATTGTTTCTCATGATAGATATTTTCTAGATAGAATGTCAAATAAAATTTTAGATTTAGATAATGGGTCTGGAAAAGTATATTCTACTAATTATACAGGATTTTTAGAAGAAAAACAGAGAGATTTTGAAAAACAAATGGCTAATTACAAAGACCAACAAGCTTTAATAAAGAAATTAGAAGCAGAGAAAAAATATTTCGCTGAAAGAGGAATGGCGACAAATAGTTCAACATTAACAGCTAGAGCTCATACATTGCAAACCAAAATTGACAGATTAAAAGCAATGGCAGTTGCAAGACCAAAAGAACAAAAAAAATTGAATGTAGGATTTAATGAGGAAAGAAAATCAAGTAAAAAAGTAATTACTGCAGAAGGATTAACGGTTGCAACTCCAGATGGCAGAAAGATCCTTGATGATATAGATTTAGAAGTGTGTGCAGGAGAGAGAGTAGCTTTTATAGGTTCAAATGGTAGTGGAAAATCTACTTTTATAAAAAGTATTCTAGGTGAACAAGAATTACCAGTAAAGGGTGATGTGACTATTGGACCAAGTGTAAAAGTAGGATATTTACCACAAATAATAAATTTTCCTAATGATGAACAGCAAGTATTGGATTATTTTAGAGGTGAAACTGGGGTTAGTGAACAAAAAGCAAGACAAATATTGGCTGGTTTTGAGTTTTACAAAGAGGATGTTACGAAAAGAGTGAAAAATCTTTCTGGAGGAGAAAGGATGAAAGTAAAATTAGCTGAACTTTTACAACAGAAGATTAATACATTAATTTTTGACGAGCCAACAAACCATATTGATATTCCAACAAAAGAAGTTCTAGAAGATGCAATAGAGGACTTTGATGGTACGCTTATATTTGTGAGTCATGACAGATATTTTATAAATAAATTTGCTGATAAAACTGTTGAATTTAAGGATGGTAAAGTAACAACATATTTAGGAAACTATGAAGATTATAAAAGAAGCAAAGAAAAAGAAAAGAATAAACAAGATAGTTTTTCAGAAAGGTTAAAGGTAACACCAAATCAAATGGCTAAACAAAAAAATAATGTATCAAATAATAAAAAGAAAAGACAAAGCAGAGATGATGATTGGGAAAGATAGAAAATAAGGATTAAATGTGAGGCTACTTTTCAGTAGCCTCATTAAATGTCCTTATCTTTTTTAAAATAATGAATATTTAATGCTTTTCGTTGAAGGCATTTCTTTTCCTAAAAACAAATTATAATTGTATTCAAAAATTGAAGGTAAATTACTTTCAATCATTAATTTGTCAATTTGTCTTGTAGAACCTTGAAATCTAGGATTTATTTCAATAAAATATAATTGATTGTTAGTATATATGTAATCTATACCAAGTACGCCGAGATAACCTAATGATTGCAATTTTTGGCATATATTATAAGATTGTTCAATAATTTTATCTTTTATTTCAGTTTGGATAGTTATATCATAATTTGAGCCAATATATTCAAGTTTATCAATAATTTCAAGTTCTTGTTGAGAAGGTGGCAATATTTCTATTTGATTTTTTCCAATCAGGCAATGAATATTATATGGAATATTGTCTTTTTCATAAGCAGAAATAGAATATAATTCATCTTTTAACAATATTGCTTCAATTTGCTTATAATTGGATTGGTTACAAAAGAATGTTTTGGAACCACCACTACCAACAGGAAGCTGAATGACTAACTCATTTGATATTTTATTAAAATCACTATATTTAAAATCAATACCTTTTATCATATAGTATTTCAACATAGGAACTATGTCTTTTAACAGTTTACGAGTTTCAAATTTATTATTTAATCTTTCTAATAAATTTAAATCATTTAAACATACTTGTTTAGCACATTTAGGAATAATACAGTTTGCTACCAATAAGGGATCGTGTCCAATGATCTCAGCTGGTTCATTAATTTTAGATAATTCTCTATTATATAGTGTAATCTCTTTGATATGATTATCTGGATTCCAATATTCAAATGTTAAAAAGCTTTCATATGACGAATTCTTTTCGGAATTTTTGCCAAACAATGTTATAGAATAATCAAAAAAATTATTATTTTCAATAGTAGCTTGCTTTGGACCTATGTAAATTCGTTTCATATTCAATTCCCCCTTAAAGTACATTATGAGAACAAGGCTTGCATAATGGTCCCATTTCTATATTGTATTTTTTACATATTTTTTCACTTTGTTCTTTTGCCTTTATAAATAGTTGGGCATTTGGTGGGAAATTAGCTTCACCATAAGGAAATAAAGGAGATAATACAGGGTTACAACCTATTCTAGCTATTTTTTCAACTCCTTTTAATGTTTCTTCTAATGGTTCTAAACCGACAATTAACAATGATCGAACTTTATTTTTTCCAAATACTTTTACTGCTAATTCTAAAAATTTAAGATAGTTTTCTTGTCCTATTTGAGCTTTTTCTGGACAATATTTTTTCAAACATTCAACACTATTTAATTCCATATTTATTGATAGTCCGCTAATACCAGAGTTTTTCAAAAATATTAAATATTCTTCATATTGATTTGAATCAGTATAACTTGTAAATCCTCTTGGTGTCATCATTATATCAATATCATATTGGGAATATTTTTTTCCAAAATATTCGTACATTTTTGTTATTTTTTCAAGATCTTCAATTTTTACTGAACCACTAGAAATTAGTATGTGTCGTACATTACTTTGAGATAAAGCTATGTTTAATGCTTGTTCAAGTCCAGAAATTGAATTGAATTCATATTTGAATTCTGTAGCATTGCAAAATTTACATTTGTTTGAACAACCACTAATTAGTTGCAAACGAACACGGTCAGTATATGTATTTGTATAGACTGTGATTTTTTTCCCTTCAATAACAATTTCATCCTTCATATAATCTGGTGGAGTTATTACTATAGTTTCTGTTACATCATTATTAGGCTCTTTGATATAAAGTTTTCCATCTTTTTCAACTAATTTATACTCAGAATTAGTTTCAACACCAATAGTTGCATATTGGTTTTCAAAGTGTAATGTTACTCCACTACAAGTAATATAATCGTCCATTAGCCAAATATCAGATTGAGAATCCAATATTTTTTTGGCTTCACTAGAAATATTTATACCATGTTCTAGTAAATTGGCTTTTAAAATAAAATTCTTATCCATATAATCCAAATCCTTCCTTTTTATAATATACCAGAATTATACAAAAAAACAGCGAAATTGTCAAATTCTATGGGGAGTTTATGAAATTTTTTAAGGAATTCCTTAAAAAGTATTTACAAATAAAGGAAAAGAATGTAAAATAGGTGTATATATTGTGAAATGGAGAAGAAAAATGGAAGAAAAAAGAATTATAAATATAAAAGAAAGTGCTAAAAATATTTTGAAAAATATTCAGATAGATGTCAGCTGTGGTGATACAGAATTAATAACATTGTTACAAAAGATCGAAAAAGAAAATATAAATAATGATGAAATAGACTTACTAGAAAGAACTGTGAAAAACATTGAAAATTATTTTGAAACAAAAAGAAAAATGCAAATCGAAGTTAATGATTATGAGTATTTAAAGAAAATTGCTGAAATTTTAAGAACTCAAAAAATCAGGATAGAAGATAATGTGATTTGTGGACAACCTGTTTTTAAAGTTCTATTAGGTGAATCAGGTGAAAATGAAGTTTATTATTTTATTACAAGAGATGGAGCAAAGAACTTTATAGAAACACATTCAACAATGCTTAAAGAAAAAGACATACAAATAGATGATGAGGATGAACGAAGAAAAAGCAATTTAATGCAAGTAAGCATTAATAAAAATTTAGAGTTCGGAAAAATAATAGATATAATAAAACGAAATTACTAAAAAAGAGCCAATAGCTATAACATAGCAATGTTGGCTCATCTATTCAAAATATTTATTGGTATTTTCAAACAATTGATCATATGTGATTCCTAAAATTTTGCAAATTGCTTTTTGTTCATAATCTCTGATAAATAATGTATGGTTTTCTATACGAGAAATATCAGAATTATATAAGTTAACGCCTAATAGATTCAGTTTATTTGCAAGTTCACGTTGTGAAATTCCTTTGAGTTCTCTATATTTACGAATATTGGAACCAACAATGTTGAAATAACCATTTATGTTTTTCGTTTTCATTTTACACCTCTTTCATGTATAATAATATAATATTTTTTTGAAAGAAGTGTTGCGTACCAGTTATCAAGAGGCGTTTAGATATAAAAAAGGAGGAATGATAATGAATATGAAGGAGTTATTAGAAAGAGAAGAAATAGATAGAATGTTAAAAATGGAAAGAAAAATTGAAAAAAGAGGTAAAGAAATACAAAGAAAATATAATTTTAAAATTCCAGATTACGTCTTACATGAGATAGTAGAAAAAGAAGGAGAAAACAGCAGTAATAGCATTATTGCTTTGATAAATTTAGCAAAAGTGAATGATAGACTATTACCAGAAGATGCTGATATATTAAGAAAAGAAGTAAAAAGCAAGAAAATATATGAAGAAGTTTGTAGAACAAATTAATAAGAAAGAGGGAGATTTATGAAATTTAAAGAAAGAAGTTTTATAGTAGATGAATTATTAAGATTGGCAAAAGAATCTAAATTAGAAAAAGATGAAAAAAAAGAGATAGTAAGTTTAGTTGATTCTATTGAAAATGCGACAGAGGGTCAAAAAGAAAGATTTATATTATATTATGAACTTAGTGAAATAGGACCAAAACCATCATCTTTTGTTAAAATTGCAAATATGTATGGCTGTACAGGTAGTGCTATAATGTTTTCGGTAACAAAATTAAGGAATAAACTTAAAAGAGTGAATGAAGAACAAATACATAGAATAGAAGAAATAGTAAAAAAACATAATTAAAAAGATAAAAAAGCATTGAATATATAATTTTCAAATAAATTACATATTGAATGCTTTTTATTATGCAATCCAAATAAAAAAGCTGAGTTGTTGAAAAAATTAACATAATATGGTATAATAAAATGGAATTGTTTTGAAAGGGTATATTATAATGAGTAATGAGATAACTGTACGAATTACTTGTACATTACAAGAAATGTGTAACATATTGAAAAATAAAGGATTTTCAATTGTTGATAAATATAATTTAGAAGATATATATTATACAAAAAAAGATGTTCATATATCAAAAGAAAATGCTAGAGAAATATTAAAAAAGTGTGTATTAATTAGAAAAGTTACTCAATTTATACCACAAGATTTTAAAAAGAGTTATACAGAATTAAAATTAACATTAAAAAACAAACAAATTGATAATGATGGAACTATAATTAAACAAGAAAAAATAGAATGCAAAATTAAAGATATAGAACAAGGAAAAGAATTTATAAAAGCACTTGAATATAAAGAATTTATGACTATTAAAGAAAAGGATATTGTTTATGAAAAAGATCATTTAAAGTTAGCTATAAAAGATATTGAAAATGGTGAGAATTTAATCGAGATTGAAACAATAGAAGATAATTTGGATTTTGATACTACAGATAAATTAATAAAAAAAATAAACGAATTAAAAATTCCTATAAATACAGAAGATTATTATGTGAAAAAAGCTGAAATAGAGTTAAAAAAATCTTTGTAGGAGGGTGTGATTATATGTCAAATATAAATCTGAATTTATATAGAATATTTTGTAAAGTTGCTCAATCAAAAAGCTATTCTGAAGCAGCAGAAAAACTAAGTCTATCAGTTCCAAATGTTAGTAAACAAATATCTAGCTTAGAAGAACAATTAAATTTGAAACTTTTTAATCGAGAGAGTAAGGGAGTAACATTAACCTCGGATGGACAAGAACTTTATGAAATAGTAAATAAATGAATATCTAGTTTCGATTTTGCCGAGAAAATGG
>FR898645.1 GCA_000437215.1 Clostridium sp. CAG:440
TTAAACCCGGAACCGGTGGCAATTTTTTATTTGTTAAATTATTTGTTTTTTAATGCCATCTATTACAAAACCACAAACTATAAATTCAACACCTAAAATTAAGCTAAGTTTAAATAATGTTATTCCTATATGATATAAAAAAGGGGAGTGGTTAATTAGTTCATATGCAAATAAAGTACACATTGAAATGGCATTAATAATAAAACAGAATTTAAATCCATTTTGCATTATTTTATATGTAAGTTTTTCTAAATTTTTAAAACTATTAACTATTTTTTTTACCATATGATACCTCTTCTAATATAATAATATTACTATACTAATAGTAACACCAAACAAAATTAAAAACAATGGAAATATTTTCTAATGAATATAAATTAGAAATATTATTTGATAATATTGAAAAAATATTTGATGTAAACTCATATTTTGAATTTAAAAAATTTCAGCAATTAAAGGAAAAATATCTTTGAAACTAAAATTTTTTGTAAAACAAAAACGTATATTCTTTATGGGAATATACGTTTTAAAAATAAAAACTATGCATAATTTTTATTGTATTTAGGCTATAGCTGCATTTAATTTTTTAGATAAATTTGATTTTTTTCTAGCAGCTGTATTTTTAACTATAACACCTTTTGTGCAAGCTTGATCTATTTTTTTTGTAGCTTGTGAAAATAATGTTTTAGCTTCTTCAATATTTCCAGCTTCTATAGCTTCTTCAAATTTTCTAACAGCTGATTTATATCCTGATTTAATCATATTATTTCTTAAAGTTTTTTTCTCAATTACTTTAACTCTTTTTTTAGCTGATTTAATGTTTGGCATATCTGATTTAGCACCTCCTCTTAGTCTATAATAAACTATAACGTCTAATATTTTAACATAATATTTTACTTTTTGCAAGCAATTTTAAATATTTTCTTCATTTTCTTTTTGGCAATTTGTATTATTTTCTTCTTGTTTGCTACAATCTTCTAGTATTGATGTACAATGTGGACATCTTTTTGCTTTGTAATTTATTTCACTTAAGCAGTAAGGACATATCTTTGTTGTTGGGATTTCTGGAGTTTCATCTCCTTTTGATTTTTTCTTTTTAAATAGTCCTTTTTTATCTAATTTAGATACAATATTTTCATTAAAGTGTTTAAATTTTTCTACTTGACTTGCTCTATTTTGTTCACTCATTTTGTGTAATTTATTAAGATATCTTACAACTAAGAAAATTGAAAATGCAATTATTAAAAAATTAACTATTTCTGTAATAAAATTTCCATATCTTATTGGTGTGTTGCCAAGAGTAAACACTAAGTCTGAAAAATCTACTTTTCCTGTAAGTACTGTAACAAGAGGCATAATAATATCATTTACAAGAGATGTTACTATTTTTTGAAATGCGCCACCAATTACAACACCTATTGCTAAGTCCATAATATTTCCTCTAAGTGCAAATTCTTTAAATTCTTTTAACATAGTTTACCTCCAAAATTTAAATCTACATAACATAATATGCCAAAATGTGACAAAAGTCAAGCATTTTAATCTAAACTCTATTTGATAAAATAGGTAAATTTACAATTAATAAGTTGTAATTATATATAATTAAACTTATTTAAAAATATAGTTGTAAATTTAAGTTAATTGTGGTATATTGTAAAAAAAGAAAGGAAGTGTACATATGATAGCAATTGGTAGTGACCATGGAGGGTACAAATTAAAAGAAGAAATAAAAAAATATTTTGATGAAAAAGGTATAGAATATAGAGATTTTGGGACAGATAGTGAGGAAAGAACAGATTACCCAATATATGCAAAAAAAGTAGCACAAGCAGTGCAATCAAAAGAATGTGAAGGTGGAATACTTTTATGTAGATCAGGGTATGGAATGACTGTTGTTGCAAATAAATTTAAGGGAATAAGAGCAGCATCAATTTCAAATGAAGAAGCAGCAAAATTTGCAAAAGCAGATGATGACATAAATGTAATAACATTAGGAGGAGATTATTTAACAATAAATGAAGCAATTTGTATAATAAGAAACTGGCTTGCCGCTGAATTTAAAGGTGGAAGATATGCCGAAAGATTAGAAATGATTAATGACATAGAAAGCCAAAACATGAAATAAAACTGGAGGAATAGATATGTGGGGAAATATTGCTATTGCATTTTTACTAGCCTTTATTGTTGCATTTATGGCAACACCATATACTATAAAAATAGCTAAAAAAGTCGGGGCTGTAAGTATAGAAAAAGGAAAAAGAAGAATGCATAATAGGCAAATGCCTAAATTTGGTGGACCAGCAGTAATACTTGGTTTTTTGGTTTCTGTTGGTTACTTACTTATAGTAATGAGCTTAGAAGGTGGAATAAATTTATTTGGAGAAGAACAATATGGAAAAAAATTATTGGGAATGTTACTTGGAATAATAGTATTGGCAATTACATGCATAATTGACGATATAAAAACAATAAAACCACTAACAAAGCTTTCAGGACAATTATTAGCAGCAATAATTGTTATTTCTTTTGGAATAAGAATAGATGATATAACATTACCATTTTTACCAACACATGAGCTTAATGAAATTTTTTCATATATATTAACATTAGGTTGGATTGTTGGAATAACAAATGCAATAAATTTAATTGATGGCTTAGATGGATTATCATCAGGAATATCTGTAATATCTGCAATATCTTTATTAATAATTTTCTTACTTAATGGTTCACCTATGATATCTATATTATTAATAACAGCATTGGCAGGAGCATTAGTTGGATTTTTACCATTTAATTTTGCACCAGCTAAAACATTTATAGGAGATATTGGTTCAAACTTTTTAGGTTTTTCACTTGCAATAATATCAATATTAGGAGTTGCAAAAACATATACAGCAGTTGTTATAGT
The DNA here is from genome assembly GCA_000437215.1 of Clostridium sp. CAG:440. Taxonomy (GTDB): domain Bacteria; phylum Bacillota; class Clostridia; order TANB77; family CAG-508; genus CAG-269. Next base: position 2,909 of record FR898645.1, read on the forward strand.
ACTTCCTGTAATTGTACTTGGAGTTCCAATATTTGATACATTATGGGCAATTGTTAGAAGACTAAAAAAAGGTAAATCATTAAAAGCAATTGTAAGTGCAGATAATGGGCATTTACATCATAAATTAGTATATAAAGGATTTAGCCAAAAACAAGCAGTATTAATATTATATGGAATAAGTGCTGCATTCGGGATTTTTGCAGTAATATTATTTGATAGTGGAATATGGAAAGCTTTATCATTTTTATTAATGGTAATTGTTGCTGTTGCTTTAGGCTATAAAAATTTTGAACATGAAAAACTAGAAAATGCAAGATTTGAATGCTTAGAATGTAAATATATATATAATCCAAAGTATGGAAATGAAAAAGCTGGAGTTAAACCAGGAACACCATTTGAGGAATTACCAGATAATTGGGTTTGTCCAGTTTGTGGCGAATCTAAAGATATGTTTGAAATACATCATTAAAAAGGAAGAGGAAAAATGCAAGATAAAATAATAAAATTTTTAGCATATAATAAAAAAGTATCAATTGTGTGTGCTAAAACAACAAGTTTAGTAGAAGAAACAAGAAAAATACACGATTTAAGTCCAGTGGCAACAGCAGCTTTTGGAAGATTAATTACAATATCAGCAATAATGGCATCAAATATGAAAAATAAAGAAGATAAATTAACTATACAAATAAAAGGAAATGGACCAATACAAACAATGTTGGTTACAGCAAATAACATACCAGAGCTTAAAGGTTATGTAGCAAATCCTTATGTTGATATTCCGTTAAATGAATTTGGAAAACTAGATGTTGGTGGAGCTGTTGGAAATGAAGGTTATATAAATGTTATAAAAGATATTGGTTTAAAAGATCCATATGTAGGAATAAGCCCATTAACATCAGGAGAAATAGCAGACGATTTTACAAACTATTTTGCAAAATCAGAACAAACAAATTCTGCAGTTGCTTTAGGAGTTTTGGTAAATAAAGATGGAGTAAAAGCAAGTGGAGGGTATATGATAACTCCAATGCCAGATGCAACAGATGAAGAAATATTTAAAATAGAACAATCAATATTTAAAGCAGGAGCGATTTCAAAAATGTTAGATGAAAAATTAACATTAGAAGAAATAGCTAAAAAGGTAACAGGTGATGATAATGTAGAAGTTGTTGAAGATGATATTATTCCTGTATACAAATGTAATTGTTCTAAAGAAACAATGGAAAAGGGACTTTTGGCTTTGGGAAAGAATGAATTAGAAGATATAATAAAAAAAGATGGAAAGGCAGAGCTAGTATGTCACTTTTGCAATAAAAGATATGAATTTTCAAAAGAAGAATTAGAAAAAATAGCAAATAATTTAAATAAATAATTATATATTAAAGTCCAAAATTAGATTATTTGACTTTGTAATATAATTTGATATAATTTAAAAAAATAAAAAGGAGTAAAAAAATGGAAAATAAAATATTAATTTTTGGACATAAAAATCCAGATACAGACACAATATGCTCAAGCATGGTAAAACAAATATTAAATGAAAAAGATGGAAAAACAAATACACAAGCAGTTAGACTTGGAAATGTTAATAAAGAAACACAATATGTTTTAGATTATTTAAAAATAGAAGCACCAGAACTTATTGAAGGAGTTAAAAAAGGACAAGAAGTTATATTAATAGACCATAACGAATTTTCACAAAGTGCTGATGGAATTGAAAAAGCAAAAATTATAGGGGTAATTGATCATCATAGAATTGCTAATTTCCAAACAACAGAGCCATTATACTATACTGCAAGACCATATGGATGTACATCTACAATATTATTTAAAGATTTTAAACAAAAAGGAATAGAAATAGAAAAAACAGAAGCTATATTAATGGCAAGTGCAATAATTTCTGATACATTATTATTAAAATCTCCAACAACAACATCACATGACAAAGAAGCATTAGAAGAATTAGCTAAAATTGCTAATATTGATTTAGATACATATGGAATTGAAATGTTAAAAGCAGGGACAGATTTAGATGATTTTTCTGAAGAAGAATTAATAAATTTAGATGCAAAGAAATTTGAAGAAAATGGAGTTAAATGTGTAATTGCACAAGTAAATACAGTAAGCATAGAAGATGTATTAAAAAGAAAAGAAAAATTAGAAGAGGCAATTAATAATGAAATTGAAAAAGATAATTTAAATTTATTTGTGTTTGCAATAACAGACATTTTAAATAGTAATTCACAAATAATTGCTTTAGGTAATAGAACAGATATAATAGAGAAATCATATAAATTAGAAGATAACATGGCATTTTTAAAAGGTGTAGTTTCTAGAAAAAAACAAATATTACCTATGGTAGAAAAAAATATTTAGTGGTAAAAACTATTTATAATCTATTGCATAAAAGTATTATTTTTTATATAATAAACATATAGCAAAAAACAAAAGAAAAGGAATTGATTAAATTATGTTAAAAATAAGACATGTAAACACATTATATTTAATAAATAAAAAATAAAATAAATATTAAGATAGTTGTAAATCTATTACTATAAACTAAAAATGTAATTAAATCTTATTTAATTGCAAAAGGTAGTTTATGGGTGATTTATTAGCTATCTTTTTATGCTTTAAAATTTAAAATAAAGCATGTTTTAAACAAGCATTTTTATTTGAAAAGTAAAAATTATTAAGAATTAAAGTATATATAATACAAAGAGTATATAGTGCAGAAGGAGGGAAAAATGAAACAAAAATTTAAAAAAATGGCAAAAGAGAGAAGAGGTGTAACATTAATAGCATTAGTAATCACAATAATAGTGCTTTTAATATTAGCAGGAGTAACAATTGCAATGCTAACAGGAGATAATGGAATAATAAGTAAAGCAATGCAAGCAAAAAATAAAACAGAAGAGGCAAGAAAAACAGAAGAAGCAGGATTGAAGAAAATTGAAAATTATATAAATGGAAAAAGTGCAGAAGCAGGAGTTGTGATACAAGATTTAAAATCTATAAAAAGTGATGGAACAGAAGGAGAAGTAATAGGAGAAAAGGTATCAGATGGAGCAGGAGGAGTAGTACCAATACCAAGTGGATTTTACTATGTAGGTGGAACAGTAAAAAGTGGAGCCGTAATATCAGATAATTTAGCAGATAAAGATAAATATAAAGGACAAGAAGTAGTAGGAACTAATTTAAGTGGAAACCAATTTGTATTTATACCAGTAAATGGAGAAGATTTAAAATATGAGAAAGACCACACATATGATGGAAAATATGACTATGTATATACAACAGAGCTTTCAGGTTATACAAGTCAAAGTGACTGGAGCGATGATTCAGGAGAACAAGCAAGTGTAAAAAAATATGGAGGATTTTTTATAGGAAGATATGAAGCAGGTTATCCAGATGAAATAAAAGAAGGAACAATAGTTAATTTTAAAAATTCAGCTACAGGGAAAGTTCCAGTAAGTAAAGCAGGAATTGCGTCATGGAATTTAGTAAGTCAAATAGTTGCAAAATCAGCATCAGAAAGTATGTACAATACAGATGATTCAAAGGTAAAAAGTAAATTAGTAGATAGTTATGCATGGGATACAACATGTAAATGGCTAAAAAATAGTGGAATAATAAAAGATGATAGTGCAGGAAAAGTAAGTAGCACAAGTTATGGAAATTACTATGATTCAACATTTACAATACCAAAGGGAACATTATATGCAAAACATCTTTATTTAAATAAGAAAAAAGATGGAGTATCATCAAGTTGGTATTTTTGGAATGGTGGAGCAGGAAAATATAGTTATGGTATAGTAAATGATGAAAATGGAATGAAGGTAGGAGTAAAAACAGGGGAGACAGTGCCAGAAAATGCAACAAGACCAGAAGGTGCGGAAGATGCAGCAAGCAATTATTACACAGCAGATGGAAGAATAGAAATAGCAACAGGATCAAGTGATGATACAAGAACAAATAATATATATGACTTAGCAGGAAATATGTGGGAATGGACAACAGAAACAAAGATAAGAAAGTATAATGATGATAATAAAAATTATACGTTCGCTGTTTTGCGTGGAGGGAGCTTTCTCAGCAATGGCTCTAGCTACCCGGTTGTTTATCGTTACGGTAACAATTCAGTTAGCTATGCGAATGTTAACATTGGTTTTCGCGCCGTGCTTTATATAGAATAAATTTTAATTTGTAATCGAAATAATTAATTAAATATTTCATAAAATGTCGAATTTTGCAGATGAAAAGCAATTGCAAAATTCAGCATTTTATGGTATTGTTTGAAAAGTTATAAATTTATATTTTAGCAAAGTAAAAAATCTGGTTAAGCCAGAAATTTATTTAATAAAAAATTTTTTATATATCAAAATTAAAATGAAAATTTTTAAATTATAGTAAGTATTAATTAAAATTAATATTATTTAATGTTAAGAAGTTATTATAAATCAAATGGCATTTGGCCAAATAAATCAGGATATTTTAAATCTTAAAAAACCAAAAGTAAGAAAGAAAAAAAGTAATAGAAATACCATAGGAAATGAGTATGGGGAAAAAAGATAGAAAAAAGTACATTTAAAAGATTGACTTTTTTCTATTTTAAGTATATACTTGTAGAAATTAAAAAGGATGTATTACCTGGTAAAAAGGAGTAATAAAATGAAAAGTAAAAAAAATATAAAAAGCATATTAATAATAGCAATAATAGGAATATTTAGTTTAGTATTTTTCAATAAAAGTTTTGCTGCAAATACTGCCAAAGTAACAGTAGAAACAGCAAATATAAGAAAAGAAGCAAATTCAACATCAAATATATTAGAACAAGTATCACAAAACCAAGAAGTAGAAATAATAGAAAAATCAGGTGATTGGTACAAAATAAAATATAAAGGAATACAAGGTTATTTAAGAAAAGATCTTTTAAGTGTAAATGGGGAAGAAACAGCAAATATAAAAGAGGATACTACAAAACAAGAAGAAACTAATCAAGAAGAAAAAACAGAAAATACAACTAATGTATCAAATACACAAAACACATCAGATACCTCAAATACAGAAATTGTAGAAAACACTTCAGAAGGTGTAACTACAAATACATCAGTAACAGAAAATGTTCTTGGAACATATAAAGTAACACAAAATGTTGCAGTAAAAATAACACCATTAATAAACTCTATTGATATTCAAGAAATAAGTAAAGATTCAAAAGTTAATGTTTTAGAAGTTAATAATAAATGGGCATTGATAGAAAGCAATTCTACAAGAGGATGGGTAGTATTTAGCAAATTAAGTAAAGAAGAAAATACAGTAGCAGCGTCTACAACACCTACGGAAGAGGCAACAAACAAAGAAGAAACAACAAATAAAGAGGAACAAGCAAATAATCAAAATTCTCAAACTACAGAGGAAAATAAATCAACAGTTACACAAAAAAATGTAACAATGTATGTAAATAGTGAAGTTGTAAATTTAAGAAAAGAAGAGTCTACTAGTTCAGAAAGTCTTTCAAAATTAAGTAAAGCAACAGAGGTAACAGTTATTTCAGAATCATCAAACGGTTGGAGTAAGGTTAAAGTAAATGGTATTGAAGGATATATTTCAACTAAGTTGTTATCAACAACAAAACCAGAAGTTGTTACTTCAAGAAGCTTAGAGGAATCAAGAAAAGAGACAGAGAAAAAAGAAGAAAGTAATAAAGAAACTGTGCAAACTACAACTCAAACAGCACAAGGAAGTTCAAAAGGAAACACAGTTGTAGCAACAGCAAAAAAATATTTAGGATGTAAATATGTGTATGGAGGTACAACACCTTCAGGATTTGACTGTTCAGGATTTACACAATATGTATATAAACAATGTGGGGTTAGTTTAAACAGAACATCAGATGCACAGGCAAGTAATGGAACAGCTGTATCAAAATCAAATTTACAACCAGGTGATTTAGTAATATTTACCGGTCATGTTGGAATATATATTGGAAATAATAAATTTATACATGCTGCAAACCCGAGTAAAGGAGTAATAACTACATCTTTATCAGATAGTTATTATACAAAAACATATAAAACTGCAAGAAGAATATTTAATTAAAGGAGTAAAATGAAAAGACCATTAGTAGTTGCAGTTATAGGTTATATAATAGGAATAATAATAGGGCTATACTTTAAATTTAGTATAGTCCTTTTTTATATAAATTTTATACCTATAGGTGTAGTAATACATTTTATAAATAAAAGAAAAAAGAGAAAATTTAGATTATTTTCTATAAGGAGATATTTTAGGTATATCAAAATATATTTAAATCATAAAATAATTTTAGTCATAATTTTATTATCAATTATTTCAAATAGTATAGTTTTATACAAAAATAAAAAATATAATTTCGTATATAAATTGCCTGAAAAAATTGAGGTAGAAGCAACAGTTGTTAGTAATAAACAAGAAAAAGAATACAAAAATATTTATAAAATAAAAATTGAAAAGATAAACAAAAATAAGAAGTACGAAAATATATGTTTATATTTAAGTGCAAATAAAAAAATAAAACTAATGTATGGAGACAAAATAAAGGTAAAGCGGAAATTATGAAATGCCAAATGTACAAAGAAATTATGGAGGATTTGATTATTCAAATTATTTAAAAACATTAGAGATATATGGAACAATAAATGCAGAAAATATTGAAATATTAAAGCATAATAACCTAGATAGAATTTCTATAAAAATAAATGAATACAGGCAAAATATTAAAGACAAAATTTCAAATACCTTAGATTCAAAAGTTTGGCCAATTTATTTTAGTTTAATACTTGCTGATAGTTCATATATTGAAAAAGATATAAGAGATGACTTTGCAAATTGCAGTTTATCACACATTTTAGCAGTTTCTGGTATGCATATATCTTATATAATAATAGGAGTTTCTGTTTTATTAAATAAAATTTTAGGAAAAAGATGTGGAAGAATTGTTACAATTATAGTACTTATATTATATACAGTGCTTACAGGTTTTACCCCGTCACTTGCAAGAGCTATTATTATGGGAATAATGACAATTATATCTAATTTAATATATAGAAGAAATGATACATGGAATTTTTTATTTTTTTCACTATTTTGCATTCTAATATATAATCCATATTTAATAACAAATATAGGATTGCAATATTCATATATAGCAACAATTGGCATAATTATATTTAATAAACATATATTAAAAATTTTAAACAAAAGAAGCAATAAACTAAAAAAGATAAAAGAAAGTATATCTGTTTTAATTTCTGCACAAATAGCATTGTTTCCTTTAATTATATTTCATACTAATAAATTTGGAATATATTTTATTATAACAAATTTAATTGTAGGATTTATAATAGGTCCAATAATTATTTTAGGTTTTATATTTTTAATAGTTTCAATATTAAATTTTTATTTTTCAAAATTTTTATCACCAGTTGTAAATTTTTTAATTAAAACAATATTATTTTTTTCTGGCATAGGTAAATTTCCATTAGCAAAAATATATGTTAAAACCCCTTCTATATGGGAGATAATGATTTATTATATTTTTGTTTTTATAATAAGTTTTTTATATAAAGTAAAAAATGATAAAACACCCAATAATTCTTTTCTAAGAGTTAGGTGGATTTTAGCTTACATTAAATATAAGTATAAAATAAAAAAAATTTTAACCATTTATTTGATAACAAGTATAGTATTAACTTCTGCATTTGTTTTTGTTAATCCAAGAAAATTAGAAATAAATATTGTTGATGTATCACAAGGGGATGCTTGTTTTATAATAACTCCGCAAAATAAAACAATACTAATAGATGGTGGAGGAAGTAAAGGGGAAAGCTTTGATGTTGGAAAAAGTACATTGTTACCTTATATATTAGATAAAGGCTATACCAGTATAGACTATATATTTATAAGCCATTTTGATAGTGACCATGTGCGGAGGAATTTTATATATTATGGAAGAAATATTAGTTAAAAATATGGTTATAGGTAAACAGTATGAGATGTGTGAAAACTATAAAAAATTTATCAAAATTAGTAAAGAAAAAAATATAAATATAAAAGTTGTAGAGAAAGGACAAATGATAAATATAGAAAATAATTTGACCTTTAATATACTTTGGCCGTGTTCACAAAATATTGTAAATAAAAACATAATAAACAATAATTCTATGGTATGTAAATTAGTTTATAATAAATTTTCTATGTTGTTTACAGGAGATATAGAAGAGGTAGCAGAAAATGAAATATTAAGTAAATACAATAATTTTAAATTATTAAAATCTACCATTTTAAAGGTGGCACATCATGGTTCAAAGACATCATCTACACAGAATTTTTTAAATGCAGTAAAACCCCAATATGCAGTAATAGGTGTGGGAAAGAACAATAAATTTGGACATCCATCAGATATTACAATAAATAATTTAAAACAGAATAATATTTCTATTTATAGAACAGACCAAAAAGGTGAAATAACTATAAAAACAGATGGGAAAAATGTTAATATAACATCACAAATAGAATAAAAACCAAAATTTAGTAAATAATAATATAAATCTAAGTATTAAATGGAGGTTTTATATGCATAATTTTAATAAGGTAATAATACGGTTTAGTTTCAATTGCAGTTATAATAGCTGCTATTTTAACTGCTATAATGGTTAATAAAAAAGATAATAAAGAGGTAAATGAGAAAGTTCAAACTAAAGTTTCAGATGAACAAATTTTAGATGAATGTACTGATGAATATGAACAGTTACAAAGTATAGCATCTGTAAAAACAAATGCAAAAGAAGAAAAAATATCACCTAATTGTAGAATAACATTAAAGAAGTATTATAAAGGCTGTGAAGATGAAATAAATGAATATATAGAAGTGCCTAAAGAGTTAGTAAATAAGACAAAAGAAGATCTACAAAATTATTATAAAGATTATGAAATAAAAAGCTTTGATGAAACTCAAATAACTTTATATAAACAGTTAGATGGGGAGTGTGGAAAACATTATTTATTAAAAGATGATAATGGAACTATAACAATATACAAAATTCTAGAGGATGGAACACAAGAAGTATATGAAAAAACAGAAATATCAACTACGTATTTGCCACAAACAGATAATATAGGTATAAAACAGGGAATAAGAGTTAATGGGGATGAGGCATTAAACGAACTTATAGAAAATTTCGAATAAAAAATAAAAGAGGGACATTGTAAAAAAGTCCCTTTTCTTCATTTTTATTTATTAATTTTTTTTATCTATTGTTACATCTTTTTTTAAATCTTTTTTATCTATAAATCCTTTATGATATAAAGACCATACATACATTATTAGAGAAAATACAGTTGCTACTAATGCTAAGCTATATGCAATTAAATCTATATGCTCAAATGCTCCTGTAATATTAAATTGTCTAAGCACTAAAGAAAGAACTATTGCAAGGTAAAACAATACTGTTGCAAGTTTACCATACCATCTGCTATAAACAACAACATCTTTTCCGTACAAAAATGATGCTCCTACAATCATTATAAATTCTTTAATTAAAACAATAATTAGAATCCAAATAGGTATTATATGAATAATAGCAAGAGAGGCAAGAGTAGAAATTTGGGTTAATTTATCTGCAAGCGGATCCATTAATTTTCCAAAATTAGATACAAGATTAAATTTTCTTGCTATAAAGCCATCTGCTATGTCTGTTATTCCTGATATTGTAAATATAATAAATGCTGCAATAAAATTTCCATTAAATATACAAGCTACAATAAATGGAATAAGCAAAAATCTAATTATTGTTAGGGTATTTGGTACATGTTTTAACATAATTCCTCCATTAATTAATATCAAATTTTAGTTCATTATCTACAAAATTAACATTAACATTTTGTCCGTCAATAATTTCACCTTTTAAAATACGTTCAGATATTTCATCTTCAAGGTATCTTTGTATAGCTCTTCTTAAAGGTCTTGCACCAAATTTGATATTTGTTCCTTTTTCTAGTAAGTATTTTTTTGCATCATTTGAGATATGCATTGTAATATCTTTGTCTTTTAGAGCTTTTATTGTATCATTAAGCATTAAGTCAACAATTTGCAATAATTCATTTTGGGTTAATGAGTCAAATACAACAACTTCATCTACTCTGTTTAAAAATTCTGGTCTAAATACTTCTTTTAAACTATCTTCAATTTTTCCTTTGTCAACTGTTTGTTTTCCAAAACCAATTGAATTATTATTTAAATTAGAACCAGCATTTGATGTCATAATAATTATAGTATTTGAGAAACTTACTGTATTTCCTTGAGAGTCTGTAAGTTTTCCGTCATCTAAAACTTGAAGTAAAATATTAAATACATCTGGATGTGCTTTTTCAATTTCATCAAAAAGTATAATAGAATAAGGTTTCCTTTTTACTTTATCTGTTAATTGACCAGCATCATCATAGCCAACATAACCTGGAGGTGCACCTATTAATTTTGATGTAGAGTGGCTTTCCATGTATTCAGACATATCAACTCTAATTATAGAATCTTCAGAGCCGAACATTTCATATGCTAATGATTTTGCAAGTTCAGTTTTACCAACACCTGTAGGTCCAACAAAAATAAATGATGGTGGCCTTTTGGTACTTTGAAGTCCTGCACGATTTCTTCTAATTGCACGAGAGACAGCATTTACGGCTTCTTCTTGGCCAATAACTCTTTTATGAAGATTTGTTTCTAAATTTAAAAGTTTTTGTGTTTCAGCTTCTGTTATTTTTTTAACTGGAATTTTTGTCCAACTTTCAATAACTGAGGCTATATCTTGAACAGTTATACTTTTTAATTTCATTTTGCTATTCATTTTATCTATTTTTTCTATTAATTGACATTCTTTTGTTTTTAAATCTGCTGCTTTTTGATAATCTTCTGTAGAGTCTGCAGCAATAACTTCTTCTTTTTGAGCTTGAATATTTTTTAATTCTTGTTTTAATATTTCTAATTTAAATAAATCTTTGTTTTCTAAATTTTTTCTAGAACATGCTTCGTCTAAAATATCAATTGCTTTATCTGGTAAGAATCTATCATGAATATATTTTTCTGACATTATAACTGTTTGCTTAATAACATCAGATGAAATTTTTACTTTATGGTATTCTTCATAATATTTTTTTATTCCTTCCAAAATTACAATAGAATCTTCTATATTTGGTTCTTCTACTAATACTTGTTGGAAACGTCTTTCTAATGCTGTATCTTTTTCAATATATTTTCTGTATTCTTTAAGAGTAGTTGTTCCAATTAACTGTATTTCTCCATTTGAAAGGGAAGGTTTTAAAATATTTGCGGCATTCATAGAATGTTCGCCATCTCCAGCACCAATTATATTATGAATTTCATCTATAACTAAAATAATGTTACCATATTCTTTACATTCATCAATAATTCCTTTCATTCTTGACTCAAATTGTCCTCTAAATTGTGTTCCAGCAATTACTGCTGTCATATCTAATAAATAAACTTCTTTGTTTAAAAGCTTAGCTGGAACATTTTGGTTTGCAATTTTAATTGCTAAGCCTTGGGCAATTGCAGTTTTACCAACTCCTGGTTCACCAATTAAACATGGATTATTTTTTGAACGTCTATTTAAAATTTGTATAATTCTTTGTATTTCTTTATCTCTGCCAATTACAATATCTAATTCGTTGTTTTTGGCTTTTTGAGTTAAGTTAGTGCCATAAGTATCTAAATATTTTTTCTTTTTTGATTGTTTGTTGTTTTTCTTTTTTTCTACTTTTACTTTTTTTCTGCCAGTGTTATCAGAAGAAGTTTCACTTCCGATTAGATCCAAACATATTTGAAAATATTGAACCAAGTGGAATAGCGGCTCCTGCAATTTTTGGAGCATCTTCATCATCACTATCTTCGTCTTGAGTATTAAATGTAATTGCACCATCCATATTTTCAATATCTTCTAAATTTATATTTTCTGCTAAATCTTTAAAAACTGTTTCTAATTGTTTTGACATATCATTTAAATTAATTTTATCTTTATTTAGTAAATCACTTTGTTTTGATAATACATCTAATGGATTAATGCCTTTTTTCTTAGCACAGTCATAGCATAACCCTTCCATGGTTTCTTTGCCATTTTCTACTTTATTATAAAAAAGTATAGCTGCATTTTTTTTGCATTCTGAACATAACATACTTTTCATTCCTCATTTCTTAAAATATCAATATATATAATAACTCAAAATTAAGTAATAGTCAATAAATTTAATAAATAACTATTGAAAAAGAATAGGGCAAATGCTATAATAAATATAGTACGAAAGAAAGAGGTAATAAAATGAATGTAACTTTGCCAGATAATAAATTAGATAAAAAATCTAAAATTGTATATGCATCAATAATTGCCATATGTATAATATCGATAATTATTGTAATATATATACAATTTTTTGATGGAAAAACGGTTACAACTGTTGGTTATTTAAAGGGAAAAAGTGAAATTGACTACGAAAATTTAAAAGCAGAATTTAACAATATATATACAAATTCACTAAAAAATTATAATGATAAATATGATAAATTAAAGTCTGACACAAGTAAAGAACTAGTATATACAGGTTACACAAAAGACGTAACTGAAAATAATAGTTATAATATAAATGTACAAATACCATATATAAACATAAAAAATTCAACTATAGATGGTTATAATGAAGAAATAAAAAATTTATTTGAAAAAAAGGCAGAAGATATATTAAAAACTAAAAATAAAAATACAATTTATACAGTAGAATACAATGCATGTGTAGAAGATGGAGTATTATCAATAATAATAAATGCAAATTTAAAAGAAGGTTCAAGTGCACAAAGGGTAATAATAAAAACATATAACTATGACTTAGATACAAATCAGGAAATTAACTTATCGCAATTATTAAAGGGTGAAAGTGTAGATACATCTTATGCACAAAGTAAAATAAATGAAGAAATAGAAGTTGAGCAAAAAAAAGCAGAAGATTTAAAAGCATTAGGTCATAGCATATTTAGTAGAGATAAAAATGATGATATGTACAAAATAGAAAATGTAGAAGATTTTTATTTCCAAGATGGTGCAATATATGTAATATTTGCTTATGGAAATGACAAATATACAAGTGAAGTTGATGTTGCAATTATATAATAAATAAAAAAGCTAGTAGATTTTATCTACTAGCTTTTGAAAATAAAAGGGGATGTTTTCTTTTTCTAATCAGTTTCTTTCCTGACTATGGTTATATAATACTAATAAATTTTGTCCATTGTGTGAACTAAAAGTGAAAACTTTAAGGTTGTTCTCCAAGAGTAAGTGTTAATTCTTCTGTTTTATTATTTCTGTTAACTTTTATTTTTAATTCATCTCCAATTTTATGAGAATTTTTAATTTCATTTAATTCATTCATTGAAGTGATTTTTTTACCATCTGCTTCAACTATTACATCTCCAACCTTAACTCCTGCTTTTTCAGCGGCTGAAAAGTCTTCAATTGATTTTACATATACACCAACAACTAAGTTGTATACTTTGGCTGTTTTTTCATCTAAATCAACACCAGAAATACCTATATAAGGTCTTTTTACTTTACTGTATTGAATTAATTGTGAAGTTATGTCTGTTGTAGAATTTATTGGTATTGCAAATCCCATACCTTCAATTCCTGTACCAGAAAGTTTTAATGTATTTATTCCTATAACTTTACCTTCACCATTAACTAAAGCTCCACCGCTATTACCAGAATTTATTGCAGCGTCTGTTTGGATTAATGTGAATTTTTTACCATCTGAATCTGTAACTTCTCTGTTTACAGCACTTACAACACCACATGTTATACTACTTTGCATTCCTAAAGGATTTCCAACGGCCATTGCAAATTCACCAACCTTTATTGAGTCAGAATCTGCAAATTCTGCTTTTGAAAGACCAGTTTTTTCTATTTTTATAACAGCTAAGTCTGTTTGTTCATCTTTTCCAACTATTTTTGCTTCATATTCTGTATCATCATTATATAATGTTACAGTTACTTTGTTTGCATCAGATACTTGGTAATAAGATTCAGAAGATGATGTTGCAACAATGTGATTGTTTGTTAAAATGTAACCATCATCACTAATTATTATTCCAGAACCAGATGCTGATGCTTCAGACTTTGCAGTTCCCATACCATATATAGAAAAATTAGAACTTACTGTGTATTCTACTTTAATTCCAACAATTGATGGTAATATTTTATTTGCAGTATAAACTGCAGTGTCAGAATAATTTGATAATTTTACTTGAGAAACAGTACCATCTGATGATGTAGAATTACTAGGAGCTACACTAAAATTAGAACTATTTGTTCCTATTAATTTATATTTTACATCTGGTATTCCAAAACAAACACCAACTACTGCAGCACATCCTAATACACCACTTATAAATGGTAATACTACAGTTTTACCAAAACCAGATTTATTTTTTAGATTAGATGTTGTTTTATAATTTTCAGGATTTTGTACTGCTTTAAAATTTGAATTTTTGTTTTCGTTATTTTTTTCTTCCATATTAAACCTCCAAAAAAATTTATATTTTTATTATAATATCACAAATCATAAATAAGATACAGCACAATTGTGAAAATTGTGTGAAATATTTATTATTTTTTTGTTACAAATTATTTTTAAAAAATTTATTGAAAATAATTAAATGAAACTATATAATGTATATAAATTAAAAAGAAAAGGAAGAGAAAAAATGAAAGTAAAAAACAATAAAGGAATAACATTAATTGCACTAACAATTACAATAATTATATTATTAATTTTAGCATCAATAACAATATATAGTGGGAAAGAAAGTATAAAAAAAGCTCAGTTAGAAAGCTTAAAAACTAATATGCTTTTAATTAAAGCAAAAGCAAAAGAATATGTAGAACAAGCAAGTTTTAAAAATGGAGTAAATAAAAGTGAAATTTCAGAAGAGGCAAAAAATGAGCTAAAAGGTAAAGAAGCAAATGCAAGTGATTATTCAAAGCAAAATATTACAATAAATGGAGGAGAAATTTTATATAAACTTACTTCAGATAATCTAAAAGAAATGGGATTAAAAGATGTTAAATTAGGAAGTAATGAAGAATATTTAGTAAAATATAATATAAAAGATGTGACTGTAGAAGTGTATAATACAAGTGGTTATGAAAATAATGGAACTACAGTTTATTCATTGTCTGAATTAGAAAAAATATAAAAATAAAATCAAAAGAAGGAATAAAAATGAAAGAAAAAGAACTAGAAAGATTAACAAAATTAAAAGAAATTGAAAAAGACTTACACAAAAAAGGATTTAAATATATATGTGGTATAGATGAAGCAGGAAGAGGACCTTTAGCAGGTCCTGTTGTTGTTGCTGGAGCAATAATGCCAGAAGATTCAATGATAGAAGGGGTAAATGATTCAAAAAAAGTATCAGAGAAAAAAAGAGAAATACTATATGATAAAATAATAGAAGAAGCAATAAGCTATAGTGTTGCAATAATAGATGAAAAGATAATTGATGAAATAAACATATTAAATGCAACAAAAAAGGGACTAACCCAAGTAGTAGGTGGGCAAAAAGTAAAACCTGACATAATAATAGTAGATGCATTAAATAATATAGACACATTAGGAATACCATATACACCAATAATAAAAGGTGATGCTTTAGCATATTCAATTTCTTGTGCTTCAATAATTGCTAAAGTAACAAGGGACAGAATAATGAGGCAAATGGACGAAATATACCCTGAATATGGATTTGCAGGACATAAAGGATATGGAACAGCAAAACATATTGCAGCTATTAAAGAATATGGACTATGTAAAATACATAGAAGAAGCTTTACAAAAAACTTTGTTAAATAGGAGAAAAGTAATGAATATATTGGATATAATTTCAAACAAAAGAGATAAAAAAGAGTTAACAAAAGAGGAAATAGAATATTTTGTAAAAGGTTATACAAGTGGTGAAATTGCAGACTACCAAGCTGCAAGTTTAATTATGGCAATATACCTAAATGGAATGACAAAACAAGAAACAACTAATTTAAGCTTTGCAATGGCACATTCTGGTGAAATATTAAACTTAAGCAGTCTAGGAAAAATAATAGTAGATAAACATTCAACAGGAGGAGTTGGGGACAAGGTATCTATTATTTTGTTACCACTTGTAGCATCACTTGGAATTCCTGTTGCAAAAATGTCGGGAAGAGGACTTGGATTTACCGGAGGAACAGTAGATAAGTTAGAGTCAATACCAGGTTATAAGACACAAATAGACATTAAAACTTTTATAAAAAATGTAAAAGACATAGGAATAAGTATGATAGCACAAACATTAAATTTAGCACCAGCAGATAAAAAATTATATGCTTTAAGAGATGTTACATCTTGTGTAGAAAGCATACCATTAATAGCATCAAGCATAATGAGTAAAAAAATTGCAAGTGGTGCAGATAAAATAGTGCTAGATGTTACATGTGGCGAGGGAGCATTTATGAAAACAAAAGAAGATGCAAAAAAACTAGCCAAAGAGATGATAGAAATAGGAAAACTTGCAGGAAAAGAAACAAGATGTGTTATAACAAAAATGGATGAGCCATTAGGGTATAGTGTAGGAAATACTCTAGAGGTAATAGAAGCAATAAATTGTTTAAAGGCAAATATGCCAGAAGATGTAAAACAAGTAGTATTGGAACTTGGAAATCAAATGATGATACTTTCAAAAATGGGAACAGATGAAGAAAAGAATAAACAAAGATTACTAGAAAATATAGAAAATGGAAAGGCATACAATAAATTTTTAGAACTTGTAAAAAATCAAGGCGGAGATATTAGCTATATAGAAGATATAAATAAATTCCCAAAAGCAAAATACCAAAAGAAAGTTATAGCAAATAAGATGGGCTATGTAAATAGTATAAATGCTTTAGAAATAGGAAAACTTGCTTGCTATTTAGGAGCGGGAAGAATTGAAAAAGAAGATAATATAGATCATGAAGTTGGAATAGTACTTAATAAAAAAGTAGGAAATAAAGTAGAAAAAGATGATGTATTAGCATATATTTATGCAAATGATAAAGAAAAATTAGAAAATGCACAAGAAAAATTAATTGATATAATAAAGATAAATGATTTTATTCAAGAAAAAACAAAAATTGTAGAAGAGGTATTGATTTAGAATTAAAGCTATAATTATAACTAAAAAATTAAAGCAATTAGCAAATTTTTCTTAATAATTATTTGTAAAAAAATATTGAAAAATGTAGTTTATATGCTATAATTATATAAGATAACAAACGAAAGGATGAATTTTAATGAAAAAAGAAAAAAAACAAAATCAAGTAAAAAAACATAAAAATATGGACAAAGGAACAGTATTTGTTAGAATAATGGCAGCAATACTTGCAATACTTATGGTAGGGGGAACATCAATATCATTTATATATGCACTAATAAACGGATAAAAAGGAGAAAAATATGAATAATGTAGGAATGTCGTTTGAAACATTTTATAATGAAAACATTTTAGAATATTTCAAAACATTGCAAGAATCACCATTTAAACTAATAAGTTTATTAATAGATATAGGAATAGTTTTATTTTTGCTTTATTATGCAGTAAAAGCAGTAAAAGGATCTAGGGCATGGCATTTATTAAAAGGAATTGCACTATTTATATTAATAACAATTTTAAGTGGAGTATTAAATTTAAAAATACTAAATTCAATCTTATCTGGAATAATGAATTGGGGTGTTATAGCAATAATTGTAATATTCCAACCAGAGCTAAGACGTGCATTAGAACAACTTGGAACAAACAAGTTTACCAAATTTTTTGGAATAGAAAAAGATGTTGCAACAAAAACAAAAGAAGATATATATAAAATTGTTATAGCAGCATCAGAACTTTCTAAAACAAAAACCGGAGCATTAATAGTAATAGAAAGAGATATAGAAATAAAAGATATTATATCAACAGGTGTTCCAATGGAAGCAGAGGTTTCTCCACAATTATTAGTAAATATATTTGTGCCAAAAACTCCACTTCATGATGGGGCAGTTATAATAAGCAATAATAAAATTGCAGCAGCAGCATGTGTTTTACCACTTGCAGATGATAAAGATATAGCTCAAGAGCTTGGAACACGTCATAGAGCAGCTATTGGGATTTCAAAAGAATCAGACAGTATTGTTGTTGTAGTTTCAGAAGAAACAGGAAAAATTTCTGTTGCAAAAGATGGAACACTAATTGCAGATGTAAGAGAAGATGTATTAAAGAAAATATTAATTAGTAATGTAGTAACAAAAAGATTTACAACAGAAAAAAAGGAAAGAAAACATAGAATAATTAAACAAAAGGAAAACAAAGAAAAACAACAAGAAAATAAAAATGAGGACAAATAAAATATGCCATAGTATACATTAAATGTGTATGCTATGGTATAATTGTTTAAATAAAAAGATGGTGAAATTATGAGAAATATAAAATTAACAATAGAATATGATGGGAAAGAATTTAATGGTTGGCAAAAACAACCTAATAAGTTAAATATTCAAGGAAATATAGAACGTGCAATAGAAACAATAACAGGAGAAAAGGTTGACTTAAATGCTTCTGGAAGAACTGATGCAGGTGTACACGCAATAGCTCAAGTTGCAAATTTTAAAACCAATTCTACACTACCTATAGAAAAATGGCCTTTGGCATTAAATGCAAATTTAAAAAAATCAATAAGAATAAAAGATGCAAAAGAAGTAGATTTAAGGTTCCATAGTAGATTAACATGTAAGAAAAAAACATATAGGTATGTAATAAATAATTCTAAATATGGAACTGCAATATATAGAAATTTGGAAACACATATTCCGTATAAATTAGATGTAATTAAAATGCAAAATGCTGCAAAATATTTTGAAGGAGAACATGACTTTAAAGCATTTAAAGCAAGTGGAACAAGTAGTAAAAGTAGTGTTAGGACAATATATAGTGCAAAAGTAATTGATGCTGGAAATGAAAAAATATACATAGAACTAACCGGAAATGGATTCTTATATAACATGGTAAGAATAATTTCTGGAACATTGGTTGATGTGGGATGTGGAAAAATTAAGCCTGAAGAAATAAAAAATATAATAGAATCAAGAAACAGAAACTTAGCAGGTAAAACATTACCACCACAAGGATTATATTTAGTAAATGTAGAGTATGAAAATTAAAGAACCAAATTTATAGGGTTTGCATAAAATATAGTAAAAAAGAAAGGAAAGGATTGCCTATGAATAATTTACTTATATTTTTTGCTATACCTGTAGCTGTAATTATATTTTCAATAGTATTACAAAAACTTTTAAAATGTCCAATATTAGTAGCAAGCACAATTTTTGCAATTTTATTGCTTATAGCATTTACTAATTTTACTACTACCTTTTTAGTGGCAGTAATAATCTATACAATTTTATCTTTTATAGTTGCATATTTAACTATGATAATTCAAAAAATACTTAGAAATTTGCAAAATCATAATATGTGTGGATGCTGTCAAAGAAATTTAGATAATATGGTTAATAATACAAATAATCAAGATGTATTAACAATAAATGCTAATATTGAAACATTAGGAAACAATTCAAATAATGACTCAAATAACGGATGTGGTTGTGATAATGATAATAATGTAATAACAGCAAGTGCAAATGTTATTCCAAATAGTAGTAATAATGGTAGAACAGGTAGCTTTAATGGTTGCTATAGAAGAAGATAAAAATAATTAGGTTTGTCAAGTATAGATGAACCTATTTTTTATTCTTGAAAAAAATAAAAATATATGTTATTATATATAAACAAAATAAAAGGAGAATGTATATGTTAGAGGTAATAGAAGAGACACTATTAGATAGTATAAAATTAATACCATTTTTGTTTATTGCATATTTAATAATGGAATATATAGAACATAAAACTAGCCAAAAATCTAGAGAAACCATAAAAAAATCTGGAAAATTTGGACCATTAATAGGAAGCTTTTTAGGAATATTTCCACAATGTGGTTTTTCAGTAGTTGCAACTAATTTTTATGCTGGACGAGTTATAACACTTGGAACACTAATTTCAGTATATTTAACAACATCTGATGAAATGATTCCAATAATGATTTCAGAAGCTGTACCATTATGGACAATACTAAAAATCTTATTTGTAAAATTAGTAATTGGAATTGTAGCAGGATTTGTAATTGATTTTGTATTAAGATTAATTAATAAAAACAAAAAGATAGAAGAAGAAAATATTGTTGACTTGTGTGAACATGATCATTGCCATTGTGAAAAGGGGATACTAAAATCTTCTATTCATCATACATTAAGTATTTTTGTATTTATATTAATAGTTACATTTATAATAAATATTGCAATTTATTTTATAGGGGAAGAAAATATATCAAATATATTATTGAATAAACCAATACTTGGGCCAATTGTATCTAGCCTAATTGGACTAATTCCAAACTGTGCTTCTTCTGTAATTATAACAAATATGTATTTAAAAAATGTTATAAATGTTGGTACTATGATAGCTGGACTTTTAGTAAATGCAGGGGTAGGACTTGTTGTGTTGTTTAAGACTAATAAAAAAATAAAAGATAATATTGCAATAATCTGCTTGCTTTATATAGTAGGAGTTATTTCTGGAATTGTATTAGAATTTTTTAAATTTACAGTATAAAAAATATCCTCACTTCTGAAATGAAGTGAGGATATTTTTTATTTTTTATCATTATTTGGATTTCCTTTTTTTAGGTTTACAATTATTGCATCTTCATTATCAAATAAGTATGATGAATCAGAAGTATCTGTTTGAACAGGGTCAAATTCATTTCTGTCATCTTTAAAATCCACATGTCTAAAATCAAATTTTTTATTTTGTGTTTCGTCTTCTGAAACACTGTTGTCTGAGTTAGAATATTTATTAAAATCGTATTTTTTAATATTTTGTGGTTCTTTATATTTTGAAGATAAATATTTAAATCTTCCAACACCAGCCATTGGCTTTCCATTATCACCTTTTAGTTTATATGCAAAGAAATTTTTGCCTAATGTTTGTAATTTTCCAGGGGATGCATTAGGAACAAATTTCCATGTTACGCTACCATGTTTTGAATCATATTTCATGGTATTAAAATCAATACTATCGCTCATCTTCCATTCTCTGTGCTCTCCAAGTTCTTTTGACCACCATTCTAGTTCATCTATATCTGCATTTCCTGTAAATATTTTATTAGAACAGTTAGAAAGAATTGTTTGTCTATAATGTTCTTTGACATTAGGAGTATCTAATTGTGATAGATTTTGTGCGGTAATTATAGTTCCTACTTTATATTTTCTATACATTGTAAATAATGCTTCTGTAGACTTTCCAAGAAAATCAGGGAATTCATCAATATATAAAAAGTTTGCAATTCTATTATTTTCATTGCCAGGTCTTCTTAATACTGCATTTTGCATTGCAAGTAAGAAGAATAAGCCAAATGCTTTATGTGTTGTCATACCTAAATCTCCACGTCTTGTACATACAAAAGTAAGATCTCCATTAGATAGCATTTCATCAAAATTAATATTTTCGTGTCTATTACATAAAATTGTTTTTACTCCAGGAAGACGTAACAAACTGTCTAATTGTGTAACTGCAGAATAAATATATTTTTCAGTTTCATCTCTACCAGAACCAGTTTTGTAGAAATTTTTTCTAAAATAAGCAAGTTGAATACTGTATTTTTTAGCTAAATCTTCATTATGTGCAAGTATTTCACACATTTTTTCAACTAAGTCAAAATTTGTAAACATTTTTAGCATATCTTCAAGGTTTGGTAATAAACCATCATTCATTCTTGGGTACATTTCTTTTAATATAATTGCCATATTTTCAATTGCTTGCAAAGCAACATTTTCTCTGTATGCTTCTTCAATTTCACTATGTTGCGTTGCATACATTCCTTTTATTACAGATGAAATTGTAATTGCAATTTTTGTTGGATCATCATAAACAAATGGATTTAATCCTATAGAATCAATATTTTCTGGATCTATTAAATTGTATTTAAATCCAAAATTTTTACTTACTTCTACCATATGCTCTATAATTTCACTGTCAGGAGATAGTACTGTAACTCCAACATTTCTGTATATTATAGAATCAGAAGAATCTAATATCATTTTTTTCATAAAAGCTTTAAAAACAGTATCTTTTCCGTATGCAGGTGAAATCATATTTAAACTAAAGTTTTTGTTTAAGTAGTCATTGCTATATGGTTTATTTAGGACTGCAATTCTAGTTTTTAATGCAGTAAATCCAAGTTCTTTAGAAGTTTCTCTAAAAAAGTATTTTTTTTCTATATCTCTTGCAATCATTGGTTCTAATACAGCAGATGTTTTCCCAGTACCAGATCCACCACAAACAAACATTGGTTGAAATCTTGAAACTTCAGGCATTTTTACATTTTTTCCATTTTCATCATCTGTACATAAGTACATTTCTAAACTATATGGTCCATAGTCTTTTTTGTTTTCAGAAAGTCTAATTCCACCATAATCCCATATTGAACGAGTATGTTGAGATGAATCATTAACAGAAAAGTATAAAAATTTAAACATTGGAAATACAGTCATTAATGGTAAGTATAATGATAAACTTATAAATGCAGGTTTTACCAATTCAGAAAAGTCTGTAATTAAATCAACATAATTTGTTGTTCCTATCAAGAAAAGCCACGCTCCCATGTTAAGCCATTGGGTAAACATTGATAAAACTATTATGTAAAAGGCTATTGAATAAACATAAAATAATGTAACCTTTTGTTTTTTTGAAGTTGCAAATTCTGATGAGCCAGAAAATAAAAATGCAAATAGAGGACATGCCATTGCAAAAGTATATGCAAATGGTCCCCAATAAGAATAAGAAACTCCAGTAAAAATCATAAATAATAGTTCTACTAATCTATCTACTACAAGATATATTGTTACTAATGTTAAAATATATGTTGCAAATGTGTTTCGACTTGTATTTAATTTCTTTAAAAATTTATCTATTAATTTCATAAAAGTTGTCCTTTCGAAAAATAATTATACATATATATTATCTTATAAAATTGGCAAAAAAACAAGTATTTTAGGCAAAAAAACTAACAAAATTTTGGAATATTTAAAAAAATTTTACATATAATAGAAAAAATAGGTGGGAGGTAAAAATGCAAGAGGAATTTTTAAAAGAAAATAAAATTATAGAAAAAACAGAAATAGAAAAGGAAGAGGAATTGATAATTAATATATTGAAAACAAAAAGAGAGCTAAATGTAGCAAGACAAAATTTTGAATATGCACAAGGTGATTTAATTGATTATTACTCATATCAAATAAAAGCAAATCAATCAAAATTAGATTATTTAATAAAATTAGCAAAGAAAAAAGGAATTATTGTTGATATAATTTCAGATGCAAAATTTAGAATAGAACAAGAAAATAAAGCTGTTTAATGGAATATTTGTCCATATTTAAACATAAAAATTGTAATAAATAATTAATTAAATATATAAAATTTATTATTTTACAAAATTTGTGTTTAAGGAGCGTTTTATGGATTATAATATTTTAACATATTTGGCATGTATTTGTTTTTTATTCTTATTTGGAAGAATATTTATAGTTCCTATAAAAAAAGTTTTAAAATTGGTTGTTAATTCTATTTTAGGTGGGGCAATCATTTATATTATAAATCTAATAGGGAATAGTTTTAATTTTCATATTGGACTTAATTTTTTTACAAGCATTTTAATTGGAATACTAGGAATTCCAGGTGCAGTAGTACTTGTAATATTAAAACTTTTAATAGGATAGACATTGGGACGGGGATTTTGTCTTAAGGTTTGCAGCCTGCTATCACCAACTTAAGGTTAAACGGCAATAAATGGTCTATAGCTAGGGATAGATGGCAATAATATATTAATTTTTGTACCTTGGTGTCGCAACCAACAAAATTAAAAAATATGCAGGTTGCTCCAATTCGCACTCGTGCAAGCACTCGTTTGATCGCTTACGCGGTACTTCAAATTAATATATTATTACCATCCACCCCCTTAAGCCATTGACCATTTATTGCCGTTTAACCTTAAGTTGGTGATAGCAGGCTGCAAACCTTAAGACAAAATCCCCGTCCCAATGTCTATTCTACAGTTACAGATTTTGCAAGGTTTCTTGGTTTATCTACATCAAGACCTTTTTCTTTTGCAATATAATATGCAAATAGTTGAAGTGGCACAACAGAAAGTATAGGGGAGATAAAGGTATTTGTTTTAGGTATGCAAATAACCTCATCAAACAATTTTTTATCAATATCTTGATTTGTAATTACTAATGTTTTAGCGCCACGAGTAATTACTTCTTGTATATTACTTATACTTTTTTCTACTAAGTTTGGATCTGTTAATATGCTAATTACAGTAATTCCATTTTCAATTAAGGCGATAGGCCCATGTTTTAATTCTCCTGATGCATAACTTTCAGAATGAATGTAAGAGATTTCTTTTAATTTTAAAGATCCTTCCTTGGCAACTGTTTCATCAATACCTCTACCTAAGAAGAAGATATCTTTTTCTTGATATACTTTTTTAGCAAATTCTTTTATATTTGCTGATAATTTTAGTGTTTGTTCAATTTTTGCTGGTAATTCTAATATATCTTTTTTAAATGATTCTATAACAGAGTTATCAACATTTTCTAATACTTCTGCAAAGTATAGTGCAAGTATATTTAATAAAATTACTTGTGAAGTATATGCTTTTGTAGATGCTACTGCGATTTCTGGACCAGCATGTGTATAAATTGAATAATCTGCTTCTCGTGTAATAGAACTTCCTATAACATTTGATACAGCAATTGTTTTTGCTCCTTTTTCTTTAGAAAGTTTTAATGCTGCAATTGTGTCTGCTGTTTCTCCTGATTGTGATATAAAAATGCAAAGTGTATTTTTATCTACAAGAGGATCTCTGTATCTAAATTCTGAAGCTATATCTACTTGGGTAGAAATTTTGCATAATTTTTCTAATATATTTTTTCCTGCAAGTCCTGCATGCATTGCTGTTCCACATGCTACTATATATATTTTATTTATGCTTGATAAATATTTTTTGGTGAATTTTAATTCATCAAATTCTATTTTTGAATTTTCTGGTAATCTTGAACCAATAGTTTCTCGAATTGCTGTTGGTTGTTCATAAATTTCTTTTAGCATAAAATCTTCAAAACCATCTTTTTCTGCTGCAGAAGCATTCCATTCTATTGTTTTTATTTCTTTTTTAAATTCTTTTAAATTTTTATCAAAGAATTTAACATCATTTTTTGATAGTAAAACAAATTCTAAATCGTTTAAAAGATAGAAGTTACGTGTAAAAGAAAGTATTGCAGGAATGTCTGATGAAATATAGTTTTCATCTTGGCATGTTCCAATAACCAATGGGCTATCTTTTCTAACTACAATCATATTTTCTGGGTAATATTTAGAAATTACTTCAATTGCAAAGCTTCCTTTTAAATCTAAACATGTATTTTTTACAGCTCTTAAAAGTTTTTGCTCATCATTATTTGTATCTTTTGAATAATAATAATGAATTAAATTAGGTATAACTTCTGTGTCTGTGTCAGAATAGAATTTATAATTTTTATCATTTAAAAATTTTCTAAGTTCATTATAGTTTTCAATTATTCCATTATGAACAACACTAAATGATTTAGAATTGTCCATATGTGGATGAGAATTTTCTTTAGATGGTTTTCCATGTGTAGCCCATCTTGTATGAGCAATACCAATAGTACCTTCTAATTTATCAATTCCATTTATTTCATTTAAATTTTTGACTCTTCCTTTATCTTTCATAACAGATAAGCCTTCTTTTTCTATTGTTGAAATACCAGCAGAGTCATAACCTCTGTATTCCAATCTTAAAAGTCCATTAATTAAAATAGGTGTTGCTTTTTTATTACCTATATAACCTACAATTCCACACATATTAAATCCTCCTTAATGCCAAAACGTGCGATAAATTTGGCAAATGTTATATTTTGGGAATTGAAAGCATGTAAATAAAAGCTATATACTAATTTTTGTTGCAATATTACTATTGTTTTTTAATTAGTACTATGGTTTAGCCAAAACCACTAGAGCATCCGCCGAATATTTCGATAACTCTAGACCTCGTCAACACTATTTTTATAAGTGTCCAGGCGCTTAATAAATAAAACTCCTTTCTTTTATTTTTTTATTTACCTTTCTTTCAATTTATGGTATTATATTACATTAAATTAGATAAGGTGTCAACAGATAGATAAAATAAAAGCAAAGATCAAAATTAAATTTGATCTTTGCTAAGTTAAATCTGAAATCAGATTTCGTTATGAGCAAGTTTTAAGTCATCAACAATGGTGGCTAAAAACTCATGGACGCATGGGCGCTTTGAAGGCCACATTGATATAAAATTTGGATTTTGAATTTCTTTTGCCTTCTTGATTGCATTGTATATTGCTCGTTCAATACTATTTGGAGTGCAAGAATATTTTTCTCCCAAAAATTTGTAAAGATCTGACATACTTCTTAAAAATTTTTTGTCATTGTAGCAAAGAAGTATTGCAGCACGGCAGTATTCATACCCAATAAGATTGCACGGAATGCCTAAACTCCGAATAAGGTTAGATACTTCTTTTTTTACGTCCATTTGACTTGTCATAAAGATTCCTCCTTTATAATTACTGGTTTACAGTATTAATATATAAAGTATAACATATTTACATAACGTTGTCAAACTTTATATAAATTAAAATATAATTAGGAATTTTAAAATTTTAAAGTTTATGATATAATATTTTGGGGTGATAAAATGTTTAATATAGAAGAAGAATTAAAAAAGCTTCCAACAAAGCCACGGAGTATATGTAATGAGAGATAAAGACGACAATATAATATATGTTGGAAAAGCAGTTTCTTTAAAAAGAAGGGTAACGTCATATTTTAGAAAAACAAATAAAACAGAACGTATAAAAAAAATGGTAAGTTTAATTGACCACTTCGAATATATAGTTGTAGATAATGAAGCAGAGGCATTAATATTAGAATGTAATTTAATAAAAAAGAACAGGCCTAAATTTAATGTTTTATTAAAAGATGACAAAACATATCCTTATATAAAAATTGATATTAAATCAGATTACCCTAATGTTTTAATTACAAGAAGAATTGTAAATGATGGTTCAAAATATTTTGGACCATACGCTAACCCAGGTGCTGCAAAAGAAATGGTAAATTTTATAAAACAAAAGTACAAAATACGTCAATGTAAAAATTTTAAATCCACTACAAGAGCATGTCTAAACTATCATATAAAAAGATGCTTAGCACCATGTATTGGGCTTATTTCTAAAGAAGAATACAAAAAACAAATAGATGAAATAATAGATTTATTAGATGGAAAAATAGACAAAATTATTAAAGATTTAAATAAACAAATGGAAGAAGCTTCTAAAAATATGGAATACGAAAAGGCTGCTCAAATAAGAGATAGAATACAGGCAATTATTAGAGTGTCTGAAAAACAAAAAGTTTCTAATATATCTGAAAATGACATAGATGTTATAGGAATTGCAAAATCTGATTTAGAAGTTTGTGTGGAAATTTTCTTTGTTAGAGGAAGCAAAATGGTTGGAAGAGAACACTATTTTTATAACAATCTAGATGATATGGAAGACGAAGAAATTTTGTCAGGTTTTATAAAACAATATTATTTAGATAATCCAAACATACCACATAAAATAATGATTAGGGAAGAATTAGAGGAAAAACAGGCAATTGAGCAATACTTATCAACAAAATCTGGAAGAAAAGTGGAATTAAAAAGCCCTAAAAAAGGTGAAAAGCTTAGATTTGTTGAAATGGCAGAAAATAATGCTAAAGTTACACTTGAAAACAAACAAAAAGATAAAAATGAAATATTAATGGAATTAAAGGAAGTTTTAAAAATGGACAAGCTTCCAAGAAAAATTGAGACATATGATATTTCAAATTTATCAGGAGAATTTATTGTTGCAGGAATGTGTGTAATGCAAGATGGAGTAATTAAGAAAAATTTATCAAGAAGATTTAAAATAAAAACTGTTTTGGGGCAAGATGATCCAAAATGTATGGAAGAGGTAATAACTAGAAGGCTAAAACATTCAATAGAAAATCCTAATGGTGGTTTTGGAAAATTACCTGATGCTATTTTTGCAGATGGAGGAATAACACAAATAAGGGCCACACAAAATGCTATAAAAAAATATAATTTAGACATTCCTGTATTTGGAATGGTAAAAAACGATAAACACCAAACAAGAGCTTTAATGGATGAAAACAGAAATGAACTTAAAATTTCTCAAAACATAAAGAATTTGATTACAAAATTTCAAGATACAGTTCATGATACAGCAATCCAGTATCATAGAAAGTTAAGAGATAAAGAAATTACAAAATCAGAGCTAGATAACATAAATGGAATTGGGAATGTTAAAAAGCAAGCATTATTAAAAAAATTTGGAAGTGTAGAGAAAATAAAAAAGGCAAATGTACAAGAAATTATGGAAGTTGATGGCATCAATGAAAGCTTGGCAAAAAAAATTTTAGAAAATTTATAAAATCCTGCATAAATCATTATATATGGGAATATACATATATAATGATGGGGGGATTTTTATATGGAATATGCAAAAGATGGTGTTTTTAATATTAGATACAATACAGAATTAAATAGGTTAGAGATTAGAAAAAAAAACAGGTCAATTTGGGAGAAAATACAAAAACACAAGATTATAAGTTTTACAATTATAGCTCTTATAATGTTTTCTTGTTTAAATTTTTTCCTAATATATAATTTTATGAAGGTATTGCAAAATATTTAGAGGGACAAGTTTTATATACAAAACTATTGGAAAATTTAATAAAATATGATAAAATATTACTATTCTAAAAATAAGGAGGATAGTAGTATTTTTTGTACTACTAAAAAATTATGAAAATAGCAAATGAATGGAAAGATTACAAAATATTAGATATGGCAGATGGTCAAAAATTAGAAAAATGGGGAGATGTAGTCTTATCTAGACCAGATCCACAAATAATATGGAAAGACAAAAGCTACCCAAAAAAATGGAATGAAATAAATGCAACATATCATAGAAGTAAAACAGGTGGAGGCTCATGGGAGTTTAATAAAAAAATGCCAAGTAGTTGGCAAATAAAATATAAAGATTTAACATTTAATATAAAACCAATGGGATTTAAACATACAGGATTATTTCCGGAACAAGCTGTTAATTGGGATTGGATGATAAACAAAATTAAAACATCAAAAAGACCAATAAAGGTTTTAAATTTATTTGCATATACAGGAGGGGCTACAGTTGCATGTTTATCTGCGGGAGCTTCAGTTTGTCATGTAGATAGTTCTAAAGGTATGACAACTTGGGCAAAAGAAAATGTTGTTTCTTCTGGGTTAGAAAATAAACCAGTAAGATTTATAATAGATGATGTTGTTAAATTTGTTAACAGAGAAATTAGAAGACAAAATAAATATGATGCAATAATTATGGATCCTCCATCATATGGAAGAGGAGCAAAAGGAGAAGTTTGGCAATTTGAAAACAATATATATGATTTAGTTGAATTATGTAAAAATGTATTGTCAGATGATCCATTATTTTTCTTAATAAATTCATATACAACTGGAATATCTGGCAAGGTTTTGGAAGATATATTAAGTTTAACTGTTGCAAAAAAATATAAAGGAAAATTAGAGTCAGGAGAAATTGGATTAAAAATGGAAGATTCAAATTTGGTTTTACCTTGTGGAATATATGGAAGATGGGAAAAATAAAATGGAAAAATTAAAAGTAATTTATGAAGATAATCATATAATTGTTGTAGAAAAAACTCCAAACATTGCATCACAGGCAGATAAAACAGGAGATATTGATATGCTTACAATGGTAAAACAATACATAAAAGAAAAATACAATAAACCTGGAAATGTGTATGTAGGATTAGTACACAGGTTAGATAGACCTGTTGGAGGAATAATGGTATTTGCAAAAACTTCCAAGGCAGCATCAAGACTTTGTGAAGAAGTAAGAAACAAGACATTTGAAAAGCATTATTTAGCTGTAGTTGATGGAAAGATTGAAAGTAAAGTAGGTGTTTTGGAAGATTACTTATATAAAGATGAAAGAAATAATATAAGTAAAGTAGTTAGTAAAGAAAAGAAAAATGCAAAACTTGCTAAATTAGATTATGAAGTTTTAGTTTATGATGAAATAAAAAATTTAAGCTTATTAAAGGTAAATTTGCATACAGGAAGGCACCATCAAATACGAGTGCAACTTAGCCATTTTGGACATAGTATATTTGGAGATCAAAAATATGGAACAAGAGGAAAAGGAAAGCAAATAGCGCTTTGGGCATATGAACTAAAAATTGTTCATCCAACAACAAAGAAAGAATTAAAATTTACATGTTACCCAGAAAGTGTTGGTACATGGTCAATATTAAAAAAACTATAAAGTAAAATAAAGATACTTTATAGTTTTTTTATATGAAACAAAATAATATTTATACAAAATTAAAAAAGATGTTTTTTACAAAATGAATAAACACTTTCATAAACAAAAAATACAAAATTGGAATATTGATGATAAAATCAAGTCAATAAAAAAGGTGGTGAGGAAATGATAGACAAAATCTGCATGTTTCTAACCAACAAAATAAGAAAAGAAATGCCTGAGATAGATGATGAAAGAGCAGAGGTAATAAATTATGGACTTCAAAATATTATAGGGGAAATTCCAAAAATTTTTATTACTTTAGGAATAGCATATTTATTAGGAATTTTTAAATTAACTTTAATAACTTTTTTAGTAATTATGCCATATAGATCATTTTCAGGGGGCTTTCATTTAAAAACACATTTAGGTTGCATTATATGCACAACAATATTTTACTGTGGAATAGCATTTGCAAGCAAATATATAGTTTTAGAACAAGCAATAAAATACTTATTAATATTTTTAGTATGGGTATTTGGAATGTTTATGGTAAAACTTTATGCACCTGCTGATACAGAAAATGTTCCAATCCTTAGAAAAAAAGATAGAAGAAAAAAACAAATTTTATCTTATATAGCCTTAAGTGTAGGACTTATAGTTGCAGCGTTTGTACCAAGTAATGAATTAGCCAATATTTTAATATTTGGAAACTTAGTGCAAACACTCTTCATAACAAAGTTTGTTTATAAAATTACAAACAACAAATATGGTTATGAAGTGTATGGTCATACTTAATTGATAATAGAAGATAGAGATATCTTATATTATAAAATTAATTAAGGGGGAATGTTTTATGTTAAAATTTTTAGCAAAAGCAGCAGAAAAATACGCAAAGGCAACTAACACAGCATGTGTAATGTTATGGGTAGTGCATCAACCTAAAATGCCAGCAAGTCTTATAAAAAAAGACTAAACTTAACTAATTTGTCATTAATTTTTCTAGTATTTACTTACTAGAAAACACTTAAATAATATAATTTAACAATTCAAACACAAAAAATACAGCTAATATGCTGTATTTTTTGTTTATATATTATATATTTCAAATTGCTGAGTAAAATATTTATCGTTTTTAGTTGTATATAAATTTAAATTATTATTTCTTTTTAATATTTTTCGTATTTCCCATAGTCCAAGTCCTGTATGATTTTCTTTGCCAGTAATACCTTTATCAAAAATTTTATTAATATCAACATTTTTGTCTGAATATGTATTTTCTATAATTAATAATTGTCTTTTATTTTTATCATCTTCTCTAAATATTACATTTATAATTTTTTCTTCACAAGTACTTGCTGCATCAATACTATTATCTAATAATATTCCAAGTATTTTTGTAAAGTCATAAATTTTCATATTTATTGTATTTAAATCCATAAGTACACTAATATTTAATTTTACATCTTGTTTTTCTGCTTTATGGTATTTATTTGTAAGTAAACTATATATACCAGGATTATTTATAATTTCCGGGTTCAAGATATATAAATTATTTACCTTTTCACATTCATTTTCAAGTTGTTTATAATAATTTTTTAAACCTTCCATATCATTTGTTTGTATATAACCACCAATTGTTGCAACAGTATTATCAAAATCATGTTTAAAACATCTAACACTATCATGAATTATTTGTAATGTTTTATTGTATTCTTCTGCATTATCTAATTGTTTTTTTGTAGAAATTAATTTTGTTATTCTTGTTAATGTATAAATGTTTATTCCAAAATAAGCTAATAAACACATAAAATTTAGAACAGAAATTATTATAGGTAATTCATTAGTATAGTATGCAGTTACAAATAGATTAACACATAAAACAAATAACCCTAATATAAATGTAAAGATTAAAGTTAATTTAGTTTTGGTATCAAATTCATCTAAAACATTTAAATAAATATTTTTGTTTTTTACAATTAACAAAAGAGATGATATGATAACATATACTATAAAAAGGTATGCTAATCTGTATATAGGAATTGTAATTGTTGCATTATAATCTATATTGTTTATTTTTATAAATGGATTTAACAATAAAGAACTTATTAATGCAAATATAATGATTGGAATAAATACTGCTAAGATAGTTTTTAATATATTTTGTTTAAATACAAAGTATACTATAATTAATAGAATTATATAGTTTATTATCGTGTTAAAAGGTGCAGAAATATAATTATTGGTAATTGCTCCTACCATAATAGAAAGTAGGACATAAATTACTTTTTGTTTTCTATTAGCTTTTATATTTAAAATATATAAAAATAAATACATAATTAAGATATTTTCTATAAAAGCACATGGAATTAGCAAAATATTTACCAACCCTTCATTCGGTGTACTCAGCGCCGTCCATATATTATTAAAAATCTCCATATTTGTTCACAGCCTCCAATAAATCTTTTTTATACTTTGGTCCAATATCACAAGAAAAATCATTATCAAAGAAAATTTTATTTTCCACAGGTTCAATATTACTAATGTTATCAATATTAGCAATAAAAGACTTATGACATCTAACAAAATTTCCAGGTAATGAATCTTGAATTTTATTAAAAGAACTATAAATTTCATAATCTTTATTTGTAGTATGAAAAATAAGTTTCATACCATCTCTTTTAATAAATTTAATTTCAGATTGATCAACAATAGTATTTTTATTATCTATTTTTAAATATTTTTTAGGTTTACTATAAATATCATCATATAATCTCATTATAGTTTCTTCTAATCTTTCATAAGTAATAGGTTTTGCCAAGTAGTCAAAAGTTTTAAATTTATATGCAACCATTGCATATTCTAAATGTGCAGTAGTAAAAATAATATAAATATTTTTATTTTTTTGTCTTACTGCCTCGGCAATTTCTAGACCAGTTTTACTTGATCTTAAATTTATATCTAAAAACAATACATCAGTTTTATTACAATAAATATAATCTAAAACTTTGTCAACATTATTAGAAGCCAAAGCAACTTTAGCATCTAATTCATTTTTAGTAAATATAGATTCTAGCATTTTAGACATTTTATCTAAAATATTTAAGTTATCATCACAAATTGCAAAATTTAACATAAATTAATCCTTTCTTTAATACATAAATGCATTAACATAAACTATTTCCTAATTTTTCCAGCCACTATAATAATATAATTCAAAATAAGAGCAATGTCAAGCAAAATTTTGACAAAATTTTACAATAAATAGTACTATAAGTATTACTTTGACAAATAAAAAGAAGAGTAGGTATCACCTAGGGCTATCTATAATATAAAAAAATTAAAGTTCCAATAAATGTAAAAAAGAAATTTAAAATTAATTAAATTTCTTTTTTATAATTCCATCTCATTTTTATTATTTTTTTCATTTGATTGAAAAGTTTCATTATGATATACACAATGATTTAATAAACTATTAAATAAAGTGTTAATAAATAGTGTTTTATTTTTTATATTTTGTGCATCTGGAATATTATCTAAATACTCTGTTATGCATGAATCAAAAGATTTTTTGAAACATATTTCAAAATCAGAGCTGTAAAAAAGCTTTTTTTTCAAAGGATCTTTTTTCAGGTTAGCTTCTTTTTTTAGTTTTTCAACTTCTGATAAAAGCTTTTTTGTACTAATTTTTTTCATATTGTCAAAAGATGCACCAGCCATAAGAAATGGACTACATGGATTATTCATATCTACAAAACTATTTACTTCATTTAAAATATTGTCTAATTCTTCCTTAGTTATTGCATTTTCTTGAGGTATTAATGCTAAAAAGTTTCCACCACCTTGACTTAATAAATAAGTGTTATTTATAGAATTCGAAAATGGGTAGTTATTATAATCTCTTATTTTCAAAAAAGCATTTATAAGATTTTTAGAGGTTAGTTTTAATCTTTGGTCTGTGTGTTTATGACTATATGCAGTATTTGATAATTTTATACCAGAAGATGTAAAATATACTCCTTGAATAGGTTTATTTAATACAGAAATTTTATCTGCTAAATATAGTCTAAAATATGGTTCAGAAAGTAAATTAGAACTTGCATCTCTTATTAATTCATTTAATAGTGTTCTCATAGTAATAAGTAAATCTTGTAATGGCTCATCACTTAAAGAATCTATATTAACATTTTCATCTTTAACTAACTTATGAATAAGAAGTGCAACTTTAGGATTAGTTACAATTTGTTTGCTATGTTCACTTAAATTTTCATTTTCATAATTATTGCCAACATCTAAATTGGGCTCATTTATATTTTTATTTATTAAATCATTAAGTGCATTAAGCATAGCAGTTGCAGTGTTTCTTAGTTCAGAAGGCTTAAAATCAAAAGCTTCAGAAGCACGAATATTTTTTAAGAAGTTGTATGTTGCAGAATCTATTAAAGTGTTTAAGTGTTCCCAAGATGATAGTTCAGAATCTGACATTTTTTCTTTTTTTATATTAAATGGTAGAAAGTTTTCATTATTTATATTTGAATTTAATGCTCTATTTTTTTGCTTTGAAACATCTTTTTCGGCAATATTATATAACTCATGAATTGAACCTAAATTTGAACTTGCACTTGCAAGGGTAATTGTTAAGCCATATATGGAATTAGCATTTTTTTGCAACGCATTATGTATTTGTTTTATATAAAATTTGCTTTCTTTGTCATCTTTATTTGGGAGTATTATGGAAAATTCATCTCCTCCTAAACGTGAGATAATTGCATCATCAGGCAATGCAGATTTTATAATATCCATTGCGTTTGATAAAGCTTTATTTCCCATATTAAAACCATAATTTTGATTTATTGATTGTAATTTATCAAAGTCACCAAATATATAAGAATATAAATTATATGTTTCAGGACACATTTTTTCAATTATTTCTTTATAATATTCTTTAGAATTAATTTCATCAAAATCTGGGCAGCAGAATTTTCTTAACTTATTTATTGATGTTTCTAGTTTATATAATAATTCGTTTCTACTTTGCATAACTTTCCTCCACAACAACATAATACTATACTTAACATAATTTTTCAATAAAATATAGAAAATAAGTGTTACAAGATATTTAACACATATTAAAATTAATTTAACATATAAATGTATTATAAATTAAAAAAGTTGGAGGTAAAAATGAAAAATATAAAAACAAAAATAAGAATGGCTGGATTATCAGTGATAGTTATACTTATTTTTTCATTAAGTGTTGTAAATATAAATACTGTAGCAACAAATTCTGAAATGTTAAGCAATAAAAAAATTGGATGGGGAATAAAAAGAAATGATAATCATGAGCAACCAGATTTGGGAAAAACAAACCAAACTTTATTAGAGGAAAATAAAGGAATATGTCTTGGAAGCAATGAAAAGAAAAATATTTATTTAACATTTGATGAGGGGTATGAAGCAGGATATACACCTAAAATTTTAGATGTGTTAAAACAAAACAATGTAAAAGCTACTTTTTTTATAACAGCACATTACTTAAATACACAAAGCGATTTAGTTAAACAAATGATAGACGAGGGACACATTGTGGGAAACCATACTGTTAATCATAAAAGTATGCCAAGTTTAACACAAGAGCAAATAAATAGTGAAGTTATGGATTTGCATAAAGCAATATATTCTAAATTTGAATATGAAATGAAATATTTAAGACCACCAATGGGAGAGTATAGTCAAAAAACATTAGCAGTAACTAATTCATTGGGGTATACAACAGTAATGTGGTCTTTTGCGTATGAAGACTGGAACGAAAAATCACAACCTGATGAAGAAAAATCTAAACAAAAAATTTTAAACAATGTTCATAATGGAGAAATTATGTTATTACATGGAAACTCTAAAACAAATACAAATATATTAGATAGCATAATTAAACAAATAAAACAAATGGGCTATGAATTTAAAAGTTTGGATGAATTTGAGTAAAAGAAAGGTTTTAAAAATATGAAAAAACAAAGAAAAAAAAGAATGGATAAAATGTTAGAAATTCCAAAAGAAGTATATTCTAATATTCCAAAGCTTAGTGTAACTGGTTTTGAAGAAATGGTAATAGAAAATTATAAAGGAATATTAGAATATGAAGAATTTTTTGTAAGAATAAGTACACATATAGGAATTATAAATATAAATGGCTACAATTTAAATTTAGAAACAATGACAAATGATGACATAAAAGTTACTGGGAAAATTGAAAGTATAGAAATCGAAAGATTAGTAGAATAAAGGAGTGTAAAATGCTAATAAAAGTAATTTTAAGTTATATTTTAGGTTATGTAAAAATAGCAGTAGAGGGCTATTATTTGGAAAGATTTATTAATATTTGTAATAGTAAAAAAATTACAATATGGAATTTAAAAAAAGATAAAAATGTTAAATTATATTTAAATGTTAGAATTCAAGATTTTAAAACAATAACTAAAATTGCTAAAAAAACAGGGTGTAAAGTAAAAATAAGTAAAAAGTGTGGTTTACCATTTTTTATGAATAGATACAAAAAAAGAAAAATATTTGCATTTTTTTTAGGTATAATTATAGTACTTACTATAGTTAGTTCTAACTTCATATGGAATGTAGAAATTAGAGAAGAAGATGGAAAAAATATAGAAAATTTAGAGCAGGATTTAGAAGAAAATGGACTAAAGGTTGGAGAATTAAAATCAAAAGTAGACACAAAAGGAATAATAAATAAAATACGATTAAAAAGAGCAGACATAGCATGGATGGGAATAGAGCTAAAAGGAACAAACGCAATAGTAAAAGTAATAAAGGCAGATGAAAAACCAGAAATTATAAATGAAGAAAATTATTGTAATATAGTTTCTAATAAAGTTGGAGTAATAACAAAAATAAATGCTCAAAATGGAACTGCAAATGTAAAAGTAGGAGACACTGTAAATGTTGGAACAACTTTAATTAATCGGGTGGATGGAAGGAAAATACACAGGAATTAGGTATGTACATGCAAAAGGAGAAATAGAGGCAAAAGTATGGTATACCAAAAACCAAAAAGTGTACTTTAAACAAATAAAAAAAGAAGAAACAGGAGAGCAAGAAAATAAGTATGGAATAAAAATAAATAATTTTGAAATAAATTTTAATAAAAAGCTTTCAAAATTTAAAATTTATGATACAATAAACGCAGAAAAAAAGTTTAAAATATTTTCAGATTTTTATTTACCAATTTCAATTACAAAAACAACGTATAAAGAGCAAAAAAATGTAGAAAAGACGTATCAAGTAGAAGAAGCAAAAGAACAAGGAATAAAAGAATTGGAAGAAAGTATAGAAAAAGAAATTGGAAATAAACAAAACATTTTAAACAAAAATGTAAATGTCTATCAAAATGAGGACAGTATAGATGTTTATGTTACATATGAAGTACTTGAAAATATAGGCACTAAGGAAAAAATTGTATTTTAGGAAGGATGATGCAAATGGAAGAAAGAAGCCTTAGAATAACAGGAGCAGATAGAAATTTTTTTAATAAAATATCAACAACATTAACAAAATTATTAATACCTACAAAAATAGGAATTAATGGAATGTTAATTTCAATGAAAAGAAATAATTTATTAAAAGCATTTGAAAACTACACAAAAGAAGATAAATCAAATTATGATGAAGAAGAATTAGAAAAAAAATATGAAACAACATATACTGCTTATTTAGAATCATTAGATAAGTATGTAATGGATTCAATATATAAAAAAGTAAAAAATAATACAGCAAGTGAGTTTGAAAAAAATGCATTATCTAAATATTATGAAGTAACAAGTTTAAAAGAAAGTGAATATATGGAATACAAATATAGAAAACAAAAATATTTACTAGAATTAGACTATGAAGGAATTGTAACAGGTGGAAAAGAAAAGTTAATTGAACGTTATAAAAAATTTTATATAAACAAAATGGATTCTATATATAAATCTATACTAAAAAATTATTCTATAAAACTTGCAGATTCTACAAATGTGTATGATGCGACAAAAGAATGGATATATACAAAAATATTTTACACATTAGAAGAATATATACAAAATATATTGGCATTAAAATTAAAAAATAAAACAGAAGAAAAATTTGAAGAAATAAAAGAAGATTATGAAAAATATGAAAAATACACAGTAGGTAAACTAGATACAAAAGATAATATAGAAAAAAATACAATATTATTAGGAATAAGTAGAAGACTATTTACACATAGTTTACCACTAGTTGTTGCAGAACAATGTTATGAAAAATTATTAAAAGACGCAAGATCACTAGTACAAGATACAAAAATTGCAACCAAAAGAGAAAAAGCATATAACATGTTAATAAATTTAATAGAAGATTACAATATAAAATTGCTATCTAGTAAAGTATATTGGGAAAATGCAAACAAAAGAGAAGAATATAAAAAATTCTATGAAAAATATAAAACAATTAGTAATTTAAAAGAAACAGACTTTGAAGAATACATTAAACAAAAAGAAATATTATTTATAAAAAAAGATTTAAAAAGCCTTAGCGGTGAAAAAATAGATTACTCAAAACTTGAAAAATATTATAAAAGAAAACTAGTAGATTATGGAGCAATAAGAGAAATAAAGAATTCTTATAAATCTGAAGGAAAATACATAAAAGTTGAAGGGAAGCATTGTACATGTATGAAATAACATATTTAGATATAGAAGAAAATCCAGAATATGAACAAATAATAAAAGATGTTATAAAAGAATGTTATAAAGAAGAACACTTAGAAAATTCAAAATTAACAGTTCAAATAACACTAACAAACCCAGAAAACATAAGAAAATATAACAAAGAATATAGAAAACTTGACAAAGAAACAGATGTACTTTCATTTCCTATGTTTGAAAGGGACGAGTTAGCAAAAAAAATTAAAAATCAAGATTTTAAATATGAAGATATTTTAGGAGATATGGTTATTTCTATTGAAAGAGTTAAAGAGCAAGCAATAGAATATGGACACAGTTTTAAAAGAGAATTAAGCTACATGGTAGTACATAGTTTTTATCATTTGATGGGGTATGACCATATAGAAGAAAAAGATAAATTAGAAATGAGACCCAAAGAAGAAAAAATATTAGAAATACTTGATATAAAAAGGAGTTAAGTATGAGAAAAAAGAAAAAAAGTGGGACAAGAGTTTTAATTACTTTTTTAATAATTTTAATTATTGTGTCAGGAGCATATTTGGCATGGAAAATAGTTAATGATAAAAAAGAAGCGGGAGTAGAAAGCTTTAATGAAGAAGCACAAGAACAAGGACAAGTTGTAGAAGAAAACAAGGTTAAAATTTATTCCGGAAAAGATAGGCCAATTGCAGTTATGATTGATAATCATAACTTAGCATGGCCACAAGCGGGACTAAATGATGCATATATGGTTTATGAAATAGTAGTAGAGGGTGGAGAAACAAGGTTAATGGCTTTATTTAAAGGAAAAAATATAGAAAAAATTGGACCAGTTAGAAGCTCAAGACATTATTTCTTAGACTATGCTATGGAAAATGATGCAATATATGTTCATTTTGGTTGGAGCCCACAAGCGCAAAGTGACATTTCTAAATATAAAATTAACAATATAAATGGAATATCAGAAGATGGAACAACATTTTGGAGAGTTAAAGATAAGTCAGCACCACATAATGCTGTAACAAGCACAAAAAAAATAATGGAAAGTGCTAAATCAAAGAAATATAGAACAACAAGTACAAGTAGTAGTGTATTAAATTATGTAACAGATGAAATATTACTAGAAGATGGAATAGAGGCAAATGAAGTTACAATACCACATTCACAACTTCAAACTGTAAAATATGAGTATGATAGTGAGCAAAAAGTATATGAAAGATATGCAAGAAATAAAGAACAAAAAGATTGGACAACAGGTAATATGGTAACTACAAAAAATATTATAATTACATTTTGTGATAATTATGAACTAACAGATTCAGAAAATAAAGGAAGACAAGGATTAAAAAATACAGGAACATTTGATGGCTATTATATAACAAATGGTAAAGCTATAAAGATAAAATGTATAAAAGAATCAAGAAATGAAAAAACTAAATATGAAGATTTGGAAGGAAATGAAATAAAAGTAAATGACGGAAATACTTTTGTAAACATTTGCCCTAAAAATGCTGATGTTACAATTGAATAGGAGGAAAAAATGAACGTTTATGATACAGCAAATAGATTGGCCAGTGAAATAAAATCATCAGAGGAATATGTGAATTATAAAATGGCTAAACAAGCAATTTCTTTAAAACAAGAATTAAAAAATGAAATAGAAGAGTTTGAAAAATTAAGATATCAAACTCAAATACATGTAATGCAAACTGGAAAAAATGACGAAGAAATGCTAAAAAAAATGCAACAAATGTATGCTAAATTAATAGAACAGCAAGAAGCAAAAAAATATTTTGATGCAGAAAACAAGTTTAATATATTAATTGCAGATGTAAATAAAATAATAGGAGAAAGCGTAAAAGATTTGCTACAATAAAAAAGTTTGAATTGTTAAATTTAAAAAATAAATTTAACAGGAGTGATTTTTATGGAATATTTAATCTTAGCAATAGTTATTATAGTATTGGTATTAATGTTAAAGTTTATTTTTAAATTTAACATTAAAGAAATAAAAGAAATAGGAGTTAATAAGAAACTAGATGAATTAACTAAAAAATTTCCTGAAAACACTGAAATTTGTAAATGGTATTTAAAAAAATTAAATAATACTACAACAAAAATACAAGAAAATTTAGAAAGCAAAAATTCAATGTATATTGCAATTACAGACAAAATTATAATTGCAAATATAAAAGAAAGTTATACAAGAATACAAACAATTGCACATGAATGTTTACATTCTGTACAAGATAAAAAATTACTATATTTTAATTTTATTTATACAAATATATATTTAATATATTTTATAACAATAACGATACTTGCATTATTTAAAATACTACCATATAAAATGATGTTTTTAACATTATTGGTATTTATTCGGATTAGTATATTTTTTAGTTAGAGCATATTTAGAAAATGATGCAATGATAAAAGCAAAATATTTAGCCAAAGAATATATGGAAGAACAGAAAATATTAGAACAAAATGAAATACAAGAAATTGTAAATGAATTTGAAAAATTAAATAATGTTGGTATAAAAAGTACAAATTATTCGCTATTTTTAGGCATTTGCATAAAAATTATAATTTTTTTATGTATATGTTTTATAATATAGTTGCAATTTAAAAATTTTTATGTTAAAATAATCAAGTAAAAAAGGAAACCGTGGGGAGGAAAACAAATGGCAGTAGTAAGAACAATATTAACAGTATTATTTTTTGTAATAGGAGCAATAATAGTAATATTAGCATTTATGCAAACAAAAGAAGATGAGGGATTATCTTCTACAATAACAGGTTCATCAACAAACAATTTTTATGAGAAAAATAAAGCACGTACAAAAGAAGGAAAACAAAAAAGATGGACAAAAATATTATCAATTGTATTTGCAATAATAACAATAGTACTAGGAATATTATATATGGCATAAATTAAAAGGGCGGTTTTTATAAACGTCCTTTTTTTAACTAAAAATTAAGGAGAAATTATGAAAAAAAATAATTATTTAGAAGGAATATATAGAAGAAATGCTAAAGGGTTTGGATTTGTAAAGGTAGAGAATATGGAAGATGAAATATATATATCAAAAGACAAATCTAAAAATGCATTAAATGAAGACAAGGTATTAGTAGAAATAATAGAAGAAAAAAGCGAAAATAAAAAGGCAGAAGGAAGAATTGTAGAAATACTAGGAAGGCAGAAAGATACAATAGTTGGAATTTTTCAAAAAAGTAAAAACTTTGGCTTTGTTGTGCCAGACAATAAAAATTTTGGTACAGACATATTTATTTCAAAAAAAGATTGTGGAAAAGCAAGAAATAACCACAAGGTTTTAGTAAAAATAACTAAATACCCAAAAAAAGGTAAAAATGCAGAAGGAAAAATAATAGAAATACTTGGAGGAGTTAATGAAGCAGGAGTTGATATGCTTTCTTTAATAAAAGAATATGATCTTCCATATGTTTTTCCAAAAGCAGTTGTAAATGAGGCTAAAAGTAAGGGAAATAAAATAAATGAAAAAGATATAAAAAATAGAAAAGACTTAAGAAATGATATAGTTTTTACAATAGATGGTCAAGATGCTAAAGACTTAGATGATGCAGTAAGTGTAAAAAAACTAGAAAATGGAAATTATAAATTAGATGTTCATATTGCAGATGTTAGTTATTATGTAAGAGAGAATAGTTTACTAGATAAAGAAGCACAAATAAGAGGGACAAGTATATATATGCTAGGAAGAGTTATACCAATGCTTCCAAGAGAACTTTCTAATGGTATTTGTAGTTTAAATGAAGGAGAAGATAGATATACGCTTTCTTGCACAATGGAAATTAATAGCAAAGGAAACGTGGTTTCATCTGATGTTTATAAAGCAGTAATAAATGTTACAAAAAGAATGAATTATCATGATGTTCAAGCAATTTTGGATGATTCTAATAAAGAGATAACAAAAAAATATAAAGATTATATTAGCAATTTTAAACTAATGGAAGAATTAGCAAAAATATTAAAAAATAAAAGAGCAGAGCAAGGCTACTTAAATTTAGACATTCCAGAAAGTAAAATAGATTTAGATATAAATGGAAGAGTAACTAATATTTCTAAGTATGAAACAAGTTTTGCAAATGAAATAATAGAACAATTTATGTTAAAAGCAAATGAAACAATTGCAGAAAAATTTTTCTGGCTTGATGCACCATTTATATATAGGGTACATGAAGAACCAGATATAGACAAAGTAAAAGAATTAAATAAATTTTTATATAATTTTGGTTTAAAAGTAAAAATAGTAAATGAAAAAGTTTACCCAACAGAATTTGCAAAAATATTAGAAGAAGTAAAGCAAAAAGATGAAGAAAAAGTTGTTTCTAATTTAATATTAAGAACATTAAAAGTTGCAAGATATGAATCAGAAAATCAAGGACATTTTGGAATAGCAAGCAAATATTATTGCCACTTTACTTCACCAATTAGAAGATATCCAGACTTATTTATACACAGAATAATTTCAAATTATTTGGAAAATAAATATAATGTAAGTGATGAATTTAAAAATGAATATAAGGCAAAAGCTGAGCAAAGAGCAACAAGTTCTTCAGATAGAGAAAAAATAGCAACAAAAGTTGAAAGAGAAAGTGAAGATATAAAAAAGGCTGAATACATGGAAAATAAAGTTGGTGAAGAATATGAAGGAATTGTTTCATCAATTACTCAATTTGGAATGTTTGTAGAATTAGACAATACAGTAGAAGGCTTAATTAGATTTGAACATTTAGGAAATGAATATTTTATATATGATGAAAATAGAAAAATCTTAATAGGAGAAAAATCTA
This sequence comes from Clostridium sp. CAG:440, assembly GCA_000437215.1. Classification (GTDB taxonomy): domain Bacteria; phylum Bacillota; class Clostridia; order TANB77; family CAG-508; genus CAG-269. Next base: position 47,131 of record FR898645.1, read on the forward strand.
AAAAAACATATAAAATAGGAGATAAGGTAAAAATAAGAGTAATAAGTGCAAGTAAATTATTAAGGCAAATTGATTTTGAAATTATAGAAAAATAAGATATTAATAAAAAACTGGGATTGTAAGAAAATCCCAGTTTTTTTATCTTGTTAAAACCATAATGTTAGCCAAAAGCACAACTAAAGAGGAAAAAATTATAACACAAATTCCACCACTTTTATTATTTTCATTATTTATTTCATATATAGCATAAAAAATAGATTTAACTAAAATAATTATACTTATTATAAAAAAGATTATATTAAAAATAATATGAAACATAAAAAACACCTTCCAAATAAATTATTTTAAGTTTCTGTAATTAACAGGCTTGATTGTATAGAAGTATTTACATCAACATCAAAAAAAGAGTTTTTAAAATTTTCATGCCAATTGTAATTAGAAAAATCTTTATTTGTCAAAAAATTAGATAATGCATATTTTCCAAGTCCACTAATATCTGACTTAAAATCTTTAGCTGTTTTATATAAATAATCAGAAAAAACAGACTCTATATAACTATTACAAGATTTAGAAATTGCATTTAAAGTATTTTCATTTAAATAGTTAGAATTACTAGTTAAAGAGTGTATTCTTCCAGAATAATCTGCTTTAATTTTAATGTATGGGGAACCATTTACAATTTTTACACTAACATCAATATCTTTATTTGGGGTTATATAAATATCAATATTTTCATTAGAGTTTTCAGGTGATGGAACTGTTACATAAAACCCTTTAACTTCATTTTTTATATTTAAAAATGCAAGACATTCTGAAGCATTTAGCTCACCAATTAATTTATCAGATTTAAATACAGCAAGACCAATATTTTCGATGGCACGTTTACCAGAAACTGTAGATTCATTTGATTTTTGGCTAGAATCTTTTTTAGAATTTATAGAAGATGTGTTATCAGAATGTTCTGTATTTAACCCACCAAGTATAGCTGTTGGTTCACAAAGCTCACATTCTAAGGCATTAAAAAAATCGCCAATTGTAGTATCTGCAGTATAACCTGTATAATCACTAGAACTTGGAAAAACCTCATAGTATTTAGTTATTAAATTCTCAAATATGGGTTTAGAGTTTTCTATATAATATTGAGCACTACATTTGCTAACAATTATATTGGCAGATGGCCTAATTTGGGTATCATTAATTAATGAATATATTTGGCTAGCTATTCCATTATTTGCAATTTCTTCAGAAAATACAATTACTTTACAATGTGATAAATTAAGTTTTTTTCCAATATAAGTGTTCATTAAATTTATAGCATTATTTAAAGAAGAAGCTTCTACAGTATTTATTATTGTTGGGGTTTGTTCAGTTTTTCCAGATTCAGAAACACTTGAAACTTTTGCAAATTGAAAGCTTATATGATAATTATTATTGGTAGATGTATCAAAACCAATAGCTACAACATAATCTAGATTTGCAATATTAAGAAAACTATATGAAGAAGAAAAGGCAATTAATAATAAAATTATTACAATAACAGATAAAATTCTTATAATTATATTTTTCATTTTGAATTACCTACTTTCAATTTTTTTCTTTCTTTTAAATTCGCAATAATTAGAATTGATAAACCTAAAATAAATACTATTCCTATTACAAAACTGCCATAAAAATTACTTGCAATTAGTTCACATATTGCCATATTGTTTGGAAGTAAGGAAACACCTAAAATTAATAATACAAATATATTTGCAATAGGTTTTATATCTTTTATATTAGTTAATTTTTTAAAAATTCCAATAGAAATAGTAGTACAAGTACCTAGATAACTTGCAAATGCTAAAATCCAAATAAGTAAAGATAAGGATTCAAGCCTTTGAAAAAATGTTCCAAAATCAATATGTCTTGCTGCAAAATATAAAGGCATAATTTCATTTGCAGAAACAAGAGATGTAAATATAAAAAGAATAATTGAAACACATAAAATTAAATAAATACCTATTACACATACAGAAATAATAGAAATTTGCTTTAGTTTTTTAGGGTCTTTTAGCAATGGTGGTAAAAAGTATATATACGCAATTCCTCCAAAAGCACTTAAGTTAGTAAGTCCTAAAACAAATGTTGAAAAGAATCCATTGCCTAAAATGGGAAACATTCTTTGTGGTACAAAGTTTTCTAAATTAAATACAAATAAGGCAACAATACTAACTAGTGTAAGTGGAATTATAATTAGATTTGTTTTGTATACAGAACTTGGACCAAGTCTTATACTTATACACACTGCAATTACAAACAGCAAAATTATAAATAAAATATCTGTAAGAGGGAAGTATAGAATTTTTAATCCTTCACAAAAGTTTCTTAATAATAAACTAGAGCTTGTAATAAAGTGAAAAATAAATACAGCCCCAACAATATTTTTAAAAACTTTACCACCTAAATTTTCAGATATATCAACAATATCTAACCCAGGAAATTTTTTTAATAAAAAGTAAATAAGGTAGGCCAAAGCCATTGCAATAATAGTTAAATAAATTAAATTCAAAATTGTAGATGAATTAGTATTAAAAATTAAAATTCTTGGAAGTGATAAAATTGTATGAGCAACAACAATTGTTAAAATACTCATTATTGCTTCTACAGTTCCAATTTTATTATTTCCCATTTTTATCACCTCCAAAAGAGTCATACTTCCATTTCATAGAAATTTTTTCTTCTCTTTTCATTTTTTGTGGTGCAACATAACTTGGACGATATTCTCTTTTCCAAACAGGAGGTAGGAAATAACCATTTCCTTTTAAATTGCTTAAAGGAGCCAAAGGAGCGGTAAAAGATACTCCAAAAGATTTCAAACTACATAAAATAGAAATATATACAAATATACCAATGCCAATTCCTAAAAAGCCTGCCATATAGCCTAAAAGTATAAATACAAATCTAAAATAACGTAAATGGAATCCAAAAGAGAAGTCTGGAATAGTAAATGATGCAATACCAGTTATGGCTACAATAATAATTAATATAGGGCTAACAATGCTTGCACTAACTGCAGCTTGCCCAAGAACCAAAGCACCAACTATACCAATTGTAGGACCAATAGGAGAAGGAACTCTAAGTCCTGCTTCACGTATTAATTCAAAAGATATTTCCATTATTAAAATTTCTACAATTACTGGAAAAGGAACATTTTCACGAGAGGCTAAAATAGAAAATAATAATTCTGTTGGAAGAATTTCTTGGTGAAAGCTTGTTATTGCAATATAAATTCCAGGTAGCAATAAAGTAAGAAAAGCTCCTAAAAACCTGATTCCTCTTAAAAAATTAGAAAAATTTACTTTTAAATTTGTATCTTCAGGTGAGGTCATAAAATCAATTAATGTTGCAGGTAAAATAAGTGCATATGGTGTTCCATTAACAATAACAATAATTCTTCCTTGAAGCATATATTTTGCACACTTATCTGGCCTTTCTGTGGACATCATTTCTGGTATTCCAAATTCATTAGAATCTGAAATTAGTTGCTCTAATTGACCAGCAGAAAGCAAAGAATCAATTGCAAGATTGTTAAGCCTATATTTAACTTCGGCAACTAAATCTAAATTGGTTATATTTTGCAAATAGCATACAGCACATTTTGTTTTAGTAACCTTACCAACTTCTACATTTTCAATTATTAAATTTTCATTATTAACAATTCTTCTAAGTAAAGATGTGTTTGTTCTTAAATTTTCTACAAATGCTTCTTGAGATCCTTTTATAACAATTTCATTATTTGGGGAATCTATACTTCTTTGCTGAAAACCTTTTATATCAATATCAAATGCAATGTTTATAGTATCTACAAACAATCCACAATTTCCTGCATTAATATCAGAAAATAATTTTTCAAAATCTTCAACTTTTTCTACAGTATTTTGAGGAATAAGACAATTAAATAAATACTCAACCATATCAAATTTTTTTACTTTTCTAACAGTTATATTATTTGTAACAGCTTCTGCTATAACTTTTGATTGATCTCCATTATACAAGTTGTTTTTGTTTCTCATCATTAAAGGTTTTATAACAAAGTTATTCATAAGTTCAGAGTCAACCATTCCATCAATATAAAGTAAAAATGCCTTATATTGTTTATTTCTTGAATTTATTGTGAATTCTCTAATTAGAATATCACTATTAATTAAAGTGTTATATTTGGATTTTACGTATTCTAGGTTAACATCTAAACTTGGAAATATATTTGTTTTTTTGTTGTTATCATTATTTAAATCATTTTGAGATATGTTGTCTTTTTCTAAAATATCAAAATTATATTCAGTAGGTGGCATATAAGTAAAAAAATCTTTAAAATTCATAATTAATCTCCTAAATTTTTCTTGTTATGTGTTAAGTTAAATTTTTGTTAAAATTTAAAGCTATAATTATATATTCTGTGAAGGGCAAGTGGGGACCGTTTTAGAAAATGTATGAGGTACGAATTACATTTTCTTATAATGGGGAGCCCTGGGAAGAATATATAATTATAAGCGTAAATAATAAATGTAAATTATAACAAATTTTTTAGTTAGTATTGGTAAATTTTCAAAAAAATATACTAGTTTTTAGTTTAAAAAAATGTTATAATAAAACAGTAAAGGAGCAAAATTTATGAAAGATAAATTTACAATGTTAATTATGACATTTATAGTTATTGCTATATTTGGTGTAATTGGAATGTTTGGAGTAATAATTTATAATGAAATAAATGAAACAGATAAAAGTAATGCTTTAAGTGAGGTTGCAGAATTTAAAACAAGTAGTATAAACACAAATGATACAGTAGAAAAAAACATTGAAACACCTAAAATTATAGAAAAAAATCCATTAGACGAACTTTCAAAAAATAACATAGAAAATTCCGAAAATGATGTAAACTATGATAATATAGTTGTTAATAAATACTTTTACAATCAATTAGAAAGTTATTCAAAAACAATATATAAAGCATTTGAAAGTAATAAAGAAAATATGAAAGAAGGAACATACAAAATAAATTTAGGAACATCTTTTTCAAATATTTTATCTAAACAAAATGGCCAAGAAGAACTTGGAAAATACTATCAATCTGCAATTGAAGCATATACATATGATAATCCAGATGTGTTTTATTTAAGCCCAAATAAAATGTATTTAAATATAGAAACAACAACAAAAGGGCAAAACAAAACTTATAATGTATATATAAATAATGGAGAAGAAGCAAATTATTTAAATGAAGAATTTTCAAATAAACAAGATATAAATTTAGCACTTGAAAAAATTGAAGCAATTAGAAAGCAAATAATACATAATAAAACAGGAAATGATTATGAAGATATAAAAATGGTACATGATTATTTAGTAGAAAATATAGAATATGATACATCATTGCAAGAAAAAAATATTTATAATATATATGGAGCACTAATTAATGGAAAATGTGTATGTGAAGGGTATGCAAGGGCGTTTAAGTATTTACTAGATGGGCTAGGAATAGAGTCTACAATGGTAATTGGAAAAGGTATAAATTCAAGCGGTCAGTCTGAAAATCATGCATGGAATTATGTGAAATTAGAAAATAATTGGTATGCAGTTGATTGCACATGGGATGATCCAGTAATTATAGGTGGAGGCTATATAGGCAATAGTTCAAAATATAGATATTTCCTAAAAGGAAAAGAAGATATGGAAAAAGACCATACAACACTTGGCAATTTTACACAAGGTGGAAAAGAATTTGAATACCCAACATTAAATAACAAATCATATAAAAAATAATAAAGGAGGAATTATAATGAACCAAAAAAGAAGTGATTATATTTCATGGGATGAATATTTTATGTCTATAGCAAAACTTTCAGCAATGAGAAGTAAAGACCCTTCAACACAAGTAGGAGCTTGTATTGTAAGTAATGATAATAGAATTTTGTCAATAGGTTATAATGGAGCACCAAATGGGTATAGTGATGAAAATTTTCCATGGGGAAGAGAGGGGAATAATTTAGAAACAAAATACCCATATGTATGTCATGCAGAATTAAATGCAATATTAAATTATAGAGGAAGCAAAAAGGATTTAGAAGATGCCAAAATATATGTTGACTTATTTCCATGTAATGAATGCGCAAAAATTATTATACAATCTGGAATAAAAGAAGTAATTTATTTGTGTGACAAATATGCAAATTCAGAAAATAATATAGCATCAAGAAAATTATTTGACGAATGTGGTGTGAAATACAGTAAGATAAATTTAAAAGAAGAAAAGGAAATAAAAATAGAATTAAAATAACTAAAAAAAGCTAGTAATTAAGGTTACTAGCTTTTTAAGTTTAATGTCATAATAATTGCATTATCAGTGTTATTATAGTATTTTTTTCTTATTCCTAATTCTTCAAATTTGAATTTTTTATATAATAAAATGGCGTTTTTATTTTTTTCGTTAACTTCCAACGTTATTGTTAGAAGATTTTGTTTTTTTGCTTCTAAAATTAAATGTTTTAAAAGCATAGTTCCAATTCCTTTATTTCTATAGTCTTTTTTCACAACAATATTTGTTATATCTGCTTCATCTAAAATTTTTAATATTCCTGCAAATCCTAATATATTATTATTTTTGTCTTTGGCAACAAAATATATGGAATTTGGATTTTGGAGCTCATTTTTTAAAATGTTGTAATTCCAAAAGTCATCAAAATCTTTTTCCAGATTAGAGCAAATGGATTCTAGGTCATTTAAATTCATATTATTAATTTGTATTTCCATTTTGTTTTTCCTCCAATTGTCTTTGGGCTTGTGGCTTTTTTAGGTATAAGGGAAGAAGCGGAAGTGTGCTATTATTTTCTAGTTTGTAAAGCCCTGCTAAAGCTAAAGAATATGAATTTATGTCATTTATAGAATCAGCTGCAAATTTTATATTTTTAATATTTGAAGCAATTTTTTCTTTGTATGACATTATGCCATCTCCAACAAATGTTATTTGTTCAGTATATTTTTTTAGAGTATCTAACATATTTGAAATAGTAGTTGCAGTTGGTTCTATTAATTCTTTATAATTGCCACTTTCTAATTTATATAAAGCATAGTAGCAGTTTTCGTTTTTAGCATCAATTATACTGCAAATTAAACCTTGGGTATTTATATTGTAGGCAAGTGCTTCTAAAGAGGTAACACCAGTATATTTTAGGTTTAAACTATCTACAAATGCCATTGCAGTTGCAACACCTATACGAATTCCTGTAAAAGAGCCAGGACCTATGTCACAAACAATGTTATCAATATCAGATAATTTTAAATTTGCCTTTTCTAATACTTCTTTAATTAATGGCATTAAACTTTCAGAGTGTGTTAAGCCATTGTTTAAATCTATTTTATTAATTAACGTCTTATTTTCCAATATACATACGCCACAAATTTTGCTAGATGTGTCTATTGCTAATGTTTTCAATTTTAATCCTCCTTAAAATAATTATCAAATTTATTTCCATAGATTTCTATATTTAATATTCTTATATTTTCATTTTTATTGTCTTTTTCAAAAGAGATTTTGATATATTCTTTTGGAAGAATATCTTTAATTATTTCTCCCCATTCTATAATAGAAATACCTTTTTCAAAATATTCGTCTCCTCCAATTGCTAAAAATTCGTCTGTGTCTTCTAGTCTGTATACATCAAAATGGAATATGGGGCATGGACTTGCATTATATTCATTAACTATAGTAAATGTTGGGCTTGATATCTCGTTTTCTAGATTAAAGTATGATAAAATTCCTTCGGTGAATTTTGTTTTTCCAGATCCAAGTTCTCCTGTAAGTATTATGATGTCTCCTTGTTTTAATTTACTAGCAAGCTTTTTGGCAAAACTTTTTGTTTCTTTTTCACTTTTAGTTATAAATTTATATTGCATTAACCTTCCTCTTTTCTTTGTTTGTTTTTTACTATTATAATATAAAGTGCTTGTTTATTCAATAGTTAGAAAATTTTTAAAATTTAAAATGTTTAATTATAACAGTTTTTTTAAAATTTTGAAAATTTGTTATAAACAATTAAATATATATTTAATTGTGAGTTATAAAGAAAATTTCCTAAAAATTCATAAAAAATTAGCCAAAACCATTGACAAATACAAAAAAACATAATAAAATAATAACTGTTACAAGAAGAAACAAAAAGTTTCTCACCTTAACTTAAGGAAAAGGTTAAACATATTAAAATTAGTAGCAACTATTTTTATGTTTAATTGACTTGTAACAAAAGTCAATTTTTTTTATTGTAAAAAAACAATAAAAAAATAAATTTGGAGGTGTTTTTTATAAAACAGGAATTACCAATTAATGAACAAATAAGAGCAAAAGAAGTACAATTAATAGGAGAAAATGGAGAAAAACTAGGAGTACTTAGTTTAAATGATGCTTTAGACAAAGCAGAAGAAAAAAAATTAGATTTAGTGCTTGTTGCACCAAATGGAAATCCACCAGTTTGTAAAATAATGAACTATGGAAAATACAAATTTGAGCAAGCAAAAAAGGAAAAAGAAGCAAAGAAAAAGCAAAAAGTATTAGAAGTAAAAGAAATTAGAGTTACTCCAAACATTGAAGAACATGACTTTGGATTTAAATCTAAAAATGCAAGAAAATTTTTAGAAGATGGAAACAAAGTTAAAATAACAGTAAGATTTAGAGGAAGAGAAGTTAATAATTCAAAAGCAGGAGAACTTGTATTAAATAAATTTATAGAAAACTTAAGCGATGTTTCACAAGTTGAAAAAGCACCAAAGTTAGAAGGTAGAAACATGTTTACAATACTTGCTAAAAAATCAGATAAATAATCTGACAAATATAAAACAATCAATAATGAAAGGAGCGATGGCACATGCCAAAATTAAAAACAAACAAAGCAGCTAAAAAAAGATATTCTTTAACAGCTACAGGAAAAGTAAAAAGAACAAAATCTAATAGAAGACATTTACTAGCAAATAAAACAAGAAGACAAAAGAAATCAGGAAAAGTTCAAGACGCATATGCAGATAAAACATGCGAAAATACAATTAAAAAATTATTACCATATGGTAACTAAAAGAAAGAATAGAAAAAATAAGGAAGGTGAAAATAAATGGCAAGAGTAAAAACAGCAAGAACAACAAGAGCAAGACATAAAAAAATATTAAAAAGAGCAAAAGGATATTATGGGGCAAAACATTACAGATTTAGAAATGCTAACCAAGCAGTAATGAAATCTTTAAGATATGCTTATGTTGGAAGAAAAGATAAAAAAAGTAACTTTAGAAAATTATGGATAACAAGAATTAATGCAGCAGCTAGAATGAATGGTTTAACATATAGCAAATTAATAGCTGGTCTAAAAAAAGCTAATGTTACAATAAATAGAAAAATGCTTGCAGAAATCGCTGTAACAGACGAAAAAGCATTTAAAGAAATTGCTGAAATAGCAAAAAAAGCATAGATATAAAAAATGATATAATCAAGCAAGATTATATCATTTTTTGTTTATAAAATACAATTACTGTTTTTTCATTTTTGGTTTTGAAATAAGAGAAGCTAAATAGCCGGAAGAAAACAGCAGCAGCAATACCGCCAGCAGAAGCCTTTACTCCTCCAGTAAATGCTCCAATAATACCATTTTGCTGAACACCTTCAATGGCACCTTTTGCTAAGTTGTATCCAAAACCGGTAAGTGGTACAGTTGCACCAGAACCAGCAAAATCAACTAAATATTTATAAATACCAAGTCCACCTAAAATGCACCCTGTGGTTACAAATGCAACTAAAATTTTAGCTGGAGTTAGTTTGGTTTTATCAATTAAAATTTGACCTATAACACAAATAATACCGTCCAATAACAAAACATTTTATAAGTGCTGTTGGCTCAAAAACATTTGCCCAGTTTATGTTCATATTAAATCACCTTTCTTCTAAAATATAAAAGTTAAATTTCAATGCTTATTGCATGTGCTATTCCAGGAATTGATTCTCCTTGTTGTGAACTTGTGGAGTTCATTAATGCACCTGTTGCAATTAATAAAACTTTTTTTAGCTTTTTTGCCTTTAATTGTTTGAAAAAATAACCAGAAAATACACTGCCACAACAACCACAGCCACTTCCGCCACTATGAGTATCTTGTTTTTCTTTGTCAAATATTAAAACACCACAATCATTATAATTTGGTTTTATATTGTAACCTCTGGCTTTGGCAATATCTATTGCAATTTCTTTACCAACATGTCCTAAATCACCACTAATTATTGAATCATAATAGTTGGGACTTCTACCAGTATCTAAAAAATGAGTTATTAATGTTTCACAAAATGCTGGAGCCATTGCAGCTCCCATATTATTGGCATCTTTTATTCCCATGTCTATAATTTTTCCTGGTGTTATATGGGTTATATAAGGTCCCATTCCAGATTGAGTAATAATTGCAGCACCACTTCCAGTTACAGTCCATTGTGCTGTAGGTGTTCTTTGGTTTCCAAGTTCTAGTGGAAATCTAAATTGTTTTTCTGCACTACAAAAGTGACTAGAAGTAGCACATAAAACGTTTTTAGCAAAGCTTTCAACACAAATAGAACCAATACACATAGATTCAACAAAAGTTGAACAAGCGCCAAATACACCTAAAAAAGGAATATTAGCTTCTCTTAAACCAAAACTTGAAGATATACATTGGTTTAATAAATCACCTGCAATCATTAAATCGATTTGATCTGAAGGAACACCAGATTTTGAAATAACTGTGTTTACAGTTTCTTTAATTATTTTACTTTCAGCTTTTTCCCAAGTTTTTTCTCCCCAAAATTCATCTTCTAAAGTTTGATCAAAATATTCTGCAAGAGGCCCTTGAGCTTCTTTTGGACCAACGATAGAGGCACAATCTAATATTGTAGGGGGATTATCAAATTTTATAGTTTGTTTTCCTAATTTTTGCAAAAAATCATCTCCTTTTATACAAGAGTAATACTTTGAGTATTAAAAATTAAATAAACTAGTCCAACCAAGATTGAAGTAGATATACCAAATACAAGTACAGGGCCTGCAACAGTAAACATCTTTCCACCAACTCCCATAACATAGCCTTCAGACTTATATTCCATAGCCGGAGAAACAATTGAATTTGCAAAACCCGTAATTGGAATAAGCGAACCTGCGCCTGCAAATTTACCTATTTTATTAAAAACATTTAAGCCAGTTAAAAAAGCAGATATTCCAATTAAAATAATAGACACAATTGTTCCAGAAGTTTGCATATCAAACCCTTTTTGCGTACAAATATTTGCAATAATTTGCCCGATTGTACATATTAAACCTCCGGGTCCAAAAAGCATTAAAACAATTTTTAATAATTGGAGAATTTGGAGATTTTTTATCTACATATTCTTGATAAGTTTGTTTTGTTTTTGTAGGATCCATTTTTTCACCATCCTTTTTAATAAAGTATAAAAATAACAAAAAAGTAAATATTAAATTAATAAAAAATTAATATGAAAACTAAATATAAATTAATTTAATATTAAATTAGCGGAAAACTGAAATAAATTTAATTATTTGTAGAATTTTTTCTATTCAAATCTAAAATAAAACCTAAATCTAAATCTACAAAATACTCTGAAATTTTATTTCCATCAATTTTTGCTCTTTGTTCTAATATCTTCACAGAAGATAAATAATCAATAGTTTTAGAAGCTTCAGAAATTGCCTTAACAATAGCATCTTTCCAAGAAACTTCAGAATTTCCAGTAATAATTAAGTGCTTTTCTATATCCATTTTTTAACCTCCAATATGAAATTTAAAAATATTTTTTACTAAAATATGAAATTTTATACAATTTGTGTAGAAATTAATTAAAAAAAAGTATATACTAAGAAAAAATAGAGACAAGGGGACGGGGTTTTTGTCTTAAGGTTTTTGGGAGTTATTTCAAAAAAATTAGGATGATTAAAAAAGCTCCCAAAACCCTAAGACAAAAACCCCGTCCCCTTGTCTCGTCACCTTGTCTAGTTTGTTAAAAAAGGAGAAGATATGATAGATATTGCAAGAAATATAGCTTTAGAGGTTTTATATAAAATGGATGAAAGTGGAGCTTATTCTAATATTGCTTTAGATGATATGCTAAAAAATAATAGAAAGGCACTTTCTGATAGGGATGTTTCATTAATTTCACAAATTGTTTATGGAGTTACAACATGGAAGCTTACTTTAGATGAAATTATAAAGAAATATTCTTCTATTAAATTAAAAAAGATTTCTATTTGGATTATTAATATTTTAAGAATGGGAATTTATCAAATTATTTTTTTGGATAAAATTCCTAAATCTGCTGCTGTTAACGAATGCGTTAATTTGGCAAAAAGATATGGGCATAAGGCAAGTTCTGGATTTGTTAATGCTATTTTAAGAAAAGTAAGCCCAGATGATTATTTACAGTTATTTGATGTTAAGTTACCAAAAGCAGAAATGATTTCAAAAACACAAAGTATGCCTTTATGGATTATAGAGGAGCTTTTAGAAAATAATACAATAGAAGAAGTAGAAGAGATTTGTAAAAATTTAAATTTAACTCCATGTGTTTCTATAAGAGTAAATAATGTAAAGACTACAAAAAAAGAATTGGAAGAAATTTTTAATAAAAATTCAATTCAGTATGAAGAAGGAGAATTAGATGATTTCTTGATTTTGAATAAGGCAAAAAGTATTGAAAATATTGAAGGATTTAAAGAAGGACTATTTACGGTGCAAGATGAATCAGCAGGACTTACATGTTTAGTCTTAAATCCTAAAGAAGGACAAATGGTTTTAGATGCATGTAGTGCTCCTGGAGGAAAAACAACATATATGGCAGAAATTATGAAAAATACAGGAAATATAAAGGCATGGGATGTATATGAACATAGAATAAATTTGATAAATGAAAATGCAAATAGATTAGGATTAAAAAATATTAATACAAGTATAAATGATGCAAGCATATATAATGAAGCTTATAAAGAAAAATTCGATAAAATTTTGTTAGATGTACCTTGCTTAGGAATTGGAGTAATAAGAAGAAAGCCAGATATAAAATGGCAAAGAAAACAAGAAGACGTTTATGAAATTTCTAAATTACAATATAAAATATTAGAAACATGTTCTAAATATTTAAAACCTGGAGGTGAGTTGGTATATTCTACATGTAGTATATTAAAAAAGGAAAATGAAGGTGTTATTTTAAAATTTTTGGAAAACAATAAAGATTTTGAAATAAAAAAATTAGATAGCAATAAATGGAATGAGTATATAAAAGAAGAAAAATATTTTTCAATAAAGCCAGATAAAAAACATGATGGATTTTTTATTTGCAAGCTACATAAAAACAACATTTAAATATTATTACAGAAGTGTTACATTTAGATTACATTTAGATTAAATATATTGACTTTTAAGTATATAGAGGTAAAATATATACGTAAAAAAACTACAAAAAATAGCAAAAAAAGACAAAAAATAAATAAAATTCAAGTATGAAAATTAACAAATATAGAAAAAATATATATAAAATAAAAAAGGAGAAAAGTAATGCCTAGTTGCCTTGGAATGTATGTGCAAGATAATTTAATTAAATATGCAAAAGTTTCAAAAGACCATGACAAAATAAAAGTAGATTCTTTCGGTGTTAAATTTTATGAAAATATAAATGAAGCAATTAAACAAGTGGTTGAGGAAACTTATAGCTATAAGACACCAATTAGTATAAATTTGGAACAAGAAATATACAATTATTTTGATATGTTTGCTTTATTGAATAAAACAGATTTACAAAAAGCAATAAAAACAGAATTTGATGCATTTTGCCAAGATAAAGGCTACAACCCAAATGCTTTTGAAAAAAGATCAGCGGTTGTTCCAAATATAGATGATAAACAAAAATTAAAGGTAATTCATGTTAGCGAAAATAAAATAGAATTTAACAAAATGTTACAACTATTTTCAGGCTATAAGCTAGCTGCTGTTTCTCCAATATCAATGACAATATCTAATTTAAAAGAATTTGAACCAAAACAAAATTATTTAATTGTAAATATTGAAGACCAAACAACAGTTACAACAATAATAGATCAACAAATATATAATATAGAAACAATCCCACAGGGAAGCAAAGAATTTTTAGAAAAATTAAATATGATAGAAAATTCTTATTCTAAAGCATATGAAACTTGTAAGAACACTACAATATATACTTCAGAAGGAAGAGAATTACAAGATATAGAAAATAGTCATTTGGAAGAAATAATGCCAACATTATATTCTATAGTAAGCCAAATACAAAAAATAATTAATACAAACACAGCAAAAATTGAAAAAGTATATATAACTGGTACAGCAGCATTAATAAACAATATAGAATTGTATTTTCAAGAATATTTGGAAGATACAAAATGTGAAATACTAAAACCATCATTTATTACAAACACAAAAGATATAAACATAAAAGATTATATTGAAGTAAACTCTGCAATTTCACTTGCATTGTTAGGACTTGGACAAGGTTTAACTTCAATGAACTTTAAAGGTGCAACATTTGCAGATAAATTACCAGATTGGCTAAAAATAGATGTTGGGGGATCAAATAAGACAAAGGAAAAAGACAAAAATAAACAAAAAGGATTATTTACATTTGATTTAGGACAAAAGCTAGACACAGTAGAAAGAAATTTACTAAGATCAGCAGGGGGCTTATTTATTTTGCTTGCAGTATATTCTGGTTTTTCATGTGTACTAAATAATCAGCTAAACAGTAAACAAGAAGAAGCAGCAGCAAGAACATCACAAATAAACTCACAAATTGCACTTGCAAAATCAGATGATTCAAAAATCAAGAACAAAACAAGTGAATATACTACTATGATTAAAAATTTGCAAGATATAAATGATAAAATAAATAATGCACTAAAAACAAAAAATGCAATACCAAACTTATTAAATCAAATAATGTTTATAATACCAGAAAATGTTCAAATAACATCAATACAAAATACAACAGACAAACATATAGAAATAAATGCACAATCAAATAAGTATGAACAATTAGGATATTTAAAAGCCAAAATTAAAGCTGACAATATTTTAACAAATGTAATTTCTACTGCAGGACAAAAAGAAAATAATGTAGTTACAGTAAAAATAGAAGGAGACTTGCCATGAAAAAATTATTAATATCAATACTTATAATTTTGCTATTAGTATTATGCGGCTTTGCAGTAACTAAAGGCTATAATATAGGAGATTTTACAGTTTTAGGAGTAGAAACTATAAAAGAAAAAAATGAACAATTAGATGAAACTATAGGACAAGCAACAAAGCTTGCAAGCACAGATTATCCCAAAGCTATATCAGATACAGAAGCAGACCTTAAGAAATTAACACAGGAAAAGAAAAATTATGAAGATATGGTTACAATTAGTACTGGGGACGAAGTAAAACAAGCAACACAATTTCAAAAATATGAAATCGAATCTTTATGGGTAAAAATTGGAAATCATGCAAAAAGTGAAGGTGTTGTTATGAAAATGGATTTATTAAGAGGTACAGGAGACGATAACTATAATTTAAACTTTACTGTAAATGGTTCATATATTGGAATTACAAATTTTATATCTAATATAGAAAATGATTCGCAATTAGGCTTTAAAATAGAAAATTTTTCAATGGTACCAAGTAGTAGTACAACAGATTTACAAGCAACATTTACATGTAAAGATATAACAATAAAAGGAATATCAAATAGTTCAAGTACTATAAACCAATCAACTAATAATCAAACCAATAATACTACAACAAACACAAACAATACAACAAGTTCAAATTCAACAAATACTGCAAATAGTACAAACAATAGTACAAACACAAATACAGCTAACAATACAAACACAACAAATACTTTAAGATAATAAAAAAGGAGTATAGGTTAATGGCTAAAAATATTATTAAAGAAATAATTATTATGCTACTTTTATGTTTAGCAATAATTTTAATATTAGGAGTTATACTATATGAATATGTACCATCAAATAAAATCTTGCCAGAAGAAGTTTCATATGTTACTCCACAAAATATAAAAGAAGAATTAAAAAATTCTGATAGCATAGAAGAAGATAAAGTTATTCTGACATATGAAATAGATGAATCAGATTTAACTAATTATCAAAAAATAAAAGACTATAAACCAGGAAAAGTAAACCCATTTTCCACATATGAGGAAAAAACAGAGGAAAACCAAAGCCAAAACGGGCAAAATACAACAAATAATAATTCTGGTTCAACAAATAGTGATAATAGTTCTTCAACTGGAGGAAATACACAAAATTCTGTACAAAATTCAAACACAAGCTCAGAAGGTACTTATTTTCCAGACAAAGGAACAAAATAATTTAAGTTTTTAACATTATATTTATAAAATGCACTTATAAATATATGAAAAATAAATTTTAAAAATTCAAAAGAAAAGGAGGAAATTTTTATGTTCAAAGAACAAAAAGGTGTTACACTAATTGCATTAGTTATCACAATCATCGTATTATTAATTTTAGCAGGGGTATCAATTGCAATGCTAACAGGTGACAATGGTATATTAACAAAAGCATCAAGCTCAAATGAAACAAATTCTATAGCACAAATTAAAGAAGACGTTTCTTTAGCTGTATCTGAAATAATGGCTAATAAAGCAGATCCAACATATAATGGTAATGAATCTACTTTAAGTATAAAAAATATTGCAACAATAGCTGCAAAAAATGATGCATCATTAACAATTTCAACAACTGGTCTTGCTGAAACAGAAATAACTGAAGCTGCAACATTTGATGTTACTGTTAACAAAATAACTTATACAGTAACTTATACACCAAAAACAGCAAGTACTGCTTCAAAAATTGATGTAGTAAAAAAATCATAATTAGTAAAAAAGCAAAAGCCATACGCACACTAAGTGTGTATGGCTTAACTTATAAAAAGGAGAAACATGGAAACAATAATATATATAATAATATTTTTAATAGGAGCAATGTTTGGAAGTTTTTTTACACTTGCCGTATATAGAATTCCAAGAAGAGAAGACATAACACACACAAGATCATACTGTCCTAAATGTAATCACAAATTAGGATTTTTTGACATGTTTCCAATTTTAAGCTATATAATTTTAGGTGGTAAATGTAGATATTGTAAAGAAAAGATAAGACCTAGGTATTTAATATTAGAAATACTATCTGGGTTAATTTTTGTATCTATATTTTACTTAATGAAAATTGATATATATAACATAAAAATAGAACAGGTAGCAGAATATTGCTTTATGGTACTATATTTATCATTTTTGTTTATAATTGCAGGAATAGATAAAGAACAAAGAAAAATAGAAAAACCAGTACTTACATATGGAATAATTATATCAATTATATATATAGCATATCTATGCATAGTAGAAAAAGCTAATATATATAGATATGTTATATATCTTGTTTTTTACGTATTAATATTAATTTTAGATACAATATCACTAAAAAAATATGCAAAAAGCAAATATATAAATGGAATATTATTAATGATAATTGTAATTGCAATTTTTACAGGAGAATATGTAACAATAAATACAATAGCATTTACATCACTTACAGTTGCAATATATATATTGTTAAATAAATTAAAACAAAGAAGAAATAAAAGCTTAAAAACAGACAAACAAATTTGGAAAGATTTAAAAATAGGATTTTACTTAAGTATTACAAATGTATTAACAATACTATATGTATTATTATATAACAATTTTATAGTATAGAAAGGGAAAAAAATGAATGTAAAAAGTCAAAAAGGTTTTACAGGAATAGACATAACAATTGCAATAATTGTAATTACATTATTTGTATCAATAATATCAGTTGTTTTTTACAACATCACTATATCATCTAAAAAGGTAGAAAGAAAAACAGAAGCAACATATATAGCACAAGATGTTATAGAAAAGATAAAAGCATTAGACTATGATGAGGCAATAGAAACCCAAGGAGAAGATGCAGTTGATATTGGTTCATATAAAAATAATAATAAATTAATTATAGACAATAAAGAATATGACTCAGCTTATACTATAGAAATAAAAGTAAAAAAATATGTTCCAAATTCTAATGGACAAGAAAACAATGATTCAAACGATTTAGTAAAAATAGTAAATGTAAATGTTTTATATAAAATAGGAAAAGAAGTAGAAAACGTGGAGTTAACAACGACAATAGTTAGAAATAGGTAGAAAGGACGTTTTAATATGAGGTCAGAAAAAGGTGTAACATTAACATCATTAATTATATATGTGATTGCGATGTTAATAGCTATTACAATCATTTCAATAATGACAGGGTATTTTTATAAAAATATAGACGTATCAACAGAAAAATATTCTTATTTAGGGGAATACACAAGATTTAATAGTTATTTTTCTGAAGAAGTTAACAAAGAAGGCAATAAAATCTTAGAAGTAGTAAGCTTTACAAATGCAAATGAACAAGACAAGAACAAACAAAGATATGTTGCATTTTCTAGTAAAAATCAATACACATATATTCCAGAAAATAAAGCAATTTATCAAAATAATGTAAAAATTGCAAGTGGAGTTGACAATTGTGAATTTACAGAAAAAATAGAAAATGGAAAAGAAGCAATTGAAGTAAAATTAAAAATTGGCGATTTAGAAAAAAAAGTTACCTATATTTTAAAAAAATAGTAAATAAAGGTAATTTATAAAAGTTTAACAAAAATATCTAGAAATATTGTATAATAATATAGAGCACGTAAGAAAAAAGGAGGAAACAAAATGGATGTAAGAAGAAGACAACCAATGGGGGTTGAATTAGTAAAAAGAGGAATTGTAAATGAAGAAGCAATAGAAGAGGCTTTAACATACCAAAGAGAACATCCAAACCAAAAAATTGGAGATATATTATATATATTAGGATTAGCAGAGCCTAAAACATTAATAGAGGCAATAGGTGAAATATTGGGAACAAAAGGTATATTATTAAATTCTGAAAGCATAAAAATAAATTTAACAGATTATATTTCATTAGATATTGCTCAAAAAAATAAAGCAGTACCATTTGAGGTTTCTTCAGGAAAAATTAAAGTTTGCTTTGCAAATACAGTTAATAATAGAGCAATGGAAACAATAAGAATGTTATTTTTAAATAAAGGGCTTGTTATGGAAAGTTATGTTACATTTGAAAATGACATAGAAAAATACTTGCGTTCATTGGAAGGTGAGGCAGGTAAGGCCGGAATAGAGGTTGCAGACCAAGGAGGAACAATTACATCACTTGTTGATAGCATAATAAAAACTGGAATGGTAAAAAGAGCAAGTGATATACACATAGAACCATTAGAAAATGAAGTAAGAGTAAGATACAGAATAGATGGTGAACTTGTAACAGCAGCTACAATAGATAAAGAAAAACAAACACAAATAATAGGAAGATTAAAAGCAATATCTAATATGCATCAAGAAAAACAAGAATCACAAGATGGAAGAATTTTATTATATGATGATTATAATATTCGTGTTTCTTCACAACCAAATGTATATGGTGAAAAATTTGTTTTAAGGTTATTAAAGAAAAATGCAGATATTAAACAAATATTTGATTTAGGATTTCCAGGAGATGAAAAAACATTAAACAAAAGTGTAAATAAAAGAAATAGTATAACAATAATAGCAGCACCAACAGGTGAAGGAAAAACAACTACACTATATAGTATAATAGACTATTTAAATAGACCAGAAATAAACATAACAACAATAGAAGATCCAGTAGAAATACGTATACCAGGACTTAACCAAATAGAAATAGACAAAAAATCAACATTTTCAAGTGCATTAAGAACAGTTTTAAGACAAGACCCAGATGTAATACTTGTAGGAGAAATAAGAGATAGAGAAACAGCAGAAATAGCAATACAAGCAGGACAAACAGGACACTATGTTTTATCAACAATACATACAATAGACAGTATAGAAGTAATAAATAGACTAAGAAAAATAGGAGTATCAGATTATGACATAGCCAGTACATTAGCAACATCAATATCACAAAGACTTGTTAGGAGATTATGTCATGAATGTAGAAGAGAAAGAGAATTTACAGAAGAAGAAAAACAAATAATAACAAATATTTCTAATAAATATGGTATGAATGTTGATTTAAGCAATATAAAAACATATGATGCAATTGGATGTAAACACTGCAATAATACAGGCTATTATGACAGAATAGGTGTATTTGAAGTATTGGATTTAGATGATGAAATAAAAGAATTAATAGTAAAAGGTGCTTCTAGTATAGAAATAAGAAATAAAGCATTAGAAAAAAATTATAGACCACTTGCAGTAGATGGAATTAAAAAAGTGTTAATGGGAATAACAACACTTGAAGAATTAAACAATAAGTTATTGATATTCTAAACAAAAGAGGAGGAAAATATATGGACATGAATAAAATATTGGATATTGCGTTTGAAAAAGACGCATCTGATATACACCTAATATGTAATAATAAACCAATACTAAGAATTGCAAGAACATTAGTACCAATAGAAGAAATGGATGTATTAACACCAGACGATATGAATGAAATGTATGATTATTTAGTAATGGGAAACGTAGAAAAAGATGAAGTATTTAATACAACAAGGAAACTAGATACATCATATGAGTATAAGGGAGTTCGTTTAAGGGTAAATATATCACTTTCAGATGATGTGCCTTTATGTACATTAAGAATTATAAAAAATGAATTACCATCATATGAATCACTTGGAGTTCCAGATGTTGTAAGAAGGATGACATATCAACCACAAGGGGTAATGTTAGTTACAGGAAAAACAAACTCAGGAAAAACAACAACACTAAATGCTTTAATAAATGATATAAATGAGAATCAAAATAGAAAAATATTAACACTAGAAAACCCAGTAGAATATAAGCATCATTCTAAAAAATCTTTAATAGTTCAAAAAGAAGTAGGAAAAGGACAAGATGTTTTAACATTTAGCCAAGGAGTTAAAAACTCACTAAGAGAAGACTGTGATATACTAGTAATAGGGGAGATTAGAGACAAAGAAACAATGGAAGCTGCTATAGAAATGGCAGAATCTGGACACTTGGTAATAGGAACACTACATACAAAATCTTGTGCGGAAACAATAGACAGAATGATAAACTTCTATGAAGTAAGAGACCAAGCACAAATAAAATACTTATTATCTTCATTATTAAAACTTGTTGTTTCACAAAGATTGTTAAAAGGAACTAATGGAAAACTAGTATTGGTTCCAGAGGTTATGGTTGTTGATAATATAGTTTCTGGAGTAATTAGAAAGGACAAGTTAAGCGTTTCAGAAATAGAAGATGCAATACAAAGTAACCAAGAAAAGGGAAGTATAGGATTAATAAATTCACTTGCCAAACTATTTGTTGAAGATAAAATTACTTTAGCACAGGCTAAAGAACAAATAGAAGAAAAAAATATAGAAACATTAAATAGGACAATTATGCAATTAAAAATAAAAAGAGACATGCATTAAAAGGAGGTAAAAGATGCCTACATATATGTATAAAGCAGCTACTAAAAGCGGTTTAGTTGTCAGAAATAAGGTTGAAGCATCAAGTAAGCAAAGTTTAATAAAGGCTTTAAAGGGAAATAATTTGCTACCAATAGATGTTGAACAATTAACATATAGAACAAATAAAAAGAAAACTAAAAAGAAAAATATTACAGATATACAAGAAATAATGAAAAATGTTAATACAACCCAATTAGGACAGCCAAAGCAAAAAACGCTTTCTACAAAAGAAAGAATAAATTTATATTTAAAAAAATCTGAAAAAATAACACAAAGGGATTTAGTAATATTTACTCAAAATTTTTATTTGTTAAAAAAGGCAGATTTTAATAATATACATGCTTTAAGAACAATAATAGAAGGAACTGAAAACATATCTTTTAGGGGAGTTTTAGAAGATATTCTAGCAGGAGTTGAAGCTCGGAGAAACAATGTACACAACAATGGAATATTATTCAAATATATTTCCATATATATATACAAATATGATAAAAGTTGGAGAACTTTCAGGTTCACTTACAAATTCTTTGAAACAAGCTGTAGAATACTTAGATGATACAGAAGCATTAAATAAAAAAATAAGAAGTATTTTAATTCCAAATATTGTTCAATTTGTACTATTGCTAGCACTTCTTATTATAGGATCATTAGTTGCTATACCAACAATTCAGGGAATATTTGATGAACTTGGAACAAAAGATTCATTACCAGCAATTACAATATGGTTTTCTAATTTTATAAAAGGTGCAATGCAGGCATGGTATATTCCACTTGGAATAATTGCGGCAATAGTTGGGGCAATTTTGGCATATATAAATACTCCAAAGGGAAAATATAATTTTCATTATTTTAAATACAAAATGCCAATATTTGGTGGGCTTATATTTGCACTTGATTTTTCAAGGTTAATGAAAGCAATGTTATTAAATCTAAAAAATGGAATGAGAATACAAGAAGCATTAGAAGTAAGTAAAAATGTTGTACAAAATTATGTTATGCTGTCTATAATAGAAACATCTATAAATAATATACTTGTTGGTTCATCATGGATAGAGCCATTTGAAAATTCTGGACTTGCGTCACCTATGACGATAGAAATGTTAAAAATAGGAATGCAGACAGACTTACCAGAAATGATGGAAAAACTTGTAGAGTATATGGAAATAGATATTGATAATATATTAACAAAAATTACAAAAGCACTTCCTCAAATTATGTATTTAATTGTTGGAATAGTTTTAATATTTGTTGTTATAGTAGTGCTTGTACCATGTATTCAAGTTTATATGGGAAATTTCTTATTCTCTGCATATGGAGTATAAAAATAAATATAAAACAAGTAAACAAAATATTTTACAAAAGACATCAATTATATTTTTTAATTGATGTCTTTAAAAATAAGGTAAAAAGTATAGAAATTTTAAAATAATATATTATTATAAATTCTTAAATTAATTATATATTCTTTCCAGGGCTCCCCATTATAAGAAAATGTAAATCGTACCTCATACATTTTCTAAAACTGTCCCCACTTGCCCTTCACAGAATATATAATTAATAAAAAAATAAAGCGACAAATTATCATTTAAATAAAAAAATGAATGTGAGAGGAGAAAATTTTATAATGAAAGTTGGAATAGATTTAGGAGGAAGCCATATAGCAATAGGCGTCGTAGATGAAAATGGAAGAATAATAGAAAAGCAAGAAAGACGAATATTAGATAAAGAAAAACAAGAAATAAAAACATTTATAGAAGAATATATAATAAAAAATATAAAGGAAATGTCAAAAAAATATAAAATTACAAATATAGGAATAGCAATTCCAGGTACAGTAAACAAAACATCTGTTATAAAATCAGTTAATTTAAATTTAGAAAATTATAATATAGTTGAAGCATTAAAGAAAAAAATAAACATACCAATAAAAATAAAAAATGATGCAAAATGTGCAGCACTTGCAGAAAATAAATATGGAAGTCTAAAAGATTATAAAAGGTCAATATTTATAGGGCTAGGAACAGGAATAGGTGGAGCAGTAATAGTAGATGATAAATTACTAGATACAGGAGACTTACCAGGTTGTGAAATAGGACATATGATAATACAAAAAGATGGGCTAGAGTGTAAATGCGGAAAAAAAGGATGCTTTGAAAAATATGCTTCTATGAAGGCATTTAAAACAAATTTAAGAAAAGAATTAAATTTAGATGAAAAAACAAGAGGAGAAGAATTATTAAATATATTAAGAAACAACAACGAAAATAACAAAAATTATAAAAAAATAGAAAAAGTTATAAATGATTACATAGAATATTTAAGTATAGGAATATCTAATTTAATTAATATTTTTGAGCCAGAAGCAATAGTAATTGGAGGAAGTTTTGTATACTTTGAAGATGTATTATTAAATAGATTGTATAAAAAGATAATTGAAGGTAATTTATTATTTAATAAAAGAGATAGTCTTATAATAAAGCTTGCAGTATTAGGAAATGATGCTGGAATAATTGGAGCAAGTCTTTTATAAAGAAAAAAATTGCCACCGGTTCCGGGTTTAAATGGCACTAAATTGCCACTGGTTCCGGGTTTGGATGGCAATATATTATTTTAATGTACCGCGTAAGCGACCAAACGAGTGCTTATAGCACGAGTGCGAATTGGAGCAACCAACATATAATTTTTATAAAATTGGTTGCGACACCAAGGTACGAAAAAATAATATATTGCCATCCAAACCCGGAACCAGTGGCAATTTAGTGCCATTTAAACCCGGAACCGGTGGCAATTTTTTTCTTTATAAAAGACTTGCTCCAATTATTCCAGCATCATTTCCTAATACTGCAAATATTACCGTTGTATTGGAAAGGAGGAAAATAATGGAAAAGATTATTCCAAGATCTAAGCCATTTAATCCAGAAGAATTCAAAAAAAGATACAAAGTAAAAAATGAAAAAGAAAATGAAACATTAAAATATATACTAGAAAGAAACAATATAAAATTTATAAGTGAAGAAGAAAAAGTAAATGTACCAAATAATTATCAAATTACATATATATCTCCAAAAGGAAAATTAATTTTGGCAAGTAATGAAGGAAATAATAGTACACATGATGAAATTGCAAGTAAAATTAGACCTAGGATAGATAAGGATTCAAGAAAATCAATGGCGGAGTTATTGGCAAAAGGTTTTATAATTTTTGCAGATATTTCATGTGAAGATGAAAATATGGCTTGTATTTGTTATGTTGAAAATAACACAACTAAAGCACAACATGATAGGTTACAAGAAATAAAGAATAATTGTAATTATGAATATATTCCTGATGCTAATTCTTTAGAGGATGTATTAGAACAATTAAAAGAAAAAGCAATTGATGATAATGATGAGATAGAATTCGTTGCACTTGCATAAATTTATTAAGAAAATTTGTATTTACAATTTTTTTAAAATAAAGTTTAATTAGGAAATTAGATGAAAAAATAAAAAAAACTTAAAAAGTACTTGATTTCAGGTACTTTTTTTGGTATAATAGTTCACGTATTAATCACATAGAGCGAGTTTTAAAGGTAGTGCCTAAAATTAGGTCCTAAAAAACTATGAACTTTATGGAAGAAAAAAACAAAAAGGGAGGAATTAAAATGGCAGTAGTTGCAATGAAACAATTACTAGAAGCTGGTGTTCATTTCGGACATCAAACAAGAAGATGGGATCCAAAAATGGCTGAATATATATTCCAAGCTAGAAATGGAATCCATATAATCGATTTACAAAAAACATCAAAAAAATTAGACGAGGCATATGCATTCGTTAAAGAACAAGTAGAAGAAGGAAAAACAGTTCTATTTGTTGGTACAAAAAAACAAGCACAAGAATGTATGAAAGAAGCTGCAATCAAGTGTGGTATGTACTATGTTGACCAAAGATGGTTAGGTGGAATGTTAACAAACTTTGGAACAATCCAAAAAAGAATTCAAAGATTAAAAGACTTAGAAACAATGGAACAAGATGGTACATTTGATGTATTACCTAAAAAAGAAGTAATATTATTAAAGAAAGAAATGGAAAAACTAGAAAGAAATCTTGGTGGAATTAAAGATATGGATAAATTACCAGGAGTTATATTCTTAGTAGATCCTAAAAAAGAAAGAATAGCAATATTAGAAGCTAGAAAATTAAACATACCAGTAGTTGGATTAGTAGATACAAACTGTAACCCAGAAGATGTAGACTATGCAATTCCTGGAAATGACGACGCAATTCGTGCTGTAAAATTAATAGCTGATGTAATGGCAAATGCAGTTATTGAAGGAAATCAAGGTGAAAGCTTTGATGCAGAAGATGCAAATGCAGAGCAATCAGTTGAAGAAGAAGTAGAAAGCATTGAACAAGTTGTTGAAAATGAAGAAAAAGTTGAAGAATAATATTCTTTATAATAAAAATAAAGAGTAGAGCTAATATCTGCTCTACTTTTAATTTAATAAAAGGGAGGAAAAATAATGGTAACAGCAAGCTTAGTTAAAGAATTAAGAGAAAAAACAGGAGCAGGAATGATGGACTGCAAGAAAGTTTTAACAGAAACAGATGGTGACTTAGAAAAAGCAACAGAATTATTAAGAGAAAGAGGAATTGCAAAAGCTGCTAAAAAATCTGGAAGAGTTGCAGCAGAAGGAATAGTTGAAGCTTATATTTCAGAAGATGGAAAAGTTGGAGCTATAGTAGAAGTTAACTCAGAAACAGACTTTGTTGGAAAAAATGAAGAATTTAGAACATTTGTTATGAATGTTGCAAAACAAGTTGTAGAAAAAAATCCTGCAGATGTTGAAAGCTTACTTGCACAAGATTCAATTGAAGAACCAGGAAAAACAGTACAAGAAGTTTTAGTTGGAAAAATAGCTACAATTGGTGAAAATTTAAATATTAGAAGATTTGCAAGATTTGCATCAGAAGGTTTAGTTGAAAAATATATACATGGTGATGGAAAAATTGCAGTATTAATCAATATGAAAAAAGGAAGCAAAGAAGTTGCAAAAGATGTATGTATGCAAATTGCAGCTGCAAGACCAGAATATTTAAATGAAGAATCAGTTCCAGCAGAAAGAATTGAAAAAGAAAAAGAAATATTAAAAATTCAAACAATGAATGAAGGAAAACCAGAAGCTATTGCTGAAAAAATAGTAGAAGGAAGAATTGGAAAATTCTTCTCAGAAATATGCTTATTAGATCAACAATTTGTAAAAAATCCAGATATAAAAGTATCTCAATTATTAAAAGAAAAAGATGCAGAAGTTGTTGAATTTGCAAGATTTGAAAAAGGTGAAGGAATCGAGAAAAAAGAAGAAAATTTTGCAGAAGAAGTAATGAAACAATTAAAATAATAATGAAAAGCTCATCTAATATAGATGAGCTTTTTTTGTGCTTATGATCTGTGCGGAACAATCTGTTGGGCTGAGGCAGGAAGATTTTTTTTCTTCCAATCCTTTTTTAAAGCTTTTTCCAAATCTTTTGCCCAAGAAGAACTATTGTAAGGGTGTCCCTTAACTGCCCGTCTTCCGTTGTTAACACGTCTTCCCATTTTTTTGCACAACCTTTCATATAAGATAATATAATTATAACATAATTATGTAAAATTATCAACTATACTGTTCTTTGTGATACTTTAATTTACATTTTTTCTTAATAAATGTTGAAAAATCATTGGAATTTCCAATTAAAAAACCATGTTTATTTAATACAAAAGAATGAGTTTTATCTATATATAAATAAAAGAAATTTTCTGTTTCAAATATTTTATATAGTTTATAATAAGAAATAACATTATAATTTTGATTATCTCTAATTTTTATTTTATCTTCATAAAAAATAAAATTGAA
This sequence comes from Clostridium sp. CAG:440, assembly GCA_000437215.1. Taxonomy (GTDB): domain Bacteria; phylum Bacillota; class Clostridia; order TANB77; family CAG-508; genus CAG-269. The sequence continues at coordinate 74,687 of FR898645.1, forward strand.
AACTTTTTCATTTTCTATTTTTTTGCTTTTTAATTCTTTTTGGACGATAGAAAACGGATGTAAAAACCTCCACAAAAAAAAGGCTGATAAAAAAATTCCAAATAAAATTGCAAGTGTATAATTATGATATTTTACTTGAAGAGACAAGCAAAATATTAAAAGCATTATAATTGCTGCAGTGTATAAAGTATATTTAAAATGAAATTTTTTATTATGAAAGTTTAAGAAATTTTCATATATTTCTTTATTGTATTTTGTTTCATTTTTAAATAATATTTTCAAATAAATCCCCCCAAAAAGCATCTTACAATTTATTAGTTTAATTATGACAAAAGTATATCATAAAAACTTAAAAATACCAAGTAAAACATTGACAAAAAGCTATATAAAATATAATATATTATATAGAAAAATAGAGGTGAAAAATGAAAAATTTTTTTATAATTTTAATAATAAAAATACTATCATTTGGATTAAAAATAATTGGTAAGCATGGTGGAAATTTACCCGGAAAAATTGCATATGACATGAACAAAGAAATATTTAAATATTTTAAAATAAAATGTCCAGTAATAGCAGTAGTTGGAACAAATGGAAAAACAATGACTAATAATGCGATAAACAATATATTAGTAAATGATGGGAAAAACGTAATTAGCAATTTAGAAGGAAACAACATGGAAACAGGAATTTTATCATTATTAATAAAAAGATGCACATTAACTGGAAAAGTGAAAGCAGATTATATAACATTAGAAGTAGATGAAAGTTATTTGCCTGTTGTTTTTAAAGATTTAAAACTAGATACATTAGTTGTATTAGATTTCTTTAGAGATCAATTAGATAGAGTTGGGGAAGTAGAATCTTTAATACTAAAAATAAATGAATTTTTAAAAACATATAACGGAAACCTTGTATTAAACAATGATGACCCTAATGTTGCAAGACTTGGAAAGGCAAATCCTGAAAATAATAATGTATATTATTTTAGTGTTGATAAATATGATTTCGCAACAAAGCAAATGAAAGAAGCAGGAGAAGGAAAATTTTGTCCATTTTGTAGTACAAGATTAGAATATGAATATTATCAATATGCACATATTGGAAAATTTAAATGTCCAAAATGTAATTATGGAGATAATAAAATTTACAAATTAGTTACAGATGTAAATTTAAAAAATCAAACATTTAAAATAGCAGATGAAATTTATAAAATACAATTTAATAGTATATATAGTGTTTATAATTTTGCGGCTGCAATATCTGTGGTAAGTATATACAATATAGATACAAAAATTATAAAACAAGTTTTAGAAAAATTTATATTAAATAATGGAAGGCAAGAAAAATTAGTTGTTTCAGAATGTAAGACAACTATAAATTTGGCCAAAAATCCGACAGGTGCTAATGTTAGTATAAGACTTGTAAATGAGGACAATGATGAAAAAGAATTGTTGTTTGTTTTAAATGACAATTTAGCAGATGGTCAAGATGTTTCTTGGATTTGGGACATAGATTTTTCTAATTTAAACAATGTAAAAAGGGTAATAACCAGTGGTACAAGAGCCTATGATATTGCAATTTGTATAAAAACAAGTGGTTATTTGCCCAATAATATAGAAAGTTATTTAAGTCTTGAAGATGCAGTAAATGCGTTATATAAAAATAAAACGAAAAAATATGTCATATCAAACTATACTGCAATTCAAGACACAAGACATGCAATTTTAAAATATAAAAAAGAAAATTAAAGGGGAGGGTTACAAATGAAAAGTAATTCAAAAGGTATAACATTAATTGCTTTAGTAATTACAATTATTGTGCTTTTAATATTAGCAGGAATAACTATAGCAACACTTACAGGAGATAATGGAATAATTGGAAAGGCAATTAATGCAAAAAATGAAACAAATAAAGCAAATGTTAAAGAACAACTTGGACTTGCTGTAACAAACAGTTTTAGTAAAGGAAAATTGGACAAAGATATTTTATTGGAGAATATAGGAAATATAGAAGGGGCAGAAGTTTCATCTGCTGAATTCCCAATAAAGGTAAATTTAAATTCTATAGAAGCGCAAATTGATGAAGACGGAAATATAACAATAATAGGCGAAAGTCATGAAGATGATGAATACAAAGGAAAATATACAATTGCCAATATAGAACAACTAGAAAAATTTAGAACAGAAGTTAATAATGGAACATTTAGTGGTGCAAATAATGATAATACAGCATATTTAACAAAAGATTTAGATTTAAGTACAATAGAAAATTGGGAACCAATTGGTATAAGTGAAGAAAAACAATTTAATGGTACTTTTATAGGAAATAACCATAAAATAAAAAATTTAAAAATAAATGGAGACTCAAGATTCCAAGGATTATTTGGATTTAATGGTGGAACTATAAATGGAATAATTATAGAAAGTGGAACAATAAATAATACAAAAAAGATGGTAGGAGCAATTTGTGGACAAAATAATGGAAATATAATTAACTGTATAAATAAAGCAAATATTTTTGTTGAATTAGATGGAGATACAAGCTGCGTAGGTGGAATATCTGGTTATAATACTGCAAATGCAGTTATAGAAAATTGCAGAAACACTGGGTATATTTATGGTAAAGGCAAGCTTGTAGGAGGAATATGTGGTTATAGTTTTGGAGAAATAAAAAAATGTTATAATAGTGGTGAAATAAAAAGTAATGATATACAAGTAGCTGGAATTGCAGGAGACAGTGAAGGAACTACATCAAAACAGGCCTTAGTTGAATCTTGTTATAATATAGGTGTAATTTATGGAAGCGATAGTGTTGGAGGAATTGTAGGTTGTAATTTTTATTATTCAACCGTAAAAAATAGCTATAATATAGGTGGAATTTCTTATACTTCTGGTTATGGAGGAGCAATTATAGGAGAAAATTGGGCAACTGCAGCAGATTGTTATTATTTAGCAAGTACATGTAACAATGGAATAGGAAGCAGAAATACATCTGGGGCTAATAAAAAAACAGAATCAGAACTAAAGGATGTTAGTTTATTAAATGTAAATACAAATGTGTGGAAAAGTGATACTGGTTCATTAAATTATGGATTCCCTGTTTTAGATGGACAAAATGAAAAAGTTGCAAAAAATAATACAACTGATAAAATGCCAAAAATGTTAGGTGTTAATGCATACTTTGATTCTAATGATTATACAAGTGGAAATGAATGGAAAAATAAAGCAGGAGTAAATAACCTTATTATTAATGGTTCTGCAAATAAAGAAAGTGATGGAAGTGTATCTTTACAAGGAACATCAGAAAGCTATGGTAGTGTAAAGGTAGGAAAAACATATAATAGAACAACTTATTTAATTGCAAAATGTCAAAATTATTATGATGATTATTTAGGAATGTTTACTAGTGGTATTACTTATGACAGATGGTATTATGCATTAGATATATATAATTATAAAGGAAAAATGTATGCTTCTTCTAATGGAGGAGATATTACATGTGATACAAGCAGTATGCAATATAATGTTGCAGCTATGGTGTTAAATTTAGACAATTCAAAATATTCATTTTATCTTAATGGAAAGTTAATTGGAACTTCAGAGGCTCAATGGGGATATAGAAATGATATGATGTATTTAAATGCACAGTATAGAGAAAGATTTAGCTTTTTTGATAGTAGAGTAAATTATAAATTTTTAGCAGTTTCTACTTTAACTCAATCTGAAGAAGATGTATTAGAAAATTCAAGATGGTTAATGAATAAATATAATATAAAATAAGAGGAAAATAAAAGATGAAAGAAATAAAAATATTGTACTTATATCCAGACATATTAGATTTATATGGAGATATAGGAAACATAAAAGTATTAAAATATAGACTAGAACAAAGAGGATATACAGTAACAATAGATAAATATTCTATAAATGATGAAAAACCAGATTTTAAAAGTTATGACATTATATTTGCAGGAGGAGGAGCAGACAATGAGCAAAAGATACTATCAGATGACCTTGCAAAATATAAAGAAGAAATAAAGCAGGCAGTAGAAGAAGGAGTATTTTTCTTACTTATATGTGGAGCATATCAACTATTTGGAAAATACTATAAAGGAGTAGAAGGAAATATAATTCCTGGCTTAGAGGTCTTTGATTATTATACAGAAGCAATAGAAGATAGGTCTAAAAGATGTATAGGAAATATTGTAATAGAAGTAAATTTAGAAAATAAGCCAGTAAAAATAATTGGTTTTGGAAATCATGGTGGACAAACCTATGGAATAGAAACACCATTTGGAAAAGTTTTGTATGGAAATGGAAATAAATTTGGTGATGAATATGAAGGATTTATGACACAAAATGTAATTGCAACATATTTACATGGACCATTGCTTTCAAAAAATCCAGAACTTACAGATTACATTATAAAAAAATGTATAAATAGAAAATACAAAGAACAAATTGAATTAGAACCATTAAATGATGAATTAGAAAACAAATGTAGAGAACAATTAATACAAAGATTTTTATAGATAGACAACGTAGACAACGTAGACAACGGGACGGGGTTTTTG
>FR898646.1 GCA_000437215.1 Clostridium sp. CAG:440
TGCAATAACGCATAAAAAAATCAATCTTTTCAGATTGATTTAATCATTAACGTCACTTTGGTGCGACGATTTTACCTTATGGAGCGGGTAGCGAGAATCGAACTCGCGCAACCAGGTCGGAAGCATGGGATTCTACCACTAAACTATACCCGCAACTACTTTTATATTATAACCTTTATTTAATAAAAATTCAAGTAAAAAGGCAAGAAAAAATTCTCGCCCTAAAATCATCTATCAAAATCATCATCAGCCAACTTATCTCCCCCAGTTATATTTCTAAAACTTAAAAATTTATTTTTTATAATTTTGCTATGGGGCATAAAATCTGCAATTTCTTTAGCCTTTTTAAAATTATTTTGATTCATATAAAGTTCAAGTAATTGTTCTTGTATAGGTTCATACCATTTAAAGTTATCAGCAATTTTAACCGCTTCTTCATCTTGCCATTTTTTAATATATATTGTAACTAACTGTGATTGTATAGGAGCATAATTGGGGAATCTTTTAGCTAACTTTTCTGCCTTATCATACTCCCCTTTTAACATATAAATAGTAATTAATTGTGACTGTATTGGTAAATATTCAGAAAACTCCTTTGCCTTTTGTTCAGCCTCATCCAACATTTTCTCTTTTGCAGATTCTTTCCACTTCTCTATATAAATAGAAATTAATTGAGACTGCATTATAGGAAATTTAGGATATTGGTTAATTACCATTTGAGCCTTATCATATAGCCTTTGATTAATATAAGCCGTAACCAACTGTGACTGAATTTCAGCACAATCAAATTTTTTTGCAATCTCCTCTACCTTATTGTATTTTTCTTGCAATAAATATACAGAAATTAAATTTGACTGTATTACCTCACTTTTATCATTTTCTCCAAGCTTTATAGCCTCATCATATTCTTTCTTTTTAATATAAACATCCATTAATTTAGATTTTATTATTATATTATCTGGATGTTTTTTAGCAATATCTTCTGCTTCATTATATCTCTCAGTTTTAATATAAATACTCATTAATTGTGATTGCATAATTATATTGTCTGGAAATCTCTTCGCAATTTCCTCACCTTTTTTATAATCTGATATAATTATCAATACTTGAACAACCTTTGATTGAAATATGACATTATCTGGGTATTTTTTTGCAATATTTATTGCCTCTTTATATCTCCCAGTTTTAATATATGCTGTCATTAGCTGAGATTGTAAAGTTTCATACTGATTTTGTGTCACTTTATTTTCTGGAAATCTTTTTACAACTTTTTCTATATTTGTATAATTTTCTAATTCTATATAAGCTGTTATCAACCTTGATTGTATATTTGCATTATTAGGAAATTTTGATGCAATATTTTCTATTTCCTCGTAATTTTTCTGTTTTAAATATATTGTTATTAGTTGTGCTTGTATTATATCTATATCAGGATATTTCTTAGCTAATATTTCCGCTTCTTTATATCTTCCATTTTGTGTATATATTCTTATTTGTTTAGAATCTTGAACCTCTTTTTGCCAATTCTTTAATTCTTCTTTAGAAATAAAACCTGTATAATGTTTAGCATTAATCTCATCATATATATCTTCGACCTTGCTTGAATTCCTTGACATTGTGCGCTGAACTTTATTCTTTATTTTTCTTTTTATAAATTGTTCCTTCCATTTTTTTAATTGTGTTAATGTTATAAAATCTTTATAATAAAGACTATTTAATTCTTCATATATTTTTTCTATTGGCGTAAATTTCATTTTTTCCTGAATTTGCAACTTAAATTTTGATTTTAGCAATTGGTTTTTCCAGCCCTCCAAAATCTCCATTGTAATAAACTTTTCATAATACTCAGTTATTAAATCATTGTATATTTTATCTGTTGTTTCATGTTCCATTCTTTTTTGAATTCTCTTTTTAAACTCATTTGAATAATTCATATTATTACACCTTTATAACTTTTTACCTTCATTATATTTTATTAAATTTCCAAATAACTTTCTTCTGCCATAAATTCTTCATTATCATATTTAGGAATAATATAGTCTGGAGTTCCATAATCTACTATTTTTCCTTTTTCAATAACTAAAATATTATCCATATCTTTTAATGTTGATAATCGATGAGCTATACATATAATAGTTTGATCATCAAAATACTTATTTATATTTTTTTGTATTTTAAATTCTGTATTATTATCCAAACTACTGGTAGCCTCATCAAATATAACAATTTTAGAATCTCTTAAAAATATTCTAGCTAATGCTATTCTTTGTCTTTGCCCTCCTGATAGTTTTATTCCTCTCTCTCCCACAATTGTATCATATTTATATTCTAAACTTTCTATAAAATTATGAAGTTCAGCCTTTTTGGCTGCATTATATATTTCTTCATCTGTTGCATCCGGCTTTGCTATTTTTATATTATTATAAATAGTAGAATGTAGCAATATTGTTTCTTGAGGTACATAAGTTAAATTACTATATAATGAATTTGTATTATAGTTTGAAATATCTTTATTATCTATATAAATACTTCCATGTTGTGGAGTATAAAACTTAAATATCAAATTAACTAGTGTTGTTTTTCCACTTCCACTAACCCCTATAATTCCTACTTTTTGTTTATCTTTAATTTCTAGATTAAAATCTTTAAAAATATAATTTTTATTATATTTAAATGACATATCCCTAAATTCAATTTTGCCTGTATCTATTTGTATATATTTTTCATTACTATCTTGTATATTATCTTTAGTATACAAAAGTTCATAACTATTTTTCAGTTTTACCATAATCTCACCTATATGTATATATGACCATGTGAAAGAAGTAGTTTGACTCTTTAAAGAAATCATAGCATTTATAAAAAATATAAAATTTCCTAATGTCATCATACCTTTTTCAAATAAAGAAATTGAGTATATCATCAATATGCTTAAAACTGCAATATACACCACATTTGCTATGGCTCCAAAAGCAAATTCTTTTATAGAAGCTTTATTTCTATAAAAATTCACTTCTTGTTTTTTAGATTTTAAATTTTTTGAAAAATTTTGTACAGAATTATATAATCTAAGTGATGTAAAATTTAATACAGCATCATTCAATATTCCATTATATTCCCTATTATATTCTTCCGATTTTTTTATTGCTGGCAAATATCTTTTTGAAAAATATATTAACCTTGATACTATTATTCCGGTAAAAAGTATTGTTGCACTAATAAAAATATTTATATTAATTGTATATAAAACAATTAAACTACTTATCATAGAAGTCAATAAAGAAATAAATTTAGTTGTTATCTGAGTATTTAAGTTAGTAATTTCATTATTTATTTCATTAATTGCTGTTGATATCTTCCCTGTATAATTATCTGTAAAAAAGGAATACGTTTTTTTATCCAAAATATTAAATAACTTTTCCGAAATATATGGTGTCTGCTTTTTTACCATATGTATTGTTCTTGTTATATTAGAAGTATAATAAAATATCAATTCCAAAACAATAACACATAATAAAATAATTATAGTTTTATATAAATCCGTTGTTTGGAAATTCTCCATACTTGGTAAATCAATTATTCCTTTTATTATATATTGTTTAACTAAATCTAATATTTGTGAAATAATCATACAACCTATCATAATAAATGTTAAAGACTTTACTGGCTTATATAAAGACAATACAAATTTTCTAAAATTTCCCTTCATTTTTTCTCCTTTTATTCTTTAATTCAAAATGAAAATTATCTTAAATTTATCAAATAATGTATAACAGCTTTGATTATAACATAACATTTTATTTTTTTCATTAAATTTTACAAAATAAAACAAAAACACCTATAAGTATTTTAAAATATGTCGAAATATGTTACTATAGTAAAAACTTAACATTTGTAGATGATATAAAGTTAAGGTTTTGAAACTTTAGAAACAGCTAGTTATCATCTTGTTTATTTAATCATTATATAGGAGGAATACTGGTGAAACGATTATTAAAAATTAGTTTTGATTTATCGTTATTATCTTTTATACCAATAATTTCATGGTTTTTATTAGGTATAATTGTTGATAAAAATTTAATTAATATCTTTACTTTGACTTACCCATTACAATTTATATACTATATACTAAAATCAATATTTTCTACTGGTGCAAACATAAATAAAGAAAAAGACAATAATAAAAATGCTGTAATGTCTGGTATGTTTATAGGAACCATTGTTGCAATTATTATTTTCTTAATAATTTTAATTAATATTGATAATTATATAATTTTTATGAACATGGATGTTAACATATATAAAACATTTACAATATATTCTGTATTACAATTATTTGTTTGTTTAGAGTTTGCAATGATATTAAATAAATTATATTATGAAGAAAAAAATTCACTAGCAAATAAATATTCCCTAATATTTAATTTATTAAATTTTATATTATTGATTGGTACATCTTTAATAACAAAAAATCAAATTACCATAATTACAGTAACTCTAATCCCTTTGGCTTTATTTACTATATATATTTATGTAAAAAATAATGAAAAATTCAAATTACAATTAGATATAATAAAATGTATAAAATATGATTCAACAGAGTTATTTAACAATATTGCATTTTTCTTGATTTTTTTATTTGGACTAAGCAACGCTTTAGAATTTGGAGAGCAATTTTCACTTGCCCTTACATTTGTAGCACTTATAACAGATACTCAATGGGATACTACAGATGCTATAGTTACTGCTGCTACAATTGATATTAGTAAAAATAACTTTAATTATAAAGAGCACAGGAATAACGCTTATAAATTATTAGGTATACTCTTCTTGACAAGCTTATTTATGTTTGTGTGTTTATATGGATTTTATGATTTAGACTTTAAAATTACAATGATTTATTTTGGATTTGAAATTATTAACTTCATTATGTATCCTATATACAGAATTAAAACTTGTTATTTGCAATTAGAATGGTCTGCACTTAAAACAACAACAAATAAAATTATTTCTTCTATTTTGAGAATGATAATGTCTCTTTTAAAAACACCTTTTTGCACTGGTATTGGACAATTGTGTTCATCAATCTACCAATTTATTTCTGTTAGTATATTTTTTAAGCAAAACTATAATATAGATAAAACAGGAAAAGTAACAAAAAAATTATGAAATTATTATTAGATGAAAGTAACAATAAAATATTTAAAGAATTTATAAAAACATGTAAGGGGATAAAAAATGAAACAATAAAGACTCACGAACTTTAATTAGTCCGTGAGCTATTTTTATGCAACAATTAAGTAACATTTTACAAACCATCCCCCTCTTTTTTAAAGAATTATAATGAAATCATATTAAATTTCAATGGAGTATGGAGAATTTGGATATTTCATAGTATAATATAAAAGTAATAATATATGTCGGAGGAAATAATGTTAAGAATAGGTTCTAAAAAAGATGGAATACAATATAAAAAAAGGATTTGTGCTTATGCTATAATTGAAAGAATTAAAGATAAAAAAATTGCTATTGCTACTGACAAATCTGATATTTATTTTCTTTTAGGTGGAGGGCGCGAAAAAGATGAATTAATAGAAGAAACTCTTAAACGTGAAATTATTGAAGAAACAGGTTATTCATTAACAGATGTAAAATTCTTTGATAAGATTAATTCTTGGTGTTATAACACTAAATATGGATATCTAGATGTTGAAGCAACAATATACATTGCAAAATTTGATAAAAAAATCTTAGCACCAATAGAAAAGGATCATAGAATTCTTTGGGTTTCACCATTAGAGTATAAAGATAAGCTATATCATGAGTACCAAAGATATATATTAAATAAATATATTTTAAAGGAGGAAAAATAATGAAAAATGATATTATATATTCACAAACAACAAGAATTGTGGGTGAAAAAAATAATGTTGAAAATTTTAAATTAGGAATAAAAAGATTGGAAGATTCTAAATTTAATTATGCTAACTTGAATTTTTTTGAAATACAAGAACTACTTGATAAAGATAACTATAAAAATATATTTAGAGATTTAATTAAATTTTTAAAAGATTCATCTATAACATTTAATATTGCTCATGCCCCTATTCATTATCCATTCTTCTTTAATACTTACTATAAAAGAAATGATATAGATATATTAAAGAATAGAATATTAAAAGCTCTTGATATTTCAAAAGATGTTGGTGTAAAAAGAATAGTTATTCATGTAGGTACATATTTAGATGAAAATTATAATTACGATATCGATAAATCTATAGAACACAATATAAAATATTTAGAACCTTTTGTAGAAAAAGCAATTGAAAATAATATTTTAATAGCAATTGAAAATGGAACTCAGATGGAAAAAGATGAACCTTTATTTAGAAATACAGCGCCTTATATAGATGAACTTATCAAAATAGTTGAATATTATAATAAAAAATATGCAAAAGAAGTATTAGGTATTTGTTTTGACTTTGGTCATGCCAATGTTGGAAATCTAGATATGTACAACGAAATAATTAAAATTGGTAATAAATTAATTGTCACTCATATACATGATAATTATGGAACAGATTCTCATAACCAGCCATTTGATGGAACTGTTAATTGGGATGATGTTAGAAAGGCTTTAACAGATATTAATTATAATGGAGAGCTAACATCAGAAGTAAGATATTCAAAAGAAGAGCTATCTGATTCTTCCAATATTAATAAAACTTATGATTTAATAAAAAAAATACACTTAGGTTATTAATAATACGTTATTTGAAGGACATGTAAATTCCCATAATATAATTTACATAGAACTATAGAGAACACTTAGTTGTTTTACGATATGATGATTATAATTAAAATACTTGGAGGTATATATATGAATAAAAATTATGTTGTTATAATGCTATTTAATAAGAACTATAATAAAGTGCTTCTTGTTAAAAGAAGTAAAAATCCTTATAAAGGTTGTTGGAATGGAATTGGAGGAAAAATAGAAAGTGGTGAAACTCCAGTTGAAGCAGCAAGAAGAGAGTGCAAAGAAGAAACCGGTATTTCCATGAATAAACCTAAATTATTAGTTACATATGTATATCCAGAAGACAACATACTAAATAGTAATACCAAGTTAAACGTTATATATGATTGTGTAGATGAAGTTTATGTCACTGATAATAGTGAAGGACATTACGAATGGAAAAATATTGATTTTGTTATGAATTCTTATAACAAAGAAATTGCAGGATTATCAAACTTAAACCAATTTATTAAAGAGATCTTTGATTTAGAAAATATTAAAAAATTTTATGACTGTGTGAATAATAAAGATTTTATAAGCAATAAAAATATTACCGTAGTAATAGATGGACAAGCTGGAAGCTGTGGAAAAGGAAAAATTTGTGGCTATTTAGCCAAACATACCAATTTTTCTATGGCAACCAATAATTGGTCAAGCAATGCTGGCCATACATATGTAGATGATAATGGAAAAAAAATTATAGTTAGTCATTTACCTATGGCAATGGTAAATTCAAATTGCAAATTAGTTTTAAATGCAGGATGTGTTATAACACCAGAAATATTGTTTGATGAAATTAGAAAATATTCTGATTTAATCGGAAATAGAAAAATTTATATTAACCCAAGGGCTATGATAATACAAAACCGCCATCGTGAAGAAGAGAAAAAAATAATTAAAAGTGGTTCTACCTTTAAAGGTTGTGGTGTTGCCCAGGCAGAAAAAATAATTAGAAAACCTGGTACTATTTTAGCAAAAGATTATTTTAAAACCCTTCCTAATGATATGAAAAATAAAATCGAAATAGTTGACACCGCGATAATGATTAATAATTGTACTGAAGATATTTTAATAGAAGGATCTCAGGGACAAGATTTAGATATAAATTATGGATTGGATTATCCTAATGTTACAAGTAGAATGTGTAGTACTAGTCAATTAATAGCAGATGCAGGATGTAGTCCATTTAAAGTAAAAGAAATTTATATGATTATTAGGCCCTATCCAATTAGAATAAGCAATAAAACAAACATAGGAATCGACATATATAGTGGTGATTATGCTGGAAGCAAAGAGATATCTTGGGAAGAAGTAAAAAAAAGAAGTGGCTGTAATATTGAACTAAAAGAATATACAACTGTAACAAAAAAAGTCAGAAGAGTTTTTGAAATGAATTGGGAAAGATTAAAATATAACGTTATGATTAATCAACCTACACAAATTGTATTAAATTTTGCCCAATATATTGATTGGAAAGCATATAAATGTAGAGACTATAAAAAACTTCCTAATAAAGTGTTAGAATTTATAAAAAAGATAGAAGAAGAAACTAATGTACCAGTTACTATAATTGGGACAGGTGAATGTGAATCTGATATTATAGATTTAAGGAAATAATAACTAAAAAGATCAGCTTCTAAAAATATATATTAATTGTTATTAAATTGCAATGAATGTATAGAAAAAATTAGTTCTATATAGTATAATTTTTATAGTTTGAAATTTGTAAAAGTTTGGAGGATATACATGAATATAGGAATAGATATAGATAATGTTATTTCAAATTATAAAAGAAAAAAAGTAAATGTTATATTAGATACTGATACTTATAATGAATGTGATGATCAATTTGCATTATCATATTTAATAAAATCAAAAGACTTATTTAATATTGAGGCAATAACAGTTGCACCATATTCTCATACAAAAAGAAATGTAAAAGTAAAAGATGGACAAGAATTAAGTTATAATGAAATTTTAAAAATATGCAATTGGTTGAATTTTAAAACGAATAATAAAGTATTTAAGGGTTCAATGGATTACATTCAAAATGGTTATGATGAAACAAATGAGGTTAAACTTTGATACAAATAATAAGGTGTTTAAAGGTTCAATGGATTACATTCAAAACGGTTATGATGAGAAAAATAATGCTGTAAATAAAATTATAGAAATTGCTTTAAAAAATAATAAAACTTATATATTAGGAATTGGTGCTATTACTAATATTGCTTTAGCAATCAAAAAAGAACCAAAAATAGTAAATAAAATAGAAATTATTTGGTTAGGTGGCAATGAACTAGGCTACAACGATAACCTTGAATATAATTTTAGACAAGATGTTGAAGCTGTAAAAATAGTTTTTGAGTCAAAAGTAAAGTTAACTATACTTCCTTGTAAAAATATTATTTCAGAATTAAGAATTGATATTAATACCTTAAAAAAATATTTAGAAAACAAATCAGAATTATGTAATTACTTAATTGAAAGATTTTATAATGATGGATATCATGGAATACAAGAATCAAGAGTAATATGGGATATATCAGTAATAGCTTATATGATAAATAAAAATTGGTTTGAAACAAAACGTATAAGTTGTCCGAATGTGAGAGAAGATACTTCTTATGAAACAACAAATAATAGACATAATATTACCTTTGTTTCTAAATTAGATAGAAATAAAATATATGAGGATTTATTTTTAAAGTTAGGAGAATAAAAATGAAATTAACAAGCAAAGAGGCTTTAGATTTGTTAAATGAAAATATTGGTAAAACTTCAAGTGATAAATGGATAAAGCATTCTAAAAACGTAGGTTATGTAGCAGGTGTTA
>FR898647.1:0-32588 GCA_000437215.1 Clostridium sp. CAG:440
TTAAAATTAGAAAAAGAAAGTGTTGAACCACGATTAGATAAATTAGCTCAAATAGAAGAACAGTTAAATAATAATTATGAAAAATTAAATAATTTAAATAATTTAAATGATAGTATGGAGTATGCAAAAAATATATTAGAAAAATCATTTGAAAAAATGAAAAATTCGGTTACACCTAAATTTACAAATAATTTATCTGAAACAATTTCACAAATATTTAATAATAAATATAGTAAAGTTAAATTTAATGAAGAAAATGGTTTAATTGTAGAACTGGAAAATGGTGATTATGTTCCAGCCGATAGATTAAGTATTGGTACAATAGACCAATTATATTTATCTCTTAGAATATCAATGATAGATGAATTATCGGAAGAAAAATTACCACTATTTTTAGATGAATCATTTGCTTATTATGATAATAATCGTTTGGAAAATGCATTAAAATATATAACAAATAATTTAGAAAGTAGGCAAACATTAATATTTACATGTGCAAATAGAGAAAAAGAAATATTAGATAAAATGGGCATTACATATAATTATATAGAAATATAATACTTGTAAAATATAAAATAATATAGTATAATAGTAAAGCAAAATAAATATAAAGGGGAGTTATATATGTTTGATAAATTAGAAGCAGTTGAGCAAAGATATGAAGAAGTTACAAAAATGATAAGTGACCCAGAAGTAATTTCTAATCAATCTGAATGGCAAAAACTAATGAAAGAACATGCAAGTATTGAAGATATAGTATTAAAATATAGAGAATATAAGAAAACAAAACAATCAATGCAAGAAGCAGAGGAAATGATGCAAGATAAAGAATTAAAAGAACTTGCAGAGATGGAATATTATGAGGCAAAAGAAAAATTGCCTAAAATTGAAGAAGAATTAAAAATATTATTAATACCTAAAGATCCAGATGATGATAAAAACATCATTTGTGAAATAAGAGCAGGTGCTGGTGGAGATGAAGCAGCTTTATTTGCTGGAACATTATTTAGAATGTATACAATGTATGCAGAAAAGAAGCATTGGAAATTAGAAATATTAAATGAAAATGAAACAGGGCTTGGTGGCTATAAAGAAATAACATTTATGGTATCAGGTAAAGGTGTATATAGCAGATTAAAATTTGAAAGTGGGGTTCATAGAGTTCAAAGGGTTCCAGATACAGAAAGTAGTGGTAGAATTCATACATCTACAGCAACAGTTGCGGTACTACCTGTTGTTGAGGATGTAGAAATTGAAATAAATCCTGCAGATATAAAAATGGAAGTGTTTAGATCATCAGGAGCAGGGGGACAACATATAAATAAAACATCATCTGCAGTAAGATTAATACATGAACCAACAGGAATAGTTGTAGAATGTCAAACAGAAAGATCACAATTTCAAAATAGAGATAATGCAATGAAAATGTTAAGAACAAAATTATATGAAATAGAAAAACAAAAACAAGATAGTGAAGTTGCAAATGCAAGAAAATCTCAAGTAGGTTCTGGGGACAGAAGTGAAAAAATTAGAACATATAATTATCCACAAGGAAGAATAACAGATCACAGAATAGGAATGAGTATTTATCAAATGGAAAATTTCTTAAATGGGGATTTAGATGAGATGATAGACAATTTAATTGCAGCAGATAGAGCAGAAAGATTACAAGGAGAAGAATAATTTTTAAAATAAGCAATATATATTAAATACAAATGTAAAAAACATTTGTATTTATTTTTTTAAATTATTGACGAAAAATATAAAATATGGTATTTTATTATTGTATTTTATATAAAAAAAGGGGGGAATTAATATGTACGGAGGTTATGGTTCAACTAGTAGTTTATATGGAAACTTATATGGAAGTTCAAGTTCTTCAAGTTCATTAGACTCACTAATGTCAGCAGCCAATAGTGCAAACACAGCTGCATCATGGGCAGTTCCAGTTTTCTGGATTTCACTTGTAGCAGCAATATTAATATTCTTTTTATTTTTAGCAAAGAAAAATGAAGGAAAATTTAAAGGATTTGCTTTATGGCTATATGATTTTCTATCATTTAAAAAATTATTGGCAGAAGCATTGTTAAAAATAACATATATTGCACTTGCTTTATATGTTACAATAATGTCATTTGCATTTATAGGAAGTAGCTTCGGACAATTCTTAATAATGCTAATAGGTGGAAACTTACTTATAAGAGTAATTTATGAAATCGCAATAGTATTATTAGTAATTTGCAGAAATACTACAGAAATTAATAAAAAAATGGCTAATAAAGATGAAGAAAAATAATTTAATGTAAAAGAATAAAATAAAACTTCTTAAAATACACTTATTATAAAGTATATTTTAAGGAGTTTTTATTGTGGAAAATATTTTAAAAACAACAATTTTGGGGTTATTTTTTGGGACATTTGGAACAACACTAGGTGGCATAATTGGTGTTGTTATAAAGAAAAATTCAAATAAATTTTTAAGCACAATTTTATCATTTGCATCAGGATTAATGATGGCAATAATTTGTTTTGATTTAATACCAGAAGCATTGGGAATAAGTTCAATAATAAATGTAATAGTTGGAATTGTAATAGGAATAATTACAATGATTTACTGTGATGTAATAGTTGGAAAAAAATTTAATTCTAAGGTAACTAAAGGAGGAAATACTTTATTAAAAACAGGAATAATAATTAGTATAGGTCTTGCAATACACAATTTTCCTGAAGGTTTGGCAATTGGTTCTGGGTTTGAGTCTTCATTAAAATTGGGTTTATCTCTTGCAATAGCAATTTGCCTTCATGATATACCAGAAGGAATATCAATGGCAGTACCTATGAAAAATGGAGGAATGAAAATATCTAAAGTAATATATTATGTTGTGTTATCTGGAATAACAACGGGAATTGGTGCATTTTTTGGGGCAATTGTTGGGTCTATTTCAGAAAGTGTAATTGCAATATGTTTAAGTTTTGCAGCAGGAGCAATGCTTTATATTGTATCACGGAGAATTAATTCCAGAGTCAAATAAATTATATAAAGGAAAAATGAGTGCAATAGGAAATATGGTAGGCTTTATAATTGGAATTTTTGCAATGACAATATAAAAATTAATTGACAAATGTGTATATAAGAAATAAAATAATTAACGTGGTGATTAAAATGAAAATAATGTTTATATGCACAGGAAATATATGTAGAAGTGCAATGGCACACTGGTTAATGGTAAAAAAACTAGAAGAATTAAATATAAAAAACATAGAAGTATATTCATGTGGAATATATGCCCAAGATGGAGATACATCAACATATGAAGCCAAAAGCGTAATGGAAGAATATGGGGTAAATTTAAATAAACATAGGGCTACAAACATAAGAAATTCAAATATAAAACAAATGGATTTAATATTATGTGCAACAATAAGCCATAAAATTGCAGTTATAGATATGTATCCAGAATTAAAAAATAAAGTTTATACAATGAAGGAATATGTAAATTATGATAGACAATATCATGACAAAATAAATATAAAAGATCCATGGGGATATGATATAGAAACATATAGAAGCTGCTTGGCAGAAATTGATGAAGTACTAGATTTATTAATTAAAAAAATACAAAAAAATGTTTGATAAAATATTGACTTTAGTTATCAAAAAATATATAATTTAAAAAATATAAAACAAAGAAATGGAGAAAATAATGCAAGAAATATTAAAAGAACTAAATGATAAACAATACGAAGCTGTAGTAAATACAAAAGGACCATGTTTGGTAATAGCAGGTGCCGGAAGCGGAAAAACGAAAGTTTTAACACATAAAATAGCATATATAATGCAAGAAGAAAATGCAAAACCTTGGGACATATTAGCAATAACATTTACAAATAAAGCAGCAAATGAAATGAAAGAAAGAATAGCAAATTTAGTTGGTGATAATGTAAAAGATATGTGGGTTGGAACATTTCACTCAATATGTGTACGTATTTTAAGAAGATTTATTGATAGAATAGGATTTGATACGTCATTTATTATATTTGATACTTCTGATCAAAAAACATTAATAAAAAATTGTTTAAAAGACTTGGCAATAGATGATAAATTATTTAATGAAAGATCAGTGCAATCTGAAATAAGTAATGCGAAAAATGATATGTTAGAACCATTTCAATATACGGCAAAAGCAATGGGAGATTATAGAAAAGAAAAAATAGCAACAGTGTATGAATTATATCAAAAGCGACTAAAAGAAAATAATGCAATAGATTTTGATGATATAATAAATTATACAATAAAAATATTAATGGAAAATCCAGATGTACTAGAATATTATTCAAATAAGTTTAAATATGTTTTAGTAGACGAGTATCAAGATACAAATAAAGCTCAATTCACATTAATAACATTGTTGGCGTCTAAAAATGGAAATATAACAGTTGTTGGAGATAATGACCAAGGAATATATAGTTTTAGGGGAGCTGATATTTCAAATATATTAAATTTTGAAAAAGATTTCCCAGGAACTAAAATTATAAAATTAGAGCAAAATTATAGATGTACAGGAAATATACTAAAAGCAGCAAATGCCGTAATAAAAAATAATGAAGTAAAATATGCAAAAAAATTATGGACAGAAAATGAGATTGGAAAATTACCAAGAGTATATTTAGCAGATAATGAATATGATGAAGGCTCATACATTGTAGAACAAATAGAGCATTTAAAAAGAGAAGAATATTATAAATATTCTGATTTTGCAATATTATACAGAATGAATACACAATCACGTGCAATAGAAGATATTTTTAGAAGAGAAAATATACCATATAAAATAATAGGTGGACTAAAATTTTACGAAAGAAAAGAAATAAAAGATATAATTGCATATTTAAGATTAATACAAAATACATCAGACAATTTAAGTTTAAAAAGAATAATAAATGAACCAAAAAGAGGAATAGGAAAAACAAGTCTAGACAGCATAGAAGAGCTTGCAAATAATGAGGGGATTTCTATGTATAAAATAATAAAAGACGCACAGCAGTATGGCTTAAATAGAATCTACCTAAAATCAAGGGATTTTATAAATGTAATAGAAGAACTAAGACAAAAACAAAAAGACTTAACTATTTCAGAATTAATTAAATTAACATTAAAAAAGACAGGATATATGCAAGCATTAAAAGACGAGAAAACAATAGAGGCAGAAAATAGAATAGAAAACTTAGACGAATTTTTAACAGTTGCAATAGAATTTGAAGAACAATTTGCTGAAAATACACTAGCAGATTTCTTAGAAGGAATTACACTATCTAGTGATTTGGACAATATGGAAGAAACAGAAGATTCTGTAACACTTATGACATTACATAGCGCAAAAGGTCTAGAGTTTCCAGTTGTATTCTTAGTTGGAATGGAAGAGGGAATATTTCCAGGTTATAAATCTATTGGGGAACCAAAAGAACTTGAGGAGGAAAGAAGACTTTGCTATGTTGGAATTACAAGGGCAAAAGAAAACTTGTTTTTAACATGTAGCAAGAAAAGAACAATATTTGGTTCAACAAGTTGTAATGCAGTTTCTAGATTTTTAAAGGAAATACCAAAAGAATTATTAGATGGTTATGAAGAAGCATTTGGAGACAATGAAAATAATAGTTTTAAAGACACAAATTATACATGGACATATGGAAATAATAATGGAAATGTAAAAACTTTTAAAATTAATCAAGAAGAGCCTGTAGCAGTGGCTGCTTCAAATAAAACAGGCTATAATTTTAGAACAGCAGAAAGCTTTTTGTCATCACTTACAAAAAGTAATAAAAATAATAATTGTGATTTAAGCAAATACAAAGAAGGACAAAGAGTATTCCATAAAAAATTTGGGGAAGGTACAATAAGTATAATTGAGCCAGAAGGAGAAGATTTAAAGGTAGATATTAATTTTGATAAAGTAGGACATAAAAGGCTTATGGCAAAATATGCAGGACTTGAAGTAATTGAATAAAATAAAAAATTCAAATATTTGATTTTTCAATATTTGAATTTTTTTGTATAAAAATTTTTTTTTTGTAGATAATAAAAAATATAACCAAGTAGAAAGGAAGGATAAAAATGGCAGATTTAAATCAAATTGAATTACAACATTTAAGACATTTAATTGGAGCACATGAAACAGCATACCAAAAGCTAAATACTTATTCTGCACAAGCTGTAGATCCACAAATAAAGCAAATTTTTACTAAATCAGCACAAGACGCTTTAAATACAAAACAAAAGTTAATGAGTTTTTTAAATAACTAAAAGGAGGTACAAAATGGACGAAAAGACAATGGTAAATGATATTTTAGCAGGAGTTAAATCAGATTTAACTGCATATCAAACTGCAATTTCTGAAAGTGAAAACATGGGATTAAGACAAACATTTCAACAAATAAGAAATAATGATGAAAGTTTTCAATATGAATTATTCAAAATAGCAACATCAAAAGGATATTACAAACCTGCTGCAAAAGCAACAGTAACAGAAATTGATACTGTAAAAAATGAAATGCAACAATAAAAATAAAAAAGCAATAATATATTTTGTATTATTGCTTTTTTGTTGCATAAGAAGATTTCATAAAGAAAATTAAAGAAAAAACGAAAAAATACAAGATAAACAATGATTATTGAACAAAACACTAGGGAAAATAGAAAATAAAGAATTTGAAAAAAAGGAAATATTACAATATTATTACAATAATAAAATTAAGGAGTAGTAATATGTTTAAAAAAATATTAATACATACTAGAAGGTCATTTAAATTAATTATACTTCTTGCTATTTCTGCTATTTTAATTGTTGGAGTTGTTACATTATTTTATAAACCAACATATAGCGTAACAATAGATGGAAAGCAAGTTGGATATACAAAAAATAAAAGCGAATTACAGAAAAAAATAAATGAATATGTAGAAAATGGTGATGAGGAACATGTTGCGTTTGTACAAATAGAAAATTTACCACAATATAATTTATGCTTGTTAAAAAGAAATGTACAAACAAATGATGACGAAATATTCGACGAAATAAAAAGCCAAGGTATAAAATATTATAGGTATTATGCAATATTAGATAGCCAAGAAGAAAAACTTTATGTTGCAAATTTTGAAGAGGCAGAAAAAATAGTAAATGATTTAAAAGAAAAAAATAGCCAAAATAAAGAAAATATATCAATTGTAGAAAAATATGAAACAGAATTAAAAGATTTAGTATCTAGTGAAGAAGCAGTAGCAAAACTATATGTTGAGGCACCTAAAACTATTGCAGTTGCTAAAAAAACAAGTTCAACTGTAAAATATACGTCTACAGGTTCAGTTAATACAAATTTAACAACTGCAGGAGGTAAACCTAATTTAGGAATATCACTAATAAAACCAGTATCTGGAACAATTTCGTCAAGATTTGGAGTTGGAAGTAGTATAAGAAGATCTTCACATACAGGGTTAGATATTGCAGCACCACTTGGTACACCAATAAAAGCGGCAGCATCAGGAACAGTGACATTTGCAGGTTGGAAGGGTTCATATGGAAATATGCTTGTAATATCACATGGAAATAATGTGCAAACATATTATGCACATTGTAGCAAATTGAGTGCATCAGTTGGAACAAGCATTTCACAAGGTCAAGTTATAGGGGCTGTTGGCTCAACTGGAAATTCAACAGGACCACATTTACATTTAGAAATTAGAGTAAATGGAATTGCATATAATCCACAAAATTATTTATATTAAAAAATAATCCACAATTTATTAATAAATTGTGGATTTAATATATTAAAAATTATCAAGAAAAATATTTAATACCTGTTAAAAAAGCATTTTTATTCATTATTAATTTTCCATGTTCTAATAAAATAGAATTGAAATTGTTATTTTTTTTAATATTGCCATTAGAGAATTCACTAATTATAGCTAATAATGTTTTTAAGTAAGGATAAGATAAATTAGGTTTAATAAAAACTAAATAATATGTATTATTATAAAGATATAGTGAAATATTTTTTGCAATATTTGTTAAAGGGAAATTAGTATTGCTTAAAAATTCACACAAAACACAAAAATCTTCAAAATTATTAAAAGAATATATTGGAAAATTCAAAAAATATTTTTTTTCTTTCTTTACAGCCTTTAAAATCTTTTTATTATTTTGGTTTTCTAAATATTTAGTAATTGTAAAAACAAACACATCATCTAAAGAAGAAAATGCTTCAATAAGAAGTTTGTAACCTTTAGTTTTAAAGCCAAATTCTTTTTCTGCTTTATCCAAAATATCAATAAAAAAATTTTTAGATTTAATATTATCAATCATAAAATCATGTAAATTAATAATATTATTATTATTCATTTCTTCTATCTTAAGTATAATTCTTATTTTATTTTCTGTAAGTTTTTCTATTTTCATAAGAAATAACCAATCCTTTCTTGAAAATTAGACACTGGGACGGGGATTATGTCTTAGGGTTTACAGGGTTAAAATTGTTATGGGGAAAAAATTTGCTAGAATTTGCAGTTTTAATCCTGTAAACCCTAAGACATAATCCCCGTCCCAGTGTCTAATTTTCAAGAAAGGATTGGTTATTTCTTATGAAAATAGAAAAACTTACAGAAAATAATACTACTAATAGTATTATATTTAAAGGAACAATTTTTGGTAATTGTTTTTGCGAAAAATAAATCAATATACTTGAAAAATTTGTTAAATGAATATATAATACGGATGTAGTAAAAAATGGAATATCCGTAAGGAAAAGTTGGAGGTATAATATGGCAACAAAAGACAAAAATATATGGATTTTATTTATATTTATTTTATCTGGATTAGTAGTTGGTGGATTACTTGGAGATTTGGCACAAAAAGTAAGCTGGCTTAGTTGGATGGGATTTGGACAACAATTTGGATTGGAAAGTCCACTAGTATTGGATTTAAGTATTGTAAAAATAACATTTGCACTAATGTTTAAAATAAATATAGCAAGTATAATTGGTTTGGCAATTGCAATTTTCATATATAGAAAAGTTTAGTAATAAAATAGGGGCTAATAATAAACAAGAAGGGATTGTAAATTTTGACAATAAAAATAAAAGAATTACCATCTGCAGAAAGACCATATGAAAAACTAGAATTATATGGAGAAAAGAATCTGTCAAATGCAGAATTATTAGCTATAATAATAAAATCTGGAACCAAAGAAGAAACATCAGTACAATTAGCTCAAAAAATATTAAAATTAAATGAAAATGCCAAAGAAGATAATCTTAATTTTTTAAGAAATATTAGTATTGAAGAATTAATGCAAATAAAAGGGATTGGTAAGGTAAAGGCAATACAATTAAAGGCTGTTTGTGAGTTAGGTGTTAGGATGTCAAAACCATCTAATTACAAAAAAATAAAAATTAAATCACCTGCTGATATTGCAAAAATTTTAATGAATGAATTAAGATATGAGAAAAAAGAAATAGTAAAATTAATTATATTAAATAATAAAAATGAAATACAAAAAATTTTAAATGTTGCAATAGGTGGAAGTAATTTTGCAAATTTTTGTGTTACAGAAATTTTAGGCGAAGCAGTAAAAATGAAAGCACCAAAAATTATTTTAATACATAATCATCCATCTGGAGATTCTAAGCCTAGTAAAAACGATATTGAAATAACTGCAAAATTATATGATGCTGCGAATATGGTAGGAGTAGAACTATTAGACCATCTTGTTATTGGAAATATGGAATACACAAGTATTATGGGGGAAATTGCAAAAAAATTGAATAATTAATTTTATAATATGCAAGTGAAAGGGAAAGGTTTTAAATGAATTTTTTTAATTTTGGTTCAAAAGATATAGGAATAGATTTAGGAACAGCAAATATTTTAGTAACAATAAAAGGTAAAGGAATAATATTAAAAGAGCCATCAGTTGTTGCAATAGATACAACAACAGGAAATATTTTGGCAACAGGAAATGAAGCAAAAGAAATGCTACGGTAGAACACCAGAACAAATAAAAGCAGTAAGACCATTAAAAGATGGTGTAATTGCTGATTTTACAGCAACACAGCTTATGTTAAAAAATATTATAAAAAAAGTAAGTGCAAGATATAATATAGGAAAACCAAAAGTTGTAGTAGGTGTTCCATCTGGTATTACAGAAGTAGAAGAAAGAGCTGTTGAAGAATCTGTATTACAAGCTGGTGCAAAAGAAGTATATTTAATTGAAGAGCCAATGGCAGCAGCAATTGGGTCAAATTTAGAAGTTGGGGAACCAAGTGGAAATATGATTGTAGATATTGGAGGAGGAACAACAGAGGTTGCTGTAATATCACTTGGAGGAATAGTTGTTAGTCATTCTATAAGAATTGCAGGAGACGAATTAGATGAAGACATAGTAAATTATATAAAAAGAGAAACTAATCTTGCAATAGGAGAAACTACGGCTGAACAAATAAAAATGGAAATTGGTTGTGCAATGCCACTTATGACAAAAATGAGTATGGAAGTAAGAGGAAGAGATTTATCAAATGGATTGCCAAGAAATATAATAATAACATCAAGTCAAATAGAAGAAGCAATGCAAGAATCAATTAAAAAAATTGTTGAAGTAATAAAAATTACATTAGAAAAAACTCCACCAGAACTTGCATCAGATATAATGGAAAAAGGAATATATTTAGCAGGTGGAGGAGCATTAATAAAAAATTTAGACAAACTAGTAAATAAGGAAACTGGAATGCCAGTATATATTGCAGAAGAACCATTAGAGTGTGTGGTAAGAGGAACAGGAAAAACAGTAGAAGATCTAGAGAGGTTAAAAAGCGTATTGATAAATGCTAGAAAAAGAAGATAAAGTAGGAAGGAAATAAAAAAATGTATAGAAACAAAAAAAGTGGAGCACTTGGAATAATTATAACAATAATAATATTAATATTGGTTGTAATATTTTCTAATAATGATAATAATACTTCATTTGTAGAAAATTTTGCAAGTAAGCTTGTAATGCCTATACAAAATGGATTAACCTATTTAAAAAATAAAATAAGTGGAAATGATACATTTTTTACAGATATAAATGATTTAAAAAGTGAAAATGAAAAATTAAAGAGTAAAAATAAAGATTTAGAACAATCATTAAGAGAATTAGAAAATATAAAAACAGAAAATGAAACACTAAAAGAATACTTAGGATTAACAGAGAAATATAGTGGTTATAAAACAATACCAGGAGATGTAATAAATAAAGATATAAGTAATTACTCAAAGACAATTACATTAAATATTGGTTCAAAAGATGGGGTAAAAGTTGATATGACGGTTATTAGTGAAGAAGGACTAGTTGGACATGTTATATCTGTAACTGAAAGTACAGCAAAAGTACAAACAATATCTGATCCAGGAAGTTCAGTAAGTGCAATGATGAGCACTACAAAAGATAGCATAGTATGTAAAGGTACATTAGAAAATAAATCAATGTTAAAAGCAATGTATATTCCAACTGAAGCAAGTGTTATACAAGGAGATACAATTCAAACATCAGGACTTGGTGGAATATATCCAAAAGGTATAAAAATTGGAACAATAAAAAAAGTAGTAGATACAGAAAATTTAACAGATAGATATGCATTAGTTGAAACAGCAGTAGATTTCAACAAATTGAATAGTGTTTTAGTTATAAATCAATAAATGGAGGTAAATTAATTGAAAAGATTTCTTATAAATTTTAGTTTAATAATAACAGCATTAATTATATATTTTTTACAAGAAAACTTTTTTAATTGGTTTACAATTGCAGGAGTAATGCCAAATTTATTTGTAATATTAGTTTTATTTATAGGATTATTTACAAACAAGAATAAAGGAACAATTTATGGTTTAATTATAGGAATGTTTTTAGACTTTTTTGTAGGAAGCAAGCTTGGAATATATACAATAACATTAGGGCTTGTTGGATTAGTGGCTGGAATATTTGATAAAAATTTTTCTAAAGATAGTAGAATGACAATAATGTTAATGGTAGCAGGAATAACGGCTAGCTATGAAATAATAATATATTTTTTAAATTACTTTATTTTAAATGGAAATTTAGAGATATTAGAATTCTTAAAAATATTATTAATAGAGATTATCTACAATATTATAATAACAATTATAATATATCCGTTAATAAAAAAATTTGGTTACTATATAGAAAATGAATACAAAGGAAATAAAATTTTAACAAGATATTTTTAAAATTAAAATTAGAAAGAAAAATAAGGAGTTAAAAAATTGGCTAAAAAAATAATTAGTAAAAATAATATAAATTTAAGATTTAATATAGCAACTGTTTTAACATATATAATACGGAATAGTATTAATAGCTCAATTATTTAACCTTCAAGTAGTTCATGGAGAAGAATATAGAAAACAGTCTAATACTAGATTAACAAGAGAAAGCACATTAGAAGCTGCAAGAGGAAAAATATTAGATAGAACAGGAAGCGTTTTAGTAACTTCAGAAACAACATTTGCATTAGAAATTTATAAAAGTAAAGTTGATTCAGACACTTTAAATAATGCAATGCTAAATATAGTAAATACACTACAAAAACATAATAAAGAAGTACCAGATTCATTTCCTATACAAATTAATCCATTTAAATATACAATAGAAGGAGAGGCTTTAGATAATTGGCAAGAAAAAAACAACATATCTAAAGGAAAAACAGCAGAGCAAGTTTTTTATGAATTTAAAGAAAAATATGAAATAAAAAATGATAATTTGGAAGATACAAGAAAAATTATAGCTCTAAGGTATGAAATAGCCAAAACAGGTTATAGCAGCACAAGAGCCGTAAGGCTTGCAGATAATTTGTCAAGAGAAGCTGTTGCAGAATTTTGTGAGAATAGTGAAAAATTTCCAGGAATAAATATTGTTGTTGAACCCGTAAGAAAATACACATCTGGAACTGTTGCATCACACATATTAGGATATGCTGGAAAAATTACAGGTGATGAATATAATGCAAAAAAAGATAAATATGATATAAATGATATAATAGGTAGAACAGGAATAGAAAGTGTATTTGAGGAATATCTAAAAGGAAAAAATGGAACAAAACAAATTGATATGGGAGTTGATGGAACTTCATCTGGAGAATATGTAACAAAAGAAGCGGTTGCAGGTTCAAATATAGTTTTAACTATAGATGCAAATTTACAAAGAATAGTTGAAAATACTTTGGCATCAAATATTCAAAAAATAGCAAGTGGTGGATTTGGAAAAACATATGATGCACAGGCACGGAAGTGCTGTGGTTATGAATGTAAAAACTGGCGAGGTACTTGCTATGGCAAGCTATCCAGATTATGATCCAAGTAAATTTGTTGGAGGAATAAGTACTAAAGATTGGAATGAATATAATAATAACCCAAATCATCCATTAGTAAATAAAGCAATGCAAGTTTCATATGCACCAGGATCAACGTTTAAAATGGTGACAGCAATTGCAGCATTAGAATCAAATGTTGTAAGTATTGATGAAAGAATAAATGATACAGGGGTGTATAAATTAGGAAACAGAACATGGAACTGTTGGTATTATACAGACTATCATGTTGGACATGGAAGACTAAATGTATCTGATGCAATAAAACATTCATGTAACTATTATTTCTATGAAGTAGGAAATAGAATGGGAATAGATAATTTAGTAAAATTTGCAAAATATTTTGGACTAGGAAGTAAAACTGGAATAGAATTACCATCTGAAACAAAAGGAGTTCTTGCAAGTAAAGAAGTTAAGCAAGCAAGAGGAGAAACATGGGTTTCTGGTGATACATTAAATGCTTCAATTGGACAAGGCGATAATGAATTTAGTCCATTGCAAATGGCAAAATATATAAGTACACTTGCAAATGGAGGAAACAAAGTTGATGTTTCAATAATAAAAACAATAATAAATGCAGATGGAACAGAGGTTCCAAAAAGCGAAATAAATAGTTTTGTAAATAGCAAGTTAGGGCTTACAGATGAACAAGATGATGGAACAACAATAAAAAAAGAATATTTGGCTGCTGTATTAGATGGTATGCAATCTGTTACTCAAGAAACTGGAGGTACTGCATACAATATATTTAAAAACTTTAGCATAAAAGTTGGTGGAAAAACAGGGTCTGCGGAAGCTCCTGGAAATAAAGTAAATGCGTGGTTTGTTGGATATGCGCCATTTGATGATCCAGAAATTGCAATTGTTGTAATGGTAGAAAACGGAGGGCATGGAAATTATACAGCAGAGGTTGTAAGAGATATTATGGCAGAATATTTTGGAATTAATACACAAGATATAACAGAAAACATGCAAGAAAAACCATATACAGAAATAATGCAATAAAATAGAAAGGATGTAAAAAAATGAAAAATTGTATAAATATTAATTTAAAGAAAAATGAAATAGTTATAAAAATTAAAGAAGAGGCAAGTTATGAAAACATTATAGACAGCCTAAAGAAAAAATTACCTGAACTAAAAAAACTATATAAAGATGATAAAACACCAATTAGAGTGTCTGGTAAAATATTAAAAAACAGGGAAATTGATGAATTACAAGATATGATAAAAAAAGTTATAGATGTAGAAATAGACTTTGATACACCTAAAGCACTTGGACTTGCAAGCATTAAAAAAACATTTGATCAAGAAATAGCAATTTCTGAAACAAAGTTTCATAGAGGTTCATTAAGATCAGGACAAAAAATGGAAGTTGAAGGAAGCATTGTAATTATAGGAGATGTAAATTCAGGAGCAGAAATAATTGCATCTGACAATATTGTTGTTGTGGGTAATTTAAGAGGACTTGCACATGCCGGAGCAAAGGGAAATAAACAAGCAATAATAGCAGCAGGAGTTTTTGATCCTGCTCAAGTTAGAATTGCAAACATTGTAAGGGAAATAGATAGAGAAGAAGAGCCATTACATAAGAATGCTTATTTATATGTAGATTCAGATAAGATAATAATAGAGTAATTTTTATGTAATTAATAATAAAACAAGACAAAGAAATAGCATTTCATCCTCAATTTTTTGTGTATATAAAAAAAACAATAAGCACAATATTAAAATATCATCTGAATATAAATTTAATCCCATAATACTAAATAAAGCTTGGCTATCATTTTTAGAGGTATTGTGGCTACTATGGTCATCTGGGTTCTTTTTAGAATTGTCAGTGTCTTTAGTACTACTAGCGTTATTACTAGTAGTACTTTTTTGTGCTTTAGACATATTTTGATAATATTTATATCTATTGTAATAATTATAGTGTTGAAAATAAGGCATGTTAAAAAAAGGAAAACTAGGCATTTTTATCATCCTTCTTATCATTTTTTAAAACCTCAGCAATTTGAGATACTTTAAGTAAATTTACATATTGATCAAGCTTTTCCTGTTTTGTTTCTCTTAAATATGGTTTTAAAGAATAAAGAAGATTTGATCTAGGATCATTTGAATTATTCATTTTTTCCATTACAGATTTCATTTTTAATATAGTATTCATATCAATGTTATTAAAATCAAAATTATTTGATGAACTATTTTTTGAAGAATTATATGTATTTTGTGAGTTGTTAGAATTTTGATTGTTAGATGTGTTATTTGTAGACTCATCGTTTTTATTAGAATTAGAATTTGACATTATTTTTGAAAAATTTTCTATCATTTCAGGAGAAATTTTAGAGATAGCTTCTGAGATATTACCATTATCAACTAGATTTTTAATATTATTCATCATTTCAGGATTTAAACCATTATTTTGCAATTAAATCACCTCTTTTAAATATAAATTTAACTATTTATATAAGTATATGAGTAATAGTTAAAAAAGGTTCCAATTAATATAATAAAAATCGTAAATAATTTGGCATAATGAGACAAAATAGGCGAATTAAAAGTTATTAGTTAAAGCTTAAAGTTTAATTATATATTCTGTGAAGGGCAAGCGGGGACCGTTTTAGAAAATGTTTGAGGTACGAAATACATTTTCTTATAATGGGGAGCCCTGGGAAGAATATATAATTAAATTTGGAAGTTATAAATTTATTAACATAAAAAGTTAATGAATTTTGGAAAAAACATTGAAAAATGAATAAAAAAACTGTATAATATAAGTTAGGGGTAATATGCCAAAGTATGTCAATTATTTTGTGTAACAAAAATGTAATTAAAAAGTCAAATAATTGTAAAAAAAGCAAACCAAAACTTTCCGTATAGCTATGTATTTAGCTAAAAAGAAGTAAAAATTAAAGCATATTGACTTTAAATATTTTAATTATATTATATATAAGTAATAATTTTTAAGGAGGAAATTTATATGAAAGGGAAAATATTACAAAAATTTATTGCAATGGTTTTAGTATTTTGTATGACAGCTGCAAACTTTATTTTAGTTGCAACAGATGCTGTATATGCAATAAGTACAAGAGCTACTGAAATTAAAAATACAGGAATAACATTTGATGCTTATTTTAAAAGCGAAGACAAAAAAACTTACGATAAAACAGCAAGCATTACTTCAGGAGATAAGCTATATGTAAGCATAGATATGAAAACTGGAGTACTTGAAAATGCTAAAATTAAAATAAATAATGCTAATTTTAAAATATTAAAAGATGAGGTAAAAAACTCATATGTAAAATACATAAATGATGATACAAATGAAATTGAGTTAAACAAAATAACATATGGAAATAGTATCGAAATAGAGTTACCTATAAAATTTGAAAAATCAGGAGAAATTGCTACTGATTATTTTAGCATGGAAAATGAAATTGCTCTTTTTGGAACATATAAGAATTCCTCTGAAGAAAATATAAATGGGGTAGTAAATACAAAACTTACTTGGAATGAATCAGTTGTAACAAATTATCCAGCACCAAGTATAGAAAAAATTATTATAAATAAAGATAAAAATAAAATATTAGTTCAAGAAAAAGTAGTATCAGAAGTAGAAAATAATGTATTGCCAAAAACAGAAGAAACAATTAAAGTAAAGGCATCTCAAATAGATGGAAAAATGCCATCAAAAGTATATGTTTTAGAAAATGGTACAAAATTAAGTGATGAACTAATTTTAAATAAATATAATGCAACACAAGGAAGTTTAGAGTTTACTGTAAATTTTGTAAAAGATAATAAAATAACATGGAATAATGGAAAAGATGAATATACTTTAATATTTATATATGAACAAGAAATTCCAGAAAATATAAGTATAAAACCAGAAATAGAAATAAATACAAAAGTTTTTGGACATGATGAAAAAATATTTAAAGGAAAACCATCAGCAAGTTATGAAGGAACAGCAAAACAAAAAGGAAATATTGTAAGTGTAAATGCAACTTCAGGTTCAGAAGACGTATATAAAGGTTATATGTACTCAGGAACAGAAGAAACATTGTATAATGAAAATTACGAAATAGAAATTTCAGATAAAGATGATGCAGATAGTATAAATTTGGAATTTGAAGAAGATAATTTTAAAACTCAAAGTGGAGAGGAAAAATCTACAAATAAAAGTACAGTATATAAACAAATTAAAATAAACAAAGAAAATATGAAAGAAATATTAGGAACAGAAGGAAAAATAACAATAGAGGATGTAAAAGGCAATACTTACACAATTGATAATAACAATACTATAGATGAAGAAGGAAATATCGTACAAGCATTAGATACAAATGGTTTAAAAATAACAACAACTAAACCACAACAAGAAGGAACATTAAAAATAAGTGCTAAAAAAGCAATAAAAGGTAATGCTGGATATTCAAGAGAGGAAATAGAACAAATAGATTCAATTGAGACAAAAATAAAAGTATATACAGATGAAACAAATTCATCAGAAGCTACAACTAAAAAAGAAATTAAAGATACAAAAACAGAAGCATATTTAAGCATGAACAATGAAAATAAAGGAAATATTATATCTGCAGTAAGCAGCAATAAGATTGAATTTATAGCAACATTAAAAACAGGAACAATGGATACAGACCTTTATAAAGAACCAACAATAAAAATAGAACTTCCACAAGAAGTTTCAAAATTAGATATTTCTTCAGTATCTGCTTTATATGCTGGAAATGAAATAGAAGTTGAAAGTTACAAAGAAATAATATCTGAAAATGGAAATAAAACAATATATGTAAAACTTAAAGGTGAACAAATTAACTATGACAATAAAGTAGCAGAAGGAATTAAAGTAACAATAAATACAAATATTACTTTAGATGAATTAAGTACATCTAAAGCATCAAAAATAAAAATGATATATACAAACGAAAACGGTGCGCAAAAAGAGTATTCTACTGATATAGATGTAAATATAGTATCAAGAGAAGGTATAATATTACGTAATACATTAATAGTTGAAGAAGATGGAAAACAAGTAGCTGGAAAGAAAACGTTAAATGATGAAGTTTTAACACAAAATTTATCTGTAAATAATAAAGAAAAATTATTACATTCAAATATGGTAATGGTAAATAATTATGATACCTCTGTAGAAAATGTTTCTATAATTGGTAAACTACCAGTTAAAGATGCAAATGAAAAAATATTTGAAACATCATTATTAAATACATTTGATGCAAACTTAAAAAGTGCAATAAAAGTAAGTGGAAAAGATGCTAAAATATTATATTCTGAAGATGAAAATGCAAAAGCAGATTCAGAATCTTGGACAGAAGATATAAATAATGCAAAATCATTTAAAATAGTTTTACAAGATAACAAACTAGATGTTGGAGAAAAAGTTGATATTTCATATGATATTGAAATGCCAGCAAATCTTTCATATAACCAAACAGCATATACAAAATTAGAAATGAATTATGATTATGAAGGACAAACACAAACAAAAAAAGCTGCAAATTTAGTATATACAGAACTAAAATCTTCAGAAGATATTGAAAAAGATGCTAATGGAACTAACCAAAATATTGAAGGACTTAATGTAAAAATTGTTGCAATATCAGCAGGAAAAGAATTAAATAATAATGAAGCTGTATATGAAGGTCAAACAGTCAAATATATTATAACTTTAACAAATAATACAGGAAAAGATTTAAATAACTTAAAAATAGAAGCAGATCACGAAAATGCAAATGTATTTGATGAAGAAGTTTATGAAGAACCAGATACATTTAATACAGAACAAATGAAAAAATTTATATACATTGTAGAAAAAGAGGGAAAATCAAATAAAGAAATTGAACTTGGAACAGTCAAAAATTCAGAAACAAAGAC
The DNA here is from genome assembly GCA_000437215.1 of Clostridium sp. CAG:440. Classification (GTDB taxonomy): domain Bacteria; phylum Bacillota; class Clostridia; order TANB77; family CAG-508; genus CAG-269. The sequence goes on from FR898647.1 coordinate 19,318, forward strand.
AGTTAATTACCAAATAAGAGTAAAAGAAAACGTAACTAATGTAAAAGGAAACATAAAAATTTTAGCTGATGAATTAAAACAAGGAAATATTGAATTAAATAATGATGTTAAGGATGCGGGACTAAAACTTACTATAACAAATAATATTTCAACTGATAATTCAATTATAAAAGGAAATTTAGCTGCTAATAAAATAACTGTTAAAAATATTTCTGATAAAGATTATAAAGATATATATGTAACATTGAATACAAGTAAATTAATGTCTGTATATAATATAGAAGAAAGTGAAAAGTATGAAGTTATAGATAAAACAGATGAATTTGTAAAACTAAAAGTTAAACAATTAAATAAAGGTGATAAAATAGATATATCTATAATTTTAATGGCAAATAGCGATAAGGACGAAAATGTTAATTTACAAGGTTATGCAACAGTAGATGGGGCAACTTATTTTTCAAATGAAGTTGAGATTAGTTTGAAAAATGACATTGTATCTAACTTAGAAGTATTACAAGAAGGAAGCATAAAAAATGATTATGTAAAAAACGGTGATAATCTTATATATATTACAACAATAAAAAATAATGCAAATTCAAATATAAACATATTAACAATTGAAGATAAATTACCAAATGTATTAACAATAAATAAAGCATATATTGAAAAACAAGGTAGTACAGAAAATATTGAAAATATTGAGAATAATCAAATTTTAAAAACATTAATAGATATTAAGCCAAATGAAGAAGTTAAATTATATGTAGATACAAGTATTGACACAACAAAAGCTGGATCAGATTCATTTGCAAATAGTGTAAAAATTGAAGCTGATCAAAAAGAATATGAATCAAATGAAATTACTTATAAATTATCTGATTATAATGATGAATCAAGAGATGAGATAAATGATGGTGAGAAGATAGATGATAATCAAAAAGATGAAGATAATGGAAATGGTGACGAAAATAAAAATGATGCTTCAAATGGGAATGTAACATATAAAAATACAATCTCAGGTTGTGTATGGAAAGATACAAATAAAAATGGTATAAGAGAAAGTTCAGAAGAATTTATTTCTGGAATAAAAGTAATGATAGCTAATGTTGAAACAGGAAAATATTTAACAGATAAAAATGGAAACAAATTAGAAGTTGTAACTGATGAAAATGGAGTATACAAATTTGAAAATATAGATTCTGGAAAATATATGATTGTATTTGAATATGACAATGTTAAATATAGAAATACAGAATATCATGCAAATAAAGCAACAGAAAATACAAATTCAGACGTTATTACAAGTAAAGTAAGTATAAATAATGATACTAAAAAATATGCAGTAACAGATACATTAGAATTAACAGATAAGGAACTTGAAAATATTGATGCAGGATTTATCGAAAATGAAGTGTTTGACTTGAACTTAAATAAATATGTTAGTAGAATAACAGTACAAAATAAAGCAGGAACAACAGTTAAAGAATACAACAAAGAACAATTAGCAAAATTAGAAATAGATTCAAAACAATTAGCTGGTTCAACAGTATTAATTGAATATGAAATTAGAATTACAAATGAAGGAGAACTTCCAGGATATGCAAATGAAATAGTAGATTATATACCAACAGACTTAAAATTTAGTTCTGAAATTAATAAAGATTGGTATATTTCAACAGATGGAAATCTACACAATACATCATTAACAAATGACGTAATAGATGTAGGAGAAACAAAAATATTAACTTTAACATTAACAAAAACTATGACAGAAAATAATACAGGAACTACTGTAAATACAGCAGAAATTGCAAAAGCAAGTAATGAATTATCTATACCAGATAAAGATTCAACCCCAGGAAATAAAGTGCAAGGAGAAGATGATATGAGCACGGCAGAAGTAATTATTTCTATTAGAACAGGTCTTGCATTTACAATAGGAACTATAGTTGTAATTATAATTTTAGCTGTAGGAGGAACAGTAATATATACAATAAAAAGAAAGGAGGCAAATCATGAAAACTAGTAGTAAAAATGTGAAACTTAAAAATATTATTATATCATTAGTATTGATAATTTTAGCAAGTTTAACGATTAATGTATATGCTACAAAGGTTACGGATTATACAAGTACAGATGACTTAGCAAACTTAGCAAAAACATCTTCTGATTTTTGGAAATTTAATGCTGGAAGTATGATAAATAAATATATGGGTCCAGGAAATTATAATAATCCAAATGAATATTGTATAGCGCATAATTATGGTAATAGAGGTTCATATAAAATTGTAAATATAATTGATATTGCAAATAATGATGCAACAAAAAAAGGAGATATAGTAGTATATAGTAATAGTCATAAAGATGGAGTAGCATATAGTTTTGACAATAAAAATGTAGAACCTATATTATATCTTGCAAGTCTTGCAAAAAATGCATCAAAAAATAATGAGCAAGGAGTTAGCATTTATGGTTCAGGTTATGGATTAAATAAATATGCAATGATTTATCCATTTATACATGATAAAGCAAAAATGGAATTACTTGGAATTGACAAGGGAATGTTTACAGGAAATATGCAATTATCTGAATCTCTTCCAAATGTAGAAAAGGTCATTGAAGCGGCAAAAAAAGAAGCACAAAATGTTCAGAAATTAAATTTTGAGTTAAATATGAGTGAACAAGAAAAATCAAGTGTTAGTGTGGAAACAAAAAATGGAAAGACATACATTGGACCATATAAGGTTTCAAAAGCGTCTTGTAAAATAGAAAAAGCAGAGATAAAAACTGATTCAAAAACAATTACAATTAAGAATATTGCAACTTCATTAGATGGTAAGACAAAAGATATTTCAGAAATATCTGATGCAAAATTTTGGCTAGTAAGTGATGAAGAATTAAGTGGAATATCAAGCATTAAGTTATATACAAATAAAGTCCAAATGAGTAAAGCAAGAATAGTATTATGTTATGCCTCTTATGGACAAAACTTTATTGTATATAAAGGAGAAGATGCAAATAAATCTTTAGAAGTAGATCTTCCAACAGTAAAATATGGAAAATTAAAAATTAAAAAAGTTGATAATGATGATAAAACAAAAGCATTAGAAGGAATAGGATTTAAGGTATACAGCCAATCAAAACAAAATTGGGTAAAAGTTGAAAACAATAATATGACTTTTGTAAATTTTGATAATGCAACAGAATTTAAAACAGGAAAAAATGGTTATACACAAGAAATAAATAAATTACCATTAGGAAAATACGCTATATATGAAACTAGTATACCACAATTATTGCAAGATACATATCAATTAACAGATACAATAACATTAACTAAAAAAGATGGGACAAAATATACAAGAGTAGCTAAGAAAATTAAAGAACAGGAAATAAAATCAAGTTCAGAAGTTGAATTAACTGCTACAAATAAAAAAGCTTTTGTTGACTTACAAATAAAGAAAGTTGATGAAACTACAAGAAAAAATTTACAAGGAATAGGATTTAAAGTTTATAATAAGGCAAAACAAGGATGGTTAAAAGTAGATAGTAATAATAAAGTTACAGACTATGTGGACTTTGATAAAGCAACATTACTTGTAACAGATTCTAATGGATTAGTAAAATTAAACAAAGTATTACTTGGAAAATATATGATAGTGGAAACAGACCTTGGACCATATAGTGACATATATAAATTAGGAACATTTAGATTTAATGGTGGTAATGTTACAGGAAATATAATAGAAGAAGACTATGAAGTAAAAGCAAATAGTACAGGAGTAGTTACAGTAACTGCTAAAAACAAACAAGCATATATTGCACTTTCAGGATATGTATGGCAAGATATTACAGGAAATTATGATAATAAAACAGAACAACAAGCAAATGGAATATATGATGATCCAGATTATAAAATGAATGGAGTTACAGTAGTATTAAAAGATAAACAAGGAAATATTGTAAAAGATGGTAATGGAAATGAATGCAAAACTGTAACAAAAGAATTAAATGGAAAAAATGGATATTATAGATTTGAAAAAATTGACTTAAATGAAATAAAACAAGATAACTATTATGTTGAATTTACATATGATGGATTAACATATCAATGTGTAATACCAAAAATAAATGAAGATGCAGGTTCTAAAGCATCTGAAACAGAAAAAGCAAGAAATGATTTTAACGAAATGTTCGCTACAATAACAGGAGAAGGACAAACAATTAATGGACATGAATTAAAATATAACTCAAAAACAGAAAATGGAGTTTCAAATGTAACACTTACAAATGCAAGAACCATAAGTAGCATAACTAAAAAAGGTGAAAACAACAAACAAGAAAATGTTGTTGAAATTTCAAATATGGGTGACTTTACAATAGATGCAACAACAACATCTGCAAATTATAGTATTAAAGCACAATATGAAAAATTACAAAAACAATTAGCAAATCAAAATAAATTGGTAACAGAAATAGAAAATATTAATTTAGGATTATATGAAAGAGGACAAACAGATTTAAGCTTAGTAAAAGATGTTTATAGTGCAAAATTATCTATAAATGGATATAATCATATATACGAATATGGAAAATATTTTAACTATGTAAATGAACCAAGACAAGAAAGTGACTTTAATGTTGCAATGCAATGGAAGAAAGAACGTACTGGAACATATACAGGACCAATTTATAAATCAGACATCAACTATGTAAATGATGATAAAAGTAAAGAATTAAAAGTATCTGTAACATATGCTATAGATATAAGAAACGAAAATGTTAATACTGATAGAACAGTAAAAGTTAACCAAATTGTAGATTATTTTGATGCTAAATATGAAAAAACAGGAATAAAAGTTGGAACTGCAATAGATGAGACAACGGGAGAAGTAACAGGAGAGCTAAGTGTATCTAATGTAGAAAATGTAAATAGTAAATACAACAAAATAACAATTGATACAACAAAACTTGGGGAAATTGCAGGAACTGGAGAAAATCATAAAACAATATATGTAAAATTTGATTTATCAAAAGCACAAATTGCAGAAATTCTTAATGGAGAACAATCAAATGCACCATTAGATAATGTAGCAGAAATAACATCATATTCTACACTACAAAATGGAAAACCATATGCTGCAATAGATAAAGACTCAATACCAAATAACAGCAAAATAGGAGAAGAAAACACATATGAAGATGACACAGACAGAGCTCCATCATTTGTATTACACCCAGAAGATGATAGAACATTATCAGGAACAGTATTTATAGATAATGCCAAAGAATTTGGAAAAGGAAATGTAAGACAAGGAAATGGTATGTATGATGAAGGTGAACAAGGAATAAGTGGTATTAAAGTTGTTATGACAGAAGTTGACAAAGATGGAAATAAAACACAAGGTGGAAAAACATATGAAGCAATAACAAATGACCAAGGTTACTTTGAAATAACTGGATATACACCATCATATTATAAAATTGAATATACATGGGGTAAAGATCAAGGCTATGATGTAAAAGAATATAAAGGAACTGTAGTTTTAGACAAACAAAGATTTAGCAAGTTAGATTGGTATAAAACAGAAAGCCCAAGATATTCAGATGCAACAGATGACTACCAAACAAGAGAAGCAATAGATGCTGCACAAGAAATTAAACAAATGACTTCTACAACACCTATATTTGGAGTTGGAATTGATAAAGATTCTTCAGTAGAACCAAATATAACAACAACTTCAGATGGTGATAAATTTGTAAGACAAGATGCTAAATATTTAGACTTTGGTATTATAGAAAGAGCAAAACAATCACTTGATATAACAAAAACTGTTGATACAGTAAAAATTACAGATGCAAGTGGAAGAGTTTTAGTAGATGCAAAAGTAAATAGTGAAGGAAAATTAGAAGGTCAAGTAACAGGAGTTACAGGAGGACCAAGCTATGGCTATATTAGAGCAGAAATAGACAATGAAATAATACAAGGTTCAACAGCACAAATTGGTTATAAAATAACAGTAGCAAATAATGGTGAAGTTGATTATGCAGATGAAAATTTTTACAAATATGGTGAAATACCAGCTAATGATGAAGGCATAATAAAAATAAAACCAACTAATATATATGATTATTTAGATAATGATATGAAAATAGATGAAGACGTAACAAATAGTAATACACAAAGTACAAAGTGGACTTATAAAACTACAAGTGAAGTTGAAAAATCTGAAATACCTACACTTATGGAACAATACTTTATGTCATCTATTACATCTGAAACAAAAGAAGATGGAACAGTTATTGTAAAAGGACTTGAAAAAGTTTCAAGTGAGACTATGAAGAAATTGTTTGAGCAATGGCTTGAAGAAGTAGATATGACAGAAGAAGTTGAAACAACAAGTATATTAACTAAAATAAGAGCTTTAAAGCTAAATGATAGACAAGTACTTGAAATTGAAGGTAAAGAATTATCACCAAAAGATGCTCCACTAGAATATAATTTATATTCTACAAGCCTACTAAGCAACTCAGACGAAATTAGATTAGATAACGAAACAGAAATAACAGATGTTGATATAGTTAAAAATAAAAATGGAAGTTATGAAAAAATTCCAGGAAGAAATATAAGTGTAGAAGCATCAAACTTATATCACAAGGCAGAATGGGTATCAGTTACACCACCTACTGGAGAAAATAAAGACTTTGTAATGATATTAATTATTTCAATATCAGCAGCAATAATTATAGGTACAGGAATAGTATTTATAAAGAAAAAAGTTCTTAAATAAAATAAAAAAAGTATAGTTTAGAAAATAAACTATGCTTTTTTTGTTTTAAAATAATATAAACATAGGGAATAAAGGAAAAATAAATAATCAAACTAATGAATTTATAATTAAAAAGCATACAAATTTACAAAAAACGACTAGATGTAACAAAATTGTAATTAAAATTTTAAATTATAAGAAAACAAAGTCTCTAAATGTGCTTCCGTAAAGGAATATAAGACAATTTATGTAATAATTAATAATATGGAAATAAGGCTATATTGAATTAAGAACTAAAAGATATTAATATATAATTAAGGTAAAATGTATAAACTTGGGAGGTAAAGATGAAAGGAAGAGTAGGAAAAACAATACTTACAATATTAACTATTTTTGCATTAACTTTTTCATATTTTGTTATATTAGGAAATGTTATTAGTTATGCATTAGATAGCTTAGAGGAACAAATTACTAAAGTAAATGAACAAACTTATTTTGAGGTATATTTTAAAGATGGGCAAAATAAAGTCCACACAAAATTAAATAATATAAAAAATGGAGAAAACTTGTATCTAAACATAAATGTAAAAGATTCAGGTATATTAAATGATGGGAAAATAAAGATAGATAATCCAAATTTTGAAATAGGAAGCATCAAAAACAATTTTGTAAAAGAGATAAATAAACAAGATAATGAAATAGTTTTAAATTCAATTCAATATGGAAACAATGTAGAAATTGAAATTCCAATAAGCCTAAAAAAACAAGATGTAGTTGAAAGTGATTATTTTGAAAGAAAAGTTAGATTTGAGTTATCAGGTAAGTATATAAATTCAAATTCAAAAGAGAGTGAGGTAAAACATGAAATAAGTATAAAAAATATGTGGACAGAAGATGTGGATTTAGGATTAAAGACATCAATAGACAAATATATAAACTTAAGTGATAATAAGTTATTACTAGAACAGACAATTGAAACTAGCGTAAATGATAATGTTTTACCAAAATCAAATGAAAAAATAACTACTACTTTACCTTTAATTAATGAAAAATACCCAAGTGAAATAAAGGTATTAAAAAATGGAGTAAAACTAGAAAATATAGAATATGACAACAAAAATGGGAATGTGATAATAGAGACTAAAAACAATAATGACAAAATAATTTGGAATGATGGAAAAGATATATATAATGTAATTGCAATATATGAGGGTCAATTAGAAATAAAAAATATTGATTTAAATACAACAGTTATTACAAATATTTATACAAAAAATGAAGAAATTACAAAAAATGATGTGCAAAAAATAGCACTTGAAAAAAAGGGACAAATATTAAGTGCCAAGGTTTCTTCAACTGAAAGTGTATATAAAGGGTACATGTATGCTAACACACAAAATGAAACAATATATAACCAAAATTATAATGTTCAAATTTCAGAAGCAAACAGTTTAGAAAAAATAGAATTGAGGCTTGAAGATGATAAATTTGAAGCACAAGATCAAAATATATTATCTACAAATAATGGTACATATTTTAAAGAAATAAAAATTAATAAAAATAATTTACAAACAATACTTGGAAATGACGGAAAATTGAGAATATTAGATGAAAATGACACAGAAATTACAAGTGCTAATATAGAGTCTAATGAAGACGAAAATGGAGATATTGTTTTAAAAAGGGTTGATGCAAATAATAATCAAGTTGATTTACAATTAAAAAATATAAAAATTGTAACTACAAAACCAATTATAGAAGGTGTATTAAAAATAAAAGCTATAAAAGCTATAAAAGGAAATTGTGGTTATGATAAACAAACTTTAAAAACTTTAAATAAATTAACAAGTACTATAAAAGTTGTTAGTAACAATGAAGAAGAAATTATAAATACAGATACATTATTAAAAGATACTAAAACTGTGGCAAAATTAGAAATAAGCAATAATAACTTGTCTACATTAGAAACAAATAAAGGAGTACAAATTACAGCAACTTTAGTAACAAATAGCAGTGAATATGATTTATATAAAAATCCAACAATTAATATTGAGCTTCCTAAAGAAATAGAAAATATAAAAATAACATCTGCAAAGGTTTTATATAATGAAGGTTTAAAAACAGTAAAAAATAAAATTGTAACAAATGAAGAAGGGGTAAAAACAATTGAACTTGCTTTTTCAGGAGAACAAACAAGTTTTGGAAACAATGTTTATGAGGGTATGCAAGTTGTAATATTTGCTGATTTGACTTTAAATAAATTGACTCCAAATAAAAAAGCAAATATGAAAATGATTTATACAAATGAAAATGGAAATGAGAACCAATATGAAAATAATCTAGAGCTAAATTTAAATTCTAAATCTGGGGTTCTAGCATATAGCAAAATTTCTGATTTTAATGATAATGGAGATGTTTTAGAAACATTTGGTGGGGATGTTCCAACTGGTAAGTTAGATGTTAATGGAAACGAAAAAAAGGCAAGTGCAAGTATGGCTATAATAAATAATTATGAATATGAAATTGCTAATGTGTCTATTATAGGGACGATTCTAGAAAATAATGAAGATGTAATACTTTATTCTAATTTAATAGATGATATAGTTGTAAATTTTGAGGGAGCAAAAGTTTTTTATTCAGAAGAAGCAAATGAGAAAGATGCTACATGGAAAGAAAGTAAAGAAAAAGCAAGGTTATATAAAATTGATATTCCAAATTCGGAATTAAAAAGCGGAGATAAGATTGAATTTTATTTCCAATTTAGTATTTCAGATAAAATTAATTATAATGAAAAGTTTTATATGGATTATAAAGTGAATTATGATTATTTAGGACAAAATATGACGATAGATTCAGGAGTTTGTCTAGAAACAGAAGAAAATTCCTTAATTAAAATGAGCAATACAAATGCAGAAAAAGAAACTATAGAAATTACAAATGGTGTTTATGCTCAAATTTCTGCACAATCAGGTGGTAAATATTTAAAAGATGGTGATGAAATATATGAAGGGGAAAATATAAAATATAATGTAGTTATTATAAACAATTCTGGTAATGATTTAAGTAATTTGTTAATCATTTCAAAACATACCAATTCAGTGATGTATGATCTAATAAAACAAGAAGCAATAAGTACAACAAATGAACCAGCTTATAACTATTATTTAAGAGAATGTCCAGATGTAAAGGAAAAAGAGTACAAGATTGAAAAATTAAATAATGGGGAATCTACGGTATTTGAATATGAATTTTCTGTAAAAAAGGAAGAAAATGGAAGTAATGACACGCAAGGACATTTGGAAATAATGTTTGATGGTATTGAGAAAAAAGAGATAAAATTATTAGATAACAAAATAGAGCAAGCTGATATCCAAATGCTTATTAAGTATCAAGAATCTGAAAAATTAAATGTAAAAAGCAAGGGAAATTTACCATATGATATATGCATAAAAAACCTTTCAAATGAAATAAAAAAAGACATAATAATAGAGATAAATGTAAGTGAAATAGGAACTGTTGATTTTTCAAATATTAAAGAATTAAATCGTGATAATTTAAACTATGAAATTTTAGAATTTAATGATGAAACAAAACAGTTAAAATTAAAAATAAAAGAAATAGAACCTAATAAAGAAGAAAATATTATGTTCTGGGTTTATTTACAAGGTTTTGATATATATCAAAAAAATAAAGAAATTAGCATATATGGTAATACATATTTATTAAATCATAAAGATATAAAATATAATTCTAATTATAGTAATAGGGTAATTAATCAAGATGAAACACAAATTGATTGTAAAATATCTGCAAACAAAAATAATGAGGAAGAATTGAAAAATGGTGATAAAATAGATTTTTATATAGAGGTTTCAAATAAAGGTATACTTGAAACATACATTAATATTTGTAACTTTTTACCAGATGGGGTTTATATCGATTCATTAAAAGAAAAAAATGATGATGGAAGTTATACTAATATTGAGATAAATAACAATAAAGAATTTGATATTTCCAGAGAATTTAATCCTGATGAAGTTAAAAATTTTATATTAAGTACATCTGTAAATACAGAAAACTGTACAGAAAAAAACATAGAAATATATGTAGAAGCAAATACAAATAAATCAAATGTTATTGAATATTCATTGGATATACAAGATAAAAATATAGATGAGGGACAAGATGAGCAAGAAGGTCAAGATGATAGTGATGACCAGAAAAATAATGATGATAAAGAAAACTACAATTATATATCTGGAAGAACATGGGTTGATTTAGATAAAAATGGAATATTTGATTTAAATGATAAAGAATTAAAAAATATAGATGTTTATTTAATTGAAGCTAATACAGGTAAAATATTACAAAAAAATACTATTAATAATGAAAATGGAAATTATAAATTTGATAAAGTAAGTAATGGAAAATATTTTATTGCCTTTAAATATGATAACAAAATTTATAGACCAACAATTTATCATAGAGAAAATGTGGAAAGCGGCGTAAATTCAGATGTTATAAAAAAAGAAATAAATTTAGATGGCGTAAAAACAATTGTGGCTTTAACAGATATAATTGAAATTAATTCGGCATCTATAGATAATATAAATGCGGGATTTATACAAAATGAAAGATTTGATTTGAGGTTGGATAAGTATATAAGTAAAGTTATTGTTGAAAATAGTGCTGGAACATCTACAAAGTCATATGAAGATACAAAGCTTGCAAAAGTTGAAATAAATTCAAAAAAATTGATTAATTCGTTGGTATTGATTGAATATTCAATTAAAATTACAAATGAGGGAGAACTTGATGGTTATATTGGAGATATTGTGGATTATATACCTAAAGATTTAAAGTTTAACTCAGAAATGAATAAAGACTGGTTTATTTCTACAGATGGTGCATTACATAATATTACTTTGGCAAATGAGAAAATTAGTGCGGGGCAGGAAAAAGAGCTAAAACTTATTCTTACTAAAACGATGACTAATAATAATACAGGAACTGTTATAAATGTAGCTGAAATTGGAAAAGCAACCAATGACTTATCAATAGATGATTGTGATTCTACACCTGGCAACAAAGTGGAAGATGAGGATGATATGAGTAAAGCTGAAGTAATTATTTCTATTAGTACAGGTATGGAATTTATTGTAACTATATTAATAATAATAACATTAATTTTAGTGATATCATTATTTATAATTTTAAAAAGAAAGGAGGTAAAAAAGTGGGGAAAAAATTGATATATAATATAATATTTATATTATTAAGTGTTATTTTAATTATATTTTTAAAATCTAGCTATAGTATGGCAAAATATGATTTGGATGATGATTTTAATGCTACACAAAACAATAATGGAGAAAAAGCTATAGCACTATATATGAAAGAGCATGGGACGTTTTCTATAGATCCAAAAAAGATTATTAATAAAACAATACAAGCAGGATATAATAACACAATACATGAAAGTAATGCTACTTGTGTAAGTGAATCAAATACTGCTACAGGACTATATTATTATAAGATAAGATATATATGTGATATTTTCCCTGATAAAGTTGAGATTTATAATGATAAGAATTATGTAAAAACAAGTAAGTTAGGTGTATTTCAAAAGTTAGCTGCTATATTGGTTAATGGCAAAAAAAATCTAGGAGATTTAATGATAAATGGAAATCAGTTTTCAAAATATCTTGAAGCAAATAAAAAAAGTTTAGGTATTCCAGATAATGTTGAGGTTGGAAAATACGGAAAAGATGATGGAAGCATTGCAAATGCACATGAAATTGAGGATTATAAACAACAAGCTGAAAAATATAAATGTAATGTAGTTAAAGGAGATAGTACTAAAACTAGTATAAACCAATTAGGACCATTTGAGGTTAATTTTTCAGATGATGTAATAATAGATGAAATAACAGTAAGTGATGCAGATTTTGTTTCTGTAACAGTGGACGGAAAAAACTATACAACTAAAAAAGATATAGTATCTAAAATAAAAGGCGGAAAAGAATTTTATATAAATATAAAAAATGATAAAAAAATAACATCTAAAAAGAATATTAAAATAAAAACTAAAACAAGTAAAAATTATTATAAAGCAAGATTAATTTTACTAGAAGCATATAATGCAGGACAAAATTTAGCTATATTTGGCTTTGAAGGCAAACCAATAACTAACACATTGACCTTGACTTCAAAAGTAGGAAAATTAAGATTATTAAAAACAGATGGAACAGATTATGTGTATGGAACCACATTTAAACTTTATAAAGCATCAGTTAATAGTGCTGTTGTAGGGGACACATTAGAGCCAATCCAGGTAACATGTGAAACTGGAACAACAGGAGGAAGATATAATTATTATAAAAATAATGGAACTGTAAAAATAAAAGATTTAAATAGTCCAATTGATAGCAATAATGCTACAAAATTAGTTGTAGGCAAATCAAATTTAAATAATGGATATAATGGGCTTGTAGATATTGC
>FR898647.1:32602-71926 GCA_000437215.1 Clostridium sp. CAG:440
ATGGGCTTGTAGATATTGCAGGATTGCCTGAAGGATGGTATTTTGTTGAAGAAGTATCTACAGATGCAAATCATTATATTTCTCAAAGAAATAAATTGGTGTATTGCAATTCTACAAGTGTATTAAGTGAAAATTATCAATTGAAAGAAGTAAATAATAGTAAAATTGATCAAGTATATTTACAATATGCTATAAAGGTTATTACTGATAATATGCCCAAAACAACGTGGAGAGGAGATAGCCAAGAAATACAAAAGATATATTATACGGTATATTCTAAAAATCCAAGTAGTAATTTTATAAAAGAGGTAGAAAGTAAAGTTGATTTTAATAAAAATGATAGTTATAATCAAAAAAGAACAAAAATAGTTAGTGCTATTTTTAAATTGAGATATAAAGATATATTAAAAAATGTTAAATATAATGGAAAAACACTTGAAGAGATATATAGAAATATATCTCAAGAATCATATAAGCAATTATTAAGGAATTATTTGCAAGAGGCATATAAACGAGGACTAGATAAGGATATGCCTCATAAACATATGAAAAATGTATATTATTCAAGAGCAATTGGAATAACATGTATTGATTGGATTAATAAGAAAAATGATACTGGAAGTTTAACAATAAAAAAGGTTGATAATGATAATCCAAATGTGCCAATAAAAGGTATAGGATTTAAAATTTATAGTGTAGAAAAAGATAATTGGATTAAAATTAATCAAGAAGGGGCAATTTCTTATGTGCCTTTTGAGGATCAAAATACAGAATTATACACAGATGGGGATGGAATAATACAAGTAGATAACTTGCCTAAAGGAAAATACAAAGTATATGAAACAAAAATTCCACAGGAATTACAGAACATATATGAAATAACAGAGACACAAAGGATAAAAAGATATGACCAGATATATTATGATGTAAAGGCTAAAATAATAAAGGATGCAAATGGAAATGATGAAATAACTATTACATCAAATGACTTGATATTAACAGCGAAGAACAGAAAAACAAATGGAAAAATTATAATTCAAAAACAAGATAGCAGTACAAAGAAAAATTTGCAAGGTATAGGATTTAAAATATATAGTAAAGAGAAACAAGGTTGGTTAAATACAGATGATGAAAATAAGGTTACGGATTATGTAGATTTTAACAAAGCAAAGTTATTTGTTACAGATTCTAATGGTTTAGTGCAAATAAATAATGTTTTAGCTGGAAAATACATGATTGTAGAAACCAATCTAGGGCCATATAGTGATATATATGAATTGAAAACATTTACATTTAATGGTATGGTAATTACGGGGAATATAGTAAATAATGACTATGAAGTAAAAAATGATTCTAGTGGACAGAATTCGGTTGTTGTAGCATATAATGATAGGGTTTATATAGGACTTACAGGATTTGTATGGCAGGATAATTTAGCACATTATAATGATAAAACTAATATGACAAGAAATAATATATATGATTATGATGTTGATTATAAAATAAAGGGAATAACAGTGAAATTAATGGATAAAACAAACCCAACTGTTCCTGTAAAAACAACAAAAACTGATGATAATGGAAATTATGAATTTAGCAAAGTTTTATTAAATAAATTATCATATTATTATGTAGAATTTGAATATGACGGATTAATTTATCAAAGTGTTAATTATGTTCAATTTGATAGAGAAGATGGTTCAAAAGCAAATGAAGATGAAAATATAAGGGGAAACTTTAATAACAGTTTTGCAAATATTAATGCAAATAATAAAGTAGTATTTAATAATAAAGAGATAGAACTAAAATATAATAAAGATGCTCAAGGATTGGTAACATTGGACAACTGCTGCAAAAGAAATACTATTGGAAAGAAAGTTGAAATAGTTAGCAGTACAGGTGATTTTGATATCTATTCAAATACATTAATAACAAAATTGAATTTAAAAGATTATTATGATACATATTATTCTAATAGTGATATAATTGAAAATATAAATCTAGGTCTATATGAAAGAGAAAAACCAGATTTATCTGTAAAAAAAGATGTATATAAAGCAGATGTATCAATAAATGGAATGTATTATACATATAATTACAATCAAAATCTTGTTGAAGATAAAATAGATACAACACTTGGGGTTCAATTCCAAAACAAAAGAACTGAAAATTATAATTTACCAATATATAAAGCAGATGCTGCATACAAAAGCGAAGACGATTCAAAAAATCTTGATGTTAAAGTAACATATAAAATTGCATTAATAAATGAAGCAACAAATATATATTCACAAGTAAATAGTATTAGCGAATATTTTAGTAGTCAATACCAATATACTGGAAAAATTGGTATAGGAACACAAGATGAAATTACAAAAGATATATCTGGAGATGTTAAGGTAACAGAAGGTGGAAATAAGGAAGGATATAAATGTTATAAATTTGAAAATTTAGGAATAAAAGTCCCTCCAATAAGCCAAGGAAGTAATGTTAAATATTTATATATTGAATTTAAACTACCTAAAGATGAATATTATAAAAATGGTGAGTTTATAGAGTTAAATCTAGAAAATATTGTAGAAATTGCATCATATTCAAATTACCAAGATGCTGGTTTCCAAAATTCTTATGCAGGAATTGATAAAGATTCTATTCCAGACTCTGTACAAACAAACATACCACAGACTAATATAAAAGATGTATCAACATGGGAAGATGATATGGACAAGGCTTTAGGATTACAAGTTAGAGATGCAGGAGATAGACAAATTACAGGTGTTGTGTTTGAAGATGCGACTATTGTAAATGAAAATAAAGAAAGACTTGGAAATGGAAAATATGATGAAGGTGAAGAAAAAATTAGTGGCGTTACTGTAAATCTTGTAGAAAAAGAAAATGAAAATTCTAAGATAGTAAAATCTGTACAAACTAATAATGGAGAGTATACAATTAGTGGTTTTATGCCAAGTAAGAATTATTATATAGAATTTGAATGGGGAAATGATAAATATAGCGTAAATGACTATAAAGGAACTATAAGGACATATGAACGTTCATTAAATGTAGAAAGCAGTGAATATTGGTATAAAAATGATTTGACAAATAGATGGTCAGATGCAATGGATAATTGGGATTTGAGACAAGAAATTGATAAAGATGATTCAAAAGTAACAAAAATGACTTCAACTACTGATCCATTTTCTATAGGAATAGAATTAGTAGGAGAAAACAGTTATTCATATGAAAATAAATCATATGTTATAAATGGTGTTGACTTTGGACTTGCTGAAAGACCAAGGCAATCAATTGAAATAAAAAAAGAAGTAAGTAGAGTTAAAATTTCTGATGCAAGTAGTAGGATATTAGTTGATGCAGAAATTGTAGAAGATGAGAATGGAAATAAGAAGTTTAAAGATGATGTTAAATATGCGGTTTATACAGATAAATCAAAAATAGCACCACTTGGAAAAGTAAAAGCAGAAATTGATAATGAATTATTCCCATTAACAGTTGATATTACCTATAAAATTACAGTATCAAATACTAGTGAATTGGATTATAATAGTGAAAGCTATTATAAATATGGAACAAAAGGAACAGAAGAACAAAAGGTTAAAATAAAACCAGTAGGAGTATATGATTATTTAGATAGTAAGTTAACAGTTGATGTGCAAAGTTTAAATAAAGAGGGAGTTACAAATAAAGTAATTTCAAAAGAAGAATATTTACAAACTGTAAGTGAAACAACAATCATTGAACAAGAGTACGAAAATTATAAGAATTGGAAAGATACAGACGAAAATTATTATACAAAATACGAGAATGAAATAACAGGTATGAAATATCAAACAATATTTGAACAATGGAAATCAAATACTGTGGAAACAACTACAAAAAATAAAAAAATTGCTAATAAAAATATAATAGATTTTGAAACTTTATCAAAAGAAATTGCAGCAGGTCAAACAAATGAGGCTACATTTAATGCACAAGGTACATTATCAAGCACAGATGAAATTAAGCTAACAAATGATGCAGAAATAACAAAAGTAGAAAGAAATGGACAATATGGAAGAAAAACTACTGCATTAAATACACCAATTTATGACAGAGCAGAAGAAGTAACAATTACACCACCTACAGGAGAAAATAAACAAATTACACCTTGGATTATAATTTCAATATCTGCAATGGCAGTTTTAGCAATAGGAATAATCTTTATTAAGAAAAAAATTTTAAAATAGGAATAATTTAGAAAAGGGAAATTTCCCTTTTCTTTTTTTGGCAAAAAAATATTGCAATTTTCGACATAGTATATTAAAATAAAAAACATAAATTGATATAAAAAATAAAATAAAAAAAATATATATCACAAAAAGTAAAAAACTTTTTAAAAGTAGCTTACTAAAAAAGACAAAAAACACAAAAGACAAGTAGTAAAATAAGCCTATAAAAAGTTTAAGAGGTGATAAGGATGTTTCAAAATATAGAAGGGGTTGTAAATAATGGACAACCTTATGGAAAAACAAAAATAAAAAAATTAAGTATATTTGCAAATGTTTTTGAACTTAGAAATATAGCAATATATGTAATATCATTTATGGTATCATTAATAGGCCTTGGTGGTGAATTATCGCCATTTAGTATAAGTATATTTGCTGCATGTTTTGCAAATTCTATTCCACTATTAGGGGTAGCCATAGTTTCAGTAATTGGAAGTAGTATAAAATATGGAGTAACAGGTGCTTTATCATATATGCTTACAGCACTAGTTATGATAGCAACATTTTTCATAATAAAACCTAAATACAATGAAGAGGAAAGAAACGAAAAAGTAAAGGTTTCCAAAAATGTATTTATAGCATCATTTTTAGTTCAATTTGCAAAAACAATGATGGCAGGATTCACTATATATGATTTATTAGTTAGTATAACATTTTCAGTTGTAGCTGTTGTATTTTACAAAATATTTGTAAATTCTTTAATTGTATTGCAAGATTTTAGAGAAAAACGTGCATTTTCTATAGAAGAAGTAATAGGAGCAAGTTTACTTATATCAATTGCAGTTAGTTGCTTTGGAGAATTAAATATATTTGGATTTGGAATAAGAAATATATTAAGTATATTAATTGTAATGATACTAGGTTGGAAAAATGGAATATTGGTTGGAACAACATCAGGTGTAACAATTGGTGTAACAATTGGAATAATAGCATCAACAGAACCAATAATGATTGCTGCATATGCAATATCTGGAATGATTGCAGGAATATTAAATAGATTTGGAAAAATAGGCGTAATAGTTGGATTCGCCTTAGGGAATGTGGTTCTTGCATATGTTTCAAATGGTTATACTGTTGAACTTATACATTTTAAAGAAATATTAATTGCATCAATAGGATTACTTGCAATTCCAAAAACAGTTCATATAGATATAGAAGAATTTATGGGAAATGGAGAAAAACTTTTACCAATTTTTCAAAATAGAGGTTTAAACCAAAGTAAAGAAACTGCGGAAAAACTAAACAATGTATCGCAAACAATCCAAGAAATGGCAAATACATATAAAAACCAAGCTATAACAGAAGAAAATAAAGAAATAGAAAAAAATGACAAAGACATATTTATAGCAGAATTGTTAGATAGCATAGAACCATATAAAGAAAATATGTTATATGACGATATGGCAAATACAGAAGGAAAAATAGTTGATGACATATTTAATTTATTAATGGACAAGCAAGAGATAACTAAAGAAGATTTATTAAATATATTTGCAAAAAATAATAGTTATATTGTATCAACAGATGACGAAAAAATAAGTAAAAACTTAGAAAACAATATAATGCAAATAGTTAGAGCCGTAAATACAGCCTTTAAAATAAGTAAAACAAATTTTGTTTGGATGAAAAAGATAGAAGAAAACAAGAAAAATATGGAGGCACAGCTAAAAGGTGTATCTAAAGCAATATCTGGCATTGCAAAGAATTTAGAAGAAGATATAAAAAAACAAATAGAATATGAAAATGAAAAGAAACAAATTACAGATAAGCTAAAACTAAAAAGTATAGCTGTTCAAGAAATAGCAATAAAAAAACAAGGAAGATTTTTAGTAGAATTATATCTAGAAAAAAATCAAAACACAGTAGATACACAAACTATAGAAAAAATAGTGTCAGAAGTATTAGGAGAAAGAATTGTAGTAAATCAAGAAGCATGTATAGGAAGTAGAATAAATCTAATATCAGATGATAAATATATAATGGCTCTTGGAATAGCAAATGTTCAAAAAGCAGGAAACGAGGTATCAGGAGATAGTATAATAAATACAAGGCTTAAAGATGGAAAATACCTAGTTGCAATAAGTGATGGAATGGGAGCTGGAGAAAAAGCAAAAGAAAGTAGCAAACAAGCACTAAAAATGTTAGGAAACCTATTAATGTCAGGTTTTGACAAAGAAACATCATTAGAATTAATAAATACAAGTTTAATAAACAAAAATGATGAAATCTTTGCAACACTAGATATTGCGATAGTTGATTTATACCAAGGAACAGTAGAAATGATAAAAAGTGGAGCTTGTCCAACATATTTTAAAAACAAGAAAAAAGTACAGGTAATAAAATCAAAATCACTACCAGCTGGAATGATTAATGAATTAAACTTAGAAGTATTTGACAAAGACATAGAAAACAAAGAAATAATGCTTATGTGTACAGATGGCATTTTAGACTCAAATGTTGAATATAAAAATAAAGAACTTTGGGTTAAATACGTAATTGAAGATATAGAAACAGACAACACTAAAAAAATTGCTGACTTATTATTAAATGAAGCAATTGACAATAACTTTGGTATGCCAAAAGACGATATGAGCGTATTAGTATGCAAATTTAGAAGCAAAGAATAGACAAGGTAGACAAGGGGACGGGGTTTTTGTCTTAAGCTTTTTGGGACTTTTTTATATAATTAAAATAAATATTATTAAAGGCAGATAACATTAAAATAAAAATTTTTTAATTTATTATTTTTAGTTTAAAGATTTTTATTCTTATGTTATCTGTTTTTATGTTTAATAAGAAAAGATTAAAAAGTTTTAAGAAAAAATGTTACAATTGTTTTGAAGTTAAATGGTAATTATATATTATTTTCTTACACCTTGGTGTCGCAACCAACTAATTTAAAACTTTATATGTTGGTTTCTCCAATCCGCACTCGTGCTAAGCACTCGTTTGGTCGCTTACGCGATGTTTTAAAATAATATATGATTACCATTTAAGCTCTTAGGCAAGTCGTTACATGTGGCAATTTTTCTCTTGCATGTTTAATTAAAATATGATATAGTATAACCATAAAAAGGGAGGAATATTATGAGTAGAGGAAAAAGATATGAACAAGAACCAAAGCTAAATCTAAAAAAAGTATTTGCAGTTGTAATTGCTATAGCCGTAGTAATAATGTTTGTATTTATAATAAAAGGAATATTGTTAAAGGGTGAAGAAAAAGGAAAAATAACAAGCAAAAGTTATTATACAATATTTAAAGACAATAAATGGGGAGTAATTGATTCAAACGGAGATATAGTAATAGATCCTGCCTATGAAGAAATGATAACAATTCCAGACCAGAAAAAGGATGTATTTGTGTGTACATATAATGTAAACTATGAAACAGGAGAATATAAAACAAAAGCATTAGATTCAAACAATAAGGAAATATTTACTGATTTTGAACAAATCGAATCAATACCAAATACTGATGAACAAAACAATGTATGGTATGAAAGTAATGTACTAAAAGTAAAAAAAGATGGCAAATATGGTTTAATAGACTTGGATGGAAAAGAAATATTAAAAGCTGAATATTCAGAAATTTTTGCTATGCCAGGAATTGAAAATAGTTTAAAAATAAAAAAAGATGACAAATATGGTATAGTAAATACTGAAGGAAAAATAATAATAGAACCAAAATATCAAGATATAACAACACTTGGAAAAGATGATAAATCTGGGTTTATAGTAAAAAATGAAAATGGAAAATATGGTATTGTAAGTTATTTAGATGCACAAATATTAGATGCAAAATTTGACGAGGTAACTAAAGTGTACGGAAATGACTTATATGTTGTAAAACAAGATAATAAAATACAATTAGTAGGAAAAGACTCAAATGTGGTATTATCAGAAGGGTATGATGAAATAACAGGTATTTTAAAAAATAAAGAAAATGGAATAATCTTTAAAAAAGATAAAAAATATGGTGTAATGAAAATTACAGGAGAGGTAACAATTAATCCAGAATATGAAGATTTAAAAGAAGCAAAAGATGGAATTTTAATTGCAAAAAAAGGTCTAAAATATGGATTAATTGATATAACAAATACACCAAAAATAGAAGCTAAATATATGGCTATTTCATATAATGAAAAAGCAGATTTATATATACTTGAAGATGATAGTGCAAATTCTACTATTTTAAATAGTAATTTTGAAACAAAACTACAAGGAATATTAAATAAAGTTGATGAGGAAAAAGGATATTTGAAAATAAGAGTAGGAGATGAATACAAATATTACAATTTTAAATTTGAAGAGAAAAAAGCATCAGAAGTATTAACATCAAATACATTATTTTTAAGTAAAAAAGATGGAAAATATGGTTTTGTAGATAAAAATGGAAATGTTGTTGTCGAATATATTTATGATGATGCAAAAGAACAAAATTCAAGTGGATTTGCAGCAGTAAAAAAAGACGGAAAATGGGGAAGCATAAATAGCAAAGGAAATGTAGTAATAGAACCAACATACAATTTAGATAATTATCTAGTAATAGACTTTATCGGAAAATGGCACTTAGGACAAGATATGAATTTAAATTATTATATACAATAATATAAATTTTAAAAAAGGTGATAAAAATGGAACTAAAGACAAATTATCAATATACATATTTTATACATCCTTTTATAGTAAAGGAAAACAGATATCAAAAATATTTACTTAAACTATTAAAGGACAAAAAGTGTAATATAAAAATATTTAAAAAAGAAAAAGATTTAAAATTATATAAATATTTTTTACCCGAAATTAGAAAATTTTTATTTTCTAGTTTTGACTTTACACCAAATAAACTAAAAGAGTTAGAAAAGCTACCAATTGAAACACAATCAGCACTTCTTAGTAGATATCCTTGTACAATGTTTGAATATGTGTTAGAAAAAGATATACAAGGAAAAACAGGAGAAGAAAAAGGAATATTTTTTGGAATTAGAAAACTAGAAATAATATGTTTTAATACAGGAATATGTTTTTTATGCATTAAAACTAATATAGAAAATACAAATAGATTTGATGATTTATTAAATTTTAATTATAAATTTAGAGATATAAAGCAACAATTTCAATTAAGCAGTTTTGATAAAATAAGAATTCAAACAGATGCATTTGAAGATGTAAAAAGTTTTACAGATTTTATTGGACAAATTACAGGAGCTAATTTAGAAGCTGCAAAATATGATATAGATACAGAAAGATTTTTATCATATTCATATGCTTGTATAGAACAAGACTATTGGAATGAATATAGAAAATTTGAAAACATAGAACATAATTTTATTAAGTTTACAAATATTATGCCAGCAAGCAACATTGCAAGTTTTATTAAAGATGAATCAGTAACAATATCTGAATGGAAATATGCAAAATTAGGACTAACTAAACAAGGAATAACTTTATTTTCTTCGGCTACGGAAATGAATAATTACACAATATTACCAGAAGAATTTGAAACACAATATTTTTATACATATATATTAAATTTATATAAAAAAATATATTTAAAAAAATTAGGATTTGAGTTTAGTAATTCTAAAAATGTAAAAAAAGCAAGGAAGAAGTTTATAGAATTTACAAAGAAAATATGGATACAAGAAATTACAGAAGATGAGGCAGGAACAATTATAAATCACAGACTAAATGAAGTATTAGAACTTGATTCATTATATTTATCAACTAAAAATAAGTATGATGTTTTGTATAAGGATTTAAATATAGAAAAAAATAGTAAATCAACAATAATAATTGCATTTATACTTCTTGCATCATTAATTTTTAATATAATGAATTTTATACAAATATTAAATAAATAAAAGTTATTGATTAATTATAATAAATAAAATGAAAAGTAATTAGAAATATAAAAGGAAAAATAAAAATGAAAATTACATGTGGTACAGATATAATTGAAATATCAAGAATAAAAGAAGCATTTGACTCATTAGGTGCTTCTTTTTCAAACAGAATATATACTAAAAAAGAAATTGAATATTGTGAAAGTAAAAAAACTCAAAAATACCAGCATTATGCAGCAAGATTTGCAGCTAAAGAAGCAACATTTAAGGCAATATCAAAAAGTTTAAATGGTAAATATGATATAGATTGGAAAGATATAGAAGTTGAAAATGATGAAAATGGAAGACCAAGTATAAATTTAAAAAGTGATAAAATTATTGATAAAATTGAGGATATAGATATAAGTATATCTCATTGCAAAGAATATGCAACAGCAATGGTTATTGTCACTATCAGCACAAGTGATTAAAATGAAATAAATTATCGCAAGTTTTGTTTTTTTGGAGGCAAGAATGTTACAAATTTAAGTGATTAAATGGCAATAATATATTATTTTTTGCACCTTGGTGTCGCAACCAATTAAAATAATTTAATTGTTGGTTGCTGCAATCTAATATATTATTGCCATTTAAACCCGGAACCAGTGGCAATAAATTGCCAACTAAACCCGGAACCGATGGCACCGATGGCAATTTTTATGAAAGGAAGATGTTTATGGAATTTTTTGATTCTCATTCTCATTTAAATGATGAGAAATTTGATAAAGATAAAGATGAAACAATTAATATGTTAAAAAAAGAGAAAATTACAAGATTTATTACATGTGGCTATGATTTAGAAAGTTCAAAAAAAGCAATAAATATTGCCCAAAAGTATGATTGTACTTTTGCTACATGTGCTATTTCCCCAAATGATATTCCACAATCTGAAGAGGAATTGTGGAAAGAACTAGAAGAAATTAAAAAAATTGCGAAACAAAAAAAGGTAGTTGCTATTGGCGAAATTGGTTTAGATTATTATTGGAACAAAGATAATAAAGAATTGCAAAAAAAGGCTTTTATAAAGCAAATAGAAATTGCAAATGATCTTAATCTTCCAATTGCAATCCATACAAGGGATGCAGTAATGGATACATTGGCAATTTTAAAACAAAACAATGTTAATAATAAAGGAATATTTCATTGCTGCCCATTAAATAGGGAACTTGTAAAAGAAGGCTTGAAGCTTGGATTTTATATATCTTTTTCAGGAGTTGTTACTTTTAAAAACGCAAAAAATGCAAATGAAATTATTGAAATGGTTCCTTTAGATAAATTGTTAATAGAGACAGATAGCCCATATTTGGCTCCTGAGCCTGTAAGAGGAACAAAAAATACACCAGCAAATGTAAAATATGTTGCAAAGAAGATTGCTGAGGTTAAAAAGATGAAATTAGAAGAAATTGCAAATATAACATATGAAAATGCAAATAATGTTTATAAAATAAAAAAATAACATGAACTATATTTAAATTTATAGTTCATGTTACTTTTTATTGATTTATTTTCCAAAATCAACTTTTACATTTTTTCTTGTTTCATCATTATCTACTGTAAATAAATCTTTTGGCTCAAAGTGAAATATTGATGCTATAATATTTGTTGGAAATAACTGAAGTTTTGTATTATACATAGTTACAGTATCATTATAAAATTGTCTTGCAAATGAAATTTTATTTTCAGTATTTCGTAACTCTTCTGATAATTCTGAAAAATTTTGATTTGCTTTTAATTCTGGGTAGTTTTCAGATACAGCCATAATTGTTTTTAAAGCAGTAGATAATTGCTCATCTAAATTTGCTTTTTGAGCTACTGTATTTGCATTTGCCCATGATGTTCTTAAAGATGCAATTTTTTCAAATGTTTCTGATTCATGACTTGCATATGCTTTTACTGTTTCAACAAAATTTGGGATTAAATCAAATCTTCTTTGAAGTTGAACATCGATTTGACTCCAACTGTTATCAACTTTCATTTTAGCATTTACAAGTTTATTGTACATAGCTATAACAGCAATTATTAAAATTAAAATTATTGCAAGAATAACCCATGGCATATTAATTCCTCCTTTAAATTATAATAATATTATAATGTATTTAAATAATAACATATAAAAAAAATTTATACAATATAAAAATATAAAATTTTTTAGTCATAGCAAGGAAGATGAGAGCATATAATAAAAAGTATAGACAATATTTAAACTGTATAAACTTACGGACAGGCAATTTTCAAATATATGTGACTAGAATTTATAAAATTTGACAAATTATGAAAATTATAGTATAATATACGTGTTGCCAAAAGGAGGTAATATATGAAAGTTAAAAGCAAAGAAAATGCTTCAATTTCTATCATGAAAATTTTATGCATAAGCATAATTTTAATACTAATATCTGGTATTGGGGTTATGGCTGTAAGTGCAAAATTAAACAATGTAAAAATAATACTTCAAAATGGATATGAAATGACAGTTTTAACATCAAAAACTAAGGTTTCAGATATTTTAGAAGAAAACAATATAATATTAGAAGATGATGAAAAATCAGTTCCAGGCTTAGATGAAGAAGTTTCAGAAGAAACAAGCATAGTGATAAAAAATAAATCAGAACAAGAAGTTCAAATAGCACAAATATCAGAAACAGGAGTAGAAACATCTTTAGATGATTTATTAAAAAATTATGCACCAATTACAGAAAAAATAGTTGTTGAACAAGTAACAATACCTTATGAAACAATAACAAAAGAGGCTACAGGTTCAGGAGATGAAACAAGAAACAAAGTTGTACAAAATGGGCAAGATGGATTAAAAGAAATAACATATAAAATCAAATATCAAAATGAAACAGAAATAGAAAAAACTGTTTTATCAGAAGTTGTTATAAAAGAACCAGTAAATAAAATAGTTCAAATTCAAAAAGTTACATCAAGAGCATCTACAACATCAAGAAGTACTGCTGTATCATATGGCGGAGGAAAATGGAGCTATTCAGCAAGTGATATGGATTTATTATGTGCTATAACAGCGCAAGAGTGTGGTTCAAGTTATTCTGGGGCTTTAGCAGTAATTACTACTGCATGTAATAGAGCTGAAAGCGCAAAATGGAAATCACGAGGATTAGATCCACTTAGTCAATATAAAGCAAAAGGACAATTTTGTTATTCAATAGATAGTCATTGGAAAAGAAAATTAAATGGTAACTATTCATCAGCTGTAAAACAAGCAGTAACAGACGCGTTAAATGGTAAAAGAAATCATAGCTATTTATCATTTAGAGCAGCTGGAACACATAGTGGAGAATTAATAGGTGGAAATGTGTATTTCTAAAATAAATATAATAAAAAAGCATATCTCTAAAAAGAAATATGCTTTTTTTACATAAGTGGAGGAATAAAAATGAAATTAATATCATGGAATGTAAATGGAATTAGAGCATGTGTAAATAAAGGATTTATCGATTTTTTTAATAAAATAGATGCAGACATATTTTGTATTCAAGAAACTAAATGCCAAAAAGGACAAATAGAGCTTGAGTTTGAAGGCTATGAAAGCTATTGGAATAGTGCAGAGAAAAAAGGTTATTCTGGAACAGCTATTTTTACTAAAATAAAACCATTAACAATAAAATATGGAATTGGAAAAGAAGAACATGACAAAGAAGGAAGAGTAATAACATTAGAATTTGATAAATTCTATATGGTAAATATTTATACACCTAATTCAAAAAGGGAATTAGAAAGACTAGACTATAGAATGATTTGGGAAGACGAAATAAAGAAGTATTTATTACATTTAAATAAAATAAAACCAGTAATAATGTGTGGGGATTTAAATGTTGCACATAAAGAAATTGATTTGAAAAATCCTAAAACAAACAGACATAATGCAGGATTTACAGATGAGGAAAGAAATAAAATGACAGAATTACTAGATGCAGGATTCACAGATAGTTTTAGATATAAATACCCAGACAAAGAAAATGAATATAGTTGGTGGTCATATATGGGAAGAGCAAGAGAAAAAAATGTAGGATGGAGAATTGATTATTTTATAGTGTCAAATGACATTGCAAAAAAAATAAAGGATGCTACAATTCATCAAGAAGTTTACGGAAGTGACCATTGTCCGGTGGAATTAATAATAGATTAAGAGGAGAAGAGTATGAATGAAATAAAACATAATTGGAAAAAATGGGTATATTGGTTTATACTTGGAGTTGCAATAATAACATTTTATAAGTTATTAGATAATTTTAGTCAAATATCTAATATTGTTAGCAATTTTTTTAATGTAATAAGCCCGTTTTTTATAGGAGTATTAATTGCATATTTATTGTATATACCTAGCAGAAAAATTGAGGGATGGTATAGAAAAACTAAAATAAAAATATTAAATAAAAAGGCAAGAATATTTAGTGTAATTACTGTATATATAATTGCTATGTTATTAATAGTATTAATATTTAATTTTATTTTTCCGGTATTAATAGAAAGTCTTACCGAATTTGTGACTAATATTCAAAGTTATATAGAATTAACTATAAATAAATATAATTCATTACCAGAAGATTCTATATTAAAAAGTGATATGGTTTCTGAATTAATTCAAAATATACAAAATGTAGATATAAAACAATATATAAATTTAGATAGACTTGCTCAGTATGCAAAAGGAGCAATAAATTTTGTTACAAGTATATTTGATATTTTTGTGGCTTTTATAGTTTCTGTATATGTTTTAGCAGGAAGAACAGAAATATTACAATTTTTTAGAAGATTAATTAAATCAATATGTGGCGAAAAAACTTTCAAGAATATAGAAAAATATTTTAATAATACAAATGACATATTTTTTGGATTTATAAGTAGTCAATTAATAGATGCTGTTGTAGTAGGAATATTAACAACAATTGCGATGAGCATAATGCAAATAAAATATGCACCTCTTCTTGGATTTATAATTGGACTATTTAATATAATACCATATGTTGGAGCTATAATTGCTGTTGCAATAGCAATAGTTATAACATTAATTACTGGAGGTTTTTCACAAGCACTTTGGATGGCTATAGTAGTAATTATATTACAACAAATTGATGCAAATATTATAAATCCAAAAATTGTTGGAAATTCATTAAAAATAAGCCCATTGTTGGTAATGTTTGCAATAACTGTTGGTGGAGCATATTTTGGAATGCTTGGAATGTTTTTAGCAGTTCCAGTTGCTGCAGTATTAAAAATTTTAGTTGAGGATTTTATTAAATATAAAGATAAAAAAAGAGAAGAAAAAGAAATAAAAAATTCTAGCCAAAGCTAGAATTTTTTTGTGTTAACTTCTTTGTAATAAATATTGTATACCTCCATTTGCAATTGCTGTTAATGTTAAAACTATTATACCTGCTGTAAGAACGCCTAAGACTATAGGTGGAATTGCTTTTTTTGGTGGTAAATCTAAGAAATTTGCAATTAAAGAGCCAACCCAAGCGCCAGTTCCTGGAAGTGGTATTGCAACAAATAAGAATAAACCTAAAGCAGCAAAATTTTGTAATTTTTCACTTTCTTCTATTTTTTTAGTTGCTCTTTCACTTGCCCAATCGATAATAGCTTTAAAAGGTTTCCATCTACCAAAAAAATCAAATAATGGTCTTATATATTTTACAATAAAATATACTGGAATTATATTTCCAATAAAACTGCATATAAAAGATTCTAAATAATTTAAATGAAATGTAAATACTCCGGACTGGGATTGCACCTCTAAGTTCAATTATTGGAACCATCCCAATTAAAGCTGTTAAAATATATTTTACAAATAATGGTAAAGTTTCCATATTAAATCCTCCAATTAAAAATCCTGTTAATTTTATAATATAAAATGGTAGTTGTCAATAATAATAAAATTTACTTATTAATTTTTAAAAGTTTATTTATTAATAAATTTAATACTATAAAATTTATTAAATTCATAGTAATAAGTCTAAATATAGCAGGCAATATAGGTATTAAATCTGCAATATTAAACCACCAATTAAAAAATGTTAAGCCTACTATAAATAATCCTAAAAGCAAAAGTGCAAGTGTTAATCTATAAGGGGAAACTAGTAAAGCAGAATTTTCACTTTTTCTAGATTTAGATAGTGTAAATAATAACATAAGCCCTGAGACACCCGTAGATATTACACATAGTGTAGAATAATACTTACTTGGAACAAGTCCATTTTTATACAAAATAGATATTGTAAATATTCCAAGTATTGCAGTAAGGGCTGTTGGAATCGATTTTGAAATTACATTTTTTAAGAAATTACCCCTTATTTTTTCTTTGTTTGGCTCTAGTGCTAGCATAAATGAAGGAATACCAATTGTTACAACACTAATTAAACTTAATTGAATTGGAACAAAAGGGTATGATTCATTCATAAATAAAAACATTAAAGCAAGTACACTTGAATAAATGGTTTTTACTAAAAATAAAGAAGCAGAACGTTCAATATTATTTATAGTTCTTCTACCTTCGCTTACAACTTTTGGCATTGATGCAAAATTTGAATCTAGTAAAACTAACTGAGAAACATTTTTTGTAGCATCACTACCATTTGCCATTGCTATACTACAATCTGCAGTTTTTAATGCTAAAACATCATTTACACCATCACCTGTCATTGCAACGGTTTTTCCGCTTTTTTGAAGAGCAATTACTAAATCTTTTTTTTGTGTAGGGCTCACTCTACCAAAAATAGTATATTTTAAAGCAGCTTTTTCTAAATCTTTATCAGATGTGATTTTTGACATATCAACATAATTATCAAACTTATCAAGGCCAACAGATTTTGCAATTTTTGAGACAGTAACTGGATTATCACCAGAAATGATTTTAATATCAACTTCTTGATCTTTAAAATATTTTAGTGTATTTTTAGCTTCTTTTCTTATTACATCTGATATTAAAACAAAACCTAAAGCAGTTATACTGTTTGGTAAATCTTTATTGTTAAAGTTTTCATTAGAATGTGCAAGTAATAAAATTCTATAATTTTCAGAATAATTTTTAACTTTTTCTTCATAAATTTTAAAGTTATCTTTTAAAATAAATTCAGGAGCACCTATAATATAACTACCTTCATTTTCAAAATTAATTCCAGACCACTTTGTTTTTGAAGAAAATGCCACAATTTTATTTGGCTTAAATTCTATATTGATATCAGTGAAATAAGCTTTTATAGCTTGAATTGTAGAATTTTCATCTTCGGAAAATTTTGCAATATTAGCTAAGATATTTTTCATTTTATTTTTATCAATATTATCAAGAGGGATAAAATCATTTACTTCCATCCTTCCTTCTGTTAGTGTTCCTGTTTTATCAAGACAAAGAGTATCAACTCTTGCAAGTGTTTCAATACAATAAAGTTCTTGAACTAAAACCTTAGACTTAGAAAGCCTAATAACACTTACAGCAAGAACAGTACTAGTAAGAAGAACAAGACCTTCAGGAATCATACCAATAACAGCTGCAACAGTTTGAACAACTGCACTTTTAAAACTTCCGCCATCAATATTTAATTGATTTACAAAAAGTAAGGTCCCTATAGGAATGATTGCAAAAGTTAATATTTTTATAATTTTATTTAAAGAATTCATAATCTCAGAATTTATTTTTTTTACGTATTTTGCACCGCTAGAAATTTGAGCTGTATAATTATCATTACCTATATGTTCAACTTTGGCATAGCACTTTCCGCCAACAACATAACTACCAGACAAAAGCATGTCGCCAGAACCCTTAGAAAAACTATCGGGTTCACCAGTTATAAAAGATTCATTAACTAAAATATCACCTTTAATTAAAATACAATCAGTAGGAATCTGGTTGCCTGTATTAAAAACAACAATATCATCTAAAACAAGGTCATTTATAGAAATTTCTTGTATATTACCATTTCGAACTACTTTAACCTTAGAAGCAGCCATTATAGCAAGTTTATCAATGACTTTTTTAGAATGTATTTCTTGAAATGTACTAATTGCAGTATTAATAATTACAATACCCAAAAAAAGCATATTTTTATAAGAACCAACACAAAAAATTGCAATACCTAAAAACAAATTTAAAAAATTAAAAAGTGTAAAAAAATTCTCAAAAATAATTTGCTTTATACTTTTTGTAGGCACAGAAGTATCGTAATTTACTAAATTATCATGAAATCTGTTATTTAATTGATCATCATTTAAACCTATATTTATATCAGGATTATAACGCACCATAAATATTTCTCCTTAAAAATTGCCATCGGTTGCCATCGGTTCCGGGTTTAATTGGCAATTTATTGCCACTGGTTCCGGGTTTGTTTGGCAATATTTTATTTTATAATTTTATATACTAAAATAATATATAACATAAATCAGCAAAAGACAATAAATAAAAGACAAAATAATGTAAAAAAATATAAATTCTTTTAATAAAGAAAACAACAAAGAAAACAAAGCTGTAAAAATATAGCGGATATTTGGTTAAAAATAATGATAAAAACAATTTTTTAGGCATTAAATAAAGCTGTTTGTAACAAATTGCCAAACAAACCCGGAACCAGTGGCAATAAATTGCCAATTAAACCCGGAACCGATGGCAATTTTTTAGAATAAAGTTGCTTTAAAACCTTGACTTCCGTAAGAGAAAAATGATATAATAGATAAGGTTTATTATCAATTTTAATTTAAATCAAAAATTTATTTAAAAAAGAGGAATTAGGTATAGAAAATTTTATGCAAATTTTAGTTGAAAAGCAGGCATCTAAAATGTATAAAACAGACTATATACTAAGAAGGACTTTTTTAAAATAATAAAATTTATATCTGCTTAAATTTTTTTAAGGAGTGATTTTTTTGAAACTAAAAGACGTAGTTTATGAGAAAGCATCAAGGAAAGATTTCGCAAAAGTTGGCGATTACATCGAAATGCCAAATCTTATCAAAGTCCAAAAAGATTCATATGACTGGTTTGTAGAAGAGGGTTTAGGGGAAGTATTAAAAGATATTTCACCAATTGAAGACTATTCTGGAAACCTTGTTTTAGAGTTTTTTGACTATTACATGGAAGAAAAAACAAAATACACACTAGAAGAAGCAAAAGAAAGAGATGCTACATATGCAACAAGATTACATGTAAAGGTAAGACTAATTAACCGTGAAACAGGAGAAATTAAAGAACAAGAAATTTATTTAGGTGATTTCCCACTAATGACTAATAGTGGTACATTTGTAATAAATGGAGCTGAAAGAGTTGTTGTAAGTCAGCTTGTTCGTTCACCAGGATGTTATTATGCAGAAGAATTTGATACTAAAACAGGTAAAAGAACTTATACATCAACAGTAATGCCACTACGTGGAGCTTGGATTGAATATGAAACAGATGGGAATGATATTTTCTATGTTCGTGTAGATAGAACAAGAAAATTACCAGTAACATCATTGTTAAGAGCAATTGGTATAATTTCTGATGATCAAATAAGAGAATTATTTGGAGATGAAGAATTATTAACAGCAACAATTGCAAAAGATACAATAAAAACCCAAGAAGAAGCATTAATAGAAATATACAAAAAATTAAGACCAGGTGAATTACCAACAGTAGAAGCAGCAAGAAGCTTATTTAACGGATTATTCTTTGATAATAGAAGATATGATTTAGCAAAAGTAGGTAGATATAAATTCAACCAAAAATTAGCTTTAGCAACTAGAATTAAAGATAAAGTAGCTGCTAAAGATATAATAGATCCAGAAACTGGAGAAGTTTTTGTAACAGCAGGAGAAGTTATAACTAAAGAAGTTGCAGAAAATATACAAAATGCAGGAATAAATATTGTAGATGTTACATTTAATGAAAGAACTGTAAGAATTATAGGAAATGGAACTGTAAATATACATCAAGTATTACCAAATGTCGATTTAAGCAAATTACATTTTAAAGAATTAGTAAATTATTCAGTATTAAAAAATATTATTGACAATACTGATGAAAAAGATTTAGTAAAAACAATAGAGGAAAGATATAACGAATTAGTTCCAAAATGTATAACAACAGAAGATATAATAGCATCAATCAGTTATTTATTAAATCTTTCACATGGAATTGGTAAGCCAGATGATATTGACCATTTAGCTAACCGTAGAATTCGTTGCGTTGGTGAACTTTTACAAAATCAATTTAGAATAGGTTTAACAAGACTTGAAAGAGTTGTTAGAGAAAGAATGACAATTCAAGACTTAGATGTTGTTACACCACAAACATTAATTAATACAAAACCAATAACATCAGCAATAAGAGAATTTTTTGGAAGTTCACAACTTTCACAATTCATGGATCAAACAAATCCACTTTCAGAATTAACACATAAAAGAAGAATTTCAGCATTAGGACCTGGAGGTTTAACTAGAGAAAGAGCAGGTTTCGAGGTTCGTGACGTACACTATACACATTATGGTAGATTATGCCCTATAGAATCACCAGAAGGACCAAACATAGGATTAATATCAGCACTTTCATCATTTGCAAATATAAATGAATATGGATTTATTGAAACACCATATAGAAAAATAGATCCTGTAACACACAGAGCAACAGATATTGTAGAATACATGAGTGCAGATGTTGAAGATAATTACATAATTGCACAAGCATCAGAGCCAATGGATGAAAATGGTGAGTTTATAAATGACAGAATAAGAGTTAGATTTAAAAATGAAGTTATAGAAGTTGACAAACACATGGTACAATATATAGATGTTTCACCAAAACAATTAGTATCTATTGCTGCTGCCATGATACCATTTTTAGAGCATGATGATGCAAAAAGAGCTCTAATGGGAGCCAACATGCAACGTCAAGCAGTTCCACTTATGATTTCTGAAAGCCCAATAGTTGGAACAGGAATAGAATATAGAGCTGCAAAAGACTCAGGAATATTAGTTTTAGCTGAAGATGATGGAGTAATAGAAAAAGTTACTGCAGATGCAATTACAGTTAAATACAAAAATGGAAAAACAATAACACACAAATTACGTAAGTTTAAAAGAACAAATGGTGGTACATGTATAAACCAAAGACCAATAGTTGTAAAAGGAGAAAAAGTTAAAAAAGGAGATGCCATAGCAGATGGACCATCAACAAAAAATGGAGAAATGGCACTTGGTAAAAACGTACTTATTGCATTTTCTACTTGGGAAGGTTACAACTATGAGGATGCTATATTAATTAACGAAAAATTAGTTAAAGAAGATGTATTTACGTCAATACATATAGAAGAATATGATTGTGAATGCCGTGACACAAAATTAGGACCAGAAGAAATAACACGTGATATTCCAAACATTGGTGATGACTCATTAAAAGACTTAGATGAAAATGGAATAATTAGAATTGGTGCAGAAGTAAGACCTGGAGATATCTTAGTTGGTAAAGTTACACCAAAAGGTGAAACAGAATTAACTGCAGAAGAAAGATTACTAAGAGCAATATTTGGTGAAAAAGCTAGGGAAGTTAGAGATACATCACTTAGAGTACCACATGGAGAAGCAGGAACAATAGTAGATGTAAAAATATTTACTAGAGAAAATTCAGATGAATTAGGACCTGGAGTTAACCAAGTAATTAGATGTTATATAGCAACAAAAAGAAAAATATCTGTAGGAGATAAAATGGCTGGACGTCATGGTAACAAAGGTGTTATATCAAGAGTATTACCAGAAGAAGATATGCCATTTATGCCAGATGGTACACCAATAGACATTTTATTAAACCCACTAGGAGTTCCATCTCGTATGAACCTAGGTCAAGTGCTTGAAGTTCACTTAGGAGGAGCTGCCAAAGCATTAGGATGGAAAATATCAACACCAGTATTTGATGGTGCAACAGAAGCAGACGTTAGGGAAGCTTTAAAAATGGCAGGAATGAGTGAAGACGGAAAAACAATTCTATATGATGGAAGAACAGGAGATCCATTTGATAAACCAATTACAGTTGGAGTAATGTATATGTTAAAACTTCACCACTTAGTTGATGATAAAATACATGCTCGTTCAACTGGACCATACTCTTTGGTTACACAACAACCTTTAGGAGGAAAAGCACAATTTGGTGGACAACGTTTTGGAGAAATGGAAGTTTGGGCACTAGAAGCATATGGTGCATCATATACTTTACAAGAAATGTTAACAGTAAAATCAGATGATGTTGTAGGACGTGTAAAAACATATGAGGCAATTGTAAAAGGAGAAAATATACCTGAACCAGGAGTTCCAGAAGGATTCAAAGTACTTGTAAAAGAACTTCAATCTTTAGGATTAGATATAAAATTACTATCACAAGACAATAGAGAATTAGAACTAAAAGAAAATATAGAAGATGGAATTGAATATGATCCTGAAAGAGATAAAGAAGGATTAGAACAAGAAGAAGTTGTTGAAGATGGTGAGTTAGAAGATGGCTACACTGAAGAAGACGAAATGGCTGTAAATGATGAAGACAGTGATGAATTCTTTGAAGGACTTGATGATGAGGGAGAAAAAGACATTTTTGATAGTGACTTAGCAAATGACAATATGGATAATGATGACGATATAATAGAATAATATTTGTAGGGGGAAAAATAGTGGACGAATTAGAAATTTTTGATAAAATAAAAATTGGAATTGCATCAGATGAACAAATAAGAGAATGGTCAAAAGGTGAAGTAAAAAAACCAGAGACTATAAACTACAGAACATTAAAACCAGAAAAAGATGGTCTATTTTGTGAAAGAATATTTGGGCCAACAAAAGACTGGGAATGTCACTGTGGAAAATATAAAAGAGTAAGATATAAAGGAATTGTTTGTGATAGATGTGGTGTTGAAGTAACAAAATCAAAAGTAAGACGTGAAAGAATGGGACATATAGAACTTGCAGCACCAGTAGCACATATATGGTATTTTAAAGGAATACCAAGCAGAATTGCAGTAATGCTTGATATTTCACCAAGAAATTTGGAAAAAGTAATTTATTTTGCTTCATATGTTGTAACAGACAAAGGAAATACAGGACTTGAAAAATGTCAAGTATTAACAGAAAAAGAATATCATGAAGCAGAAGAAAAATACGGAAAAGGTTCATTTAAAGCCAAAATGGGAGCAGAAGCATTAAGAGAATTACTAGAACAAGTAGATTTAGATGAGTTATCTGCAGAACTATTAAAAGAATTAGAAAAAACAAGTGAACAAAAAAGAACAAAATTAGTAAAAAGATTAGACACAGTTGAAGCTTTTAGACAATCTGGAAATAGACCAGAATGGATGATAATGAATGTTGTACCTGTAATACCACCAGATTTAAGACCAATGGTACAATTAGATGGTGGAAGATTTGCAACATCAGATTTAAATGATTTATATAGAAGAGTTATAAACAGAAATAACAGACTAAAAAGATTACTAGAACTTGGAGCACCAGAAATAATAGTAAGAAACGAAAAAAGAATGTTACAAGAATCTGTGGATGCATTAATAGATAATGGTAGACGTGGAAAACCAGTTACAGGAGCAGGAAATAGACCATTAAAATCTTTATCAGATATGTTAAAAGGAAAACAAGGACGTTTCCGTCAAAACCTACTTGGAAAACGTGTTGACTATTCTGGACGTTCTGTTATAGTAGTTGGACCAGAACTTAAGATATATCAATGTGGGCTTCCAAAAGAAATGGCTGTAGAATTATTTAAACCATTTGTTATGAGAGAATTAGTTGGAAGAGGAATTGCTCAAAATATAAAAAATGCAAAAAGAATGGTTGAAAGATTAAAACCAGAAGTATGGGAAATATTAGAAGATGTTATTAAAGATCATCCAGTAATGTTAAACCGTGCTCCAACACTACATAGACTTGGTATTCAAGCATTTGAACCAGTACTTGTAGAAGGTAGAGCAATAAAACTTCACCCATTAGTTTGTGAGGCATTTAATGCTGACTTTGATGGTGACCAAATGGCAGTTCACTTACCATTATCACCAGAAGCACAAGCAGAAGCAAGATATTTAATGCTTGCAACAAACAACTTACTTAAACCACAAGATGGTAAGCCAGTTGCTGTACCTAGACTAGACATGATTTTAGGAAGTTACTATTTAACAATGGTTTTAGACGGTGAAAAAGGTGAAGGAACATATTATAAAGATGTAGATGAAGCAATAATGGCATATGAAAACCATGATGTTACAATACATGCAAAAATATTTGTAAGAGTAACAAAACAAATTGATGGAAAACTAAAAACTGGAAAAATAGAAACAAGTGTTGGTAGAATTATTTTTAACCAAGGAATTCCACAAGACTTAGGATTTATAGACAGAAAAGAAGATCCATTCCAATTTGAAATAAACTTCCCTGTAATGAAAAAATCAATGGGAGAAATAATTGAAAGAGTAATAAGAACACATGGATTAACAGAATCAGCAGAAGTTATAGATTATATAAAAGCATTAGGATATAAATATGCAACACTTGCTGGAATTACATATTCTATGGATGACGTTAAAGTCCCTGCAGCTAAAAAAGAATTATTAGCAGAAGCAGACAAAAAAATAGAAACAATAAGAAAACAATATGCAAGAGGATTAATAACAAACGAAGAACGTTATGAAGCAACTGTTAATGTATGGGAAGATACAACAAAAGAAGTTACAAAGGCAATGGAAGATAACTTTGATAACTTAAACCCAGTATATATGATGGTTAAATCAGGGGCCCGTGGTAATATTAACCAATTAAGACAAATAGCAGGTATGCGTGGTCTTATGGCAAGTACAACAGGTAAAGCAGTAGAAATTCCAATTAAATCATCATTTGCAGAAGGATTAGATGCATTAGAGTACTTTATTTCATCACATGGTGCGCGTAAAGGATTATCAGATACAGCTTTAAGAACAGCCGATTCAGGATACTTAACAAGAAGACTTGTTGATGTTTCACAAGATATTATAGTTAGAGAACATGACTGTGGAACAAATGACGGTATAATAATTTATGACATAAAAGATGGAAATCAAGTAATTGAAAAAATGCAAGAAAGATTACTTGGAAGATATGCAGTAGATGATGTTTATGATCCAAATACAAACGAATTAATAGTAGATAATAATACAATGATTACAGAAAGTATAGCAGAAAAAATAGTATCTGCAGGAATAGAAAAACTAAAAGTTCGTTCAGCACTAGGATGTAGAACAAAACATGGTGTATGTCAAAAATGCTATGGAATGGGATTAGCAAGACGTGATTTAGTTTCAATAGGAGAGGCAGTTGGAATTATAGCTGCACAATCAATTGGTGAACCTGGAACACAGCTTACAATGAGAACAATTCACTCTGGTGGTGTTGCTGGTGTTGCCGATATTACACAAGGTCTTCCAAGGGTTGAAGAATTATTTGAAGCTAGAAAACCAAAGGGTGTAGCTGTAATTACTGAAATTGCAGGTAAAGTAAAAATAAAAGAAACAAAGAAGAAAAAAGAAGTTATTGTTACATCTAAAGATGATTCTAGAACATACACAATACCATTTGGAGCTAAAATGAAAGTAAAAGACGGAGATTTAGTAGAAATTGGAGATGCATTAATAGAAGGTTCAATAAATCCAAATGAAATTTTAGCAATAAAAGGTCCAGAAGGAGTATATGAATATTTAATTTCAGAAGTTCAAAAAGTTTATAGAAACCAAGGTGTTGATATAAATGATAAACATATCGAAGTTATAGGAAGACAAATGCTTAAAAAAGTAAAAGTTGCAGATAATGGAGATACAAAATTAGCACCAGGCTCTTTAGTTGATATGTATGACTTTGAAGAGGCAAATGAAGAAGCTAAAGAAGCAGGATTAAGACAAGCAGAAGGAAAGAGAGTTCTTCTTGGAATTACAAAAGCATCACTTGCAACAGACAGTTTCTTATCTGCAGCATCATTCCAAGAAACAACAAGAGTTCTTACAGATGCAGCAATAAAAGGAAAAACAGACGATTTATTAGGATTAAAAGAAAATGTTATAATTGGTAAATTAATACCAGCAGGAACAGGAATGCAAGTTTATCAAGACACAAAAATTAGTACAGAAAATGAATTAGAAGAAACAGCAGATGTAGAAAACATGTAATTCAAAGGAAAAGTAAATAAGCACTACTTGCTTTGTAAGGAGGAACTTATGAAAAATAAAAAATTGGTTATTCTTTTGGCAATAGTATTAGTAATAATTTTAGGAGTTGCAATATATTTTGCAATTCCTAAAAACAATAATAATGCCCAAAAAGAAGAACAAAAATTAGAACAAGAACAAGTAATAGAAGAAGGTCAAAAACAATATAGTCAAATTAACTTAGAAAATACAGAAAATGCAAAAGTTGAAGATGGTAAAAAAATAAATACATCTGAAAAACTTTTACAAAATAAAACAATAGACGGAATAAACATAAAAGATATAAAACTTGTTGCAGAAAATGGAACTACAACCTTAACTGCAACAGTTGAAAATAAGTCACAAAAAAAGATTAATGCAGGAAAAATAACAATTAATTTTACAAATTCTAATGGTGAAATATATGCAAAATTAAATAGTTATATAGGAGATATTGATATAGGAAAAACAGGAAATATAAATGCATCAACAACAAGAGACTTGGCAAATGCATATGATTTTACAATTAACTTTAATTAGACATTGGGACGGGGATTTTGTCTTAGGCTTTTTAGGACTTATAAAAAATATATTATAATAAAAAAATATTATTAATAATAAAATTTTATTGTTCAAATAATTATCAAAGAAATTTTAAATTAATTTTATGGCACCCTTCCATCAGGAGATGAACACTTTCCATAAAATTAATATAAAAATTTCTAATTCAATTATTTTCAATTGTAAAATTTGATTTTTAATAATATTTTTTTGTTTTGTAAGTTTTTCATTTCTAATATTTTTTTGTTTTGTAAGTTTTTTATTTCAAAAGTCCCAAAAAGCCTAAGACAAAATCCCCGTCCCAATGTCTAAAGTTTGAAAAGGCCTACGCAAATTTAGGTTTTGCAGCATTTATTAAGGACGAAAGTAAAATTTGTAATATAAATGTTAAAAAAACTTAATAAAAAGTGCTAAAACGACAAAAAATAGCATCCCTAGTAGAAAAAAGCTGGCAATTTTTGCCGGCTTTTTTCTTATATTGTTTTTTTATATATATGAAGCTAAAATATTAATGATATATATTAAAGTTATAAAAACAAGGAGAATGTATATGAAAAAGCTTGTAGAAACAAACAAACAAGAAAGAAATAGGAGAAAAAGAGGCGAGCAAGGTTCTGTAACCTTATTCGTTTTAATTGCAATGATTTTCTTTTTAACGGTTGGAGTTGCGGTTTACATTTCGAATGTAAATAATTCTTCATCTCAACAAAGGGATGTTAAGAAGATTCAAAGTGAATATAATGATACTGGTGATGTAAATAAGGTATATGAAGACCAAAAAGATAGGCTTAACCAAAGATTGTTTATTACTGTTAAAGACAATGATAAAAATATATATCAAGAAGGTAAGTGGACTAATAAAGTTCCTTTGACAGTTGAGGTAAAATGGCCA
The DNA here is from genome assembly GCA_000437215.1 of Clostridium sp. CAG:440. Classification (GTDB taxonomy): domain Bacteria; phylum Bacillota; class Clostridia; order TANB77; family CAG-508; genus CAG-269. Next base: position 60,411 of record FR898647.1, read on the forward strand.
GATGGATTAAGTAAAAATGAAAAAATTATAACAGTAAAAGGCAAAAAAGATGGAACTGAAATTACAGTTACAGATGAAGAAATAAAGGATTTGAAAATAAGTGAGTCATGTACAATATCAGCTAAAATAAATGGAACTACATCAAAAATTGAAGTTTTAGTTGATACAACTAGCCCTGATATAGAAATTGAAAAAAATGGCGGAAATTATGTAATAGATAATAATCAAACATCAAAAGAAATAACAACGACAATTACAGTAAAAGATGAAGAAAGTGGAGTTGATAAGGTTTTATATAAATGGTTAAAGGCAAAAGATGATGGATCAAGACCAGATGCACCAGATGAAAAAGATTTAAAAACATTAGAAGGAACAACGGCAAATGTAACAAATACAATTTCAGAAAGCGGAAAATATTATTTATATGTTAAAGCACAAGATAAAGCTGAAAATGAAAGTGAAAAGTGGAGTGAGCCATTTAATGTTATAAATAAAGCAGATGTAGAAAATACAATAAAAATTGCTAAAGAACCAGACGGATGGACAAATGAAGATGTAAAAGTAACAGTTGATTATGGAAATATATTAACTACATTTAGACGTCAAGGATTTGGAAAAACAGAGAATGAAGCAAGACAAGATGCAATAAATAACACAATACAAACTAAAAATCCAATAACAGTTACAGTAAAAGAAAATGGAATAATTTATGTATCTGCAAAAGACCAAGAAGGATTAATAGATGATATATCAAAAACATTAAAAATAGATAATATAGATAAATTATTACCAGAAATAACATATACAAAAAATCCTGCACAAGGGTATACAAACAAAGATGTAGTACTTACAATAACATTAAAAGACCAAGAGGCAAACGATAAGTATGGATGTAGCAAAGTAATAGCATGGCAAATAAGCAAAGATGGTAATTTAGATGAAAACTCTAATAATTGGACAAATTTAGATGAAGCACAAGAACAAACAACAGTAGAATATAGCATAAAAGAAAATGGAACATATTATATATATGCAAAAGATCAAGCAGGAAATGTAGCAAAAGAGCAAATTGTAATAGATCAAATAGATAAAAATCCACCAAAAGTTGAAGTTACAGGAAATCCAACTACATGGGTAAAAGGTGAAGTTGAATTAGACATAACAGCTAAAGATGATGAAACTGGAATAAAAGAAATAAAAATAAATGGACAAAAAGTAACAGCAACTATAGATGAAGACAAAACAGCAAAAGTAAAATATCCTGTTACAGAAAATGGAACAATAAACATAGAAGTTACAGATGAAGCAGGAAATGTAACTACAAAAACAATAACAGTAGATAAAATTGATAATAAAGGACCTGAAGTAACAATAACAGGAAATCCAGAAAATTGGACAAATAAAGATGCTACTTTACATGTAAAAGCAAAAGATGATGCAAGTGGAATAGAAAAAGTAACAATAACACAAGTAGTAGATGGTAAAGAAGAATCAAAAGATGTTAATTTTACAACAAATGAAGATGGTTCTATTGATTTAGATTACACAGTAGATAAAAATCAAACAATAAAAATAAGTGTTACAGATAAGGCTGGAAATACAACTACAAAAACAATAGTAGTAGATAAAATAGACAAGGAAAAACCAACATTAAAAGCACCAACTGCTGTTGCAACAACGAATACAGTTACAGTTACATTTAATCAAACAGATGCATTAAGTGGAATAGATGAAGAAACAATAAGATATGCAATAAGAAAACAAGGTGAAGATGAATGGGAAATAGTACAAAATAGTGAAAAAGTAAACACATTTATAAAAAGAACAAAAGATACATTATATGAAGTAAAAACAATAGCAAAAGATAAAGCTGGAAATGAAATGGAATCTGAAATTGTAACAGTTAGAACACTAAATTTAACAGAGCCATTAATTAGACAAAATCCAGAAACAATTACAAACGAAAATGTAAAAGTTACAATATTAGCCCCTGATGCACAAGAAGGAACAACAATAAAATATGGAACAGATGGAGTAAATTTTGAATCAATTCCAACAAATCCATATACTTTTGAAGTAACAAAAAATCAAACAATATATGCATTAGTAGAAAATAATGAGGGTGAAAAATCCAATGTTGCAACACATCAAGTAGATAATATTGATAAATTATTACCTATAGTTACAAATATAAGTGCAAGCACAAAAGCAACAAATAGTACAGTAACAATAACAGCAAAAGCAAAAGACCAAGCTCAAACAGAGGAATATGCAAATAGTGGAATAGTTGCATATATGTTTAGCAAACAAACAGACATAACAAATAAATCTGAAGGATGGAACGAAATAACACAAACAACAGAAGAAATAACAAAAACTCAAGAAGTATCAGAAAATGGAACATGGTATTTCTATGTAAAAGATGCTGCAGGAAATGTTAATAAAGCAAGTGAAGAAAACAAAATAGAAATAGGAAATATAGATAAAACTCTTCCTATAATAAGTGTAGAACCACAAAATAAAGAAGTATGTAAAAACACAAATGTTACAATACATGTAACAGATGAAGGTGGAAGTAACCTATCAGATTCTAACCAATATGAATACCAATTAGGAGAAAGTAACCAAAATATACCAACAGGAAATTGGTTAAAATACACAAATAATGTAGCATTCAATATAGGTGATAATATAACAGGAACACGTTACTTGTGGGTAAAAGAAGTAAAAGATAATGCACAAAATATATCTAATAAAGAAGGAACAAAATTTAGCACATACCATGTATTTGGACCATATGTGTTTGATAATAGTGCACCAGAAGTAACATTTACACCAAATGGAAATGACACATATAGTAAAACACAAAAAACAAAAGTAACAGTAACAGATGTAGGAACAGCAAATATAAATGAAAATGAATTAAAATATAAATGGGTAGCACAAAATGAGGCAGAACCTGCTGAAAATGAAATAGATACTACATTTATTAATGGTGACAATATAGAAAATACAAAAAAAGTTACAGGAAAATATTATTTATATGTTCTTGCTAAAGATAATTTAGGAAATACTAAAAAAGCCAAAAGTGAATTATTCTATTTAGATAATACAAATCCAAATAGTGAAGCACCAGTAAAGAAAGTAGCAACAAGTAGCAGTATAACTGTAGAATTCAAGCAAACAGATTCACACAGTCAAATAGATAATAATACTATTTATTATGGAAAAAAATTAAAAGGTACAAATGATTGGACATGGGAGAAAGATGCAAATTTAACACATAAGTTTAAAGGACTTGTAAAGGAAACAACATATGAAATATGCACAAAGACATCAGATAATGCAGGAAATGGAGAACAAATATCAAACATAGTAGAAATAACAACAGAAAAAATTGATAAACCAACAATTACTACAGACCCAAATGCACCAACAAATAAAAAAGTAAAAGTAACAGTAACATACCCAGAAATAGATGGTGGAAAATACAAATATAGTGAAGATGGAATAAATTATATAGAAGTTAGTTTAAATGATGGTGAATATGTAACATATATAGAAGAAAATAAAACAATATATGCATTAGTAGAAGATGAAAATGAACAAACATCTGAAGTTGCAACATTAGAAATAACATTTATAGATACTAAAAAACCAACAGTAACAATAACTCCTAATGGAGGAACTTATGAACTAAATCCAGGACAAACAAATGTAAAAGAAAATGTTACAATTACAGCAAAAGACACAGGAACATCAGGTTTAAATGAAACATTACAATATGCAATAACAAGTAGCAATACTCAAAAACCAACAACAGGATGGACTAATTTTGAAAATGGATCTACAAATGAAATTACACTAAATGGAGGAAACAATTATATATGGTTTAATATTACAGATAATGCTGGAAACGAAGTAGAAAATAATGTATCTAATGTATTTAAAGTAAGCTATAAAATTATATATAATGCAAATGGTGGACAAAATGCTCCAAATGCACAAACTAAAGAAAAAGATGTTAATTTAACACTTTCAAGTGATGAACCAACATGGGAAGGACATACATTTAAAGGATGGTCAACATCTAAAGAAGCAGTAGAAGTAGAATATAAAAAGGGTGCAACATATAGCAAAAATGAAGCTACAAACTTATATGCTGTATGGGATGCAAAAAGTTATGTAGTAACATTTAACCCACAAGGAGGAGAAGTAACTCCTACATCAAAAGATGTTGTATATAATAAAGAATATGGGCAATTACCAACACCTACAAAGCAAGGATATAGATTTGGGGGATGGTACTTAGAAAGTACATATGAAAACAAAGTAGAAGAAAAAACAATTGTATCACAATCAGAAAATCATACATTATATGCAAAATGGACAAGTGCAGAAAACACACCATATACAATTTACCACTATGTAGAAAATGCAAATGATAATGGTTATACATTATATAAAACAGAAGGAAAAGAAGGAAAAACAAATTCAGTAAAAACATTATTAGATGAAAAAATGGTAATAGATAATTGTACATATAAATATGCAAGCTTAGAAGAAGGCGGAAGTGAAGAAACAAGTTTAACAATTAATGCAGACGGAACATCAAAAGCTTATTTATACTATACAAGAAATAAATTTACATTAACATTATCAAAAAATGAACATGTTGCAAGCGTTACAGGAGAAGGAAGTTATAAATGGGGACAAGATGTTTTAATAGATGCAAGTTTAAATCAAGAAGATGGTTATACATATACATGGGTTAACTGGACAGAAAATGGTGTAGAAAAAACAAAAGATCAAAAAGCAACAATAAAAATGAGTGCACAAAATATGACATTGGTTGCTAATGCAACAAGAAGTGCAAAAAAATATATAGTAACATATAACTCTATAGTAAATGGAGGAACAACTGAAACTATAGAAGAAGAGTGTACATACACACAAAATGTAGACCTAAGCAAAACAGCTGCAAAAACAGGTTATACATTTATTGGATGGAATACTAACAAAGATGCTACAAGTGCATTATCTACATTAGTAATGCCAAATAAAAATATAACTATATATGCAATATTTAAAAAAGATATAAAAGCAACATATATAGATTATAGTGCTACAACAAAGCAAATAAGAACACAAGATATAACAATATATAATAATCAAACAGCAACAATAACAGTTCCAGAGCAAAATGAATACAATGGATGGACAAAAAATGGATGGACTAAAGATACTTCAAATTCTGCTGCTAAAGAAATAGAAGCACGGAGGCGGAGAAGTTTTAAAAATTACAACAAATGTTACATATTATGGATTATATACTAAAAATGTAAGTGTAACTTATAACTTAAATGGTGGAGTAGGTACAACTCCAAGCAAACAAACAGTAGAAAGAAAAGTAAATAGTTACTCAATTATAAATATATTTAACCCAGAAGTACAAATTTCTGATTTACAAGCAAGTAAAACAGGTTATACATTTAATAGTTGGAATACTAACCAAAATGGAACAGGAACAAAATATTTAGTTGGAAGCAAAACTAAACTTAGTGAAGATTTAAATTTGTATGCTATATGGACACAAAATAAATACCAAGTTACATTTAATACAAATGGTGGAAGCAGTGTAGAAAATAAAGAAGTAACATATGATTTAGCATACGGAAGTTTACCTTCTACAACAAAAACTGGTTATACATTTGCAGGATGGTATTTAGATAATGAAACATTTAAAAATAAAATAGAAGAAACAACTAAAGTTACAACACCAAATAACCATACATTATATGCAAAATGGGATATTATAACATATAAAATCACATATAATTTAAATGGTGGAACATTAGAAAATGCAAATAAAGAAAGTTATACAATAGAAACACCAAGCTTTACATTAAATAATCCACAAAAAGAAGGATATACATTTATAGGATGGACAGGAAGTAATGGAAATGAAGCAAGTAAAACTGTAACAATTGAAAAAGGAAGCACAAGTGATAAACAATATACTGCAAATTGGGAAGCAAACAAATATACAGTTTCATTTAATTCAAATGGAGGAAATGATATAGCTTCTAAAGAAGTTACATTTGGACAAAACTATGGTGATTTAGAAAAACCTAAAAAACAAGGATTTACATTTGCAGGATGGTATTTAGACAATGAAACATTTAAAAATAAAATAGAAACAACTACAAAAGTTGGAATAGCAAACAATCATACATTATATGCAAAATGGACAGAAGGTGAATCTGAATATATTGTAGAACATTATAAACAAAATATAGAAGATGACCAATATGGTGAGCCAGAAGTAGAAACTTTAACAGCAGTAACTGGAAGTGAGGTAACACCTGCAACAAAAGATTATGGAAAAGGATTTGAAACACCTAACTTAAAATCAGCTGTTGTTAAGGCAGATGGAAGTACAATAATAAAATACTATTACAACAGAAAACTATTTACAGTTACATTTAACACAAATGGTGGAAATTCTGTGGAAAATATAACTGCAAAATACGAAAAAGAAGTAACATTACCAACTACTAGCAAAACAGGTTATACATTTAAAGGATGGTTAAAACAAGAATTAGAAGTTACATCACCATATAAAGTAGAAGATAATGTAACATTAAGTGCAAAATGGAATGTAATAACATACAATATTACATATTCATTAAATGGTGGAAATCTAGAAGAAGGAATAACAAATCCTAAAAATTACACAATAGAAACAGCAAGTTTTACACTAAATAATCCACAAAAAGATGGTTACACATTTACAGGATGGACAGGAAGTAATGGAACAACACCAAACACAACAGTAACAATTTCAAAAGGAACAACAGGAGATAAGGAATTTATTGCAAATTGGAAAGCAAATGAATATATAGTAACATTTAATCCAGATGAAGGAACAGTAAATCCATCTTCTAAAACAGTAACATATAATGAAAATTATGGACAATTGCCAACACCAATAAAGACAGGTTATAAATTTAACGGATGGTATACTGGGCTAAATGGAACTGGAACAAAAATTACAGAACAAAGCGTAGTTACTATAACTGCAAATCAAACATTATATGCAAGTTGGAGTGTTAATAGTTATACAATTACATATAATGCAAATGGAGGAAGCGGAGCACCAGGAAGCCAAACTAAAAAATATAATGAATCTTTAACTTTAAGTGCTACTAAGCCAACAAGGACAGGCTATACATTTAAAGGTTGGGGATTAAATGGATCAGCAACAGAGGTTAAATATAATCCAGCAGATACGATTGGAGCAAATACAATTTCTAATGATTTAGTATTATATGCAATATGGGAAATAAATAAATATACAATTACATATAATGCAAATGGTGGAAACAGTACTCCTGAACCAACAACTGCAAATTACAATGAAACAATACAAATGCCAAGTGCATCAAGAAAATATACAGTTACATTTAATACAAATGGAGGAACAGCACTTGATAGTCAAACATCAACATATCAATTTACAGGTTGGTATACAGATGCAACAAATGGAACAAAGAAAGAATATAAAACAATGCCAGCATATAATGAAACATTATATGCACATTGGGACGATACAAAATCAAGTATAACAATTGGAACAACAACAAAAGAAGGTTATACATTTGCAGGATGGTATATAGATGAAGATTTAAAAACACAGTTAACAACAAATGAGGATGGAACATATTTACCAACAAAAGATATTACAATTTATGCAAAATGGAATGCAAATAAATATGTGGTAACATTTGATCCAGGTGAAGGTACAGTTAATCCAACTACAAAAGAAGTAACATATGATTCAACATATGGAGAACTTCCAGTAGCTAAGCTTACAGGATATGGATTTGGAGGATGGTATACAAAACAAGATGGACAAGGAGAGGAAATAACATCATCAACAATTGTAAAAATTACATCAAATCAAACATTATATGCAAGATGGGCACAAGGACAATATGTTGTAAAACACTATAAACAAAATATAGATGGAACATATCCAAGTGTTCCAACAGATGTAGAAAATAAATCAGCAGTGCCAGGAAATAAAGTAACACCACCTACAAAAGATACTACACAAGGAAGCTACTTAGGATTTAGTGCACCACAAACACAAACAAAAGAAATAACAGAGGATGGAAATACAGAATTTATTTATAAGTATGAAAGAAAATCATATGATTTAAATATTAATCCAAATGGAGGAAAATATGAAGGTTCTCAATCAACATTAACAGTTACACAAAAATTTGAATCAACATATACAGTTTCTGATAAAATAGAAGCACCTGCTGGATATGTGGTTACATTTAAAAACTTTGGAGGACAAGATAATTACACTAAAAAAACTTCAACAAAAACATTTACAAATTGGACAAAAACAGGACAAGGAACATTAAGTGGAAATGTTTATACATATGGTGCAGGAATTGGAACAATAGTTGCAAATTATAAAAATGATAGTATAGAAATGCCAGACGATCCAACACATGAAGGCTATACATTTACAGGATGGTATTTAGATGAGCAATGTACAAATAAAGTAAGCTTAAATACAGATAAAACATATACACCAAGCCAAAATATTACATTATATTCTGGATGGAGCATTAATAAATATACATTAACAATTTCAAGATTAAGTGGAAATACAACAAAAGAACAAAATTACAACACACAATTAGACTTAAGTACTTATAATAGTAGTGGATATAAAGTAACATTAAATCCAAATTATGACGGTGGAGCAAATACAGTATTAACACAAACACATAAATCTTGGAGTAAAGATGGTTTTGGAACATTAAGTGGAAACATTTATACATATGGTGCAGGTAATGGAAAAGTAACAGAAAACTATAATGATGTTACATTAACTACTCCAACACAGGTAGGTTATACATTTGTTGGATGGTATACAGATTTAGAACTAAAAAATGAAGTAAAATTAAATGCAGACAATACATATACACCAACAGCTAATATAACATTATATGCAAAATGGACAGCAAACACTAATACAAAATATACTGTAAAACATTATAAACAAAATATAGACGGAACATACCCAAGTGTTCCATCAGAAGAAGAAGTAAAATATGGAACAACAAAAGAAACAACAAATGCTGATCCAAAAACATACAAAGGATTTACAACACCAGCAAAACAAAATAAAGAAATATTAGCAGATGGAACAACAATAATAGAATATAAATATGTAAGAGATTTATCAACATTAACAATTAACTCAAATGGAGGAACATATAGCAAAGATCTAAATATAGAACAGGCATATGAGTCAACATATGTAGTAGATAATGCAAATATAACACCACCTAAAGGATATACTGTAACATATAATGCAAATGGAGGAACAACAGAAGTTGGAAGTGAGGTTTCAACTAAAACATTTGAAGGTTGGGTATTAACAGGAGGTGGAAAATTTGTAGGAAATACATATACATTTGGAACAAAAGATGAAGATGGAACATTAACTGCAAATTATAAAAATAACAGTATAAGTTTAACAACAGCTAAAAAAGTTGGATATACATTTACAGGATGGTATTTAGACAGTAATTGTACACAAGCTTTAGTATTAAATGCTGATGGAACATATACACCACAAAAAGATATAACAATATATGCTGGTTGGTCTGCTAACCAAGTAACATATAAAGTATACCGTTATTTAGAAAATGCAAATAACGAAAACTATACATTATATGGAGATGTTATAGAAGGAAAAGCAGCAGCTGGTTCAACACTTACACTTTTAACAGAAGCAAATAAAAATCAAATTGCAAATACTAAATATGTAGGAGCAAATTTAACAGGTGGAACTTTGGGAGTTGGAACATCTATTACAACAACAACTGTAGCACCAGATGGAACAACAAATATATATTTATATTATGATAGAAATGAATATACATTAACATTAGAAAAAAATGAATATATAGAAACTGTAACAGGTGCAGGAACATACAAATGGGGCGCAACAGTAGCTATTAATGCGACTGTAAAAACAAATATTACAGGTTATAATGCTTCTGTATGGGATAAATGGACATTGACTGAAGGAAATGGAGTAACAGTACCAACGACAATTAAAGGAAACATTGTTATGACAGCAGGAAATATTACAATAGTTGCAAATGCTGTTAAAGGAACACCAATTACTTATAGTGTTGTATATAATGGAAATGGAGCAACAGGAGGAACAACAGCAAGTTCAACACATACATATGATAAAGCACAAAATTTAACAGCAAATGGTTATAAAAAAGAATATACAGTAACATTTAATTATAATTATTCTGGAAGTACAAATACAGTAGCTACATATAAATATGATTTTGTAAATTGGAAAGATTCAAACAATAATACATATTTAGATAAAGCAAGTGTAATAAACTTAGCAAAAACTAGTGGAGCTATAGTAACACTTAATGCTAACTGGCAAGAAGGAGAAAATGATCCATTGCCAAGTGCAAAAAGAACAGGATATGGTTTAGCTGGATGGTATACTGACAAAGAATGTACAGATGCAAATAAAGTAGGTGACCCAGGAGCAAGTTACAAAGTAAATGCAAATACAACTCTATACGCAAAATGGGAAGAAGGTCAAGTTGAATATACAGTTAAATATTATATTCAAAATATTGAAGGAACAGGTTATGATTTAAAAGATACTGAAATCAAAGCAGGTAAAACAGGAACAACAACAAATGCAACACCAAAAACATATGTAGGATTTACAACACCAGAAGAAAAAACAGCAACAATTGCAGCAGACAGTTCAACAGTAATTGAATATTACTACACAAGAAATTCATATACATTAACACTTGCAAAAAATGAACATGTAAAAGAAGTATCAGCAACAGGGGAAGTAAGTGGAATAACAAATACAAGCAAGTCTTATAAATATGGAGAAAACATAGATTTAAGTGCAACATTAAATGATATTGCAGGATATACATATACTTTTGTAAATTGGGCATCAAACAATACAAGCTTAGTTGCAAACACAACACAAAAAGATGCTAAAATTACAATGCCAGCAGGAAATGTAACATTAACAGCCAATGGTTCAAGAACTATACAAAATTATACAATTACATATAATTTAAATGGCGGAGCACTTGTGGCAGGAAAGACAAATCCAACATCTTACAATGTAGAAAGTCAAAATATAACTTTAAATAATCCACAAAAAACAGGATATACATTTACAGGATGGACTGGAAGTAATGGAGCAACACCAAGTACAACTGTAACAATTGCAAAAGGAAGTACAGGAAATAAAAATTACACTGCAAATTACAATGTTAACCAATATGAAGTAACATATATAGATGTAGTAGGAAGCACAACAGGAAAAGTATTAGGAACAAGTAAAGAAAATGTAAACTTTGGAACACAAGTAACAGGAGCAAGCAAAGGAACAGATGTAACTGTTGGAAAATACTATG
>FR898648.1:0-15014 GCA_000437215.1 Clostridium sp. CAG:440
TTTCTATTTCATCCATATATTTGACGTTATTTATATATTTTAAATCCATACTGCCTATTTCACTTCCTAATCTACAATTTTAAGTCCACTTCTATCTGCTTCATTGTTTTATGCATATGCACTGAGAATCATTTGATATTTGTTTCATCATCCACTATAAATGTACATTTTTTATTTAATTATTGAATGAATATATCATATTTATTTCCATTTATAAAACATTCATCATTTAAAGCAGAACCTTTTGTCATATATTCTTTTAAAATTTTTATAGCCCATATTCTAATTTCCGTTGCCTTTTTTAATTTTTTTTTATAATTCCTGCAATTATAACCTCTAAACTATAAATAGTTGTGTTATAGTTTTTCATAATTCCTACACTTATCATTTTTAAATCAAAATTTATTAAAAAATATCCTAAAATGTATAAAGCATTAAGTAAAAATTCTTTTATTTTCAAAGATTTATGAGTGTTTTTTCATAACACTCCATTTACCAGTTAATTCCAACTTTAGTTAACTTTTCTTCTTGATTGTTATTTTTCTTTTCGGCTCTAATCTTTCTTTTTTGATACATATCCATATTTTTCACTTCCTTTTTTATAAGTTATAATTATTTTTCTGAATATTTTTTAGAAATTCTTCTAATTCTGTTTCATTACTAAAAGCATATTTTCTTTATTTCATTTATTTGCTCTATTGTTATTGGGCCTTCTCTTAATATTTTTATTTCATCATCACTACAATCTATAATTGTACTTCCTTTTGAAAAAATCACATTTCCCTCCATCATTCCATCTAAATTTGGACACATTTTTTCTATTTCATCTAAACTGGTACAAGTAGGCTCTCCACTTTGATTAGCACTTGTCATAAATATTGGACTTTCTAATTCTAAAATTAATTTTTTTATTGTTTCTGATGTCGCCATTCTAACTGCAATTGTATCTTTTCCATTTGTTACATATTCTGGTAAATTCTTGTTTTTCTTTAATACTAATGTAATTGGCCCAGGCATAAATGATTTTATTAATTTTTCCGCTACATCATTTACAATAGCTATACTTTTTATCTGTTCTTTGCTTGCACACATTACAGGAAATGACTTTTTTATTGGACGATTTTTTACAGTTATTAATTTATCATGTGCTATCTTAGAATTTATTCTAGCACATATACCAAAAACCGTATCAGTTGGCACACTAATTACACCATCATTTTTTAGTATTTTAACTAGCTTTTCAATTTCATTCTTTTTATATCTTTTTATCATCTTATTTCCTCTTTTTCATAATACATTTTAACTTTATAATTTTTCCTTATCCAAATGATTGCATAGTGCGTTCCGCCATCTTTAGAAAAAAATTCAATCAATGGATTGCTTTTCTAAAAGAATGATTTTTCAAACTATTTTTCCTAATTTAAAATACAACGTAATTAAATTGCTATTAACCTCTTGCATAGTTTTTATTTATGTATTTATAATTTTCATTATTATTTTTCATATGTTTTATCTATTTTATATTATTTTTTTCTGTAATATATTGTAAGTATTAAAATAAGCAAACAAAAAGAAAATTCTAATACTGTTTCAAATTTTAACATAAATTCATTAGAACATAAAAATGCATATAATAAATAAGAAAAACTACTTACAACCCATATTATCCAAGAAGTTGTACTTAAGTCATTGGATTCTTGGGTTTTTATTAATTTAATTGCTTGTGGTAAATACGAAACTAATGTACATAATGAAACTATCCCTAATAATACATCTCCTAGCACCTTTTATTCCTCCTTATTTTTCTAAACTCAAAAAATCATCAGTCGTGTTTATCCACTCTTTCATTTTCACAACCCATTTTTTCTTCACATTCTTTAACTCTAGTATTTACACCATTAATAATTTTGTATTGTCTTTTAGCGTTTTTTAATACTTTTTTCTGTATTTCATCTTCTAAATTTATACCTAATATTTCTGATAATCCTAATAAGTATATAGTAACATCAGCTAATTCTTCACCTAAATCATCTTTCTTTTTTCTCCAAGCATCATATGCTTCTGCTATTTCTCCATAAGTTAAACAAAACTCTTTATTTACATCTGTCACATTAAATCCTTTATCTACTTTATTTTGATATATCTCCTTTTGTAATTTATTTAAATCTACCATCTTTATTCCTCCATATTCCCACTTAAGTTGCAACTTACTAGTATCTATATTACGTCACCTTTTTTCATTTTTTCTATTATTTTAGCATAAACTCTATCTCTTACCCAAGTTTCAGATGTTAAATCCAAAACATTATCAATTGGAACCCACTTTACTCCACTGTTTTCATCTTCTTTTATATGTATTTTTTCATTTTCATCCGCTTCTAACAGATAAGTTACATTAAGATGAACATGTGAACTTATGTATTTTTCACTTTTTTCATGCCCATTTACACTAATTATTTCTATGGAATATATATTTTTAAAAATAGGAATAACATTTTTTATTCCTGTTTCCTCTTTTGCCTCTTTCATAGCCACATTTAAAAGATTGCTATCTCCATCACTATGTCCTCCAGGCCATGCCCATGAATTGTATATTTTGTGATATACCATCAATATTTTTGTTCTTTCTTTATTAAGAACAAATGCTGAACTTGTAAAATGTCCATATTTATTTTGTCTTGTTAAAGTATCATCAAAATTATTAATATAATCTAAAATTATTTTTTTATCAACTTCTTCTTGTTCGTTATATGGTTCAAATTCTTCAAGATTTTCTTTTAGACTATCTACATTAATTTTTATTTTAATTCCTAAAACTCCATATTGCTGTTCTTTTTCTTGTGAATATATTTCATGCATTGCCCTTGTTTTTCTTATTACTTCTTCTTCATTAAAAGATAGTTTTCTAAACAATCTTTCAAATGTATCTTCTTGATATAATTCCAAAACATCTACTAACAACTTTTCTTGTAAATCTGGTAACTTTGAAAATTCTATTTTATCTCCAATTTTTACGCCTTGTCTTTTTTCATCGTACAATCTAAATTCTATTGTTTTAGTTCCATTTTTAATCATTTCAAATGGACTTTCATTTAACTTCATTTTATGCAACATTTATTTTTCTCCTCACTAGATAACATTTAATTTTTATTTAAAATGATACTACTAGTAACATTTTAAACACTTACTAATTCATTTTGAACTAAAGTTTTACTTACTACTTGTCCTTTTTGGTATTCAACTAAATTTTTTAGTTTTAAAATTTTTTTCTTTTCTATATTTTTATACATATAATCCATCTCCTTATAAATAATATTATTTCGTATTTTTCTAATTATATTATAATTATTTTTCCTTAACACTTTTTATATTTTGTAATTCAAATCTATATTTTTGTTTTACATCTGGATATTTTTTGTGATCTACTTCTGAGGCAAACATCTCCAAAGGTCTTATATATAAGCCTGTATTTCCATATAATGCTCTATATACCACATATTTTTCTCTTGTTTCGCTGTGAATAGCAATATCTTCTACTAAATATAAATCTCCCTTAAAATGTTTATAAATAGATTTAACTTTTATTTCATTCATTTTTTTCTCCTATAAACTTATATTATCTTTATTTTCAAATATTATATCATATTTTTCGACAAATCAATATCTTTTTTTATTTAAATCATATAATTATAATAGTGGGTGGAATTTTTTATGGCAGAAGATTGTAATAATAAATATAAATTCAAAATTATAAAATATGTAAAAAAAGATATTAAGATTTCCAGTCTTAATATCTTTTTTATTATAATTTTTCACTTGTTAATAGCCACTTGATATCTGTTGTATATGTTTCACCATTATACAATGGATTTATAACCTGAAACAGTATTCCTTCTGTCTTATTCCAAGTTATTTGGGTTGTTTTTGTATTTCCTTCATTTGGTGTTCCACTATAAATTAATGTTGGAGTTTTGCTTAGTGTTTTTACTTCATTTGCATCTGTTATAAAAATTAGTGAATCTTCTAATGTATATTTTTTATCTAAACTTATAAGTGGACTATCTATATATGCATATAAATACCATTGTGTGCTAATTGCTCTGGAATCAATAACAAAAAATGTTATATTTTCTTTTTTTCTTCCCAGAACTTGTGGATTTTGAATTATTATTGGTCTTTGAAACTCTATTTTAGAAGGAGCATTAACTAACTCTAGATTACCATATTCTATAAATCTTAGTATTTTTGCTGTTTGAAATTTTAATAAATCTAAATTTGGAAGACTTTTTTTTCCTCTTGCGTTAAATTATTGCTTGTTATTGTAGTTTTTGAAGAAGTTACTGTTGAGGCAATAACTATATTTTCTTCATTTGATTTATACCATGAATATAATGGATTATTTTCAATAACACCTGTACTAATAAGTTGTGGCGAAGTTAGCCAATAATCTACCTTTCCACAATTAATGCTAAGTGTGGCAGTATTGCTAAATGATAAACAAGCATAACTCTTATTATATATAATTATACTTTTTGGATCATTAATACTAAACTTTGAAGATGATGTATTAAATAAAATAAGTGGTGCGGAATTTTGGTAATTTGCCTCTAAATATAAAATGGTCTTTTTATTTACTACAATTTGTGACTTAGTTCCTAAGATTGTAATTCCTCTTTCTAAAACAATATCATTTGCTAAATATACTAGTGTTATACTATTGTTTGCCTCTAAAACACTTTTTAATTCTGCAGAGGTTTCTACTGCAACTGTATTATCATTGATATTAATAACTCCTTTTGTATTTAATATATTATACTTATTTCATTTTAATGCCATTTTTAGTAAGTGTTTTATAAATTTAAAAAGTCCAACTTCAAATGAAGTTGAACTTCTTTATAATGTTCTATAATTATTTTTGTCTGATCTTTCATCTAATTTTCTGTCAAATTGTTCATTGTTATAAAACCAATCTGTTTTTTTATCTTTAGGGTTTGCTTTTCTTCCTTTATCTAGTAACAAATCAGCAAGTACTGCAATTGGTAATATTATTCCAATTATTGATATAAATACATTTAACGCAGTTTCCATAGAAGCTCCATTTAGCACTGTTTGAATATTATTTATAACATCTACACCAAAATACATTCCATATGCTAGTAAATATATTAATGCCCCAATTAATTTTCTTCTAACTATTAATACAATACATACCAATACTACAAAAGATAATATAATTTCTAAATTTTGGTTTAATGGTGCAATTCCTCCAAGTGTAGTACCAAATTCTGGCATTACTGCAACTATAACCCTAAATACCCAAAACATAACCATAACCATAACTAACATCCATGTTGAAAAATTTTTCATTTGTTTTTCCCCCTTATTTTTTATAAAAATAATAGAGAAGTATTTAGATTTTTAATCTAACCACTTCCCATTATTATTAGTCTTCATCTACAAAATCAAAGTCATCTTTGAATTTTTCTTTAAAAATCTCAAATACTTTATTTAATACATCTTCATCTTCAACACTTACATAAGATTCTTCTTCTGAATCTTCATCATCGTTGTCCTCTAATTTTAATATTACTACTTCTCCATCTTCTTCTTCTCCTTCTTCTGCAACTGGTAGTAATACAACATATTCTTCATCGTCTAATTCTACTAAGTCTAAAAATTCAAATTTCACTTCATTTCCATCCTCATCATTTAATACTATTATATTGTCTAATTCTTCTCCATCTAGATTATTTTCCATAATTTTCTCCTTCCTTATTTTTATATGTTATATTTTAACATCTAGCTTGAACTTTTTCAATCTAATTTTGAATTATTTTTTAATTTATTTAAATATGTTTCTAAAATATATACTGCAGATATAGTATCTACTATATTTCTTTTTTTATTCTTGTTTACTCCTAAAAAATTCATTGTTTTATGAGCTTCAACTGTTGTTAATCTTTCATCCATTGTTTCAATTTTTAGTTTGTTATATTTACATTTTAATTTATGTATAAATTTTTCTGTTTCTTCTGTTCTTATAGATTTTGTACCTTTTAATGTAATTGGAAGCCCAACTACAATTGTATCTATATCATAAAATTCTAACAATTCATCTATTCTTTTTAATACAACTTTATCAGAGTTATTTCTTTGTATTGTCTCCAACCCCTGTACAGTTATATTTAGTCCATCTGTTATGGCAATTCCAACTCTTGCATCTCCATAATCAATTCCTAATTTTCTCATATTATTCGCCAAGTCCTATATATTCTTGTACAAGTTTTTCAAGTAATTCATCTCTTTCAATTGATCTTATTTTATTTCTAGCATCATTATGGCTTGTTATATATGTTGGATCTCCAGATAATATATAACCAACTATTTGGTTTATTGGGTTGTAACCTTTTTCAACCAAAGCCTCATAAACCTCTTTTAAAATTTCCTTTGTTTTTATATTGTTTTCTCTTTCAACTTTAAAGTTCATAGTTTTGTCAAATTCCATAAGCTTCCTCCTTACTTTTTAAATATTGTTTATGTCACTTTCATTTATGTCTGCATTATCAAGATAATTTTCTAATTTCTTTAATACTTCTTCTAGTCCAGTACCTTTATAATATGTTGAAATTGCAAAATTTAATCTTGGGTATACTTCTTCTTTGTTTTTCTTTTTTGTTTTTTTAGTTTTCTTACCATCTTCTGGTTCATCTATATCAACTTTTTCTTGCAATGATATTGCTGTTTTTTCTATTTTTTCTTTTATATCATTTAAAAATTCTGCTACCCCATTTAATTCAACTCCAGAAAATACAATTGCAAATTTTGGTCCCATATATCTTACAAAAATATACTCTTTTGACATGTTTCGGCTAAAGATTTCGCTAACTTTTGTCAATACTTTATCTCCTAATTTTCTTGAGTTTTGTTCATTTATTTGTGGTAAGTTTGTTATTTTAAACATACATACAGTTGAAATTGTATATTTGTCAATAATTTTCTTTCCTTCTCCATATAAATATTCTTCAGATTTTAGTCCAGTAAATAAATCTGTTCTAACTATTGCTTCTAATGTTTTTTGATGTACAACTGTTTTTAATACTGCTACAATGTTTTCTTTAACAACATCTAATATTGTTATATCCACATTGTCAAAATCATGTGGTGTTCCACTTTCTATAATCCAATAGCCAATATATACATTATCTATATAAAGTGGAAAAAATATTGCAGATTTTGCCCTTCCAAATTCCATTTGTTGATATGGTAATTTTTCACTTTCTTTATTAACAGTAACATATTTAGGAGTTGCAGTAGCTATGCTATCTTTAAACATATCAACTTCTTGTAATGCTTTTAAAGAATCCCAGTGTTTTTTGTCAACATTTGATGCTTTTATAATATATTGTGCACCATCAAAAACAACAATTGTTGAATATTTTATTTCATATTTTTCTATTAATATATCATTTATTTTTTTTATTTTTTCATCTACTGTTGAATATTCCCCAATTGTGTTCATGAAATCTTGTACAATTGAAAGGTTATTTATTCTTTGATTTATATTATTAAATGCTTGAATTTTTTTATGAATATTAAGATTGTAAATAATTAAACCTATTACAATCAGTACAAGTATTATTACAACTGCTACTGCCACTATATGTTCCCCCTATTTTAATATTTTCGTTTCATTTGATTTAAAGTGTTATTCATGCTTGCTGAAAATCCATTATTATAAGATTGCACTCCCTGTGGTCTATAAATATTGTTTCCAGCAGGTGTTGGATATACCATGTTATTAAGTTCTTTTAAATTTGCAATAAAGGCTTTTGAATATCCTTTTATTGATATATCACAATTTATAATACTTTCTAGATATCTAGTATATATTTCTTGTTCAAATGGAATTGTCATATATTTTACTGTATTTCTATCAAATAATTCTGTCATAAAAGACATTGCTGGATCATTATAAAATGCCATTCCACCTATAATTGTCTTTTCTGAAATTCCTCTTACTTTTACATATTTATTTAATATTATTTTTATTTTGTTTTGATCTAATATATTTTTTGCTTTTAATTCGCGTAAAAATGCAGTTAATGGTTGAATTGTAAGAATATCTAATGTTTGTACTAAATATATTTCTTGTGCATTTGAAAAGTAACCAAATGGTGTATCAAAATCACAATCTATTAAAACTAAGCTATGATTTCTTACTAATGTTTCTAATATATTTTGAGCATTATTTAATTCTTCTCTTTCTGTTGGTAAAGATGTATAAACTGTTAAATTTCTATTTACAGTAATTCCTTTTGCTTGTCCATTTGATAAATTTTGTAATGTATTTGTTGCAATATTTCTTAATTCTTCT
This sequence comes from Clostridium sp. CAG:440, assembly GCA_000437215.1. Classification (GTDB taxonomy): domain Bacteria; phylum Bacillota; class Clostridia; order TANB77; family CAG-508; genus CAG-269. The sequence continues at coordinate 8,375 of FR898648.1, forward strand.
TCATTTTTTGTATATATATAATATGAATTTTTATTTTTTGTTGTATCCAATATAGCAACATTTATTCCTATTGATGATGCATATTCTGCCAAATTATTTACTATAAATGATGTTCCATTTTTACTTGTTCCAACAAACGTTACAACTTTTTTATCTGATGTTAAAAGTCTTGCAAGTTCTTGACTTGGTTCAAAATCTTGTCTATTATTTATCCCACTAACATTTGTTACATCAACATAATTACTATATGAATTGTTGTTTGTCATTGTATTTTGAGTTGTTTGATTATAATTGTTGTAATTATTAGTATAAGCATTATTTTGAGGTATGCTGGTTGGTTCCTCAAAACCTGGTAATACATCTGTATTTTCTTTTTCTTCTTGTTCAAATCCTGGTAATACATTATTAGGAGTATTATCTTCTATTCCTGGTAATGGACTTGGAGAGTAATTTGTATTTTTAAATCCTGGTACTATTTCTTCTTTTTCTTCTTCAAATCCAGGTAACACTGTATCTTCCATTTTTTGAAATCCTGGTAATACTTCATCTTCTACTTTTTCAAATCCTGGTAAAGTATTTGATTGTTCTGTAACATTTTTTCTAGGTCTTCCCCTTCTTTTTGGTGTTTCATCAGTTTTTATAGTGTTTTCTTGGATTGGTGTTTTTCTAGGTCTTCCTCTTCTTTTTGGTGGTTGTTCTTGAACTATTGGTTCTGGAATGACTGGCACGTTTGATGTTTTTGACATTAAGCTTTCTAACATGTCATCTTCATCAGGTTCTATGTTACTCTCTTGTCTGTTATATGTTGGTACTTGCATATTTGAAGTTTTAACTTCTGGCTGTACTTTTGTTCTTGTTAATTTCTTAACATTATTAGTATTTACAGCAGATGGTATAACAATTGGCTCTGTCATTACAACATTTTTATTTTTTGGTTTTAATAATTTTTCACTTGGCCCTAAATCTTCATTTTCTTTTCTTCTTATACTATTTGCTACACTATTATTAAATGACATTATTTGTTGATATTTTGGTGATTTTTCCTCTAAAACTGCTCTTACATTTAATGGTAAAAATTTACTTATTATTCTTAATTGTGCATCATTATATTGTGCAACAATATTATTAAAACTTGCTACATATTTATCTTCATTTTTTCCAAGTTTTCTATAATGTGCAAGTATATTTTGAATTTCTTGTTCACTAACATCATTTTCATTTTCTGCTTGATATTTTACCTCGTCAGAATCCATTTTATAATATTCTTTTGCTTCTTTTTTTGAACGTGGTCTATATATTAAATTACAAACTTCTTCTACACTTCTGTCATTTCCTAAAATAGCATTATAAATTCCTATACCAAATAATTTTACTAACATTTCTTCTGATTTTGTTCTTCTGTCAGAACATATTAGTATAATTGGTATGTCGTCTCCTCTCATATTTGAGGCTTCATCACTTATACTATCTAATTTTTCAAATATAAATTTGTCTATTTGATCATATTGTGTATGTGTAAATGCTTCTAATTCCTCACTAATAACTATTCTGTCATATGTTTTATCTTTTTGTATTTCTTTTAATATTGCATTAAAGTAATAGACATTTTTGTATGATATTATTTCCTTATAATTCTTTTGATATTTTTTTACTATCGCCTCTGATATCTCTTCATTACTCACAGCAAATAAAACTTTCATTTGTTACCCCCTTCCAAATTTTACAAACACCGCAAACGCAAGTGGTAAGATTTGGCATATAATTAATAATGTAACAAAAGTTACAATTAATCCCATTCCTTTTTCTAATGTGTCTAACTTTCTTATACCTATAACATATTTATGAATTGCACCAACCGCAATTCCTAAAAAGCATAGTGGTATACTCCATATTCTTACTAGATTTAATATGTATGCAACTGTACCATAAGCGTCAGAGCCATACTTTTGTTTATAATCCTCTAAAGATTTTGCTTCTTTTTCTTTTATTTCTACTAATTGACCTTCTACTCTATTATCTAATACTTGTTGTACTGCATATATTTTGTTTGTGCATGAAAATATACCAAATATTGTTATTACTAATAGTAGTGTTATTAAAGCTTTTTTCATTTTTTGCCCCTTTCTTTGCTACTTATGTACAAATATGTATTTTTTATACCTATATATCATACAATAATATTAAAAAAATAGCAACATTTTTTACAAAAATTGTTGCTATTTTTTAGAAGCTTAATTTCAAATTCTTTAGTTTAAATTATAATTTTTCATATAAGTACTTCATATGATTATATACAGCATTTGCCCAATTTTTATCTGTTGCATATTTGGTATTTATTCCGCTTAGAGTTGGGCCATTATAATATGTACCAGCAGCCTTTTCATCTCCATATATTTTAGTTCCTTTTGGATTTATGTAATACTTAACCAAAACTCTTGCTATTAAATCTATGCTTTCTGAATAATTAGAAAATGTATATGCTCCATTATAAGGATTTGAATCATATGCGCCATATCCAAATAAATTATATTTATTCTTAGAAATTTTAGATGTTCCCCATGCGCTTTCATGTATTCCAATAGCAGCAACAAATAAACCATTTATATTATATTGCTTTTCTATATAATAAAAATATTGTGCATTATTTTGAAATACCTTATTAGTATCTTTTGAATCTGTTAAAACTTTTTTAAATTGTTCTAAAGATAGTCCACTTGGCTTATTTAGACTCATATTAAAACTCAAATTTTTTATTAGTTCTTGCTTACTTTTTTGATTATATGTATTTTGCTCATATTCTTCATTTGGATTTTTATAAGTAGTACATTCTTTTTTTACCCATCCTGTTGTCCCACCACTAGATATTTTATACCATTGTTCTTTTATTTCTAGTATTTTTAATTCTTCATTATTATTTAATGTTGCAATTTTTAAACTTTCACTACTTGGATTTTCTTTTACTTCAAGTCTATCTGAAGTAACATACACATTGTCTCCTACTTTTTCTTTATAATTGCTAGTATAATTTGCCCCACCAATTTCAACTATTTTATCTACTGATGCTTTTGTTACTTTACTTGCTATTTGTTCTTCTGAAATTTGCTGTTCATTTTCATATGTCTTTTTTACTGTTATTTGCTGAATTCCCTCTCTTCCTTCTTGTACAACTTGAATTGTACCTTTAGGTAATTGGGTATTAGTTTTATATTTTGTTATATATTCTAAAACTTCTTCTTTAACTTCTATTTCTTCTTTTTTCGAATTACTTGTATTACTTGTTATAATTTCATCTATGTTAATTTCTTTTGCATTGCTAATTTTTACATTATCTAAAGAATATGTTTGCTTAGTATCATAGGAATTACTTTTTGCAAATGTAAAGTTATAAATTACAATTATTGATAATAAAATAATAGCAAATATTATAAAAAATATTCTTTTGCAAATAATTTTTTTATCTTTAGAATTCATTTATATCACCTAGTTTTATTTTAAACTTTGTGTCTAATTTTGTCAATTTAAAAATATGGAAAATTTAATATTATAGCCTTAAATAATTGTAAGTAAATTACTTGATTTTATTGTTAATTTGTAATATAGTATAACAAATCACAAAGGAGGAAACATGATAAAGAAAAAAAGTTTAATAATATGTATTTTTGTATCTTTATTTATTATACTAGCTATACTTTTATATAATCTTTTTAACATGTTTTATAAAAAAACGGTATTTGAAAATGACGTCTTAGCTTTTTGGAATAAAAATCAAAAAACAATATTTTCAATAAATAAATGTGTGTTTTTTACAAGTTGTAATGCCAAAAATAAGACAAGCTCAAATACCAACTTTACTATAGAAAATTTATATCAATATACAGATATAGCATTATTTATAAACAATAATAGTGAAGAAAATAATTTAGAAAATACATTAAAAAGCGTAAAACTTACAAATTTAAAATATACAAAAGAGCCATCTATTGGCTCACCTAAAATATATTATAAAAACATAAATTCATTTGCTAAAAATGAGTTACTTACAGAAAACAAATTTGAAAATGAATTAAATTTTGAAATAACATCTGATGATACTAACAACCTAAGTAGTCCTACATTATACAATAATTGTGCAAATCCAATTGTTTTAAGTTACATTAATGAAAACATAAAAACAGATTACACAATAACAGATACCTCAAATCCAATAACTTATGATGGTTCCCTACTTAAAAAATGCGGAATTTTACTAAATAATTTAGATTCTTCATTTTCATTTGATATATACATAACAAATAATTTAGACCAAGAATTTAAATGTACAATATTTATTAATATACCAACCAAATTGGATGATAAATCATTATATGATGGTACAATTACGTTAAAACAAAATACAAATTATATTTTTTATAGATACAAATAGGAGGATTAATAAATGTCAAACAATCAACCGATATACGAAAAATTAAAGAAAAAATATCACAAGACTGAACCAATTACAAATTTTAAAGATTTATTAGATAGAGCAGAAAATATTTATAAATCAAGAATTGCCTTTAAATTAAAGGACAAAAATAACCAAATATACAACATTACATACAAACAATTTAAAGATGATATAGTTTCTCTTGGTACATCTTTTATAGAAAATGGGTTATTAAACCAAAAAATATGTGTAATAGGAAAAAATAGCTACAAATGGGCTGTATCATATATTGCTGCAAGTATTGTTGGAATTGTTGTTCCTATTGACAAAGAACTTCATAGTGATGATGTTATTAATTTTATGAACATTGCATCTGCAAAGTGTATTTTAGGTGACTCTAAAAACTTAAATTTAATTAATGAAAATATTTCAAAACTAGAAAACAAAGAAACAACATTTATTTATTTTGACCTAAAAAAAGGTGAAAGTCAAAACACATTTGACAGTTTTATAAAAAATGGGTATGAACTAGTAAAAAATGGTAATGATAAATTTGATAAAATAGAAATTGATCCAAATGAAATGAAAATATTACTTTTTACATCTGGAACAACTGGAAATGCTAAAGGAGTCGCTCTTTCACAAAATAACATTTGCTCAAATATACTTTCTATTTATGGAATTGTAAAAGTAAAAAGAAGTGATTTATTCTTTTCTGTTTTACCACTTCACCATACATATGAATGTACTATAGGTTTTTTACTTCCAATTTATAGTGGTGCTAGTATTTGTTTTTGTGATGGTTTAAGATATATTGCTCAAAATATGCTTGAATACCACCCATCTGTTATATTGTGTGTCCCATTACTGCTTGAAAATCTTCATAAAAAAATAATTAAAAATTTGAGCAAATCTTTACCTGAAAAATATAAAAAAAATAAAGAAATTATTCTTGAAAATCTACCTTTTTATATAAAACCTATTGTTAAGTCTAAAATAAAAAATACTTTAGGTGGTAGACTTAGAGTATTTATTGTTGGTGCTGCAGCTGCCAACCCTCAAATTTTAGCTGACATTCAAAGTTTTGGTTTAAATGTTTTACAAGGATATGGCTTAACAGAATGTTCACCTCTAGTTGCAGGAAATACTGATTTTTATCAAAAAGATGATGCAGCTGGTTTACCCATCCCAAATGTAGAATATAAAATTAATAATCCAAATGATGAAGGAGTCGGTGAAATTATTGTAAAAGGTCCAAATGTTATGCTTGGATATTACAATATGGAAGATGAAACAAATAAAGTATTGGTTGATGGCTGGTTTCACACTGGTGATCTTGGCAAAATTGATGAAAATGGTTATTTGTATATAACAGGAAGATGCAAAAGCGTTATTGTTACAAAAAATGGTAAAAATATTTACCCAGAAGAAGTAGAACATTATTTAAATGATAGTCCTTTAATTGCTGAATCTCTTGTTCAAGGAATTCATAAAGAAAATGATGATGAAACATATGTTAATGCTCAAATTTTCCCTAATATTGAAGCAATAACTGAATATTTAAAAGGAACTGTTCCTACAAAAGCAGAAATTAAAAAAATTATTTCTGATGTTATATCAAACGTTAATAAAAAAATGCCTACTTATAAACACATAAAAAATTTTGTTATAAGAGATAAAGAATTTGAAAAAACTACAACTAAAAAAATTAAAAGATATGGTAATAATCTAAAAAATGATTAACTAAAAACCAGATTGCAAAAAGCAATCTGGTTTTTAGTTTGCATTATGTGTAATTTTGGATTAGCAACATCCTCCTCTACCACCACCGCAGCAGCAGCATAATAATAAGATAAGAATGATTATCCAGCAGCAGTCATCACCAAATCCGAATCCTCCACATCCTCTGTTTTCTGGCATAGTCTAGACCCCCTTTCGAAAAAGTTTTTTTCTCTTTTGTTGTTCCTTTGTATGTTATATAATATGAGAATTATTTTTTTGCGTTACAGTTTTAAAAAAAATTTAAAAATTTTTTAATTTTTTTTTAAAATCGCTTGACAATATAAAAAAAATCTAGTATACTAAATCTCGTCGAAAGGACATGGTCGCTTAGCTCAGCTGGGAGAGCATCTGCCTTACAAGCAGGGGGTCATAGGTTCGAGCCCTATAGCGACCACCATTTTTCTTTTTTGGCCCGGTAGTTCAGTTGGTTAG
>FR898648.1:15146-19630 GCA_000437215.1 Clostridium sp. CAG:440
GCAGGGGACTGAAAATCCCCGTGTCAGTGGTTCGATTCCACTTCGAGCCACCAAAAAAAGTAGTTGTAAAACTACTTTTTTTATTTTTCATCCATTTTATTAATACTTTACACCTCACAGGCTCGGCAAAGCTAAATAAATATAACAAAAAAAAACACAGCATACACTGTGTTTTTTTGTTAATATTAATACATTCCATCCATTCCAGCAGGCATACTTGCGTTACTGTCATGACATCCACATCCTTTTGCTTCTGGAACATCTGTAACCAAACTTTCTGTAGTAAGAACCATTGATGCAATTGATGCTGCATTTTGAAGTGCACTTCTTGTAACTTTTGTAGGATCAACAATTCCTGCTTTTTTCATATCTACATATTGTTCTTTTGCTGCATCAAATCCAACCCCTACTTCGGAATTTTTTACTTTGTCTACAATTACTGCTGGTTCTAATCCTGCATTTATAGCAATTTGTTTTACTGGTTCTTCTAATGCCTTTAATACAATTTCAGCACCTAATTTTTCTCCGCCTTCTAATGTATTCATTATACTTTCTACTTTTGGTATTACATTAATTAAAGCTGTTCCACCACCTGAAACTATACCTTCTTCAACTGCTGCTTTTGTTGCTGATAGTGCATCTTCTATTCTTAATTTTTTATCTTTCATTTCTACTTCTGTTGCTGCTCCTACGCCAATTACTGCAACTCCTCCAGCTATTTTTGCTAAACGTTCTTGTAAATTTTCTTTATCATATTCACTTTTTGTCTCTAAAATTTGTGTTTTTATTTGGCTAACTCTTTCTGCAATTTTATCTTTTTGTCCCAAACCATCTACAATTATTGTATTTTCTTTTTGAACTTTTACTTGTTTTGCTCTACCTAATTGCTCAACTTGAGTATCTTTTAATTCTAATCCTAAGTCAGATGTTATAACTTCACCACCTGTTAAAATTGCTATATCTTCTAAGTATGCCTTTCTCTTATCTCCAAATCCAGGTGCTTTTACAGCAACTACATTTAGAACTCCTCTTAATTTATTTAATATTAATGTTGATAAAGCTTCTTGCTCTATATCATCACAAATTATTAGTAATTTTCCAGATTGCTCCATTAAGTTTTCTAATAATGGCAATATTTCTTGAATATTACTTATTTTTTTATCTGTAATTAATATATATGGATTATCTAAAATTGCTTCCATTTTTTCTGTATCTGTTACCATATATGGAGAAACATATCCTTTGTCAAATTGCATTCCCTCTACAACATTTAATTCTGTATTTGATGTTTTTGACTCCTCTATTGTTATAACTCCATCTTTTGAAACTTTTTCCATTGCATCAGCAATTAGTCTTCCTACTTCTTCGTTATTTGCTGAAATGCTTGCAACTCTTGCAATATCTTCTTTTCCATTTACTTCTGAGCTAATTTCTTTTAAGCCTTTTACAGCTTCTTCTACTGCTTTGTCAATTCCTCTTTTAACAGCCATTGGATCTGCTCCTGCTGCAACATTTTTAACTCCTTCTTTTATCATACTTTGAGCAAGTACTGTAGCTGTTGTTGTACCATCACCTGCTACATCATTTGTTTTTGTTGATACCTCTTTTACAAGTCTTGCTCCCATATTTTCAAATTTATCTTCTAATTCAATTTCCTTTGCTATTGTTACACCATCATTTGTAATTAATGGTGCTCCAAAACTTTTATCTAAAACTACATTTCTTCCTTTTGGTCCTAATGTAACTTTAACAGTATTTGCTAATTTATTTACTCCTTCTAATAAAGATTTTCTAGCATCTTCTCCAAATTTAATTACTTTTGCCATTTTATTTATCTCCTTTCAAATTTATAATTAATCTACAATAGCCAAAACATCTTCTTGTTTTACAATTATGTAATCTACTCCCTCATATTTTACTTCTGTTCCAGCATATTTACTAACAATTACATTATCTCCTTTTTTTACAGCTACTTGCTGAATTTTTCCATCTATATTTTTTCCTGGTCCAACTTCTATTACTTCTGCAATTTGTGGTTTTTCTTTTGAACTATTAGCTAAAATAATTCCACTTTTAGTTGTTTCCTCGCCTTCTTTCATTTTTATTAATATTCTGTCTTCTAATGGTTTTATCATTTATAACTACCTCCTTAAAATTTTATTAGCACTCTTTGTGTTTAACTGCTAATAATTTATACCCATTTTAATTAAATGTCAATACATTTTTTGCTTTTTTCACATAAAATTCACATTACATTTTTTAGTTTAATTATTCTAATCTTTTTTATTATATGTCCAAGTTTAATCATTATTACAATAAAAAATAACACATTATTATTTTTAATGTGTTATTTTTTATTTATACTATAATTTTTTACCACACTCTGGGCAGAATTTTGATCCTTCTTCTAATTTTGTTCCGCATTCTGGACAGAATTTTCTTGATTTTGGCTCTTCTACCACATTTTCATTAGATTGTTCTGTTTTTGCTACTTGTTCTTTATTTTCACTTGTTTCTTGTACTGGTACTTCTTCTTTTACAGGTTGTGTTTGGGCCATAATATCTTCTTGGCTCATTTGTTGTGGAGCTGGTGCATTTTTCCAAGGTCCATCAGCTACTCCTCCCATCATTCCATTTGATGCCATATTCATCATTCCAATTCCCATAAATCCGTTTGCAGCACCATTTGCGTTATTTGCAGCACCTTTTACTGCATCTGCATAAGATTCCACTAATCTTCCTTGTTGCATGTAAGAATTTGAACTTAATTCATAACTATCTATTTTCTTTTTAGATTCATCATCTAATGTTAATGACTCAACATTAAATCCAGTTATTTCTAATCCTTTTTTTCTTAATGGTTCATCAAATACAGATTCTGCCATTATTTGTTTTATCTCATCTGTTTGACTTGGTAATTCTAACACTGGTATTTTATGTTTTGAATTTCCCAATTCATTTAATACGTTTTGGAATGCATCTATAACATCTGATCTTATTTGTTCTATTAATTGATCTTTTCTATAAACATTTGCTGTTCCTGCTAATGTTTGCATAAATAAAGATGGATTTGATACTTTAAATGTATATTTTCCATGACTTCTTACATGAACACTTAATGGTATAATTGTTCCTGTCATTTGGTTTGGTATTGCATGTGACCAGTCTTGATATGGTACTGGCGCTTGTGTTCCATAGTTATTGTTAATAATTTCTTTTATGTTAAAGAAGAACACTGCTTGCTCTTTTGCTGTTGCACCATTATATGTAAATCTTTGCCACATTTCTTTAAATACTGCGCCAAATTGTCCCGCAAAAAATGAAGGTGATGATGAATCATCAAATGTATAAAATCCTTCTTCTGCTGTAGCGTCTATAACTCTACCATTATCATAAATAATAGCACATTGTCCAGGTCCTACTATAACTGTACTTTTATTTGTAATAACTCCTGTTGGAGTTGTTTTTTTCATCATTAGTATATCATTTCCCATGTCTTCACATCTTATTGCTTCTTTCCATTGATCATGTAATGTGCTCCCTATTGCACCAACTGCTGCTTTAATTAATCCCATTTTTAATTCCTCCTAATTATAATCTTCTTTGTATGATGACATTTTCCATAATTTAAGATTAATTGGCTCTATGTGTGACATACAATAATTACATGTTATGTCGCCAATACCACTTATTGGAGCTCCGCAATTAGGACAGTTTACTGTAAATATTTCTTTTTTCTCTCCTAATTTTGTTTCATCATATATATATACAAATTTACATGTATATCTAGTTTGTTTTTTTACATCACTATACTTTTCTTTTTCAAGATTTGTATCGTAATAGTATTCAATTGTTGATGAAGTTGTAATTATTGCCATACCATTATTTTTCTCATAATTTTTTATTGCATGTGTATGGAACACAATTCCATCATATTTTGCCCAAATGCTTCTGCTTTTCATATCTTGTATTTGTTCTAATACTTGTGGATAGACCAAACTTAAGGCTTTATCATTTTTTATTTGAGTTTCAGATTTATTTTCTATTGCATTAAATATTTTAATTAAGTTATTTTCTATTTCTTTATACAACATATCTTTATTAAAATCATTAAAATCTCTTAATATTAATGGTTCCATAAGTTTAGTCATTCCACTTACATTTTTTATTCTTGAATATTCTTGTTTACGTATATCCTTTGCATTTCTTGCAGCATGTAAAATTTGTTTTAAACTTCCTGCACCTAAATGTTTGTTTAATGATATTAAAATAATTCCAATTATTATTGCAACTGCAAGTATTATACCTAAACAAGCTCCTAGTAGACCTAATATAAAACTCATATTACATTCCCGGATGTCCTTCTAAATTTGAAAGTACCCAATCATGTTCTCCTGTTGTTATTATACTTCCACAATATTCACATTTTCCTGAACTTGTTATATTTGTTGGTGCACCACAGTTTGGACAATTTGTTGTGCTCT
>FR898648.1:19665-37141 GCA_000437215.1 Clostridium sp. CAG:440
TCTGTACCTTCTACCGTTTTTACTCCGGCCTTTCTTATAAATGTTAATGTATATACCATATACATATCTTGGTTTGGATTTCCTTCAAGTACTTCTTTTGTTTCTTCGTTTATAATGTAATCTTTCATTACTGCTTTTAATGTCATTTTTAATGTTTCTTTGTCTCCATCTTGTGTAAAGCTATTTAAGTATGTTTTTCTTACAGATACTCTGTCTACAATATTTATTCTTTTGGTATCTATATATTGCTGTAATTGTTTTGAATGTTGTTCAAATAATTCATTACTTTCAAATGGTCTTATTTCTTCCCACTTTCTATCAGTCCATGCTGCTTGTAATTTAATAAATACTTCTTTACTAAATGACATAAAGTTTTCAGCTGAGAACATTGGGTCTATGTTTCTTATTTGTGCTTCAACTGAACTTGTATTGTCATTTGTATTTGGAATTATATTATTTATACCATCAATTCCGCCTTTTTTCTTTAGGTATCTTATTAATAAATATATTCCAAGTACTATTAAAATTACTGGCAACGAACCACCAAAAATATAAACTCCTCCTCCTGAACTACTTGATGATGAATGGCTACTACTTGAATGACTGCTACTTGAACTTCCTCCTGAACTATATCTTTGTATACTTCCTGCATCTGCAAAAGTTGGTAACTCCATTGTAAAAATTAATGCAAAAAGTAAAAGTATAGATACTATACATTTTTTAAACTTTTTCATTTTTTCCCCTTTCATTCGTTTTATTTTCCATTTCATTTTATCATTATTTGTCGAAAAAAATCAATAGCAAATTAAAGTTATATTAGAATATTTTTCTATTTTAAATCTTTTGCTGCTTTTATTAATCCTACAAATAATGGTGCTGGCTTATTTGGCCTTGATTTTAACTCTGGATGAAATTGTCCTGCTATAAAATATGGATGATTTTCTTTTGATATTTCAACAATTTCTACCAAACTTCCATCTGGTGATGTTCCAGAACATATTAATCCTGCCTCTTCTAGTTGTTTTTTATAACTATTGTTATATTCAAATCTATGCCTATGTCTTTCAGATATTTCTTCTTTATTATAAATTTCTTTTGCTAGTGTCCCGTTTTTTAGTATGCAAGGATATGCTCCAAGCCTCATTGTTCCACCTTTTTTAGCCACATTTTTTTGTTCTTCCATAATATGAATTAATGGATTTTTTGTATTTTCATCAAATTCTGCTGAATTTGCATCTTTTATATTTAAAACATCTCTTGCATATTCTACAACAGCCATTTGCATTCCCAAACAAATTCCTAAAAATGGTATTTTATTTTCTCTTGCATATTTTATTGTTTGAATTTTTCCCTCTATTCCACGATTTCCAAAGCCTCCTGGAACAACTATTGCATGAAATCCCCCTAATTTTTCTTTTACATTGTCTTGATTAATTGTTTCAGAATCTACTAATTTTACATCTACTTTTACGTTGTTTGCAAATCCTGCATGATATAGACTTTCTATTACAGATATATATGAATCTTCTAATTTTATGTATTTACCAACTATTGCAACATTTATTTTATTTTGTTTATCTATATTTCTAATATTTTCTATCATATTTTCCCATTTACTATTATCAGGTAAATATTTATCTAACTTTAAGTGATTACATACTTCTCTTGCAAGCCCTTCTTCTTCAAGCATTAAAGGAACTGCATACAAACAATCTGCTGTTTTATTTTGTATTACACTTGTTTTTCTTACATTACAAAATAATGATAATTTTTCCCTTATATTTTCTGGTATATCACGTTCAGTTCTACACACTAATATGTCTGGATTTATTCCATAACTTTGTAACTCTTTTACTGAGTGTTGTGTTGGTTTTGATTTTATTTCATTTGAACCAAATATGTATGGAAGTAATGTAACGTGTATATATAATACATCTTCTGGATTTTTTTCTAATCCAACTTGTCTTATAGCCTCTATTATAGAAAGCCCCTCTATGTCTCCTACAGTTCCCCCTACTTCTGATATTACAATGTCTGTGTCTGTATTTTCAAATGCATATATCCTTTCTTTTATTTCGTTTGTTATATGTGGAATTACTTGTACTGTTTTTCCTAAGTAGTCTCCTTTTCTTTCTTTCTCTATTACACTTAAATAAATTTTTCCCATTGTAATGCTTGAGTTTTCTGTTAGATTTTCGTCTATAAACCTTTCATAATGTCCTAAATCTAAGTCTGTTTCTGCTCCATCATCTGTAACAAATACCTCTCCATGTTCGTATGGATTCATTGTTCCTGGGTCTACATTTATATATGGATCAAATTTTTGTATTGTTACTTTATAACCTCTATTTTTTAATAATCTTCCAAGTGATGCAGCTGTTATACCTTTTCCAAGTCCTGATACTACTCCTCCTGTTACAAATATGTATTTTGTATTCATCTTTCCCCTCCTATTAATAAAAAAAAGATTAAAAAATTTTCCGAAAAATTCGGTTTTTTTTAATCCTTTTTTATTTTACCAAATATTTTTATATTTTACAAGCTTTTTTGACATTTTAATTAGTCATATTTTTAATTTATTACAATTTTTTAAAATGGAAAAAATATAATTAAAATAATAAATTTGTAACTTTAATTTATAATATTTTTTGATTATTTTTTTATTTATTGATATAATAACAAAAAAAGAAAAGGAGGATTTTATATGCCAACACCACATAATAAAGCAAACATTGAAGATATTTCAAATATTGTAATAATGCCAGGAGACCCAATGCGTGCAAAATATATTGCTCAAAACTTTTTAGAAAATTTCACATTAGTAAATGATGTTAGAGGAATGTATGCATATACAGGTTTTTATAAAGGTAAAAGACTAACAGTTATGGCTTCTGGTATGGGAATTCCAAGTATGGGAATTTACTCTTACGAACTATTTCATTTTTATAATGTAGATTATATTATCAGAATAGGAACTTGTCGGAGCCTTTATAAAAGATTTAAATTTATTAGATATAATTTTGGTTGACAGTTCTTATACAGAAAGTAATTATGCTCTAAGTTTAGATAATAAAAATATTCATATAGAAAATTCTAGTAAAAAATTAAATGATATTATAAAAAATGTAGCAAACAAACAAAATATAAAATATTTTGAAGGTACAACATTATGTAACGAATGTTTTGATCCATATATTCCAGATATTAAAACAATGCTCTCTAGAGTGCCAAAAGATATTACAATTTCTGGATGCGAAATGGAAGCTTTTGCATTATTTTATAATGCAAAAAGAGAAGGAAAACATGCTTCTTGCCTTTTAAATGTCGTTGATAGCTTAACTGATAAAAAAAGTTTATCAAGTGATGAAAGACAAAATGGATTAAATACAATGATAAAACTTGCTTTAGATTCAGCTTTAGAAATACAATAAATAAAATCCCACACTTGGGAGGAGTTAAATAAGGACAAAATTGTTCTTATTACCTTCTTCCAAAATTTTTTATATTAGATGGTCAGATATAGATATAAATTATTTAGTCAAATTTGTAGTGAAAATTAATTTATGGAGGTTTTTAGAAATGAATAATAAAATTACATATCACAAAGTTGGAGATTATCATTTGCCTAATCTATATTTAACAAAAGATGAATATGAAAAAGATTATCAAATTGGAAAGTATGGTCATTTAAGACTAGAACATCTAAAAACACATAAGAAAGCTAAATATACTATAATGTTTATGGATAATACTTTAAGAAAACATATTGTAGATACTGATAAACAAGCTAAAGAAAGATTTGAAATACTTATGAAACAAATGCTAGAAAAAAATCTTGTTGATGAAAACTTAAAAAATACTGACACAATAAAATGGGTAGGACTTATGAATAATTATAAGCATTCAGTTGAAGAAATCATTTTTGAAGAATTAATTTATATATATAATTTTTAAATTTTTCGATAAAACTCTATACTTTTTCAAAAAATTAGTGTATAATTAAAGAAATTAAGGAATATTATATATTGTAGATAGATATTCTACTAGGTCTGAAATAGTTTACTAGATTAGGACCTGACCCGAGCTGATGCTAAGCGTCAGCAAAAGCCATTCA
This sequence comes from Clostridium sp. CAG:440, assembly GCA_000437215.1. Taxonomy (GTDB): domain Bacteria; phylum Bacillota; class Clostridia; order TANB77; family CAG-508; genus CAG-269. The sequence goes on from FR898648.1 coordinate 23,780, forward strand.
AACGAATGGCTTATTATTATTGTTTCAATTCTTGTTGCATTGCAATAATATGTTGTTTTATTTTTGATAATTCATTATCAATGCTTTGAATGTCATTAGTAAAATATTCTTTCATTTCATTGACTTCTGTTTCGTTTAATTCACTTATTCCTATTTGTCCATAAAGTAATTTTTCTGCTAAAACCTTTCTATTATTTTCCTGTTCAATTTTTTCTCTTAAATTATGGTCAAATCTAATATTACTACTTACTTGTTCTGTCTGTAAGGCTTTTTCTTTTTTCTCTGTCATATTTGTTTTCTTTAGAAATATATTTTTAAAGAAAGTCTTTATCTTGTACCATAAACTATTTGTTTTTATCAATTTATTATTCATTAATATCTACTCCTTGTTCTTGAGTTTCTATTACATTTGCTTTTCTTATTGCTAATTGTTCTTTATAATCTTTTTCTAATTTTTTTGCTTCTTGTAGTGCTTTCCTTTTTTCTAAATCTTGCCTAATTAAAATTGCAAGCTCTTTTTGTTTAGCATTTCCACATTGTATATCTAATTCACTAATTATGGACATTACTTTATCAATTTCAGGATGTTTCTCTCTAAATATTTCTCTTTCTTGTTCAGTTTGTAATTTCATATATGTACCAATTAAATCTTGTCTTATATAACTTAATTTTTTTCCTAATTTTCTTTCTTCTTCTACTGCTTTTGATGATCTACTTGGTAACTTTGCAAATTGATTTTGTTCTACCCATTGTTTTATATCTCTTGCATTTATTAAATAAGGAGAGATATTATTTTCATCTATCCAATTTATGATTTCCATTATTTCTCTAAATTCAGGATGTTCTTGTTCAAATTCTTCTTTTTCTTGTGTTCCTAATTGCATATATGTTTTAACTAAAGTTTGCTTAATATTTCCTAATGCTCTTCCAAGTCTTTTTTCTTCTTTATCTTTAGAATTAGAAGAAGGTGGTTTCGTAGTTTTTCGTTCTTCCATCCATGCCTTTATATTTCTAACATTTGTTAAATTTGGATTCACCTTATTTGTATCTATCCAATTTATTATTTGTAAAACTTCATCAATTTCAGGATGTTTTTCTGAAAATTCTAATTTTTCTTCTTCTGTTTCCAACTGCATATATGGTTTTATCAGATTTCTTCTAAGTTCAGTTAATGCTGTACCTAGTCTATTTTCTTCTGCATCTTTAGAGACTGCACTAGGTGATTTTGTTGTTTTATGTGTTTGCATCCATATTTTAATAGCTCTTGCATTTACTAAATTAGGAGACAAATTGCGCCCGTCTATCCAATTTACTATTTGCATTACTTCTTGTAATTCTGGATGTTTATTTTCAAATTTTAATTTTTCTTCTTCATCTACTATTTGTAAATATGGATTTAATAATCTAAGTCTTATACTTTGTAACGCAGTTCCTAATCGCTGTTCTTCTTTATCGTTACATCTTAATCTAGGAGGTTTATTACTATTTTTTTCTTCCATCCAAAATTTTATTTGCCTTGCATTTATTAAATGTAGAGAAATATTATTTTCATCTATCCAATTTATTATTTCAAATATTTTTTTGAATTCTGGATGTTCTTCTTCAAATATTTTCTTTTCTTGTTCTGTTTTTAATTGCAGATATGGTTTTATCAATGTTTGTCTAATATTACTTAAAGCTATTCCTAGTCTTTTTTCCTCAAAATCCTTTGAAATAGAAGATGGAGGCTTTATTGTTTTTCGTTGTTCCATCCATGTTTTTATATTTAATGCATTTGTTAAATGGTCATTATGTCCTAATATCCCTTGAACTTCATTGAATAATTCTAAAAATTCTTTAGTTTCTCCTTGTATTCTAAAAATATCAATATCTTCAGTTAGAGATTTTCCATCTAAACCACCAATATTAGTAGTGTTTCCTTTAAAATCCCCAGTTATATGTTTTCTTTGGTTAATCTCTGCATCTAAATTGTTTTTTAAATAATTATTTACCAAGTCAAATACTATTGTTTTTTCTCTTGATGTATCTGAAGATAGGGCTCTACCTAATTGTTGCAAATAGATTATTCTTGAGTCTGTAGGTCTTAACATTATTACCCCTGAAATATCTTCGACATGTAGACCTTCATTTAACATATCAACAGAAAATAACAATTTTAAATGTTTTGATTTTGAAGCTTCAAAACTCTTTATTGTGTTTTTATTTACCTTTTCACTATATCCTTCTCCTGAATAAACAGAATATATTTCTGGATTTGTATCTATATTTGCAAACCATTCTTTTGATGATTCTATTAATTCATCCATATGTTGTTTGTCTTTACAAAAAACAATATATTTTCCATCTTTTTTGGTCATATTCTTAGCAAATAGTGCTGGTATGCCTTCAGCATGTTCTACAATTCTTCTCATTTTGTCATATCTTTCCTGTAATTCCTTTTTTGTTTGAGGATTAGAACATTGTTCTATTGCTGTTTTTATGCTCTCCAAAGAATCTCTTAAAGAATAATCGCATTTAACATAGTTTGGTGCTTGTACTATACCTTTTTGTATAGCATCAACTAATGTTAACTCATAATCTACATTTCCACAAAACAAATCATCAACAATATTTTTATCATCCATTCTATCAGGAGTAGCTGTTAATCCTAAAATTTTTGCATTTGGATTCATATTAATTAAATCATCAATTTTTTCTCCCCATTTATCAGCACCTGTTCTATGTAACTCATCCATGATAATAATATCAGGATTTAAATTTTCCATAATCTCATTTTTCATTCTTAAAAGAGACGGATATAAAATTATTCTTAGATTTGGAAACTGTTCTTCTGCTATCATTTTTGCAGGTCTTTCTGTTGTTGGTTCTTCTCCTGCAATATATTTTGCAATATATCTATACATTTGGTCTTTTATCGCATTTGTTGGTGCCATAAATAGTATATTTTTATCTTTATTATCTATCATAAGTTGTAAAGATATAAATGATTTACCACAACCTGTTGGTATTACAACTGAAGCTTTATTTCTAATTTTATATGCATTTGTTATAGCTGTATATGCTTCTTGCTGATGTTGTTGCAAACCTAATTCTGGTTTTCCTTTTATTATCATATGTTTCTCACTTTCTATAATAACTTATTGTATATTATTTTCTATTTTTTTCCCATATTATTCTAATATATTTTAAAGATAATGTTGATAAGGTAAAACCTATTACTGGAACAAGAGAACTTAACAATACATTATCAAAGTATCTAATTATATAAGAATATGCAACCACAACTATGTATGTTAATATACATATACAAATCTTTCTAGTCCAACTTGTTTCCCATGCTTTATCTAGTTCAACTCTTTTATTTCTTTCTTGTATTTTTTTAATTTCTTCTTCTAAATTCATTATAATCAACTACTTTCTATTTATAATCTTTTATTCTTTAATAAGTTAATAATATGCCTAAAGTCTTTACCATTAAAGAAATATTTTTCTGCTTTAGTAAACGGAATATTATTTTTTCTTTTATAGTCTAACTTATCAATCACTGTAAGCATATCTAAAACCTGAAATAATCTTTTTTTCTTGTGGTCAAAATCTATTCTTCTTTCTACATTTGGATAACTTACAAAAAGAGTATCTAGTATTGTTGCTAGTGTTTCTTGACCATTGTCATAGTAAATTACAACTTTATCAAAAGAATTTATATATTCTTTATTTTCATTTATAAAATTGCTAATTTCTCTTGCTAATGCAACATTTAATTGCATTTTTTTATTTATATATTTTTTATCAATTACAACTGTTCTTATTTTAACTTTTACTTTGCTTGAAAAATAGAATATTGCCCAAAATATACTTTTTCTTCTTTCAAAATCAAAATGTGAATAATCTCCTCGTTTGGCTACTAAATATGCTAAATGTATCATTCCGCCATAATCAAGTCCGAGAAAGTTTTTCATTTAAGTATTCTAATTCGCTTTTTATTGAATCCGAACTTTCATGCAGTGTAAATGAAACGGCATATAAATCTGAACTTCCATCTACAAAACCAAAGTCACCACTTTCATCTATGAATATATTTTAATCTCTTTATTGTAATCACCTTTCATTCTTTAATCTAATATTGCTATTACATTTATAACATAAAAACACATTTTTCTCAATAGAACTGTTGGATTTTTCAAATTTTTATTGACATTTACATAAAGAGGTGATATATAGTAATTGTATTTTATAGTATACTGAAAAATTAATAGACACGAAACACTGGTTAGTAATGTGGTACGATAAGTTATTCTCCCACTTCCGAGACATAGAGAATTAAGATTTGTAATAAGCTTACTATCCCAATGCGGTGAAAAATATTTTGGCTGGTTTAGAAGAATAGTTTATAAAATGTCCAGCAGTGGTTAAGACCGATTAGCATGTTTCAAGTAAAATTCACTACTTTGCAAAAAAATTGCAATATTAGTAGTTTTATTTGTTGTGCCTAATGGGTCTTTTTGTTATGCTTACGAAAATAGCTAAATATGTATTGCCCTATTTTATTACAAAGCTTAGCAAGAAGATACTGAAAAAATTTTATGCAGGTATGCAGAAAAATTTTTCAGTAGTCAAAATAATATTTGAATGGAGATGAAAAATATTATTTTGATTTGGCGAAGCCAAACATAAATTATCTATCGCAAGATTAGATAATTTATGAGCTCTCCGCTAGGAGCCCACGACATCTTTACAAAACGAAGTTTTGAAAGTGTCATAGTGGGTTACATACTTTCGTAAGAAAGTTATGTAACGGCTCCCTTTGGTCGCATCTTGCTACCTGCAAGAAAGGATATTTAAATGGACAAAACAAACTATTCAGTAGCTAGAGTAGAAACTTATACTAGAAAATTAACTATCTACTACTATTGATAAAACCAATCAAGAAGAACTTGATTTAACAACCTTTATTGATAAAGTTAAAAAATATACTGAAATAAAAGAATTAACACCAGAAATTGTAAACGAGCTAATTGATAAAATATATGTATATCAACAAACAAAGCTGAATGGTAAACAATATCAAAAAATAGATATTCATTATGCAGGAGTTGGAATAATTGCTATTTCACTAAATGAATATGAATTAGAAAATGCTTTTCAGCAAAGTATTAAAAATATAAAAACAGCATAGCATTTAAACTATACTGTAAAATCAAAAGGAGTACTTTTCAATAAATGTCCTTATTGAAAGTACTTCTTTTGTGGGATTTTATTTATTTTTTTATTGATAATATTTTATACTTCATTATTCCAGCAGGTGCATGTACTTCTACTGTATGGTTTTTCTTTGCTCCTAATAATGTAGCACCTAAAGGTGATTCATTTGAAATTTTATTTTGAGCTAAATCAACTTCTGTTGAACCAACTATTGTATATTCTACCTCTTCATTAAATTCTATGTCTAATACTTTTACTGTATTTCCAATTTGTACTGTTTCTGTGTCTATATCTTTTGCATCTATTATTTTAGCATGTCTTACTTTATTTTCATATTCTGCAATTTTTGCTTCATTTTCTGCTTGTGCATTTTTAGCTTCATCATATTCTGAATTTTCTGATAAGTCACCAAAACCTAATGCAACTTTTATTCTTTCTGCAATTTCTGCTCTTTTTTCTGTTCTTAAATAATTTAATTCTTTTTCTAATTTATCAAACCCTTCTTGAGTTAATATAACTTCTTTTTCTTCCATGTTAATTCTCCTTTACGTTTTATAAATTTATTTTATATATTACGGCAGTTTATTAATTTTGTCAAGTGGATTTTAAAATATTTTTATTTTACTTTTGTCTATTTTTGTGATATAATTTATGTATACTACAATACCTAAAGGAGGGTTTTATTTAATGAAAATTATGTATGTTAACGATAGTTGCTATAACTTCGTTGACAAAAAAGGAATCAACCAGGCACAATTGTTAGTTGAGGGGCGGTCATTAAACTTCTTAGATGTTAGAATATTTCAGCTTGCATCAATGATAAATGGAAAATGGTGTAAAGAAGCCCGCGAGGTAGAGCAATGCTTTTTCAAAATTCAAGATTCTCTTTCACTAGAAGAAATTGGATCTATTGTAAAAGAATTCCGGCTGTTTAGTTACAATTCCGGAACATTCATAAGCAATATATCTTTAGAAGTTAAAAAAATACTTTTTAAGCTAAATCCCAATTGTAATTTTTCACTATTTCTGGTCGAAAACTATGAAAAAGGTACTTTTCTTAACACTCCATTAAAGGATTTGTTTGGCTTTTATGAAAGCTTAAACCGCGCAGGTTTGTTTTATGTATACCAAATAGTCAACTTGACTGAAAAGCAATTGATGCAAATAAGATGCATTGGAAAAAATAAATTTTCAATTATCAAGAACGTCCTTGAAGAAAATGGGTTTTTGTTGAAACACTAAAATTACAAAAAAACAAAATGGGAAATTTCCCATTTTGTTTTTTATTTTAAAAGATTTTTCATATCTTTCATATAATCATATCCTGAAAATACTGTTGCAATTGCTTGAATAATCATCATAATTGTAGCAATTAAATTTAATGCAAATGCTCCATTTTGAAGTTCTCCAGAAAAACATGCACCAAAACTATTTAAATCTACAAAAGCTAATATTATAGCAATCATTTGTGTTACAGTTTTTAATTTTCCCCATTTTGAAGCAGCAATTACACTACCATTATTTTGTGCAGCAAGTAATCTATAACCAGAAACCAAAAATTCTCTTGCAACAACTATAACAGGTATCCATGAAGGAATTTTCCCCATCTCAACTAACATTATCATAGCTGTTAACACTAAAATTTTATCTGCCAATGGATCTAAAAACTTTCCAAATGTTGTAATTTGATTTCTAGACCTTGCAATATAGCCATCTAATTTATCTGTTATAGACGCAATTATAAATATTAAATCTATTATTAAATATGTGTATGGTATTCCTAAAAATTCTCCAGTAATATTAAAAAATGGAACTATAACCATTAATGGTACTAACATTACTCTAAAAATTGTTAATTTATTTGCTAAATTCATGCTAATTTTCCCTTCTTTTTATTTAAGCATTTCTATTGCTTTTTGTAATTGTGTGTCATCTTTTTCTTCAACTTGTGTTTCATTTGTAACAGTGTCTTTCAATTCAACATTTTCATCAGGTTCTATACCTTTTTTATGAATTTTATTTCTATTTGGAGTTTGATATTCTTCTGTTGTTATCTTTAATCCACTACCATCAGCAAGTGTCAATATTTCCTGTATTACACCTTTTCCATATGTTTTAGTTCCTACAATTTTGGCTTTTCCTAAATCTTTTAATGCTCCTGCTAATATTTCAGAAGAACTTGCAGTATTTCCATTTACTAATACTATAATTGGCATATTTACAATTGGGTCGTTTTCAGATTTCTTTACTGTTTCTTTTCCATTTTTGTCTACCTCATATAATAAAACAGAATCTTTATCAGCTATAAAATCTGCTATTTTTAATGCTTCACTTACTATTCCTCCACCATTATTTCTTAAATCTATTACTAATGATTTTATGTTTTGTTTTTGTAGTTCTTCAAATTTTGTTTTAAATTCACTACTTGTTGTTTCATCAAATGATGGTATTTGTATATAGCCTATATTATTTTCCAATGTTTTTCCTTCTACTTGATTTACTATTATTTTTTCTCTGCTTACTTCAAATTCTAATGTTTCTTCTCCTCTAATTATTTGTAATTTTACTTTTGTACCTTCTTCTCCTTTTATCTTGCTTGAAATTGTTTCTAAGTCTCCTGCTGTATATTCAACTCCATCTACTGATTTAATTAAATCTTTTGCTTTAATTCCGTGCTTTTTCAGCTGGTGAATTTTTTATTGGAGATAATACTTCTATTCTGTCTTTAGATGTATTTTTTACCATATATATACCAATTCCCACAAAGTTTCCTTTTGTGTCTTCTAAATATTCTTTCATATCTTCTTTTGAAATGTATTCTGTATATGGATCATCTAGTCCTTCTATATAACCTTTTATTGCACCTTCTTTTAATTTTTCCTCATCAACATCTCCAAAAAAATATTTATCTATTATAGTTTTGTATTTACTTAATTCGTCTGCAATATTTTCTTCATTTTCTGATGATGTAACAAGTACATATTTTCCTAATTGTTTTCCGTTTATAAAGTAACCATAAATTAAAAGTGATGTAATCATAAATGTTAAAAATATGGTTAATAACATTAACATTATTACCTTATATAAACTTACTTTTCTTTCTTTTTTCTCTTTCATTATATATGTCTCCTTTTAACATTTATAATAGCTTATATTTATAGCAATATAAATACAAGCTATTTTTTATTATATTTTAATTTTATTTTATTATAATTTATGGCAAATATGATAATGGATTAACTCTACATGAATATGTTCCTGGGCTCTTTCTTACTTCAAAGTGTAGATGTGGCCCTGTTGAATTTCCTGTACTACCTACTCTCATTATTTGTTGTCCTTTTTTTACTGCTTGCCCTTCTGACACACATATAGATCCAGCTTGTCCATGTGCATATAGTGTATATAATCCATTATAATGTGCTATTATTACATAATTCCCATAACTTGTAGTTAATGCTGCTGTTGTATGTACTATTCCATCTGCTGCAGCATAAACTGGCATTCCATTTACCCCTGCTGCTCCAAAATCAACTGCACCATGATATGCACCGCTTGAATAATACATACCTGTTGTTACATAACTATTTACTGGTTTAATAAATCCTGATGAACTTGTACCACTATTGCTTGAACTATTATTTGATCCACTATTAGAATTATTTCTGTTTTGTTCTTGTTGCCTTTTTAATGCTGCTTCTATTTCAGCTTGCTTTGCTCTTATTTTTGCATCTATGCTTTGATTATCTTTTTTTAATTGATCAATTCTAGATTGTAATTGTTTTTCTTCTTCACTTAACTGTGATACATATTTGTCTTTTTCGCTTTTTGATGTTTTTAATTGTAATGATACACTTTGTTTGCTAGCTTTTTGTGTTGCAAGTTCTTTTTTACTGTTTTCTAATGTTTGTTTTGCTTGCTCTATTTCTTTCTTTTCTTTTTCTATTTTATCTAACAATTCGGCATCATATGATGCTATTTCTTCTACTAAATAATAATTTGATATTAAATCTGTTAAAGACTCTGATGAAAGTAAGAAATCTAAATATGATGTCTCTCCTGCTTCATATGAAGCAACTAGTCTTTCTTTAAGCAATTTTTCTTGATTTTTATAGTCTTTTTGAGCTTTTTGCAATTTTGTTTGTGCATCTTCTATTTTTTTGTTAGTAGAAACAATTTGTTCATCTAATGTTTCTATTTGTCCTTCATAATCTGATATCTGAACATTTAATTTTTCAACTTCTTTTAATGTTTCATCTTTTATTTTTTCTACTTCTTTCATTTTTTCTTGTGTTTCAGTAATTTTACTTTCATTTTGTTTTTGCTCAGCCTGATAATTAGATATTTCGTTTGCTGCATTTGAAACAATTAATGTATTTGTATACAATAAAAGTATTGATATTATTGTTATTACAATTATTTTTTGGACTATATTTTTCATATGTTCCTCCTAAATTTAATTTGTTGTATTTGTCGTATTTAATGTATTTTCATTTTCTGTGTCAGTTGTATTTTCATTTTTATTTTGTTTTGTTGACTCTGGAATTTTGTTTGTTGTTATATATTCTATTGGATTTGTTACTTCTCCATTTATTCTTACTTCGAAGTGCGCATGTGCACCTGTTGAATATCCAGTAGACCCAACCTTAAGTACTGCTTCTCCTCTTGTAACAGCTTGTCCAACTTGTACAAGAATTTCTGATCCATGTGCATATAAAGTTGAAATCCCACCACCATGATCAATAATTACCATATTTCCATATGCAGCATTATAACATGCTTTTGTAACTATTCCATCATTTGCTGCAACAAAGTTTGCACCAATTGGCGCTGAAACATCTACACCTGTATGTAGCTTGTATACTCCTGTAATTGGGTGTGTTCTCATTCCATAATTTGATGTGATTTTGGTATAACCTGGAATTGGCCATGCCATCACTCCCCCTATGTATTTATCTGATAATACATCTACATTAGAAAGTGCAAGTATTTCTTTGTTTACTTCTGCAAATTGATTGTTATATTCATCAATTTGTGTCTGAATTGCTTTTTCTTTATCAGACAACTTCGTTATGTAATTTTCCCTTAGAGCTTTTGTGTTTTGTAATACCTTTGATGTTGTAAGCTGTGTTTGCTTAATTGTCTTTAATTGCTCTAAATTTTCATTTAATCTTTTATTTGCAAGTTCAATTATATTTTTTTTAGTTTCTACCTCTTCTAAAAGCTGTTCATCATATGTTGCAAGTTCAGTTACTAGAAAATAGTTTGATAAAAAATCATCTAAACTTGCAGAAGATAATATCACATCTAAATATTGTGTATCTCCTGATTCATATACTGCGATTAATCTTGCTTCTAAAAGCTTTTTTTGTTTTTCATAGCTTTGTGTTGCCGTTTTTAAATTTTCTTCTAGCTTATTTGTAGATTCTGTTAGTTTTTGTATTTTTTCATTTAACTCTTTTAATTCTTTTTCTGAACTTTCTATTTTTTCATCTAATTTTTGAACTTGTTGTAAATTTTCCGTTAATTCTTCTTGTACATCTTGTAACTGTCCATTTTGCTCTTCTATTTGTTTTTTTATTTCTTCTTGTTTTGTTTGTAAATCTGTTACATTATTTGCTGTGTTAGTTGTATTTGTTGTATTTTCATCTTCTGCATATGTTATTATACTAAAACTACAAATTACAAAAGCTAAAACACCACATAATATTTTACGCATGTTTTCTCCTTTATACTTTTAAATATTTTCTCATAGAAATAATACTTCCAAATGCACCAATTCCTATACCTAGCAACATATATGTAATTATTATTGAATTAAACATATCCCCAAAACTTACTAAACTCATATTTATAAGCTTCATAAATTGTGAATTTACTAAATTATCTGCAATAATGTTGTATACAATTCCTACTATTACAATGGAAATTGCACTTGCCATAATTCCTATAATCATACCTTCTACAATAAATGGCCATCTTATAAAATTATTTGTTGCTCCAACATATTTCATAATTGATATTTCTTTTCTTCTTGCGTGTACTGTTAATTTTATTGTATTTGCAATTATAAATACTGATATAAAAATAAGTAAAAGCAATATAACTCCTGTTACTATTTTTATTCCATTTGCTAAGTTTATTAATGTTGTTACTGTTTGGTCTTTGCTTGTTATTTTCTTTACATTTTCAAATTTACTAATTTGGTCTTGCACATCTTGACTTAAATTTAAATCTGTTAATGTTACTACATATGATTCTGAAAATATATTGTTATCTCCTTCAAATGTAGATAATAAATCTTGTTTTTCTTTAAATCTTTCTTTCATTGTGTTTAAAGCATCTTCTTTAGTTTTATGTACTACAGTATTTACTGCTTTTGTTCCATTTACTTCTATATTTCTTATTTTTTCTCCAAGTTCTTTTACTTGTTCATCTGTTGCATCTGCATTTAAAAAAACTTGTATTCCCTGTGAACCTTCTACTTCTTTTACTATATGGTTAATGTTTTCTCCAAGTATAAGAAATATTCCAAATATAATCATAGTTGCACACATTATCATTAATGATGCTCCTGTTGATTTCTTATTTTTGAAAACATTGCTAAATCCTTCTCCTATAAAATATCCTAAAACACTATATTTCACAATCATACCCACCTTTTTTATCATCTCTTACTATGTCGCCTTTGCTTATATGTATAACCCTTTTTTTCATTTTGTCTACTATGTCTTTTGCGTGTGTTGCAACAACAACAGTTGTTCCTCTCATATTAATGTCATTTAATAGGTTCATTATATCCCATGCTGTGTCTGGGTCTAAATTTCCTGTTGGTTCGTCTGCTATAAGCATTGATGGATTATTAACTAATGCTCTTGCAAGTGCAACTCTTTGTTGTTCTCCACCTGATAATTCGTTTGGGTACATTTTTGCTTTTCCACTTAACCCTACAAGTGAAAGTACCATCGGAACTTGTCTTCTTATATGTCGTGGTGTTGCTCTTACTATATACATTGCATATGCTACATTATCATAAACTGTTTTATCTGGTAATAGTCTAAAGTCTTGGAACACAACCCCCATACTTCTTCTTAAATATGGAACTCTGCTTTGCTTTAGAAATGTTGTATCTTTTCCGTTTATTATTATATTTCCAGATGTTGGCTCTTCTTCTTTTAAAATTAATTTTATTAATGTTGATTTTCCACTTCCTGAAGATCCTACTAAAAATGCGAATTCTCCTTTTTCTATAACAAAATTAGCATTTTTTACCGCTTTTGTTCCTGTATCATATGTTTTTGATACATTTCTAAATTCTATCATAATATATTTCTCCTTGTTATATCCGTATTCAATCATATCATATCAATAATCTATTTTTTTTGCAATACTTTTAATACAAAAAAACGATAGAAAATGTTGGTTTTTTTACATTTTTTATCGTTTTTCTCTTTTTTTCATTATCTTAAATTTTTTACATAAAATTTACATTTTTATATTTTATTACAGCTTCAATTATAGAATCTTTATCAATTCCAAAATACTTCATCAATTCTTCTGCTTTTCCTGACTTTCCAAATGTATCTTTTATTCCAAGCCTTGTAAGATTTGTAGGACATTTCTCACAAAGTACTTCACATATAGAACTTCCAAGGCCTCCAATTATATTATGGTCTTCTACTGATATAAGTTTTTTTGTTTCTTTTGCACATTTTATAATCATTTCTTCATCTATTGGTTTTATTGTATGTACATCTATAACTCTAATATTTATTCCTTGTTTTTCTAGTTCTTCTTTGGCTTTTATAGCTTCTGCAACAGTTACACCTGTTGCAAAAATACTTGCATCTGTTCCTTCTCCTATTTGTATCATTTTGCCTATTTCAAATTTTTGATTTTCATCATAAATTATAGGTGTTGCTAGACGTGCAAGTCTTAGAAAAACGGGTCCATTTATTTTTGAAATTTCTTCCACTGCCCATTTTGTTTGTGTATCGTCAGATGTACTTAAAACTGTCATATTAGGAAGTGTTCTCATTAGTGATATATCTTCTATCATTTGGTGTGTTGCTCCATCTTCTCCTACAGTTATTCCACTATGCGTTGCGCATATTTTCACATTTAATTTAGGGTAACATACACTATTTCTTATTTGGTCATATG
>FR898648.1:37171-100651 GCA_000437215.1 Clostridium sp. CAG:440
TGCTCTTCCGCGCAGCAAATACCGCAAATGTACTTGCATATGGAATTTTTCCAGTAGTGGCTAAACCTGCTGCTGTACTTATCATATTTTGTTCTGCTATTCCCATATCAAAAAATCTATTTGGAAATTCTTTTGCAAATATACTTGTTTTTGTTGCTCCTGCTAAGTCTGCATCTAATACAACTATATTTTTATTTTTTCTTCCAAGTTCTAGTAATGCCTCTCCATAACTTTGCCTTGTTGCTTTTTTTTCTTCTTTCATTTATATTGCACCTCCTAGTTCTTTCATTGCTAACTGATATTGTTCTTCGTTTGGTGCTATGCCATGCCATTTTACATCATTTTCCATATATGATACGCCTTTTCCTTTTATTGTTTTTGCTATTATACAAGTTGGTTTGTCCTTTACATTTTTTGCAACATCAAATGCATCTATAATTTCTTGTATATTATGTCCATCTATGTTTATTACCTGGAATCCAAAGCTTTTAAATTTTTCATCTATTGGATATGAACTCATTACTTCTTCAATTGTTCCGTCTATTTGTAAATTATTATTGTCTACTATTACACATAAATTGTCTAATTTATATTTATTTGAAGCCATTGCTGCTTCCCATACTTGTCCTTCTTCTATTTCTCCATCCCCTAAAATACAATATACTCTATAATTTTTATTGTCCATCTTTCCTGCAATTGCCATTCCATTTGCACAAGATAATCCCTGTCCCAAAGAACCTGATGAAATATCTACTCCTGGTACTTTATTCATGTCAGGATGTCCTTGAAGATTGCTATTTATATTTCTAAATGTTTTTAATTTTTCTACATCAAAAAATCCCCTATTTGCTAAGCAGCTGTATAATGCAGGAGAACAATGTCCCTTAGATAATACTAACCTATCTCTATCTTCCCACTTTGGATTTTTTTCATCTATATTCATTTGATTAAAATATAAAACTGTCATTATGTCTGCAATTGATAGTGATCCTCCTGGGTGTCCTGATTTATTACTGTAAACTGCTTCTATTATTCCTTTTCTTACTTCTTTTGCTTTTTCTTGTAATCGTTTTATGTCTGTAATTTTCAAAATTAAATCACACCTTTCTTTTGTTTTTACACCTTCATTCTACTATAAGCATAATAAAAAAGCAAGAAATTAATCTTGCTTTTTAATTAAAAAATCTTTTAAAATCTTCTTCATTTATTTTTTCTTTTTCTAATAATGCATTTGCAATTAAATCTAATTTATCTCTATGTTCATTTAATAAACTTAATGCATCATTATATGCAGTATCTATTAAAGTTTTTACTTCTTGCCCAATTTTATCTCCAATATTTTCTCCAAACATTTGAATTTCATATGGTTCTTTTCCTTGAAAATCAATTGGTCCTAAAGTATCGCTCATTCCATATTTTGTAACCATATCTCTTGCAATTTTTGTTGCAACTTCTATATCATTACTTGCACCTGTTGAAATATCGTCTAGTACTAATTTTTCTGCCGCTCTACCTCCCAAAAGTGCTATTAATTTTTCTTGCATTTCAGTTTTAGATATATAATATTTATCATCATCTGATTTATACATTGTATATCCCCCAGCTACTCCTCTTGGTACTATTGATATTTCTTTTACATCTGTCTGTGTTGGCAAATATCTGCTTACAACAGCATGTCCTGCTTCATGATATGCTGTTAATTTTTTATCTTTATCTGAATATTTTCTTGTCTTTTTCTCCAATCCTACTGTAACTTTTTTTACAGCTTCTTCTATATCACTATTTTCTATTTCATCATGTTTATTTATTGTCGCAATTATTGCTGCTTCATTTAAAATATTAGCAAGTTCAGCTCCTGTAAATCCTGCTGTATCTTCTGCAATACTTTCTAAATTTACTTCATCAGATAACATTTTCTTTTGTGCATGTATTTTTAATATTTCTAACCTTCCTTTTAAGTCTGGCGCTGGAATTGTAATTTGTCTATCAAATCTTCCAGGTCTTAAAAGTGCTTGATCTAGCATTTCTGGTCTGTTTGTTGCAGCTAAAACTATTATTGTTTCTTCTGAGCTAAATCCATCCATTTCCACTAATAATTGATTTAATGTTTGATTATTTTCTGTTTCAGCCCCACTATTTGATGTCCTTCTTGAACCTATTGCATCAATTTCATCAATAAATACAATACATGGTGCAAGTTTTCTTGCTTTTTCAAATAGTTTTCTTACACGAGAAGCTCCAAGTCCTGCAAACATTTCGATGAATTCAGAACCACTCATTGAAATAAATGGCACATTTGCCTCACCTGCAATTGCTTTTGCAATTAAAGTTTTTCCTGTTCCAGGTTTTCCATATAGTAAAACTCCTTTAGGAACTTTTGCTCCCATTTTTGTGAATTTTTCAGGTTTTTTTAGAAAATCTACAATTTCTATCATTTCTTGTTTTTCTTCATCAAGTCCTGCTACATCTTTAAATCTTACTTTTGTATTTTTTTCTGCTTCGTCATATACTTTTCCTTTTTCTCCCAATCCTTGCATTTTAAATATCATTATAAATAATGCAAGCATTATTATTGTTGGTAATAATGAAACTATAACTGATGCTAAATTACTAAAAAATGATTTTGGTTTTTGTATTAACTCTATTTCATTTCCTTCTGCAACTTTTTGTTGAACATATCCCATAAAGCTCTCTGTATTAGGAACAATTGATGTTTTTTCTTCTTCTACATTTTTTACTTTTACTTTAACAGTTGTGCTTCCAACTGTCATTTCTATCTTTTCAATATTCCCATAAGATATTTCCTTTATTAAATCTGTATATGCTAATGTTTTTTCATCCTTTTGGTCACCTTTATTATTCATAACCAAAAATATTGTAACTACACTTATTGCTACTAATGCAATTAAAATAACTAATATAAGAAGTAATTTTTTATTTTTCTTTTTTTCATTATTATCTTTATTCATTTTTTCAATCCTTTCATAATTTTATGCTTCAGATCCCTCTGGTTCATTTCCATCTTCTTTCTCATTTTTGTCATCTTTTTTCTTATCATCATTATTGTCTTTTTTATCTTTTGGATTTTTATCTTTTTCTTCCTCTTCATTTTGTTCTTTTACTTGTTTTTGCACTTGAATAACTTTTGTAAGTTCAATTTGTTTTTTCATAAATTCAGATTTTATTATAAATATTGCCGCAATTAAGTATATTGCTGCAACTGCTATATACATTACTTGGAAATATTTTATTTCAAAATCAACAAATATGTTTAAAATCATATATGCTATGTTTAACAAAACTGATAAAGAAATAGCATAAACACTCATATTAAATATTGCCGCATACCTCATCTTTATTTTTGCAAACCATGTTGCCATAACTCCAAATATGCTTAATATTACTACATTCCACAAAATTGATAATAAATATGTTATAAAAGAGTATAATAATAAAGCTAAAAACAAACTAATATAAAATACTATCATTTTATTGCTATTTATAGTATCTATAAATGATTGTTTATCAAATTCAGTAATTTTTAAAGATTTTAATAAATCTTGATATTTATATTCTACAGGAGATGTTAGGCTAGATTTTATAATCATTTTATCATTTAACATAATTATCCCAGCTTGATTATTCAAAGAATTTATATAGCTATTTATTTTTTCGTTTTCTTTAGTTTTAGTATTTATTATTATTTTACCAAATTGTGTATTGTCAATTATTATTTCCTCTTGATTTTCTGTGTCTAAATTTCCATCTTTATAATTAAAGTTTTCTATTTGGTCAGTTACTGTTTTTATTGTATTTTTTATTCCCTTATCTGATCTATAAACAGTGCCTAGTCCAAATACAATTGCAATTATTAGTGTAAGTTTTAATAAATAACTAATAGCTCTTGGCATTCCTTCTGCTGCCATTTCTCCATATTTTTCTATATTTGTAATTGAATACCATAACTTTTTAAAAAATCCTTTTTTCATTATTTATACTCCCTTCTTATGCTGCTATCTACATATTTTGGGTTTAAATTTATTTTTATTTCATCACCAATTTCGGCTTTTTTTCCTGTTATATCAACTGTTAAATGGTATGTTCCTACTCTTCCCAAAACTCTGCATTTTTGATTATTTATATTTATATATATATTCTTATCTTTTATACTGTCTTTTATATCTCTTACTATATATCTTAGCTTGTCCACAGTTCTAAACATATCTCTTCCATTTTCCATGTTTATTCCATTCATATATCCAGATGGAATTATTGCAACTTTTGTCTCGGATTTAGTTGTATATGTGTTAGAATATCCAACATTAAATCCTTTTGGTAAAGTTTTTATTTCACAAATATTGGTCCTGTAATATCCTATTTTTTTTAATCCTAAATTATTTGCAAAAGAAAGTCTTCCTAAAAAAGCAGAACCAATTCTTACAGCATTTAAATGCATATTAGGGAATTTTATAAAAGCTGAAGAATTACAAACATGCAACATCCCTGTTTCTATTCTGTTCATTTTAAGTACGTCTATACAATTTATAAATCTTTCAAATTGTTTTTTAGTATATTCATCATTTTTATAAAAGGCTATAGAAAAATGTGTAAATGTTCCTTCTATTTTTACATGTTTTAAATTGCTTAAAACTTCTATCATTTTATCTCTTTGGCTATATACAAATCCATATCTTCCAAAACCTGTATCAATTTTTATATGAGCTCTTATTTTTTTATTTAATTTTTTTCCAATATTTTCAGCAATTTTAGCTGACTCTTCTGAGCCTATTGTTATAATAATATTATTTTCTATTAATGTTTCGACCTCTTCTTTTATAGCTGTTGAAGATAGCATTAATATATCTTGTTTTATTCCAGCCTCTCTTAGCTTAATTGCTTCTTCTATTGTTGCAACTGCAAAAAAGTCTATTCCATTATCTATTAAAAATTTTGTATATTCCACTAAATCCAAACCATAACCATTACATTTTACAACAGCAATAATTTTTACATTTTTGCCATTATCATCTACTCCGTTTGTTTTAGCATATTTTTTTATTTGTTCTATATTATGTGCTAAATCTGCTCTTTCTATTACTAATGCTTTCAAAACATTTTTCTTCCTTTCACATAAAATTCTAAAAATTGCCATCAGTTCCGGGTTTGAATGGCAATAATTGTCACTGAATTAAGAATTTAAATGGCAATATTATTTATTTTGCAGCACCGCGTAAGCGATCAAACGAGTGCTTAGCACGAGTGCGAATTGGAGCAACCAACATATAAAAATTTAATTAAGTTGGTTGCGACACCAAGGTGCAAAAAATAATATAATATTGCCATTTAACTACTTAAGCCATTGGCAATTTTTTAGATTTTTCTTTTTATTTGTCTTAGTGTTCTAAATAATTTTTCAGAAAATCTATATAATTTATATGTTATTGGTTTATATGGCATATAAACTTCTCCTATAAATTCTGTAAATTTAGCCCCAAATCCTTTTTTAAATCTGTATAAACCATATTGTGGATGATTTTCATCAACAACACCTGATACACCTCTAAAGTCATATATATCATCATGTCTTGCTATTGCCATTTTTATCATTTCCCACTGTAATAAATAATTTGGCATTAAATTTCTATGTTTGTTACTACTTGCTCCATATAAATACCATGTTTTATTTCCATAAAAAATTGGTATAACACCTGATATTGGTTCATTATCATAATATGCCATTAATAATTTCATATGTTCTGGTGCTAAGTTGTCATACATTTTTTCAAAATATTCTAATGGTCTTATTATAAAACCGTCTCTTGAGCCTGTTTCTACCATTATTTTATGAAAAGCTTTTAAGTCTTCTCTTGTTCCTTCTCTAACTTCTACACCTTTTTTTGCAGCCAAACGTATATTGTATCTCCATTTTTGGTGAAATCCTGCCATTATTTCTTCTTCTGTTTTTCCTTTTATATCTAATCTAAAAACATATCTTGGTTGTATTTCATCTTTAAAGTCTTTGGCATTATCTTTTATTTTATATCCTAAATTTGTAACTATATCTCTATATACCTTATCATCACTTTCTATATCTGGTTCTATTCTTAATACTATTGCATTATATTTTTTTGCTAATTCTTTTGCTCCATCTGTTAATTGTTTTAATACTTTTAAGTCATGTATATCACATACTGGTCCTCTTGATGAATACATTATATTTCCAAATATAGGTATTTTTCTTATTAATACACTCATTGATCCTATTATTTTTTTATTTTCATCTTCTGCAAGTATTATTTCATTTTTCCAATTATCCTTTACTTTTGCCCATTCTATTGATTGTTGAAAATTACACCTTTCATGCCCTTCCAAAAATTTTTTATATTCTTTTTTTGATTCTTCATCTGTTACAAATCTCATTTATATTATTCCTCCTAAAGTTTTTATTTACTTTATGTATTTTACACCAAGTGCCTTAATTTTACAAGTAAATATTTAATTTTATATAATTATAAATATGACTTTTCTTAGCAAGTTATAGAAAATGTTTAATTTTAATACATTTTTTAAGTAGCATTTGAATATTATTTTACATATATTAAATAAAATATTAAATAAAACCTTATTTGGAAAGGATGGTTTAGTATGCGAAAAATATATAAAGTAGCTATTGTAGGAGCAACAGGTTTAGTTGGTAGAACTATACTAAAGGTACTTGAAGAAAAAAATTTTACAAATGTTAAATATGCTCTTTTTTCTTCTGAAAAATCGGCAGGTCAAAAAATAGAATTTTTGGGTCAAAACTATATTGTATGTAAATTAGAAGAAAATTCTTTTGACCAAGGCTTTGACTTTGCAATATTTAGTGCTGGTGCAGAAGTCGCAAAAAAATTTGCTCCTATTGCTGTAAATAAAGGAACTATTGTTATTGACAATAGTAGCTTTTATAGAATGAACAAAGATGTTCCTTTAGTAGTTCCAGAAGTAAACCCTCAAAAAATATTTGAAAACAATGGTATAATTGCAAATCCAAATTGTTCAACAATTCAGGCTGTTTTACCTATAAAAGCTTTAAATGACAAATACTCAATAAAAAGGATTGTGTTTTCTACATATCAGGCTGTTTCCGGAGCTGGTAAAAAAGGAATTGATGATTTAAAAAGTCAAAACAACGGACTTTATTTTAACAATTGTGTCCCACATATTGATGTATTTTTAGATGATGGTTATACAAAAGAAGAACATAAAATAATTGATGAAACAAAAAAAATATTAGATATGCCAAATTTACTTCTTACCGCAACTGCTGTTAGAGTTCCAGTAGAAAATTGCCATGGTGAATCTATAAATATAGAGTTTGAAGATAGTTTTGAATTATATGATATAAAACTCCTTTTACAAAATTTCCCCGGAATTATTTTAGCAGATGATATAGAAAACAATATTTATCCATTAGCAAGAAAAGTAAATGGAAATAACGAAGTTTTTGTTGGACGTATTAGACGTGACTTTAGCGTTAAAAATGGTATTAATTTATGGGTTGTTGCAGACAATTTACGTAAAGGTGCTGCTACAAACGCCATACAAATTTTGGAAATTTTACTTAAAAAACATTGATTTTTAAGCTTTTACATGTTATAATATTATTTATACTACTTTTGTAGTATTTTATATAGATTGCTGGTTAGCTTTTTTTATAGAATTATGAAGGGAATAACCAGTAAAGCTGGAAGGCTTAGCCTTCCAGCTTATTTTATTATTCTTCATTATCATTTTGATTTTCACCATTATTGTTTTGCTCATTATCATTTGAACTTTCGTCATTATCACTTTGCTCATTGTCGTTTGAGTTCTCATCATTATCGCTTTGCCCATTTTCATTTTGATTTTCATCGTTATTGTTCTGTTCGTCGTTATTGCTGTTTTCTTCATTACTATCTTGATTATCATCACTGGTTTTATTACCATTGTTATTACTTTGGTTGTTATTTTCTTCTTGGTCAGGCGATTTTTCTTCTACTTTACTTTCTGAAACCAGTCCTATTCTTTCTAGCTGTCTTTGCGCATCATATTTCTTTTCATTTCTAATTATATAGTATTTCTTTTCTGTTGATGTTACTGTCATATACACATCATCAAATAATAAACCATTCCATAATTTTTCACCAGATGAATTAATTAAATTATATTTTTTATCTTTACAAGCAACAATTACATTATAGTCTGGAATTACCAATAAATTTTCAGCCTCTTTATTTGAAGATGCCTTATAACCAAAACTATCATATTCAAAATCTGTAACTTGATTTCCTGATAAATTAAATAATCCCCATAGCTTATCTTTTCTAACTGGTATTAAATTTTGGGCTAATATGTATTTACTCTTAATTTCATTTTTTTCAAAATTACTAATATCCATTCCAATTTCATCATAATCAATAGAAATTTTTACATTTTCATTTATATCTATAACACCATATTTTCCGTCTCTTTTTACAAGATACATATTTTTGTCCCTATCCATTAATTCAATACTATCATATGATATACTTACTTTAGTAGAACCTTCACTTGAAACAATTCCATACTTTTTATTGCTTTGCACTAAAAAGTCACCTGTTGTTGGTATATACTCTATTTTATCATATTTAGTTTCTAGCAACCTTTCATCTGTATCAATATCAAATACTCCATATTTCTTTTTGTCATTTAGTACTATAGCTTTACTTTTTAATATAGCTTTTGTATCATTAAATTCACTTGAAACATCACTAAACCCAAAGTCTAATATAGAATTTTTATATGTCTCTAACTTATTTTCCATAGTTTGAATTGTTACCTTCTTTTTGCTTACATCGTACTTAAAGCTAACATTGAAAGCCTTTTCTATTCCATCCATAGTTGTATATAGTGTACCATTATTCATTGATTTTACTGGTTCATCTATATAGTAATAATCATAATTATCATTTTTAGCTGTTATTTTATATATTTTGTCTGATCCAAGTGTGAATGTTGCAACTTCTTGTTCTGATTCTACATAACATTTATTTTTATCTTCAGATTTATTTGTATAATCTCCATTATAGCTTTTATATGAAAGTTCCTCTGATATTTGTCTTATTGGTATATATACCTTTTCTCCTTCAAAAATTAGCATATCTTTTATCTTTGAATTTGTAGTTCCATTTAATGTAACTTTTAATGTATTTCCCTTTAATCCTATATTAACACAAATAATAACAACAATAAGTATAGCTACTACTATTATTGCTATTAATATAATTTTAGATAAATTCTTATTATTTTTCTTTGTAACTTTTTTTCCGTATTCCAACTCTTCATCAAAATAATTCATTTGTATTCCCCCTTAAATTTCATAACCATATTGTTTATAAAATTCCTCTCTAAAAGAACCTAAATTATCATGTTCTATCTCTATTCTAACTCTTTCCATAAGTTTAGTCAAGAATCTTAAATTGTGAATTGAAAGTAGTCTTACACCTAATATTTCGTTTGTTTTTACCAAATGCCTAATATATGCACGTGTATAATTTTTACATGTATAACAATCACAAGTTGGGTCTAATGGTCCCCAATCTCTTTCATATGTAGCATTTCTTACTACAACTTTTCCATTTGCAGTCATTGCAGTTCCATTTCTTGCAATTCTTGTTGGCAATACACAATCACACATATCTATTCCAGCAATTGCTGCCTCTATTAGATAGTCTGGCGTTCCAACCCCCATTAAATATCTTGGCTTATCTTTTGGCATAAGTGGTGCCGTATATTTTAATATGTCTATAAATTCTTCTTTTGGCTCTCCAACACTTATCCCTCCAATTGCATATCCTGGCAAATCCAAATCAACTAAATCTTTTGCACTCTTTTGCCTTAAATCTTTATAAAATCCACCTTGTATAATTCCAAATAAAGCTTGATTTTCGGTTTTATGTGCATTTTTGCATCTTAATGCCCACCTTGTAGTTCTTTCCATCGAATGTTTTGTATATTCATATGTTGATGGATATGGACAACATTCATCAAATGCCATTATTATGTCAGCTCCCAAATCCTCTTCTGTTTTCATTACTGATTCTGGTGAGAAAAAATGTTTACTACCATCTAAATGTGACTTAAATTCTACACCTTCTTCGTGAATTGTTCTTAAATCTCCTAAACTAAATACTTGAAATCCTCCACTATCTGTTAAAATTGGCCTGTCCCAATTCATAAATTTGTGAAGTCCTCCTGCTTCTTTTACTATATCTTGTCCTGGTCTTAGATACAAATGATAAGTATTTGAAAGAATTATTTGTGCTTTTACTTCTTCTTTTAATTCTTCAGGTGTCATAGATTTAACTGTTGCCTGTGTTCCAACTGGCATAAATATTGGAGTTTGTATATCTCCATGTGGTGTATGTATTACCCCTCTTCTTGCACCTGTTTGTTTACATTCATGTAATAATTCATATGTTACTGCTGGTTTCATTTTTCCTCCTTTTATTTTATAAACATAGCATCGCCAAAGCTAAAAAATCTATATTTTTCTTTTACAGCCTCATTATAAGCCTTCATTATATATTCCCTTCCGGCAAGTGCTGATACAAGCATTAATAATGTAGATTCTGGTAAATGGAAATTTGTTATTAATCCATCTAGTATTTTAAACTTATATGGTGGGTAAATAAATATTTGTGTATTTCCTTCTGTTTCTTTTAATCTTCCATTTTCATCTGCAACTGTTTCTAAAACTCTACATGACGTTGTCCCGAACAGCAATTACTCTATGTCCTTCTTCTTTTGCTTTATTTATTATATCTACATCTTCTTGTTTTATATAAAAATGTTCTGAATGCATCTCATGATTTTCCACATTTTCTACCTTTACTGGTCTAAATGTCCCAATTCCCACATGAAGTGTTACATTTGCAATTTTTACACCTTTTTGTTTAAGCTTTTCAAATAATTCTGGTGTAAAATGAAGTCCAGCTGTTGGTGCAGCAGCAGAGCCTTCATATTTAGCATATACTGTTTGATACCTATCATTTTGTTTTAATTCTTCATGTATATATGGTGGAAGTGGCATTAAACCAATTTTGTCTAATATTTCATTAAAAATCCCTTTATATTTAAATTCTACCTTTCTTGTTCCTCCTGGCATAACTTCTAAAATTGTTGCTTCTAACAATCCATCTCCAAATATTACTTTTGTTCCAACATGAAGTTTGTTTCCTGGTCTTACTATACTTTCCCATATATCTTTTTCTATATTATTTAATAGCAAAAATTCTACATTTGCTCCTGTTTCTTTTTTTCCATATAATCTTGCAGGTATAACTTTTGTATTATTTCTAACTAGTACATCTCCTGGTTCTAAATAATCTACTATGTCTTTAAATGTTTTATGTTCAATTGTTTGATTTTTTCTGTCTAATACCATAAGTCTAGACTCATCTCTTTTTTCTAATGGTGTTTGTGCAATTAGTTCTTCTGGTAAATCATAATTAAAATCTGATACTTTCACTTTTATTTTCCTTCCTTTTTATTATATAAAATTTATTACTAATTTAATTTATTTATTAAAAACAAACTTTATTTCTTCAATTATATTTTCTGGTTCTTTGAATACTTCTTCCATTTTATATGAATATATAAAATCTGACTGTTTTGCTGGCTTTAAATTATATATTTCACTAGGAAGTCCTATTTTTTCCCCATTACTTGTTATATTTTTATTCATATAATCTATATACCACTTTTTTTGTCCATCTAATTTTTCATTTTTATAACCATATTTTTCATAATCATGAAGATTTGGTACTTCATATCCATACTCTTTAGAATTTCTTTCTAAAGAGTGTAAAAATTCATGCAATAAAACTTCTTCTGGAAATGTGTTTATTCTTGTATTGTATTTATATATAAAACTTTTTGAATCATTTGGAAGCCTTATGTTCGAAAATCCTATGCCATAATAATCCATAGATCCTAATCCAATCCAATCAATTACTTTTATGTCATCTGTGTGTTCATCATTTCCAAGCCTTACAACTATATATATATGATCATAATTATTGGCATTTATTACATCTTTAATTTGAGATTCTACATCTTCTGGTGCAACATAATAGCCAAATTGCTCATCATAAGATAATTTGTTAATTGGTGTGTCAATATTATACACATCACATTTGGCAGTCATTTTTCTATCACTTAAAGTTATACATGAATCTTCAAATCTTTTTATTGTATTATTTATATCTGTTATATCACTATCAGTAACACTTAACTTTACATTTTTTCCATCAATATTTACATCTGTATTTTTGAAAATAAAACATGCAAATTTCCAATCACTTGTTGTATCTGGCACCCCTTCTTCTATTGTCATATTAGAAAACCATGCTGTTCCTTTACAATTGCCTACATTTCCACCCAATCTAAATCCAATATTTACTTCCTCACTATTTTTAGAATTAAATAAAAGCTCTATTTTTTGCCAATCACTAGAACCAGTTATGGCAATAGACCTTGTAGTTGTACCTTCTATACTAATCTGAGCACCGCTTCCTGATTTATCGCTTTCTTGTTCAACATTTTCTGTCTTAACCATGCAAGTTACCTTATAAGACTTATTTTTCTCTAATTTCACAGTTTTAGCAATCATTGCATCATTAAAATCATCTGATTCTATTTTATAGCTTCTATGCTTACCATATTTTATATCATTATCTCTTTTAAAAATTGTAATATTAGACTTTTCTACATTTTTTGAATAACCACTAAAATTATTTTCCTCAAAAAACAAATAAGCAAAATAAATTGCTACTATTAACATTACAAAAACAATAAAATCAAATACTTTATTAAACCTTGGTTTCATCTTAACTCCTTAATTTAGACATTGGGACGGGGTTTTTGTCTTAAGCTTTAAAGCACTTTATGCAATATTTTATTTATTTTATCTTTATTAATTTTAAATATCTTTGCCATATCTCTTAAAGATAAACCACATTCATGCCTTAGTTTTATTAATAAATTTCCAAATAATTCTTCATTTTGTATAATTCTTTCTGCAGTTGTATTATATTTTTTTATATAAGTATTAATAATTTCAGAATAACTATCTTTTTCTTTTATGTCACTTATATCTTCAATATTTGTTAATTTATGAATTGAATTAAATAATTCTTTATAATTTTCTTTTTCTCCAAAAATCTTTTTTATTCCATCTTCTGTTATTAAATCTTTATTTTCTATATACTCATTGTAACTTGAATATTTGTATTGGCTAAACGCATTAACAAGACCTGCTTTTACTGGATTGTTATGAATGTAAACTATGCATCTAAATAAATGCGTATAATTTTTTATCATTTGAATGTAATACCTATCTCTAAATACATAACCCACCCTTACATTAAGACTATTATATAATTTTGCATAACCTGTATTTACTTTTCTCATAAAAATAGAAATCTGCTCTTTTTCTGCACTATGTACCAAAATATGAACATGATTATTCATTACACAATATGCCAAAATATTTATCTTCGTATCTTTTAAATTTTTCCTTAAAAGGCTTTTGTAGGCCTCTTTCATTTTATCACTTTCAAATATTCTTTCTTTATTTATTCCTTGTACTATTAGATGAAAAAATTCACCTGTTAAATTTTTTCTTGATTGACGGGGCATAAAATAAACTCTCCTTTTATTTTTATTTAAGCCCTCTATATATTTTTACCACAATATTTAATATTTGTCCATACTTTATTATGTTCGTTTATTGAATTTTATGTAAATTTTTATTTTTTCCTAAGACAAAAACCCCGTCCCATTGTCTATTTATTTTTTTTATGCTATAATACAATTTGATTGGAGGGAGTTTAGATGATAGAACTTCTCTCACCTGTGGGTGATTTGGATTGTTTAAAGGCTGCCGTTCAAAATGGTGCTGATTGTGTTTATTTTGGTGCAAATAATTTTAGTGCTAGAGCTTTTGCTTCTAATTTTGATGATTTAGAGCTTGCTATAAATTACGCCAAAATACGTGGTGTTAAAACTAATTTAACTTTAAATACATTAATTAAAAATGATGAGTTTGAGGATGCATATAATTTGGCTAAAAAGGCTTATGAGCTTGGGATTGATGCAATTATTGTTCAAGATTTGGGGTTGGCTACTAGATTAATTAAAGATTTTCCTGATTTGCCAATTCACGCAAGTACCCAAATGTCAATACATAATTTGCAAGGAACCTTAAAATTGCAAAATTTAGGTTTTAAAAGAGTTGTTCTTGCAAGGGAACTTTGTGCAAATGAGATTGAATATATTTGCCAAAATTCTAATGTAGAGATTGAATGTTTTATACATGGAGCTCTTTGTATTTCTTATTCTGGTCAGTGTTTATTTTCAAGTTTAGTTGGTGGTAGATCGGGAAATCGAGGAAAATGTGCTCAGCCATGTAGACTTCCATATGAGCTTGTCCAAAATGGAAATGAAACAATTGATAAAGGATTTTTGTTAAGTACAAAAGATCTATGTGGTTTAGATTATATTCCATTTTTAATTAATGCTGGTGTGACTTCTTTTAAAATTGAAGGAAGAATGAAAACTCCTGAATATGTTGCAACTGTTACAAGAATATATAGAAAATATATAGATTTAGCTTTGTCTGGAAATCCTTATGTTATAGATGAAAAAGATGAAAAAGATAAAAAAGATTTGCTTCAAGTCTTTAATCGTGGTTTGTCTTCTAATGGTCATTTAGATAAAGAACCTAACAAAAATTTAATATACCCTATTAAGCCTAATAATATGGGGCTTCCTTTAGGAATTATTCAAAAATATAATAAAACTAAGGGACATATAACTTTAAAATTACAAGAAGAGTTATGTGTTGGAGATTGTATTTCTACTCAAAAAGAAAATGGTTCTTACAATGTTTCTGAATTAATGGTTAAAAACAAAAATATTAAAATTGGTAACATAGGAAATTTAGTTACAATTGGTAGAATGAAAGGAAATATATCTGTTGGAGATAAAGTTTATAAAATTTCATCTAAAGTTTTAAAAGACAATGCTTTAAATTCTTTTAAGACTGAAAACAGAAAAATTCCTCTTAATATTAAACTATTTATACAAAATAATAAAAATATCTCTGCAGTGGTTAATTCTTGTTCTAAATATGATTTGTATAAAAATTTAAATTTTGAATACACTTCTAATATAATCCCTAATACATCAATTAATAAGCCTTTAGACCAAGATACTATAATAAAACAATTTTCTAAAACTAATAATTCAATATATGAATTTAAAAAAATTAAAATTATATTAGATGACAATTTGTTTTTACCAATAAGCAGTTTAAATGATTTAAGGAGAACAATTTTAGAAAATATTGAAAAACAAACTTTAGATAAGATAAAAAGAACTTCTAATTGCTGTTATACTCCAATTGTTTCTAATGCCTCTAACTTAAAAAATAACTATAAAATTTCGTTATTATTAAATGATTTAAATTTAGAGTATGATTATTCTAAACTAAATGGAGTCCATAACTTATATATACCTTTAAAATTTTTTGTTAATAAAAATTATGAAAATATTTTAAAGGTTTTAAATAAAAAATTCTCTACATATATATATTTGCCAACTATTATTAGAGCAAATTATAGGAATTTATTTTATGATAATATTATAAATACAACAAAAAAATATAATATAAAAGGTATAGTCCTTTCTAACATATCAAACTTTATGCTTATTTCGGACTTATATAAAAGCAATAAAAACTTAGAATTAATTGCAAATTATACCTTTAATATTTATAATAATGAAACTATTAATAAATTAAATGATCTTCAAATATCTAAGTATACTGTTAGCCCTGAACTTGATAAATTATCTATTTTAAATTTATATGGTAATCCTCAAAAAGAACTTATAGTATATGGTAAAATTCCTTTAATGAATATGAATTATTGCCTACTTGGAAAAAGCAATAAATGCTACCCTAATTGTAATTCTTTATGTACAAATAAAAATAGATATTTCCTAAAAGATAGACTTGGATTACATTTTGATATTGTCCCTGATAACATCCAAACTGTTACTACAATTTATAATTGCAAAACTTTATCAATTTGTCCTACTGATTTTAATTTGGATTGTGCAAGAATTGACATTTTGTACGAGAACATTGATGAAATTAACAATATTATAAATACTGTTAAGCTTGGTAAAAAATTTGAGGGAAAACAATATACTAATGGAAATTTAAATAGAGAAATTTAAAAATAAAATAATGAACTATATATTTATACTGTCCAACTTTTTTGTTTAGTATATAACAATAGTTCATTATTTTACTTTTTATTTATTAATATCATTTCTAAAAATTACAATCTCTTCCTCTTCCATTTCGTAACATTTCATAAAAATCATCTATATTTACTTTTTTTCCAACTTTTCCAAATCTAAATTCTCCTAAATTATTTCTAAAATGTTTTCTTTCTTTATTATTTTCTATAATATTTTCTCTTTTATTAATGGCATTTTTTATTATATTTTTCTTTTCTTCTAATGATGTATCTGTTATTTTTATAACCTCTTTATCATTTAAACATACAGAGACATTTCCTTGTGGAGACACTCTTAATTTATGACAAGATCCGCAAGGATATTTCCATGAAAACATTGCAAGAACTCCTACTGTAATTTTATCATCAATTCTATAATATCTCATGGAAGGATTATCTCCTTGTATATTTTTTCTTGGAATCTGTGAAACCTCTCCTATTTTCTTTAATTCATCTAATATGTTAACTTCTGTAATATATTCATCAACCCAGAAATTTTGTCCATCTTCATTTGACTGATTAGGATTACATGGGAAAAACTGCAAAAATCTAACTATTATTCTTTCTTTTCCATATTTATTATTTTTTTCTATTGCATAATTAATAAAATCTGTTATTTCTTTAATATTATCTTTCATTACTACCATATTTATTTTTATCAAGCAGTCTGTTATTTCTAACATTTTATCAATTCCTTTTAATACCTTATCTAATGCATCAATTCCAACTATATTTTTAAATTTTGAGCTATCCATGGTATCTAAACTAACATTTATTCTACTAATTCCACTTTCTTTTAAATCATTTGCTTTTCTTTCCAAAAAGAAACCATTTGTTGTTATTGATTGTTCTTCATACCCCAATTTTTTTGCATACTTCATAAATTCAGTTATTGTAGTTTTAAATAATGGCTCTCCACCAGTCCAATGTATTTTCTTAACACCATTTTCTATTGCTGCTTCTAATATCTCTTTAATCTCTTTATCACTCATGTCTTTAGAATGACTATTATGTGAATTGCAATATTTGCATCTAAAATTGCAATTTGATGTTATACCAAATCTTAAATGCCAATCTTCCATTTTTCATCTCCTCCTTTTATTAAATTACCTTTCTTCTTCATCTAATGTACATTTTTTTATGTTACTTTTTTTAATTTCATCTTGTAAAAATTCAGTTATAAAAAAAGTCACTTCTTCTAATGCATCTTTTGCATCTGATTTATGTATTGCATTTAAATAAAACACACCATTTTCTATATTTACTGTGTCTTTTTGTGGTCCATATTTGTATCTTATTGTTTCTTTATCACACATTTTACCCAATGGTTTATTTCCACATATTTTTATTAAATCCGTTATGGCATTTTTTCCTGATACTACCCCTATGCACGCATTTCCACTTTTTAATTGTTCAACATTTATTTTTTTAAATTCCAAATTTTCTTCATTTTTATATAATTTATTTAAAAATTTTTCATCTAAATTAATATCTCTAGTAAATAACACATTTAGTTTTTTGGAAATAATTTCTAAGATTTCATCTTTTTTTTCATATGCACAAGGCTTTATCATAAATAAACTATATTCCATTTTACACCTTCTTTTTATTTTAAGTTTTCTAAAGATTTATTTGTAAAATTATAAAGTTTTGTAAAATCATTTTTTATCATTAATATAATTTTATTCATCGTCACATATGCCATATTATATTCATCTTTTGATATCAAATTATTATTAAGTGCCTGTTCTAGTTCTTCTTCATCTAGGGTATAAAACTTTCCATTTGGTAATACAACAACATCTAAATATAAATCTTCACTATATGGTATTCCTAAATCATACTTGCATTTATATCTTTCTATATCAAAATACCACTGTAACAATTTCCAATTATTGTCATACATTACGGTCATACAATATTTTTCGCTATTTGGAAAATATGTCATAATTTTATAATTTCTTGAAATTACTACCTCTTCAGTTCCATCTGGCCTTGCTGCTTTAAAATCTTTTTTTAAATTTTCTATATCTATTAGTGAAATTTTACCATTAAATTCATTGTAGTTTACATCCATTATTTTGAATTTCTTTTTTAAAATATTCTTATCTGTTCTTCTATCTGCATAATTTATTTTCATATTATCTCTCCATTAACAATTTCATTAAAATTTTATATTTTTCTTCAAGTTCTTTTTTTACATCCTCAAATTCTATTTTTTCCCAGCTCTTTTGTAGTTTATTTATAATTCCGTCAGCACCTTCATCAATTTGACATTGTCTTTTTCCATACCATGCATAAAAAAGTGTAAGTGGATGTTCAATGTGTGCAATAGCATCTGCAGTTGCAACAATTTTTTCTTCTATTGTATCTCTTGTGTACTCTGATAAACCTCTATGCTTTTTTATACAATTTTTTATACTTTCTACTTTCCATTCTTCAATGTTATATTTTGATAAAAAATCTTCAGTATATTTTGCTCCTGTAATATGATGTTTTTTCCTATCTCCTGTTATTTTTGTAACATCGTGCAAATATGATGCAATTTCCACAACTTGTACATCTGCATTAAATTTTAAAGCTAAGTTTTTTGCACTTTTTACTACTGGTTCTATATGGTATTTTACCCTATCATCTTTACAAATATCTTGTAGTAATGCCTTAATATCTTTAATTAGTATCTGATATTCTTCTTTTTGCATAATCCACCACCTTTCATATCATATAAAATATACGTACATTATATATGTATTTTGATTTTATCATTTTTATTCATATTTTCAATTTTAATTAATTTTCATAATTAGAAATATATTCTCATTAATGTTTCGTATAAGTTGACTTTGTAAAAAAATCATTATATAATATTTACAAAATATTACAATTTAGTTTTTTTTCAATAAGAAATATATTTTTAGGAAACTTTTAAGGAGATATTATAAAATGTATAATTTGAAAAGTAATCAGTTTTATAAACTTTTAAGCAAATATAGAAAATCAAGAGGTTTAACACTAGAAAATTTGGGAAATCTTATTGGAAAAACAAAAGCTACAATCTCTAAATATGAAAATGGAGAAATAATTCCAGATATAATTACTATATTGGAAATTTGTAATTGCTTAAATATAAATTTATCACAATTATTTCCTGTCGAAAATAATAATCATTCATGTCTATTTAATAACCCTTTTCATACAGATAAACTGTATTTATATTA
This sequence comes from Clostridium sp. CAG:440, assembly GCA_000437215.1. GTDB lineage: Bacteria > Bacillota > Clostridia > TANB77 > CAG-508 > CAG-269. The sequence continues at coordinate 56,760 of FR898648.1, forward strand.
TTACACAGAAAGCATTCTCATTACATCAATTATGGAACTAAAACATGTTAATAATACTATATTAATTTCACTATACAATGGAGTAAAAAATATTACTCAATATGCTAACGAAACTGCATATTATTATGAAGGAATAATGGAATGTGATAAAACAATAGGCTATATGAATTTATATAATTCTACTTCCCAAAAAACCCAATTAGAAAAAATACAAATTTCTTTTTCTATCCCTTGGTCAAAAAATGTTGAAATTACAAGTTTCTTTCTTTTAGGTATAACTCCAAATTCTATTCCAATTGTAAAGAAGGGGATTTTATCTGTGAATCCTATTGATGATATTGAAACATATAACTCTGAATTATTAATACAAAAAGAAGATTTAGAAAATATAAAAAAAAATAACTCATGGATTTTAGAAAATAAAAATTATTCTAATTTCTTTTTTAAAAAATAATAGTCAACCGCTTCAAACGGCTGACTATTATTTTTAAATAAGATTTTCTGGATTTAACGCTTTAAGCTCTTCTAATACAAATAATCCGTCTTTTCTAATTAAAACTCCATCAAAATAAATTTCTCCTCCCCCATACTCTGGTGTTTGAATATTTACTATATCCCAATGAATACTAGATCTATTTCCATTATCACTTTTTTCTAGCGAATCTCCAGGAGTAAAATGGAAACTTCCTTTTACTTTTTCGTCAAACAATGTATCTCCTATTGGTTTTTCTACATAAGGATTTAGTCCAAATGCAAACTCTCCAATATATCGTGCTCCCTCATCAGTATCCAATATTTCATTTAATTCTTTTTCTTTATTAGCAGTTGCATTAATAATTTTTCCATTTTTAAATTCAAATCTTATATTATTAAATATAATACCATTATATGTTGTTTCGGTATTATATGTTATATAACCATTTACACTATCTTTTACTGGAGCTGAAGCAACTTCTCCATCTGGGACATTAAATGTTCCAACATATTTTTCTGCATTTATTCCCTTTATGCTAAATGATAAATCTGTATCATTTCCCAAAATATGAACATTGTCTGTTTTATTCATTAAATCTTTCAATGAATTCATTGCTCTTGACATCTTTCTATAATCCAGATTACATACATTAAAGAAAAAATTCTCAAATTCATCTTTGTTCATTTTAGCCATTTGAGCCATAGCATTATTAGGATATCTCAATATACACCATTTAGTATTTTTTACTCTTTCTTGAAAATGTACTGGTACTGTGTAATGTTTATTATATAGTTCCATTGCCTCTTTTGAAATCCCATTTAATTCAGCAGCATTTGGTATAGCTCTTATTCCAATATATGCATCCATTTCTTTCATTCTATTGGTATCAATTTGCCCATATAATTTAATTTGCTGTTCATCTGCATTTTCAAGCATTACTCTTAAAATTTCATAATTAATAATATTAAACTGTGGTTTGGCACCTAATTTTTGTACTTGTTTAATTAATTCTTTAGCTAGCGGAATCGCTTCTTCTCCCAAAACTTCTATTAATATGTTCTCTCCTTCTTTTATATCAACTGAATAAGTTAATAAATTATTAGCTAATTTTTCTATTCTTATATCTTTCATAATATTCCTCCATTAGATTTTATTTTTTTTAGTATAACACTTTTAATAATAGTTAGCAATTATTATTAAAAAAAGAGCAACATTTGTTGCTCTTTTTATTTTCTTAGGAACCCTTTTACTTACTGTCCTTTGAAGCCTCCTTTTTAAGTCTTTCCTCTTCAGCTTTTTTTGCTGCTTCTTTCATTGCCTTTTCTTGCTTTTGTGCAAGTATTTCAGCCTCGATTCTCCTTTTTTCTTCATCCTCTTTTCGATTCTTGTTCCTAAAAAATCCAAACATGTCAATTCCTCCTCCTGTTTTTCACATTTTGTTTGGGTATCCTAAAAAAAATGTTAATTAGAATTATATTATATTTATATTTATATGTCAATTATTTTATACAAGGATTCTTGCTGCTTAACCCTATTATTAAATCCATATTATCATCTTTAGCAGCTTTATTTTTTCTAATAGCTCCACATTTTTTACATTTAAAAACAATAACATAACCTTTTTTGGAATTTATTTCTAATCCTATTGGTTCTAAAACCCCATGACAATTTTCTGCTCTGTCTCCAGGATTTATATCTACATGTTTTGAATGTAAACAATAAGGGCAATGATTTCTACATGTATAATTTAATTTTGTAACTTTTCTACCACAATTCTCACATATAAATTCTTCATCTATTTTAGTAAATTTACTATTTTCAAGCATATTTCATACCCTTTCAAACTTTAATATTTAAAATCTCCTCCACCTATAAATTCTTTTAATAATGAATTTGTAGGAACATACTTTTCTGGAATAGCTTCAAAATATTTTAACATATTTTTTAGTCTTTGTGCCTCAGCATATTCTGGACTTTTGTTTGTTATTTCTTCTAATAATGACAATGCTATATCTTTTAATACTGCAAGCTCATATATTAATGATGTATTAAACATTGCATCTGCTTCTTCTTGAAATGGGAAAATATTTTGTTCTTCTCCTCTATTTACAGAAGCCCATGATTTTAATGTATGTATTGCAGAATATCCTCTAAATTTATAATCCCTTACTATTCTTCTTACAAGTCTATTATCAGTTGTTGAAATTCTATTGAAATAATCCATGTTTAGTACTGTTAAGGCACTTATATATATTTTAAATTTATTTTCTTTTGGTATTTTGGCTGTAAGTCTATCATTTAAGCAATGAATTCCCTCTATTACAAGAATTTGGTCTTCTTCAAGTCTCATTTTTTTACCTTTATATCTTTTTGTTCCAACATGAAAATCAAACTCTGGCATTTCTATTTCTTCACCATTTAATAACTTTGTTAAATGATCATTAAATAAATTTAAATCAATTGCTTCTATAGATTCAAAATCATAGTTTCCATCTTTGTCTTTTGGCGTATCTTTTCTTTCTACAAAATAATTATCAACTGATATTGTAACAGGTTTTAAACCATTAATTTTAAGTTGAATTCCAAGTCTTTGAGCAAATGTCGTTTTTCCTGAAGATGATGGCCCTGCTATTAATACTATTTTTGTGTTTTTTCTTCTTGAAATTTCATCTGCAATTAATGCAATTTTCTTTTCATGTAATGCCTCATCTAGCATTATAACATCTTTTATTCTATTTTCTTCAATTGCTTTATTTAATTTATAAACTGTATTTACCCCAAGCACTTTATGAAGATCGTCATATTCATTTAAAGACCAAGCTAATTTTTTGTTTTCCTTATCTTTAGCTATTTCTAAAGGATTTTTTGAACTTGGATATTTAATTAAAAAGCCATTATCATATTTTACAATCTCAAATAAATTTAAAAATTTTGTATTTGATGCAAGCATTCCATAAAAATAATTGTAATAATCTTGGCAAAAATACATTTTTATTTCCTTATTTGTTTTTAAATCTAATTGTAGTTTTCCCTTTATTGTCCTTGTTTTGTCAAAAAACTCTTGTGCTTCTTTTCTATTCATTACTTTCTTTTCTATTGGTAATTGTGCTAAAATCAATTCTTTCATTTTTTTAGTAACATTTTCTATCACTTCTTCTGTTACTTCCATATTTTCTATTTCACAAAACATAGAGTGTGAAAGCTGATAATTAACTGTTAATAATGCTTCTGGATAAATTTTTGAAAATGCCATTCCCATAATAAAAATAAGTGTTCTTCTATATATTTTCATTCCTTCTTTGTCTGACATATCTAAAAGTTTTATATGTGCATCTTCTTTTAACTCATATTCTATATTTTGATATTCGTTGTTTACAAGTGCTCCCATTATATTATATTTGCTTGTTTCTATTTCTTCTTTTAATACTTCTTTTATTTTTGTTCCTTTTTGTGCTTTTATTATTTTATCTTTATAAGTAATTTCCATTGTTTTTTACCTTTCTTTTTTAGTACCATTCTAATTCCCAATCTGCAAGTTTTACACTGTCTCCTTCTTTTACTCCCATTTTAATTAGTTCATCTTCAATTCCCATATTTTTTAAGCATTTTTGTAAATAGTACATAGATTCATTGTCTTCTATATTTATTCTTCCCATTAGTCTTTCTACTGCTTTACCTTCAACAATAAATTCATCTTTTTCTTTTCTTATTGTCCATTTGTCTTTTTCATCGTCTAACTCATATACCATTCTTTCTTCTATATCTATTAAATCTTCTTTTGGAAGTGTTTTTAAAACTTCTGCTACATGGTCTATTAGTTCTTGAACTCCTTGACCTGTTACTCCTGAAATTTTATATATTTCTAAGTTTTCTTTTTTGGCTAATTCTTCTATACTTTTTAATATTTTTTCGTCTTGCATTATATCTATTTTATTTACTACTATTATTTGCTTTCTTGTACTTAATTTTTCACTGTATTTTTTTAACTCTTCATTTATTGTATAAAAGTCTTTTACTGGGTCTCTTCCTTCTTCGCCTGAAGCATCTAAAAAGTGTAATAAAAGTCTTGTTCTTTCAACATGTCTTAAAAATTGAATTCCAAGTCCTACACCCTCACTTGCTCCTTCTATTATTCCTGGTATATCTGCAATTACAAAACCATTTCCATCTTTGGTTTTTACCACACCTAAATTAGGTACTATTGTTGTAAAATGATAGTTTGCAATTTTAGGTTTGGCATCTGTAACTTTTGACAAAAATGTTGATTTTCCAACATTTGGAAATCCTAAAAGTCCAACATCTGCAAGTAATTTTAATTCTAGAATAATTTCTTTTTCATCTATTTTTTCACCATCTTCTGAAAATCGTGGTGCTTGTCTTGTAGATGTTGCAAAATGTGAATTTCCTCTTCCTCCACGTCCACCTTTTTGTACTAATTCTACTTGATTTTCATTTGATAAATCAGCTATTACTTTTCCAGTTTTAGCATCTTTTACAACAGTCCCTATTGGAACCTTTATATATAAGTCTTCTCCATATCTTCCATTACAATGGTTTCCACTTCCATTTTCTCCATTTTTAGCTTTAAACTTTTTGTTGTACCTAAAATCTATTAATGTATTTTTATCTTTATCAACTTGAAAATATATATTTCCGCCATTTCCGCCGTCTCCGCCATCAGGTCCACCTGCTGCAACATATTTTTCTCTTCTAAATGTTGCAACACCATTTCCACCATCTCCGGCTTTAATTATTATTTTTGTATAATCTGTAAACATTTTTTTCTCCTTTAAAACTTTTAATTGATTACTTAAACTAATTCTCAAAATAATTAAGCATCATTGCTTTTTTTACTTTTTTCATTGTTTCTTTTGCAACTTCTCTTGCTTTTTTTGTTCCTTCTATTAATACTTTATCTACTTCTTCTGGATGAGCTTCATAATATTTTCTTTTTTCTCTTATTGGTTCTAATGTATCTATTATGTTTTTAGCAAGTTCTTTTTTGCATGCAACACATCCTCTTTTTCCTGCTCTACATTCTTCACATACTTTTTTGTAATCATCTTCTTTTGTAAATAATTTATGATAATATGCAACCATGCATATGTCAGGATTTCCTAAATCATCTTTTTTTATTCTTCCTGGGTCTGTAACTGCTCCCATTACTTTTTTTGTTATTTCTTCTGGACTATCTGATAAATATATTGCATTTCCAAGTGATTTTCCCATTTTTTCATTTCCATCTAGTCCTTTTATTCTAGCTTGCCCAGATAAAACTTCTTTTGGTTCTTTTAATACATCTTTACCATATATGCTATTAAATTTTCTAACTATCTCTCTACATTGTTCTATTAGTGGTAATTGGTCTTCTCCAACTGGTATTAACTCTCCATCAAAGCATGTAATATCTGCTGCTTGGCTTACCGGATAACCTAAAAATCCGTATGTTACACTTTCACCAAATAGTTCTTTTTTTTGTGCTATTTCTGTTTTTACTGTTGGGTTTCTTTGAAGTCTTGCTATTGTAACTAAATTTGAATAAAACACTGTTAATTCTGCTGTTTCTGGTATCATTGATTGTATGTATATTGTTGTTTTGTTTGGGTCTATTCCACATGATAAATAGTCTATTGCAAGTTCTCTTACATTTTTTCTTACTTTTTCTGGATTGTTAAAATTGTCTGTTAATGCTTGAACATCTGCTATTAATATAAATGGTTCATATTCATCATTTTCTTGTAATTTAAGTCTTGTTTTTATTGAGCCAAAATAATGCCCTATGTGTAACCTTCCTGTTGGTCTATCTCCTGTTAATATTCTTTTTTTACTCATTTTATTTACCACTCTTTTCCTTTTTGTTTTTTACTTGTATATTATACTATATTTTATAAACAAAAACAACTCTATTTACTAGAGTTGTTTTAAATATTATTTATGCTTTTGCAGCTACTTCTTTTTTTGCTTTTTCAACTGCTTCTACTGGGTAAACACTTACTTGTTTTTTGTCTTTACCTTTTCTTTCAAATTTTACATTTCCATCTACTAATGCATATAATGTATCATCGCTACCTTTTCCTACATTAGTTCCTGGATGTACTTTTGTTCCTCTTTGTCTTACTAAAATATTTCCAGCAAGTACAAATTGTCCATCAGCTCTTTTTACACCAAGACGTTTTGATTCACTCTCTCTACCGTTATGGCTACTACCTTGACCTTTCTTATGAGCCATGTTTTTTCACTCCTTTCGGTTCTAATTCTCATTTATAACTATTTGTTAAATTCTACTTTAATTATGCTTCTACTTTTTCTGCAGCTTTTGTTGCAGTTTTTTTAGCAGCTAATTTAATGCTTGTTATTTCAACCTTTGTGTATGGTTGTCTATGTCCTTGCATTCTTCTGTAGTTCTTTTTAGGTTTCATTTTGTAAACTAATATTTTTTTAGCTTTACCATGTGAAACTACTTTTCCTTCTACTTTAACACTTTTTACATAAGGATTTCCTACTTGTACTTTTCCATCTTCTGATACTAAAACTACTTTGTCGAAAGTAACTTTTTTACCTTCTTCTGCATCTAGTTTTTCGAAAAATACTACATCTCCTTCTGCTACTTTGTATTGTTTTCCACAGCTTTCAATTATTGCGTACATTTAAAATGCACCTCCCTTATTTGTATACTCGCTAATCCTTTTGCAACAAAGGTAACTAAATTTAATTAGTTTTTATGTACCTTGACTAAGCGGATTACAGTTAAGTATTTTATCATATTTTTTTATGCATGTCAATTGTTTGAAGATTATTTTTTTGTGTTTTAGCTCAGTATATAACCAATTAGTTTAATTAAATCACAAAGGCAAAATATAATACAATTAAAATATCTAATATAAGTAGTACTGGAAGTCCAATTTTAAATGTCCATTTTTTAGTTTTATGTCTAAATAAATACATTCCAGCAATTGTACCTATTCCCCCTCCAATTGCTGTTATTATAAATAAAGTATTTTCTGGTATTCTCCATGAACCTCTTTTAGCTTTTTGCTTGTCTATATACATTGCTAAAAAGCCAATTATATTTATTATTACTATATATATAACAAAATTTTGTGCCGTCAATATTTCTTTTAACATAAATTTCTCCTTATTTTTATAATACTTTTTTATCTTATCACAAAGCACACAAAAAAGAAAGTATTATTAAATTATAAAATTTTAGGCACTTTGACAATTTAATAAAGAAGTAATATAGCTCATATTTAATATATTACTCCTAGGTATTAAAAAATTTGCACACTAAACTTAACAAGCTCGTTTTTTCTTCATGTTTATTATAAATTTTTGACAATACTTTATTTAAAATTTTTTATTCATATATTGATTTATCTGTATACTTTATTATTTTATATACAGATAAATCAAATATTTTTACTACCCAAATAAACTAATTTGGTTACTTTGGCTCATGCCCTTTAAACAACCAAAATTCTTTAATAATTCAGCTCCAGATGTTCCAATTTTAGCCCTTATTTTTAGGTCATCTATAGACATAAATTTTCCGGTCTTTTCTTGCATTTACAATTCCTTGTGCAGCAACAGTACCAAAACCTGCAATACTGTTTAAAGGTGGTCTTAATTTATCATCTTGTATTTTAAATTTAGTTGCATCAGACTCATAAATGTCTACTGGTAAAAATTCAAATCCTCTTTCATACATTTCTAATACTATTTCTAAGTCATCATACATGTCTAGCTCTGCTTTTGTTGCCTCTTTTTTCTGGTTTTTCATTTCTATTTCTTTCATTTTATTTTTTGCTCGTTCTTTTCCATTTATCATAAATTCTGCATCAAATGCTTTTGCTCTTATTGAGTAATATGCTGCATAATATGCAAGTGGAATGTGAACTTTAAACCATGCTATTCTAAATGCATTTGTAACATATGCTGCTGCATGGGCTTTAGGGAACATGTATTTTATTTTTTCACATGATTTTATGTACCAATCTGGTACGTCATGTTCTTTCATTATAGCCTTAAATTCTTCCCATTTTGCTGGATCTTTTAATGCTTTTCCTTTACGTACTGTTTCCATTATTTTGAATGATTTGTCAGGTGGTACACCTTTTTTTATTAAATATATCATTATGTCGTCCCTACAACATATTGCTTCTTGTAATGTTACAATTCCTTGTTCTATTAATGTTTGGGCATTTCCTAGCCACACGTCTGTACCATGTGATAATCCAGACAAACGTATTAATTCGTCAAATGTTGTTGGATGTGTGTCTAAAAGCATCCCTCTTGCAAATTTTGTACCATATTCTGGTATTCCAAATGTTCCAACTTGTGAATGTATTTGCTCTGGAGTTACACCTAGTGCATCTGTAGAATTAAATATTGACATTGTTTCTTTATCATCTAATGGAACTTGTGTTGGTGCAATTCCTGTTAAATCTTGTAACATACGAATAACTGTCGGATCGTCGTGCCCTAGTATATCGAGTTTTAATAAGTTTGCATCTATTGAGTGATAGTCAAAGTGTGTTGTTATTATGTCTGAGTTTGGATCATCTGCTGGATGCTGTACTGGTGTAAACTCATATATTTCTCTTCCTTTTGGTACTACTATAATTCCTCCTGGGTGCTGACCTGTTGTTCTTTTTATTCCTGTACATCCTACAGAAAGTCTTTGTATTTCTGCTCTATTTACTGGTATTCCTCTGTCTTCAAAATATCCTTTTACATAACCAAATGCTGTTTTTTCTGCAACTGTACCTACTGTTCCTGCTTTAAATGTTGTTCCTTTTCCAAATATAACTTCTGTGTATTTGTGTGCTTTTGCTTGATATTCCCCAGAAAAGTTTAAGTCTATATCTGGCTCTTTGTCTCCATTAAACCCTAAGAATGTTTCAAAAGGTATGTCCATTCCGTCTTTGTTTAGCTTATGCCCACATTTTGGACATACTTTGTCTGGCAAATCAAATCCATTTTGAAAGCCATAGTCTGTAAAATCTGAATATTTACAATTTGGACATAAATAATGTGGTGGTAATGAGTTAACTTCTGTTATACCTGTCATAAATGCTACAAGTGATGAACCAACAGAGCCTCTTGAACCTACTATATAGCCATCTGCATTTGATTTCCATACTAGTTTTTGTGCAATTATGTACATAACAGAATAGCCATTACTTATAATTGAGTTTAATTCTTTATCTAGTCTTGTTTGAACAATTTCTGGCAATTCTTCTCCATACAATTCATGTGCTTTTTTGTATGCTATATTTTTTATGTCTTCTTCACATCCTGGTATGTGTGGTGGACATTTTTCTGGTGATATTGGACTTATTTGTTCACACATGTCAGCTATTTTGTTTGTATTTGTAACTACTACCTCATATGCCTTTTCTTCTCCTAAGTATTTAAATTCTTCTAACATTTCTTCGGTTGTTCTTAAATATAATGGTGCTTGGTTGTCTGCATCGTCATATTTTTGACCTGCTTCTAATATTCTTCTATATATTTCGTCTTGTGGATCCATAAAGTGCACGTCACATGTTGCTACAACTGGTTTACCAAGTTTTTCTCCTAATGCTACTATTTTTCTATTTATATCTCTTAATGCCTCATGGTCTGCAACTACTTCATTTCTAATTAAAAATTCATTGTTTCCTATTGGCTGGATTTCTAAGTAATCATAATCATTTGCTATTTCTTCTATTTCTTCATCTGTTTTTCCAAGTTCTATTGCTTGATATAATTCCCCTGCTTCACAGGCACTTCCGAAGTATTAACCCTTCAGAATATTTTTTATATAAGCTTTTTAATATTCTTGGTTTTCTGTAAAAATAGTGTAAATGTGATAATGATACTAATCTGTATAAATTTCTTAGTCCTACATAGTTTTTTGCAAGTATTATTGCATGATATGTTTTTAGTTTTTTGTATTCTTCTTTTTTAGTCTCTTCATCTGCTGCAAGTTGGTCTATGTCTGCTACCGTTTTTGCTCCTTTTTCTTTTAACATGTCCATCATTACTCTAAATACTTTAACTGTTGTATCTACATCGTCTAAAGCACGGTGCGCTACTTCTACTTTTATTCCTAAATTTTCTGCTATTTTTCCAAGTTTGTATTTTTTGTAGTTTGGGAATAAATCTTTTGCTAAACTTAATGTGTCTAAATATGTATAATCAAATTTATAGCCTAAATTTATTGCATTTTGTTTTAAAAATCCTACGTCAAAATTTGCATTGTGTGCAACTATTACCGTATTATTGGGATCTCCTAAAAATTCTAAAACATCTGGGAATACGTCTTTTATTGTTTTGGCATCTTTTACCATGTCATCTGTTATATTTGTAACCTCAGAAACTCTTTGTGGTATATGTTTTTCTGGATTAACAAAACAACTAAATTCGTCTATTACTTCCCCATTTTTTACTTTCATTATTCCTATTTCTGTAATTTTTTCTGTTTTTGCTGAAAAACCTGTTGTCTCTAAGTCTAACACACAATATGTTGTATCTATTTCTTGTCCTTTATTATTATATACAGATTTTGTGTTGTCTGGTGCTAAATATGCTTCTACACCATAAATTACTTTCATGTCTGGGTTGTCCACCCCAAGTAGCTTATGAGCTTCTGGAAAGCTTTGTACAACTCCATGGTCTGTTATTGCAATTGATTTCATTCCCCATTTCATTGCTCTTTTTATTAAGTCTTTTGCTGATGTCATTGCATCCATTTGGCTCATTTTGGTATGCATGTGAAGTTCTACCCTTTTGTGCTCACTGTTGTCCATTCTTATTTCTTTTTTTAGTCCTTCTGTTTCTACTATTGTGTTTGCCATAACAGACAATTCATTTGAAAAACTGTCCATTCCAGCTGTTCCTGCTATTTTTATTCCTTTTGCTTTAGCAATTCTTCCTTGTACCTTTTTTGATTGGTCTTTATTTAAAAATGCTTTACATGTTAAGGTACTTGTTCCATCATACAAATCAAAACTGAGTAATGTTTTTCCAGATTTTAGTTCTCGTGGTTCCATAAAAATTACTTCACCTTGAAGAGCAACTCTTCCGTCGTCTGCTGATAATTCTTGAACTGTTGTTAATTTTTCTTGTATGTTTTGTGATGTTCCTAAAATTAATGGAGTTGATTCATCTTCTTCTGGTTTGTTTGGTATTTGATCATTGTTTGTTTTGTATATTGTATTTCCTATTACAGTTACATCTCCTGCATATGAGTCTACTCCTGCTTTTCCTATTATTTTTACTGTATTTGCCTCTTCTAATTTTGTTATAACATTTTGGCTATCTTCTGGCACTGTAAATGATTTACATGTAATTTTTCCTGTTCCATCATATAATTCAAATATCAATAAAACTTTTTCTGATTTTGTCATACGTTTTTCTAGGTTAGATACTCTTCCTTCTAATGTTATTCTTGTATCACTTGGCGTTATATCTTTTATTTTTACTTTATTTTCTTTAGCTTTTGTTTGTTTTCCAAGTATTAATTCTTGATTTTCATCTTCTGCCACTTTTGGTGCCTCTTCTACCATATATGGCATAGATTCAGGTGACATGTAGTTTGGATCTTCTTCCCCTACATAGCTATCTTCTAATGATTTTAAATTTTCTTGTTCTAATTGCTTATTTGCCATTTCTATATGTTCTATTATTTTATTTACTTCTTTTTCTTCTGCTTCTTTTGCTTTTTGTACTATTTTTTGCATTTCTTCTTTTGTAATGTTTTCTGTTAATGTTATTTTATATTTTTTTCCAAATAATTTTTGTATTACATTTGCTAGTTCTTGATCTGTCTTTTTGGCTTTTAAAAATTCAGCACCTTTTATGTGCATGTTAACTGTTATTTCTTTTTGAGTGCTTTCTACCTCAGCATTCATAAGCAACATTGGCTTTGCAAGTGGAAATTTATGTGCCATATAGCAAATTATGTTTTTCCATTCTTCTTTTATTCCTTTTGTTTGTACTTGGTCTGTATATTTCATTGTCATGTCAATATTTGAAAAACCAAATCTCTCTTTTAGAAATTTTTCTAAAAACCATATTTCTTTTATTTCTACATATTCATCTATTCCAAGTATTATTCCTAATGTATTTGTTTTTTTGTTTACATTTAATGCTTGTATATATGCATATTTTATATTGCTGTTTGTTTTATAATCACTAAATACTTCTCCTACTTTTTTTGATTTTTCTGACACTTATATCGCTCCTTTTTTATGTCTTTTTGCTTTATATTTTCAGTATGTAGTATATCAAAAATCTTTGTTTCGTACAAGTGTTTTTAACAAATTATAAAGAGGCCTTCAAACGAAAGCCCCTTTTGTACTTTTTTATTATGCACTTCCTTTATACAAATTTTGTTGGTACTGATTTTGTAATACCATATGGACCTACTCTAAAAAAGTAACTTCTGTCAAGAACAGCTACATTTTTAACTTTTACATGTTCTGCTATTCTTTTTGCAAAGTTGTCTTTTACATCAATTTCGCCATGATTTACCAAAACTGCTTTAAGATTTTTAAATTCGTTTAAAAAATTAATCATCTCATCAGCCTTTGCATGTGCAGAAAACTCAGATGTAAACTCTACATTTGCAAACTTTTTCAGGATTAATCCATTAATTTTTACAAAATCTCCATATGGAGTGTCCCGAAGATTTCTTCCCAGGCTTCCCTCAAAAAGAAATCCTGTAAAATGGATAAGAGTATTGGAATTTCCAATGTAATTTTGAAAATAGAGTGGTGCAGGTCCATAGCCACCGCTTCCTGAGGTTGTAACAATTATTTTTGTTTCAGAAGTATTGCTTAAAATTTTGTCTCTTATTCCTTCATCAACATAAGTTAAATTGTCTGGCAGAAAGTCCAGGCAGTCATCATTTAGTCCAAAACCATCTTTTAAATAGATGTGTGTATATTTAATGGCAAGCTTACCATCAAAATATATTGGAATTGATGAATCCAGCATATTTTCTTTTTGCATGTCATGCAAAGTTTTTAGAATTTCTTGGCTTCTTCCTAAAGAAAATACCGGTACTATTAAGTTTCCGCCAATTTCCATTTTTTCCTTAACATTTTGCTTAAATACTGGAACTATTTCCTCTTTGTCCATATCTCCATATGTTGATTCCTGAATTACCGTAAGCGGCAATTCTTTTACCCAGTTAGGTAATGGATCAACATCAAAAAACATGTTAGAAAAATTAATGTCTCCAGTAAACAAAAGGTTAATTGATGCCTCATCTTCATACTGAATCTGAAGCAAAATCATGGCAGCTCCAAGCAAATGACCATTTTTGAAAAATGTTGCCTTTACAAACCTGTGAATGTTAAATGTTTTTTCATATTCCACTGCTTTTAATTGTGAAACACACTCATTTACATCACCTTCTGAATAAAGCTGTTTTTGGTTGTTTCTTCGTGATAAATCACGTAGTACCTTGCAGCTATCTACCAATGCCAGTGGCATAAGCATTTTTGTTGCCCCAGTGCAATAAATTTCATTGCGATAGCCTTGTTTTACAAGTAACGGCAAGCGACCTGTATGGTCAACATGGTTGTGAGTAACAAGCACACAATCAAGTTTGTCAGCATCAAATGGAAAACCTCTGTTATAGCTATCATTCTCCTTTTCCTGAAATAATCCACAGTCTACTACAATTTTGGCTGTCTCATTATTTGGAAATTTGATAACAAGGAAATGGCATGAACCAGTTACCTCGTTGTGCAAATCCATAATGTCGACATAGGTCCGAAGTTTAGTACTCATAAAAAAGTACCCTCCTTTGTTAAAATTAAAATGTTTTAACAACGTACACAAAACATTGTTATATTTATTTTACTACCAATTATGTTACCATGTCAATATATGGATATTAAATAATTCTTGTTATATCATTTTATTTAAAACACTAAATAATATTACTATATCGTTTTATATAGAAAAATTTAAATAATTCTGGCTATATCATTCCATGTTACAAATAATGCAAGTATTATTATAAAAGAAAAACCTAAAAGTTGAATATTAATTTCTATTTTTTGACTTAAGGGTTTTTTACGTATTGCCTCTATTATTAAAAGAAGTATTTTCCCACCATCTAAAGCTGGAATTGGAAGCAAATTAGTTACCCCTAAAGATAAAGAAACAATTGCAAGCATATTTATAAATTCAAACATTCCATTTGTTTTAGCTACAACTTCTGATATTCCAACAGGCCCCATCATTTGGTCAAGCCCTGCCTTTCCAGTAAATAGTTGCTTTAATCCTTCAAATGTTGATGTAATAAATGTTCCTGTTCTTTCTCCTGCAAATGTTAATGCAGAACTCCAATTATTTGTTACTTGAAAATTATAACTTGTAGCCAATATAAAATAAACTATTAATGCAAATATAATATTTACTATTGCCCCTGCTGCAACTATTGCAACTCTTTTAGGGATACTTGCTTTTGAAAAAGAACCTTCCTTATCAGAAAGTTCTTCTTCTCCTTCCATACTTATAAAGCCCCCTAGTGGTATAAGTCTTAATGCATATTTAGTTTCTTTTCCTTGTTTTTTCCAAATTGTTGGTCCAAAACCTATGGCAAATTCATTTACCCTTACTTTACATAGTTTTGCAACAACAAAATGTCCAGTCTCATGTATTAGAATTAAAAATCCTAATAAAAATATTATTTTTATAGCAGATATTAAAAAAGTAAACAAACTATCTCCTCCTAAATCATCATAAATAATGCATATGCAAATGGTGCTAAAAATATTAAACTATCTATTCTGTCTAACATTCCTCCATGTCCTGGAATTAGGTTACTATAATCTTTTATATCTACAAATCTTTTTATTGATGATGCTGCAAAGTCACCTATTTGCCCAACTAAACTTAATATAATTGAACATCCTATAATATATATATATGACACATTCATACCTAAATATGTATTTATAACATATGTATATATAACAATTGCAACTACTGCCCCAATTGTTCCACCAATACATCCTTCTATAGATTTTTTAGGGCTTATTTTACTAAATTTATGTTTTCCTATAGCTTTTCCTGTAAAATATGCAAAAATATCTGTTCCCCATGCAGCAAATATTACATACCATATTAATATGTTTCCATTTTTCATTCCATTTATTAGTGCAACAAAAATTGTAAAAAATACAATATATGCTATTCCAAAAAATGTATATGCAATATCTTTAAAACTTGTTTTCATCTCTGTTGCAATTACTTGCGCAAAAAGTATTAATAATATAGTTGGAATTGCAAGTGTTACTACTACCCATAAATATGAACTAGGAATTACATGTAAAAGTGAAATACTTAAACAGCTTAAATAGCCTACCCATTTTACAGGCTTTGCAACTTTTGATACTGCATTAAAATATTCGTCCATTGCAAGTAATGTAATTATAGCAAGTGCTATGTCTACAACATATTTATTTCCTATTAAAAATATTGCAAGTACTAAAGGAAACCCTAGTAGTGCTGATGTTACTCTTTTTATATCCATTTTTTCATTCCTTTCAACTAATTAGTTAATTTGCCCCGAATTTTCTTGTTCTTTTTTGATATTCTATAATTGCATTGTCTAAATCTTCTTCAGTAAAATCTGGCCAATTTTTCTCTACAAAAAGTAATTCTGAATATACTGATTGCCATGGTAAAAAATTACTTAATCTCATCTCACCACTTGTTCTAATAACAAGGTCTGGATCTGGCTCATCTTTTGTATATAATTCTTTTGAAATCGCCTCTTCGTTTATTTGTTCTAATTCAATTCTTCCTTCTTTATATTCAGTTGCAATTTTTTTCATTGCTTTTACTATTTCGTCTCTACCACCATAGTTTATAGCTATGTTAAATGTTATTCCTGTATTATTTTTGGTTCTTTCTACACATTCTTCCATGCTTTTTTGCATTGCTTTTGATAATGC
This sequence comes from Clostridium sp. CAG:440, assembly GCA_000437215.1. Taxonomy (GTDB): domain Bacteria; phylum Bacillota; class Clostridia; order TANB77; family CAG-508; genus CAG-269. Next base: position 73,197 of record FR898648.1, read on the forward strand.
TTTTTTATCTCCTAAAAATTTTACTTTTATATTTTCACTGTCTGCCCTTTTAGAATAATCATTTAGATAGCTTTGAAATAAAAACATTAATGCTTTTACCTCATCTTCTGCTCTTTTCCAGTTTTCTGTAGAAAAGGCATATACTGTAATATATTCAAGTCCAATACTATTTGCATACCTAACTATTTTTTCTAAAGTTTTTGCACCTTCTTTATGTCCAAATGCTGCTTGTTTCCCTCTTGCTTTTGCCCACCTTCTATTTCCATCCATTATAATTGCTATGTGTTTTGGCATGCTTTCTTTATTAAATTTCATATTATCACCTATTTATTTCTATTTGCTATGTATAAGGCAAGTTCTTTTAAAAACTCTCCTTTTTCTCCATAACAGTTAATTATTTCTATTGCTTCTTTTGTTATTTTATTTAATATTTCTTTAGCACCTTCAAGTCCATATTTTGATACATATGTACATTTTCCATGTTCTTTGTCATTTCCAACTGGTTTTCCTAAAATTTTTTCATTTCCTTCTTCTGATAATATATCATCTTTTATTTGAAATGCCAAACCTATTTTTTCTGAATATGTTGTTAATTTTTCTAAGTCTTCTTTTGGTGCATTTGCAAGTATTGCTCCCATTCTAACTGATAGTTTTAAAAATGCCCCTGTTTTGTTTTTATGAATATATTCTAAGTAATCTTTACTTATTGGTTTTCCTTCATATTCTGTGTCAACATACTCTCCTGCAATCATTCTATCTACTGCAAGTGTAAATTCATTAAAAATTTTAATTTTGTCTTGTAATTCTTCTTTTTTAGAATTTTTTAAATCTTCACTTATTAATATATATGCATTATTTAACAATCCGGTCTCCTGCAAGTATTGCTGTTGCCTCGTTAAAAGCTTTATGATTTGTTGGCTTTCCATGTCTTAAGTCATCATTATCTATTCCTGGTAAATCATCATGTATTAATGAAAAATTATGTACCATTTCGATTGCAACTGCATATGTCATACAGTTATTAACATCATTTTTAAATAATTTGTAAGTTGCAAGTAACAAAATTGGTCTTAATCTTTTGCCTCCTGCCATTAAACTATATTCCATAGAATTGTTTAATATTTTTTCTGGACAATCTTCATGTCTTACATATTTTTCTAATTCATTGTTTATTATTTTTTGATATTTACTTAATTCTTGCTTGAAATCCATTTTTATTCCTTCTTAAATTTAATAATTTACTATACTGACATTATTTCTTTTTCTTTGTTTTCTAGTATTTTATCAACTTCTTCTATTTTTTTGTCTGTTAATTTTTGTATGTCATTTTCTGCATTTTTTAGCTCGTCTTCTGTTATTTCAGAATTTTTTTGTTTTGTTTTTGCTTCATCAATTCCGTCTCTTCTAACAGCTCTTACTGCAACTTTTGCTTCTTCTGCCATTTTCTTTATGTCTTTTACTAGTTCTTTTCTTCTTTCTTCTGTTAATTCTGGAAATGCAAGTCTTATTACTTTTCCATCATTATTTGGATTTATTCCTATGTCTGATGCAAGTATTGCTTTTTCTATATCTTTTAAAACACTTACATCCCATGGTTGGATTACAATTAATCTTGCTTCTGGAACAGAAACTCCTGCTACTTGATTTATTGGTGTTGGTGTTCCATAGTAATCTATTTTTACTTTGTTTAATATTGCAGGGTTTGCTCTTCCTGCTCTTACTTCTGATAATTTTTCTTCATATACACTTATTGTTTTATTCATTCTTTCTTCTATATTTTTATAATCCATTATTCTTTCCTCCTAAAATTTACTAACTTACTATTGTTCCTATTTTTTCACCTTTAACAGCTCTTACAATATTTTGTGGGTCAGCTATTCCAAATACTAAAAGTGGAATATTATTATCTCTACACATTGCTGTTGCTGTTGAATCCATAACTTTTAAATCTTTATTTAACACATCTATATATGAAATTTCTTCAAATTTTGTTGCATTTGGGTCTAGTTTTGGATCTGCAGAATATACCGCATCTATTGATTTTCCAAGAAGTATTACTTCTGCATTCATTTCTGTAGCACGAAGTGCTGCTGCTGTATCTGTTGTAAAATAAGGGTGTCCTGTACCACATGCAAATATTACAACTCTACCTTTTTCTAAATGTTTCATTGCTTTTCTTTGTATAAATGGTTCTGCTATTTCCCTCATTTCTATTGATGTTTGTACTCTAGAATAAACTCCTCTTGCTTCTAATGCATCTTGAAGTGCAAGCCCATTCATTGCTGTTGCAAGCATTCCCATATAGTCTGCTGTGGTCCTTTCCATTTGATGTCCATTTCTTCCACGCCAGAAGTTTCCACCTCCAACTACTATTCCTACTTTTACTCCTAAATCAACTATTTCTTTTATTTTATCACATATTTCTCCTACTGTTTTTGCATCTACTCCATTTCCTTTGCTTCCTGCTAATGCTTCTCCACTTAATTTTAAAAGAACTCTTTTATATTTTAGTTCTGACAACTTTAACAACTCCTTTTAATTATATTTTTACTTTCGCCATTTTATCATAAATAAAATAAAAATGGTAGTAAAATATGATAATTTTTTAAAATTCTGGTAATTTGCCTTATTTTATGGTATACTTAAGTTATTGTAAGGAGCTAAAATTTATGGATATAGAAAATTTATATAATGATATTAATTTAATAGATATAGAAGATGCCAAAAAAGATATAGGACGTGCTTATAATTTTCTTTCTAAAGCCCATAATAAATACCCTAGCTTAGATGGTTACCAACTGTTATCTTTTACTGAACTAAATTTTATAAAAGATTCTCAAGAATACTATAAAATTATAGATAGATTATCTGGTATTAAAGTTCAATTATTGGCAAGAGATTATCTATTGGAAAATGAACAATTTTTAAAACATTTATATCAAAAATTTTCTAATAAAAAAATACCAGATGATGATGGAATTTATACATATGACCTAAAAAAATCAACAAACTTACTTGTAAGAAGCTTATTATATAACTTAAGAGAAAAATATAAAAAATATGGACTTAATCCTACTACGCAAGAAGAATATGAATATTTAAAAAACTCATTGCAATATTGTAAAGATGATTTATTAAAATTTCAAAAAGATGATAATATTAAAATTTTGCAATATACCTACAATTATTTAAATGAACATGGAGCTTTAGACCTTCTTTGTAACAGTCAAGAAAAGCAGCTAAAAATTTTATGGTTAGAAGATTTAGGGTATGTTACAAAACCAGATAAAAACCACCCAGATGATATTGGAATTGAAAAGTTTTTTTCAGAAGAATATTTAAAAACTCTTCCAATAGACGAGCTTTCTGCTTTAAATATATTTTGGCAAAATAAATATTCAAAAGAAATAAATTCAACTGGATTTGGCTATTTTGTTTTTCAGCAGTTAAACTTACTAAAAGATTTTCCAAATACTAATTTATCATTAGATGATGAGACAATAAAAAAACTTCTTACTAAATATCGTTTATTAAAATACTTAGCTAAAAATATATATAAAAGAAATTTACAGGGAAAATCTTATAATTCCTTATCTTCTGAATTTTCATTTGATTATAATCATACGTTTTCTAAATTATTTCCTAATTTCCCAAATTCCTTAGAAGATGATTTATCAATGTGTTTTGAAAGATTTATAGCTGCTGAAAATACTTATTCAATAAAAAATAATTTAATATGTGGTATAATTATGGATTTTGTTGACAATAAAAAACTTAAAAATTGGGGTTATATAAACGAAAACGAAAATGGTAAACCAAATACCATACAAGATAATTCCAAAAAAATTATTATTGGTATAGATTATCCTCGGATTAAATAGACCAATTTGTGTTCATGTTGACAAAGATATGATGGTTGATGCTTTAATTAATATGAAACAAACAATTATGATGCCTGTATACGAAGGAAATAATGATTTTATGGTTATAAATCCAAATAGAGAAGGAATTGTAAAAAATAGTTATTTGCAAAACCATATTACACTTCCTTTAGAAAAAAGACATAAAATTTTTCTAAGGCAAAAAAAATTAATAGAAGAAAATTCAAAACATGATTTAATAGAACATTTACAGTTTTTAGCAAATCCAGATAAATTTCCAAAACACCTAAAAGATAAAAATCAAAAAAGAGTTAGAAAATATGTAAATATGGGAAATGGCGTAATTTCTACTGAAGAAGAATTAAAAAAATTAAATAAAGCAAATTCTTTTGATGAAGAAAGATAAAAAGCTAATAATGAAGTTTCATTCACTATTAGCTTTTTTCTAATTTTGCAACTCTACAATACTATGTAATACCTTTAAATCTTCACTATATATTGCAACAATATATTTTTCATCTTGCTTTACATATTTACATACAACATTTTGTACTAATTTAATTTCCTTTTTATAAGTAACTCTAACATTATTAAAAATTTGCTCATCATATACATTTTGTGGTAATGCTTCATATGCCAAATCTAAATATCGTAAATTATGCATATGTCTATTTACATCTATATCACTTCTTCTAACTTTATAATTTATAAAACTTTCATAATTATTAGGTTCTTTTAATTTTTCTAGTTCTAAAATATTAAATACAGATTTACCTTCTTCTGGATTATATTTTGCAATTAAACTCTCTTCTACTTTTGCAATTTTATTTTTTTCCACATTTATTAGTAACCATTTTGATGTTGCTATAGCACATAATTGTTTATTTTCATCATAGACTTCAAAATCTCTATAAGAATAACATTTGTTAGTATATCTTGACCATGTATCTATATTTATTTTTTGTCCATATTTTGGTCTTTTTATAACCTGAAGTTTCCATTCTAATAAAACCCATGTTACTTTTGTTTGCTCTACTGTATTTACACCATAGCCTGCACTATCTGAGTGATATGCTGCAATATTTTCTAGTCTTTCTAATAATGCAGTATTAGTTATTTCATTGTTTTTTCCTATGTCTTTTAATCCTATTTCAAATTGTTTTTTGTATATCATTTTTTTGCCTTTCTTTTAATACCCTGGTTTTTTTAATAATTTAAACATATTCTTTTTATATTCTTCAACTCCTGGTTGATTAAATGGATTTACTTCAAGAAGCATACAAGACATTGCACATGATTTTTCAAAGAAATATATTAGCTCACCAATTGATAACTCATCTAATTTTTCTAATTCTATAACAACATTTGGAACATCTCCATCAACATGTGCTTTTATTGTTCCTTCCATAGCTTTTTTATTTATATAGTCTAAGTCTTTTCCTGCTAAATAGTTTAGCCCATCTAAATTATCTTCATCTGCATTTACAGTTATATTTGACTCTGGTGTTTTTATAGTTATTACTGTTTCAAATAAATTTCTTCTTCCTTCTTGTATATATTGTCCCATAGAGTGCAAGTCTGTTGTAAAGTCAACTCCTGCAGGGAATATTCCTTTTTGTTCTTTTCCTTCACTTTCGCCAAATAGTTGTTTCCACCATTCTGTAAAATAATGCATTTTTGGCTCATAATTTACAAGTATTTCTATATTTTTATATAATTTGTACATTATATTTCTTACTACTGCGTATTTGTAGCAATCATTATATTTTAAATCTGAGTCATTAAATCTTTCTTTAGCAATTCTTGCACCTTCCATAAGTTTGTCTATATCAATTCCAGCTGTTGCAATTGGAAGTAATCCTACTGCTGTTAATACAGAATATCTTCCACCAACATTGTCAGGTATAACAAATCTTTCATACCCTTCTTCATCTGATAGTGTTTTTAGTGCTCCTTTTTCTTTGTCTGTTGTTACATAAATTCTGCTTCTTGCTTCATCTATTCCATATTTATTTTCTAATATTTCTCTAAATATTCTAAATGCAATTCCTGGCTCTGTTGTTGTTCCAGATTTTGAAATAACATTTACAGAAAAATCTTTATTTCCTATATAATTTATTAAATCATTTATATAGTTTGGACTTAGGTTATTTCCTGCATATAAAATTTGTGGAAATTTTCTTTGTTTGTCTGTTTGCATATTATAAAATGTATTTGTTAAAGACTCTATTACAGCTCTTGCACCTAAGTATGATCCTCCTATTCCAATAACTACTAAAATATCTGATTCTTTTTTTATTTTTTTAGCAGCTTTTTTTATTCTTGCAAATTCTTTTTTATCATAATTTGTTGGTAATTCAAGCCATCCAACAAAGTCATTTGGATCATTTGCTCTTTTATGCAAGTCATTATGTATTTTTTCAACCTTGTCTTTATATTCCATTATTGTTTTATTTGAAATTTGTGTGTTTTTTAAACTAACATTAATATTTGCCATAAAAATACCTCTTTTCTTTAGATTATTTAAACGTATTATATACAAATATTATTTTTATTTCAAGACTTCGTCTAATACTTTTGCAAAATACTTCATACTTGTTTGACATTGCTCTAAAGTATTTCCTGTAGCCCCCACTTCTATTATACTAGCATATTTTCCTGCATGCTGATTATACCTATATTTTGTAAGCATTATAGGTTTAAAAAGTCCTGGATACATTTCCTCTGCCTTTTGCTGAACTTTTATTGCAAATTTTAAATTTTGGTTCCAATTTGGGTGCCAAAGTCCACCTTCATTTGTACCAACTACAAACATTATTTGTGCTGCAATGTCATTTTCTCCTATTTTTACAATTGGTGCATAGTCACTTCTACTCCCTATTGCATCTCTATGTATATCAAAAATAATATCTGAAGGATTTGTTTTTAAAATTTCTTGCACTGTTCCAAGCGAATGTGTGTATGAGCCATTATATGCTGGGTAATCATGGTAAGTTTTGTCATGTGTTACATTTATTCCATATTGTTTTAAACTATTTTCTAATTCATCTCCAACCTTTGCAACTGTAAAGTTTAAATCTGTTGTTCTATAATTTCCTGTTGGTGTGTATGGATTTTTTTCACTTGCTGTATAGCTTTCACATGTATGTGTATGAAATAATAAAATATTTTTATTGTTTATTTCTATATTTGGCTCTAACATTTCCTCTGTTAATTCATAAGATGTTTCATTTTTTATTTTTACATTTTGGTATTGTACATTGGATTTTAATGCTATTGGGTTATTTGTTATAACCTCAGTTTTTTCTCCTGCTTTTGCAATTTCTTGGCTAGTATTTTGTTCTTCTATTTTGGCTGTTTCTTGATTATTATTTGTTTGCTCTTCATTTTCACCTTGAATTTCATTTATGTCTTTTTCTTCAAAACTTTCTATTGCTACTATTTGTCTTTTTAAAATATCTTCATATAAATTAAACTCCTCTTTTATTCCTGTTTTTCCTTCTTCCCCTTCCTTGCAAACTTCAGCTACAACTGGAAGTTCAGTATCTATACATTCTAATAAATTTCCTTTTATAATTTTTTTCGATATCTGGTTGTTTTCTATTTTTATTCCAGATACTCCTTTATATAAACATATTACTATTAATATAAATATTATTAGTTCTATTAGGTATTTTACAACGTCTTTAATTTTTAGTACTGTAACATTAAACATATATTTTCTCCTTGTCATAAGTGTCTTATAATATTTATATTCATAAAAACAAAAAAAATGCTTAAAGTTATACTTTAAGCATTTTTATATTATACATTTTTCCAAAACCAATCTAAACTATTATCTATACTTTTTTTATTCTTTGCTTTTGCTTCAATATCATCAACCCATAAGTATGAGAAAAATGATATTAAAATAAATACAAAGTCGATTGCTATACATCTTGATAGTGTTTCTGACATATATCTTAGGTCTTCTGATAATGTTGTAAATTGTGCTACATGCATTACTAGTATTAATAAATAAGCTACTAAAGGTATTGCAGCTACATAACTTTTTTTAATTTCTTGTGCTAAAAATATTAAAAGAACTGTTGCAAATAACATTAGTAATAATGTTAATGGATTTGACATATCTAATAAAAACATTGTTTTTTCCTCCTATTTTTCTTTAGTTATTGTAAATATAATATCACTTATTACATTATTTAGCAATATTTATCAATTTACATTTTCATTACATTTATATTGCTGCTTTGTTACATTTTTATTACGTTACATTTTGCAATTAATAGTTATAGTTGCATTTTTTATTATGTTATTTATTAAATTTTTATTTTAGCTTTGATTCTATTAATTTTGCAATTTCTTCTGCCTTTTTTTGTATATATTTTTGATCTTCGCCCTCTATCATAACTCTTACTAATGGCTCTGTTCCAGAAGGTCTAATTAATACTCTTCCATTTCCAGCAAATTCTTTTTCAAGTTTTTCAATTGCATTTTTTATTTCTTTATCATCTTTAAATCCATATTTTTTCTCTGAATTTACTTTTGCATTAACCAATACTTGTGGGTACAATTTTACCATTTGTGCCATTTGTGATGCCTTTTTATTTTCTTCTAAAATAGATTTTATAAGCATTAATGATGTTAATATTCCATCTCCTGTTGGATTGTAATCTAATAAAATAACATGACCAGATTGTTCTCCTCCTAAATTAAATCCATCTTTTATCATTTCTTCTAATACATATCTATCTCCAACTTTAGTTTGCAATAATTCAAGTCCATTGTCTCTTGCATACTTGTTTAGCCCAAGGTTACTCATAACAGTTGCTACAATAGTATCTTTGGCAAGTTTTCCTTTTTTTCTTAATGAACTAGAAATTATAGCCATAATTTTGTCTCCATCTATTTCGTTACCATTTTCATCTACTGCTAAGCATCTATCTCCATCACCATCATATGCTACTCCCATGCTTAAGTTATTTTCTACAACAAACTTCTTTAGACCTTCTAAATGTGTTGAACCACAATTTTGGTTTATATTTATTCCATCTGGATTATTGTTTATTATTTTATATTTAATTCCTAATGATTTAAATACTTTTTCTGCAACTTTATATGTTGCACCATTTGCTGTGTCTAATCCTACTATAAAATCATCAGATACTAATTTTTCCATGTCGTCATCAAAATTTTTCCTAAAAAAGTAGACATATTCATCAATTAAGTCTAAGCAATATTCAGAAACTCCTATTTTGTCATTTACTGCTGTAAGTTCTTCTAATTTTCCAGATTCCATTACTTCTTCTATTTCTTCTTCTAATGTGTCTGGAATTTTCATACCTTTATTACTAAAATATTTTATTCCATTAAATTCATAAGTATTATGTGATGCAGATATTACAACACTTGCATCTGCATTTAACTTTCTAGTTAAATATGCTACTGCTGGTGTTGGTATAACTCCTAATAATTTAACATTTGCTCCATAGCTTAAAAATCCTGCAACCATTGCACTTTCTATTAGTGTTCCAGATATTCTTGTATCTCTTCCAATTAAAATTGTTGGTGCATGGTCTGTATGCTTAGAAAGTACATATGCTCCTGCTTTTGCAACTTTATACACCAATTCTGGTGATAGCTCTATGTTTGCTATTCTTCTTATTCCATCTGTTCCAAAGTATTTTCTCATTGTTATTCCTTCTTTCTTATATTTGTTAATTTTTGTTTTAAATTAACTTTCATTATCAATTAATTTTCATTTTAATTAATAATAATTACTTTATTAACTATTTATTTTAAAAAGTTAAGGTTAAAATTCATCATTAATTTTTCTTTAAAATTAAGCTTAAATTCAATTGGTGTTCTAATGTCTATTCTTTTATTTAATAATGCCAATTTTGGATTTATAGAAGTTAATTCTTCTAGCCTTTCTTTTCCTATTATGCTTTCTATTTCTTCTAAAATTTCTGGTATAAGTTTATATATTGTTTTTTCTCTATGCACATCTGTTCCTAAAAAATGTACTAAATTATTTTCAAACATTTTTCTTACTATCATTTGAGCTTTGTTTCCATATTGACCTATTATACTTCCATAATTTGCTTGGATTAATACTCCTTTTTCTACCAAATCATATAGTAATTCTGGTTCTTTTTGCACATACACATATCTTTCTGGATGTGCTAAAACTGGTACTATTTTATTTTGTTGCATTTCATATATTAAGTCATATAAATTTAATGGTTCTTCATTTTTTGGTAATTCAAATAATACATAACTTGTATTATTTATTGTTGATGCTTTTTCATTTTCTAATAATTTTATTATGTTGTCTGTCATATATATTTCATTTGCTAAATATAATTTTGCTTTAATATTTTTTGTGGTTAAATTTTTTGTTATTGCATCTAACCATACTCCTCTTTCTGCTACATCTGTTTCAAATACTGTTTCTTTGTAATGAGGTGTTAATACTATTTCGTCAAATCCTACATTTTGTGCTTCTTTTATTAAATTAAATGTTTCGTCTATACTTCTTGATCCATCATCTATGTTTGGAAGTATGTGTGCATGAAAGTCTATCATTTGAATCTTATCTCCTTTGTTACTTTGTTTATTACTGTATTTTTATTTTTATATTACATTTTTTCTGGCATTTTTATTCCTAGAAGTTCTGCTCCTGTTTTTAAAACTTTGTTAACACAATAGGTTAAGTATACTCTTGCATCTTGAACTTCACTTTCTTCACCAATTATTTTATTTTCGTTATAAAAACTACTAAATGCTTTTGAAAGTTCAATTAAATATTTTGCAAGTATTGAAACTTCTTCTTTTTTTGTTACTTGAATTAATATATTTTCAAAATCTGCTATTAATTTTATAATATTTTGAGAATACTCATCTTGTAAATTATTTACATTTATTTTACCTGCATCTGGTATATTGGCAACCTTTTTTAATACACTATTTGTTCTTACATATGTATATTGTATATATGGTCCTGTTTCTCCTTGGAAATTAAGCATTTCGTTTATATCAAATATTTCATCTTTTACCCTATTTGTTGAAACATTATTAAAAATAATAGCTCCAATTCCAACTCTTTTTGCCACTTCTTCTTTGTCTTCTAGACTTGGATTTTTTTCTTCTATAATTTTTTTAGCTTCATTTATTGTTTCTTTAATTATATCTTCAACTTTTATAAAATTTCCTTTTCTAGTTGACATTTTACCACTTGGAAGTCTAATCATTCCATAAGAAACATGTTCTAAACCTTTTGTATATTTTTCATCTAGACCTAATAATTTTGCAACTTCAAATATTTGCTTAAAATGTAAGTTTTGTTCGTAAGATGTAACATATATACTTTTATCATAATTATATGTCCTTGCTCTATATAAAATTGCTGCTAAATCTCTTGTTGCATAAATTGTAGATCCATTTGATTTGCATATTATACATGGTGTATCAATTCCTTCTTTGCTTAAATCTATAACCATTGCACCTTCAGATTCTACTAATCTTCCTGTTTTACTTAATATATCAATTACTTCTGAAGTTTTGTCAGCATAAAAAGCCTCACCATTCCATGAGTCAAATTTGCTACCTAACATGTCATATATTTTTTGGAATTCTTTTATACTTAGGTCTCTAAACTTATTCCATAGCTTTGTGCAATATTCATCGCCATTTTCTAACAATTTAAAGTTTTCTCTACATTTATTTAAAACATCTTCATCCTCAGCACATAAGTTGTTTATTTTTAAATAAATTTCGGCTAATTTATCAATAGGATCTTTTGTTAAATCATACTCATCTCCCCATCTTTTATAACCTTCTATTAATTTACCAAACTGTGTTCCATAATCTCCTAAATGGTTTACTCCAATTACTTTATAGCCTAAATGTTTATAAATATTATATAGAGCTCCACCTAATACTGTTGTTTTTAAGTGCCCTATGTGGAAAGGTTTTGCAATATTTGGAGAAGAATAGTCTATAACTATTGTTTTGCCATTTCCAATATTGGAACTTCCTACTTTTTCTTTGCTAGATATTTCTTTTATGACTTCATTTGTTAATAAGTTTTTGTTTGCATAAAAATTTAAATACCCTCCTACAACTTCTACTTTTTCTATTATGTCTTTACTTATATTTATGTTGCTTGCTATTTCTTGTGCTATTTGTTGTGGGGCTTTTTTTAGCTCTTTTGCAAGCTTAAAGCATGGAAATGCATAGTCTCCATTTTTTGCTTCTTTTGGTTTTTCTATGTAGCTTTCTAATTCTTTACTGTTTAATTTGGTTGTTTTTTCAATTTCTTTTGCTATTTTTTCTTTTATATTTATCATAAAATCATTCCTTTTCTAGTTTATTGCCACGCGGTTGCCACGGTTCCGGGTTTAAATGGCAATAAAATGCCATTTAATCCTTTTGCTGTTAAGTTTATTCTTCCTTGATCATCAATGTCTGTTACTTTTACAGTTACTTTGTCTCCTACATGTAACACATCTTCTACATTTTTTATTCTTTCATTAGAGATTTTTGAAATATGTAATAATCCTTCTTTATCTCCAAATCCTAAGTCTATAAATGCTCCAAATGCCATTATTTTAGTTACTGTTCCTAAATAAATTCCGCCTACTTCGACTTCTCTTACAATGTCTTCTATCATTTCTAATGCTTCGTTTGCTTTTTCACTGTCTTGTGAATAAATAAATACTTGTCCATCTTCTTCTATGTCAATTTTAACGCCTGTTTTGTCTATGATTTTGTTTATCATTTTTCCACCAGGTCCGATTACATCTTTTATTTTGTCTACTTTAATTGTTGTATTTACTATTTTTGGTGCATATTTAGAAATTTCTTCTCTTGGTTTTGATATAACTGGTAACATTACGTCATTTAAAATATGCATTCTTGCTTTTTCAGTTCTTTCAAATGCTTCTGCTATTATGTCATATGTTAATCCATCACATTTAATATCAACTTGAATTGCTGTTATTCCTTTTTCTGTTCCTCCAACTTTAAAGTCCATATCTCCAAAGAAATCTTCTAACCCTTGTATGTCTAATAACATTATATAATCATTGTCATCATTTGGGTTTGTAATTAATCCTGTAGATATTCCAGCTACTGGTCTTTTTATTGGAACTCCTGCATCCATTAATGCAAGTGTACTTCCACATATACTTGCTTGTGATGTTGATCCATTTGATGATAATACTTCAGATACAACTCTTATTGCATATGGGAATTCTTCCTTTGATGGTATTACTGGAACTAATGCTTTTTCAGCAAGTGCTCCATGTCCTATTTCTCTTCTTCCTGGTCCTCTTGATGGTCTAGCTTCCCCTACACTATAGCTTGGGAAGTTATAGTGATGTATATATCTTTTTGATTCTTCCATGTCTATTCCATCTAATTTTTGTTCTTCAGATACCATTCCTAAAGTTGCAATTGATAATACTTGTGTTTGTCCTCTTGTAAATAAAGCACTTCCATGTGTACGTGGTAATAATCCAACTTCACATGATAATGGTCTTATTTCATCTAAAGCTCTACCATCTACCCTTTTATGTTCATTAAATATTAATTCTCTAACACATTGTTTTTCTACTTTGTATATTGCTTCTCCTATGTCTTGTTTATGAGCATCTTTTTCTTCTTCTCCAAATTTTAATGCATATTCGTTTGTAATTTTTTCTGTTAATTCATCTATATTTTTGTCTCTTATTGTTTTGTCAGCTTCTTGAACCTTTTCTTTCATTTCTTCTTTGAAATTGTCATTTACAAAGTTATATACATCATGGTCTACTTCAAATGATTTATATTCAAATTTTGGTTTTCCAATTTCAGCTTGTATACTTGATATAAATTTACATATTTTTTTAATTTCTTCATGTGCTGTTTTTATTGCTTCTAACATAACATCATTTGGTACTTCATTTGCTCCAGCTTCTATCATTGTTATTTTTTCTTCTGTTGCTGCAACTGTTAATGTTAAGTCTGAAACCTCCCTTTGTGCTTCTGTTGGATTTATAACAATTTGTCCATCAACTAACCCAACATTTACTGCTGCTGTAGGTCCTCCAAATGGAATATCAGAAATTGCAAGTGCTGCTGCTGCACCTATCATTGCAGCTACTTCTGGTGAATTGTCTTGTTCAACACAAAGTACAGTTCCTACAACACATACATCATTTCTAAAATCTTTTGGGAATAATGGTCTTAATGGTCTATCTATTGCTCTTGATGTTAATATTGCTTTATCACTTGGTTTACCTTCTCTTTTCATAAAGCTTCCTGGAATTTTTCCAACTGAATATAGTTTTTCTTCAAAATCCACTGATAATGGGAAGAAATCTATTCCTTCTCTTGGTTCTTTTGATGCAGTAACGTTTACAAGTACACAAGTGTCTCCATATCTAACCAATACACTTCCATTTGCAAGTCCTGCCATTTTTCCTGTTTCTATTACAAGTTTTCTACCTGCTAATTCTGTTTCATAAGTTTTAAACATATTTTTTATTGTATGATAAAATCATACGCTCCTTTCTACTTTTTTGCACCTTTATTATATAAGCTTAAATTTAGATTGTAACCTCTATAATACATTATTTTGTAGTGCATTATACAAGCTACTTACCTAAATATTTTAAGCTTATTGTTTTACAAAAAGCCCTTGCTTTTTATTTAGCATAGGGCCTTTTATAAAAGATTATTTTCTTAATCCTAATTTTTCAACTATATCTCTATATCTTTGTAAATCTTTTTTAGATAGATAGTTTAATAGGTTTCTTCTTTTTCCAACCATTTTTAAAAGACCTCTTCTTGAGTGGTTGTCTTTTTGATGGATTTTTAAATGTTCTGTTAATTCATTAATTCTTTCTGTTAAAAGAGCTATTTGAACTTCTGGAGAACCAGTGTCGTTTTCTTCTCTTTTATAAGTATTAATGATTTCTTGTTTTCTTTCCTTTGTCATTTAATACTACACCTCCTATTTTTATTTATTTTCCTAAAACTGAGCTTAAGAATAGGTGCTAATCTTATAGCTAAGTAAAAGGTATTGCTTTTAAAGCATATTTATTTTACTATATTTTTCCATAAAAAGCAAGCATTTTTAATTTTTTTATTAAATGATTGTGCTTAAATTTAAGAATACTTGTTATTCATTTTGGATATACTTAATATAACAATTATTTTTTAGGAGGTTTTTGTGATGGAATTAAATCGTGTTAAATCAATTTTAAATAATGATGAAAAATTTGATATTTTTTATAATAGTAGACCTGTATGGATTCAAGGAATTAATACTTCAAGCAATATTGCTAAAGTAGGCTTTGTAGATACTTTTGAAGAAAAAGATGTAAGTATTTCTGATTTAAATGAAAAATTATAATCATAACTTAAATACTATATATAATAAAAATGGGCACCATATACTGGTGCCTTTTTAGGAAATTTAGAAATTTGACAAAAAGATATAATCTTTCTCTATTTCCAACTTAGCTAAATTTTCTTTAACATCTGCCGCACATTCTGGACAAACGCCACGATGAATGGTAAATATTTTCACCTTATAGTGATTAAGATCTACCCTTACCTGCAAAACTGAGCTTCCATCATATTCTAACTGAAGAATTGTTGTGCCCGGTTCTGCTTGCCGTAAGTCATGTTTGGCATGTTTTACAATACCCATACATCTTTCGTCTGTTTTCATAAAAATTCCTCCTTAAAGTCTTTGCCATAATTGCGAATGTTTTTATTATATAATTTTTTCCATTATTTGTCAATTAAAATTCTATTTTTGATTGTGTAGGTTTTTTATTTCATTTTCGCTTAAACCTGTATTTTAAGCTATTTTCTTTACTTTCATTACTGTTTCTAGTAATTTTTTGTAACTTCCTATGATTTTCTCTTTTTTCCAATTTCTTTCGTTAGGATTTCTCCTTATTAAATTTTTACTATTTCTTTCTAATTTTTTTACAATTTTCAATTCACGACTTTAGAGTTCAGTCCTACTTTATATAAAGTGTGAACCTGCTGCCATCGTAGGAAAGGGTATCGGTAGGACAGTCGTAGCTGCGATAGCTTGGTGCAATGCTAGAATTGTAATAGCCTCCCCTGATAACTCGGTAAGAGGTATTGTTGGCCTCTTGTGTCCATTCAAGACTATTTCCTAATAAATCATAAATATTACTTAACTTATCTTTACGCCCTGATGTTCAAGGCTTTTTAGTTTAGATTTTTTATTTATTTATATTTTTAAATTTTATTTAAATCTTTTTGTTCTTCACTCATTAATTTATATATATTCCTTTCTTATGCTAATCTTATTAATTTATGTGTATATGGGGGTTGTTCATTTTTTCCTCATTTATTTATCTCTATTTTCTATATAGCCCCAAGAGTCTTTACACATATCATCTAAGTTTTTTGTTGCTTGCCAGCCCAGTTCTTCTTTTGCTTTTTTAGGATCTGCATAGCATGTGGCAATGTCTCCAGGTCTTCTTGGTGTAATTTTGTATGGTACTTCTTTTCCGGTTGCATTTTCAAAGGCTTTTACCATGTCTAAAACGCTGTAACCTGTTCCTGTTCCTAAGTTATATATAAATAGTCCTTGTTTTTCTTTATCTAATTTTTCTAATGCACTTATATGTCCTTTTGCTAAGTCTACAACATGAATATAGTCTCTTACTCCTGTTCCATCATGTGTATTGTAATCATTTCCAAATACAGAAAGTTCCTTTAGCTCCCCATTTGCTACCCTAACAATATAAGGCATTAAATTGTTTGGTATTCCTTGTGGTTCTTCTCCAATAAGGCCACTTTCATGTGCCCCAACTGGGTTAAAATATCTTAATATACATATGTTCCATGTATTGTCTGATGCATATATGTCTTTTAATATTTGTTCAATAAACAACTTTGTTGTTCCATAAGGGTTTGTTGTCCCTCCTGTTTTACATTCTTCTGTAAGTGGTATTTTTTCTGGTTCTCCATATACTGTTGCTGAAGAACTAAATATAAATTTTTTTACATTGTATTTTCTCATTGTGTCTAGCAAAACTAAACATCCAGATATGTTATTTGTATAGTATTCTATAGGCTTTTTTACTGATTCTCCAACTGATTTATAGCCTGCAAAATTCATTACTGCTTCTATTTGGTTTTCTTCGAATACTTTTTCTAATTTTTCTTTGTCTAAATAATTTATCTCATAAAATTTAAAATCTTTTCCTGTTATTTTTTTTATTTTATCTAACACTTCTGGCTTACTATTAGAAAAATTATCAATAATTACTATTTCTTTTCCTTTATTTAATAATTCTACTGCTGTATGGCTTCCAATAAAGCCTGCACCACCTGTTACTAAAATTGCCATAAAAATCACTCTCCTTTTTTTGTTATTTTACACTTATGTTAAAATAAAGTCAATGTTTTTAATTTTGTTGTACTATTTTTATTTTTATATGCTTTATATGCATTTAAATTTATTTTTTTATACTAAATATTTTTTATTTACAAGCATTTTATATATTTTTTAGTATTTCTTTTATTCTATTATTTTGAGAAGTTACCTAACGAATGAAATACGTTAGGTAACTTCTTATTCTATTTTCCTATTTTTTTCTAATTTTTTTACAATTTTAATTCACGGCTTTAGAGTTCAGTCCTACTTTATATAAAGTGTGAGCCTACTGCCAATGTCGGAATAGTCATTGGTTGGATAGCGGTAGCCGAAGTTGTCGTAATCGCTTGGTGCACCGCTATAATTGTAATAGCCACCCCTGTGAACTCGAAAATAGGTACGGTCGGCCTCTTGTGTCCATTCAAAACTATTTCCTAATAAATCATAAATATTACTTAACTTATCTTTACTTACTGTTTGTCCATTATTTGCTCCACCAGTCACTCTTGTTGTATTTTTTGACGTAGTTCCTATTGATAAATCTGTTGGACTACTACTTGTAGCATTTATCTTATTACCTTTCATCCATTTTAACATTGCATCATACGCTCCTATTGACAAATCTGTTGGGTAATAACTTGTAATATTTTTAACGCCACTATCAACCATCCATCTTAACATTGCGTCATATTGGCTTCCCCATATCATACTTGATACTACTTTTTTACTTGTATTACTTTCTTGTGCATATGTTTTTGCTTTATTGTACAATCCATACCATTGATTTGCACTTGTACTTTCAGCAGTCGCTGATGTTGCTCCATATTTTGACTCTGCATTTTTAGTTTCACTATTTAAACTCATTTCATATCTTCCAACATAGAACCCTCCATATTGTGATACACTTTTAATCATCTTATTATATTCTTCTTGGTACAATGTTGATGTCCAACTTGAATTTTTACTTTTACTATCATATGAACCACTTAAATTTGCTGGTTCTCTAAAACTTGTTGAATCTGCACTCCAATCATATGCTGTATTTCCTGTAGCATCTGTACCCCAGTTATATAACACTCCTCTATAATTTATGTTTCCATTTGCATCAGTTCCGCTTGTTACTACTGCCATATTACTTAATGTATCTACTGGCACCCATACAAATTCATTTCCTGTCTTTTCCACTCCAGTTGCTGCATCTGTTATTACTGCTCCTCCTATTTTATCTCCTTTTATATAGTTATACCCTTGTGGTATTGGTATATTACCCTCTCTTACTTCTTTTATATTTGGTTTATTTGCTAAATTTCCTGTTGCTGTTATTGTTGGTACTACTACTTCTGAATGGTCTAATTTTGTAACTTTTACACTACATGTTCCTGTTACAACTGTTCCACTTAATTTTCCTTTTGCATTTATTGTTACTGTTGTTTCTCCTTCTTGTACTCCTGTTACTTCTCCTGTTGTTTCGTTTACTGTTGCTTTTGTTGTATCTTGTGATACATAACTAGTTACTTCTATACCTTCTACATTTTTTGGCATAGCTGTTACTTTTTCTATTTTCTTTTTATCTCCAATTGATACTTCTATTTTTTCTACTGTTACACCTGTTACCTTTTCTACTATTTTTACATTTATGCTGTCTCGGTATGTCTTTCCTTCCACTGTTGCTGTTACAGTTGCTGTTTCCCCTGCATCTGCATTACTTTTTACATTTACTGTTATTTCATTTCCTTCTGTTGCACTTATTGTTATATTTCCTGTACTTTCCCATCTTATGGTTCCTGTTTCACCACTTAATATTTGGGCACTTACCTTTTTTCCTTCTGTTTCTCCTTTTAATATTTCTATGTCTCCTGTTGTTATTGCTAGTCCCTCTTTTTCTTTTACTTCTCCATTTGCACTTATTGTATATACATATCCGTCTTTTTTTACTGTCCATGGTAATTCTTCATTTTCTGATTTTGTTATTTCCATCCCATTGTTTGTTAATTCTTCTTCTAATATTTCCTTGTCTATTAATAACCCTTCATTTATTCTTGATGCTTGCACTGCTAAATTTATTTGTTCTTCTATTGTTTTTTGTGCATTTTTTTCTTTTGCATTTTGTGCTTTTGTTAATATTCCATTATCACCTGTTAGTGTTGCTATTGTTACCCCTGCTAGTATTAGAAGCACAATTATTGTTATTACCAATGCTATTAATGTAATACCTTTACTATTTTTTGATGTTTGTTTCATCTTTGGTTTTCCTCCTTTATTTTTTCTTGTTTTTTTTACTTATAAAATTTAATTTGAATTTTGTAAGTTAAGTTTTTATTATTTTATCATTTCATTTTTTTATTTGCAATATTTTCCCTAAAAAATACCGATATACATATATATACAGCCGCAACACTTTTAGAGGTTTATTGTTTTTATGTTATATTTTAATTTCATTTATATTACATGTTTATTTTACGTTTGTTGCATTTTTAGCAATTTCATAATCTCTTACGTAATAATTTGCTTAAATTTTCATATATTTATTTTGAGGTGACCATATGATAAGTACTAATATTTACATTATTAAATTAAAAAGAAATTTTTTACCCATAATTTTTTTATTTTTTATATTTTGTTTATTAATTTTTTCAAAAAATAATCTTATAGCTGTAAAAAATGGTCTTTATTTATGGGCAAATTCTGTTGTTCCTTCTTTATTTCCATTTTTTGTTGCAACAGAACTTTTATCACACACAAATATTATTAATCAACTTGGAAATATTTTAAATTTTGTTATGAAACCTTTATTTAATGTTAATGGTAAAGGCTCTTTTGCTTTTATTATGGGAATAATTTCTGGCTACCCTATTGGTGCAAAAATTGCAGCAAATTTTAGAAAAAATAATGTTTGTTCTAAAGAAGAGTGTGAAAGGCTTTTAAGTTTTACCAATAATTCTGGTCCTTTATTTATTATTGGTACTGTGGGAATAAGCATGTTTGGAAATACCATTATTGGTATTTTACTTTTTGTTACACATTTGCTTGCAAGTATTACTGTTGGTTTCATTTTTAGATTTTGGAAATATAAAAATAAAACCTTAAATACTAAATCTGCTGTTAAAAACAATGCCATAACTATTTCTTTTACAAACTTGGGCGAAGTTTTAGCTCAAAGTATAACAAGTAGTTTATCAACAATTTTTATGATTGGAGGTTTTGTTGTAATTTTTTCTAGTATTATATCTATTTTAAATAGTAGTGGTATACAAAATATTGTAATTTTTATATTTTCTCCACTTTTTAAAGTTTTAAATATTAATCAATCTTTTATTTGTGGTTTATTTACAGGTTTTTTTGAAATAACAAATGGTATTAGTTTAATTTCTAAAATACATATTAAAAAATTATCTATAAATATTATTTTTACTGCTTTTTTACTTGGGTTTGGAGGTCTTTCTGTTATGTTACAAGTTTTAAGCATTGTTTCTAAAACAGACTTATCTTGTAAGCCCTACATTTTTGGAAAGCTTTTGCATGGAACAATTGCAGCTTTTTATACATATTTGTTTATTACATTTATGCCAATGTTTAATTTTGACTTGTCATAATTTGTCGAATATGCTATAATGATTTTATTCGCATTATGTTATTTGACTTAGAAAGGGTGGTTTGTTATGAACTCCGAAATTATTGTTAACTTAAAAAAGCTTAAGCTTAAAGTACGGGATTTAGGTGATGATTGGTATAAAGTTTCAATCTATTACACCTACTTTGACCCATACCAGCACGTAGTCAATTTTGGCTACGGAGACTTTTTAGCAGATATGCTTATGGATCCTATTTTAGTGCTTTACAACACAAAAGAGGACCTTATAAACGGCGAAAAATATGAAACTCTTGTTGAAAATGTTTCCAAATATGTTTCCAACTCGCCGCTTTCTGACTTTATAGTAGAGAGTATATCTGCTGTTAAAAGTGCTATGGTATGGCATGGTACTTACTGGGGGCTTGAAGAATAACCATCAAAAAAGCAAGGATTTTATTTCCTTGCTTTTTTATTGTATATAATACCTTCCATTTAAATTATAATAATATTTTACTTTTTATTTGTTCTATTTTTTTATTTTTTTAATATGTTATATAAAGAATATTTTTTAGGAGTTGATGTTATGGAAAAAGAATATAATAATTACCCACCTTTTATGGACTTTGGCATGCAACCACGGCTTAGATATGGGAGAAATGTATAAAGACCCTATGTTTAACCCTATGGTTCAATATGAGCAAGCATATGTTTATTACAAATATTTATGTATGCAAATGGATTATAAATTAAAATGCAAAGAATATGAAAAAGTATGTGCTAATAATTGCCAAACAGATAGAAAAGAAAAAAGAATTGAATAAAATCATTCAATTAAATCATATAAATTTTATTAAAAAAATCAGATTTAGATTAAATATTTAACTTAAATCTGATTTTTTATTATTTTATTATTTTTATAATCTTGTCATTAATATAATAAGAACAATTATTCCAAGCGCAACTCTGTATATTGCAAAAACCTTAAAGCTTCCTTTTTTTAAGTAGTTTAATAAAAATTTAATTACAAACATTCCAACTATAAAACTTGCTAGAACTCCTATTACAAAAGATAAATCGAAAACGAAATGTTTTAGTTCATAAAGTGCTGCTGCTGCAACAATTGGAGTTGATAACAAAAATGAAAATTTTGCAACAGATTCTCTTTCTAACCCCATTTTTCTTCCTACTGTCATTGTTATTCCAGATCTAGAAACACCTGGGAATGCAGCTGCTATTGCTTGTGATAATGATATTAAAAGAGATTGTTTAAATGTAATGTCTTTATATTTAATTTTTGATTTTGAGTTTTTATCTACTACATATAAAATAATACCCATAACAATTAATGCTATTGCAATTATAAACATTTGGGTATTTATTTGTGATGTTTTAAATACTCCTGCTAAGATTTCTATTAATTTTCCAGATAATTTATCAAGCACTAAGCATGCTATTCCTGTAGGTATTGTTGCAATAACTATATACCAAAATATTTTTCCTTCTGTAGATTTCTTTTTCTTTACTACTTGATTATATCCTCCTTTTATTAATTGAACCCAATCTTTATAGAAAAATATAATAATTGCAAGTAATGTTCCTATATGTAAAGCGACATCAAATGATTCGCTTATATCACTCCACCCAAATACCCATGGGAAAAGATTTAAATGTGCTGAACTTGATACTGGTAATAATTCTGTAAGTCCCTGTACAACTCCTAAAATTAATGAATGTAATATTTCCATGTTTTTACTCCTTTTATTTATATATTTTTTAATAATTTTTTATAATATTATATATTGTTTCTTTTATAAATTCTGCTGATGTAATTGGTGCTATTTTTCCTGGTAATGCTAATGCCCAAACAAGCTTTAAATTTTCTTTTTTTACTTCCTTTTTATCAATTCCTCCTGGATTTGATGCCAAATCTATTAATAAACAATCTTTTTTTACATATTTTAAATTATCTTCATTTAAAATAATTTGTGGAACTGTATTTATTATTATGTCATATTCCCCTAAATTTGCTCCTATCTTGTTTATATTTGTTTGATTAAATCCATATGCCTTTATCCATGCAAAATCCTCATCTTTTCTTGCAGCACATGTAACAATTGCAGATAGTCCAACAAGTTTTCTAGCTAAAACTTTTCCTATTCTTCCAAACCCTAATATCAATACTTTACTTCCATGCAATATTTTATTTGTATTTAATATTGCTTCACTAATTGTTCCTTCTGCCGTTGCTATAGTGTTTAATACAGCTAGCTCTTCTCTTTTCATTAAATCTACAATTTCTACATATTCGTCATTTGCCATTTTATATACTTCTGGTGGAATGTTTCCTGCAATTAAAATTTTTGCATTTATTACATGCATAAATTCTCTTAAGTGTATTTGTTCTTTACTAAATGGTGTGCTAATTTCTTTTCCATTACTAGTAAATGGAACTGGTCCAATTATTATGTCACTTTTATTTATTGCTTCTTTTAGTGTTTTGGCTTGCACTATAGATACATTTTCTTTTAATTCTTGAGATTCCTCTAGTCCAAAACAAGTTACATTATTTCCGTCTTCTTCAAGCATTTTAGCAAGTTTTATTAATCTTAAATCTCCACCTACAATCGTAAAATTTTTTTTCATATAATCCCTCTTTCAATTTGCCATATTTTTGTTTGGCTCCTCTTTTATAGTATATTGATTTAGAAAGATTTTATGAGTTTTTGTATATTATTCTTGAATTTCTTTTTGTTTTTCATTTTCTTTGTTTTGTTCTATTTTTTTAGCTATTCCATTTTTTGCATTTCTGTTTAATAATTTTATGTCATTATAGCTTAAGTTTCTTGTTATCGCAAACATTGCTTCTAGGTGTTCTTTTGCCATTATTTCTTTTTTAGTTAGTATTGTTTCTTTTTTATTTTCTTCTAATGCATCTAAATTAAATGGAATTGAAAGCTTTGCTATTATTGGTATAAAAATATCATCTTTTTTTATTTTTTCTGCAATCTTTTTAGGATTTAAATTTAATGCTGTATTTGCATATTGAATAGCAGTTTGTTTTTCTCCACGTACTAATGCAATTTTTGCAAGTTCAAAATAACTGTCTGGTGCTAATTCTTCATCATCTATTGTTTCTAAAAATTTATTTTTTGCCTCATCTAATTCTTTGTATATTAATGCTATTTCTGCTAATGAATATTTTGAATTATATGATAATGAATTAATTTGTGCTGCTTTTTCATAATAGTCTTTTGCATTTTGAAAATCATTTAGCATTGTATATACAATTCCTAAGCTATAGTTTAAATCAAAACTTAATTCGTTATATTTTAATGCTTCATGATATACATTTACCGCTTCTTTATACATTTGATTTTGTATTAGTAAATCACCTAAAAGTATACTTGCTTTTTCATAGTCTGGTTTTTTATTAAGCAATCCTGTTAGCATTTGTGTTGCTTCTTCTTTTTTGTCCAATCCATCTAACAAACACGCAACTTTAAAGTATGAATCATAGTCTTTTTTATTTATATCTATTGCTTGTACATATTCATCTATTGCTTTTCTGTTTCCACCTTCACTTTCATATATTTTTGCAAGTAGTATGTGGCTTTTATATGAATCTGTATTTTTATCTAATAAATTTAACAATATCTGTTTTGCTTTTTTGTTATCTCCAAGCTCAAAATATATTTTTGCTTTTGCTAAATTTATTGACTCTATTATATTAAAATCTCTTTTTTCTAATATTATTACAAATATAGGTATTATTATTGAAAATATATACATTAGTATTTTTAACAATATGTTTAATTTGGCCCCAAATAATACTTCTACAAAATTAAACCCAATCCCTATTGCTTCTAATACCAAAAATACTATGTAACTTGTATCATTTGCTTTTATCATTTTAAAAAACATATAGACAAAAATCGCAAATGCAACTACTGTAAAAATTAATTGTTCTATTAACATATTATGCACTCCTTTTATTACATTACTATTTTATTGCAAAATTCGATTTTTGTCTATACTTTTAGTTTTATTTTTCACTTTATAATTAATACCAATTTAAATCTTCATATAAATCATAATCTCCTCTTGGTCTAAATGGTGGTCTACCAGGTCCAGGTCCTCCGTGGTCCTCCAGGAAATGGTGGTCTAGGAGGTGGTGGTGGTGGAAATGGTGGCCTATTTCCAGGGCCTCCAGGTCTGCTTAATAATTCTCTAAGTATTAAAATTCTAATTATGTCACTTAACCCTCTATTAATTTGTCTATTTTCTGATCTTGTTTCTTTTGATTCTTGTCTTACTTCTTGACTTCTATTATTTTGTGTGACAGATTTTACTGTATTTACATTTTCTACATTGTTATTAAGATTTATGTTTAAGTAAACATCATCATTTCCCTCTACCATAACATATAATTCATCTGTCATTTTATCTATCATTTCTTTTGTAACAGAAGTATTTACATTTTGGCATGCTCTTTTTACCATTGGATAAACTACTTTATATATTTCTGGATAACATTGCTCAAGTTCTTGGTTATTGTTTTGGTTAAAAGAAGAATTCATCATTTGGGCATTTGATTGATATCCTCTAAAATATTGTTCATCTGCATATGGATTTACCTGATTGTAGCCTAAAATACTTCGTATATAATCATCATATGATGTGCTATACATAAAAAAACCTCCTTGCATTTTTTATATAATATGCAAAAAGGTTAATTTGTGCCCCTACTTTATAATTCATTTACTAATTTTTTAAATTGATTTCCTCTGTCTGCAAAATTTTTAAATAAATCAAAGCTTGCACTAGCAGGCGAAAATAGAACAACATCTCCTGATTTTGCCTCTTTTTTTGCTACATCAATAGTTTGCTTTAATGTTGTACACATATATATTGGAAGTTCTTTTCCTTGATTTTCAAGTTCTTCTTTTACAGCATCAAAAATTTTTCCAGATGTTTGCCCCAACAAAATTAAGCATTTTGCTTTTTGTATTATTGGTTTTGCAATTGGAGTATAGTCTAAATTTTTATCATATCCACCTGCAATTAAAACAATAGGTTCATCATATGAATTTAATCCTGCAATTGTCCTTGTTGGTGATGAACTTACAGAGTCATTATACCATTTTACTCCATCTATTTGTTTTACTAGCTCTAGTCTATGTTCTACACTATTAAATTCCTTTATAGCTTCTACTGCTTTATCTTGATTGACCAAAGTTTTAGTTGCAGCTAAAGCAGTACAAATATTTTCATAATTATGAACTCCTCTTAATTTTACATCTTTTGCATCTAATACATGTTTTCTAATTTTATCTTCACATTCTTTAATTATGCCATTATCTACTATATAACCATTTTCTAATTTTTCTTTGCTGCTGAAAAATATAACCTTTCCATTTGCTTCTTTAGCACAATTTCTTGTTATTTCATTATCATAATTTAATACAAGTATTCCATTTTCATTTTGGTATTTGAATATATTTTTCTTTGCTTCTATGTATTCTTCATAATCTTTATGTATATTTAAGTGGTTAGGCGTTATATTTGTTATTACTGATATTGATGGGCTTATTTCCATTCCCATTAATTGAAAACTACTAAGTTCTAAAACTACTATATCTTCTTTTTCTATTTCATTTAATTTTGTAAATAATGGTATACCTATATTTCCACCAAGCCATGTTTTATAGCCTGCATGTTTTAGTATTGCATTTATTAAACTTGTTGTTGTTGTTTTTCCATCACTTCCTGTTACACCAATTACCTTTGCTGGACACATTTTTATTAGCATTTCAATTTCTGTTGTAACAATTGCTCCTCTTTCTTCCTCTTTTTTAAGTTCCTTAGTTGTTGGCAAACAACTTGGTGATCTAAATATTAAATCAAAACCTTTTAACTTTTCTAAATAATTTTCACCTAATGAAAATTCAAATGAGTATGAAGTTATTTTGTCCATTACATCTTTTGATATATTATCTATTGTTCTTTGGTCAAACACTGTAACTTTAGCTTTTTTTTCGTGCAAATAATCAAGTAATGGTATATTACTTACACCTAAACCAATTACAGCTATTTTCCTGTACTTTATGTAATCATTAAATTCATCTAACTTTTTATTTTCCATTTATATATTTCTCCTTTTGCTTTATTGTATGTTTCTTTTTTTACTTATGTTATTATATCTCAATATTTATTAAATTACAATTTATTTTTCTACTTTAGTTAAAATTAAGAATTATAATTATACTTATGCTTTTACTTTTAATTTTTATTTTCATTTTACTAATACCATACTATTTGTGAAATATAACTTTAAATTACAGCAATTTTTTATTTTTACATACATAATTTAAAAATTTTAGGCTATACTACACATAGTTTCTTAACATGGAGGTGTTTTTTATGTCAGAAAAGAATAGTAAGAAAAACAATAAAAGCAACAAAAATAACCAAAATCAAAACCAAAACAAAAGTAACAACAATAATAACCAAAGTAGCGAAAGATAGTTAGACAATTAAACAACGTAGACAACGGGACGGGGTTTTTGTCTTAGGCTTTCAGGGCTGTTTT
>FR898649.1 GCA_000437215.1 Clostridium sp. CAG:440
TATAATAATGTAGGAAATACAAATTATAATACAGACGCAATAAGAATAACAACAAATAGTGCAACATTAACCTTAGGAAAAGAAGATGGAAATGTAAGTACAACAAATCCAGAAATAATTGGAAGTACATATGGAATAAGCAATGAAGGAAATGGGCAATTTAATTTTTATGATGGAATAGTTAAAGGTATATTAACAGCAATATCAGGCAATATAACTAGGGTAGAAGACAAATATACACTTGTTGGAGGAACAGAAGACAATTATCAAACTACAACATTAGGATTTTTGGCAACAGATACAATGACTGCATGTGTAAATGGTACATACTATTCAACTCTACAAGAAGCTATAAATTCATGTATAGATAATAAAGAAACATATATAATTTTAGTAAATGGAGCAACAGTATCAGAAAATATTACAATTAGTTCAAACAAAATAATAAAAATTGATTTAAAAGGCTATACAATTTCAGGAAATTCAGGTATAAATATAGAAAACAAAGGTAAATTGACAATAATAGACAGTAGTGATACTAAATCAGGACAATTCAATATACAAGTAACAGGTTCAGGAACATTTACAAAAGAATAATAAAAAGAAAAGAGGTATTATATGAAAGAAAAGGGCAAAAAAAAGTTAGTAATTCTATATAGTATTATAATAATTTTGATAATAGCTATTATAATTATGTTATCAGTTATTTTAAAAACTTATAAAATAAAAAATGAATCAATATCTTCTAAAAATGAAGTAATTAAATTATTTGTAAATAAATATGTAGAAGAAAAATACTTGAATCATGATTTATTAAAGATATTTATTATATATGATAATGAAGAACACAAGAATTCTAATGAAATAAAAATGCAGTATGTATTAGCATATACCATGAATCAAAATAAAAAAACAAATGTACAAATGGAAGAGATAAAAAAAGAATATAAAGATATTTTCGGAGAAGTCTCTGATATTGATTTTTCTATACTAGAAAGATATAAGCCTTATTATAAATATAATATAGAAAAAGAAAAAGTTGAAATTAAGGATTTTGAAGAAGATAATACATATGAAAAATATAATTATAAGATATTAGATGTACAAAATGAAGAAAATATATATAAAATTAATATGGAACTAATAAAACAAAATTTAGTTGAGAAAAATGAAGAAAAGATGGCAAATGCTACTTTAACTTTGAAAACTGAAGGTAATGATGTATATTTAGTAGATTATAATGAATATAATTAAAATAAAAGCTCATAGATAAACTATGAGCTTTTTGTTTAATTATTTGCATTCTCTACAATCGTCTTTTTTTTCATCATCTTTTTCATCAAGGAAACAATCACATTTCATTTTATCGCCTTTTAAGCATTTTCCTTCATGATGACATTTTGTGCATATTTTTATTTTTTTTGTATCATTTACCCAAATTTGAAGAGCATATTGTTTATCTGGACATAAAGGACCAAAAACAAATTCTCCTTCTTTATCTGTAAAAGTATGACCAACAGGTCTTCTTTCTTCTTTACCACAGTCATAAACAACTTCAACTAATTTAACTACAGCGTCGCAAACAGGCTCTTTAAAACAATTTCTTACAACTCCATATATAACATTTCTATGATCTTCTGGTAAAGTTATATCTAAGTCAAATTGTTTACCCTTAGAAATTACTCCATCAATATCAATTTTTGGGCATGGTTTTTTTTCTTCAAATTCCATAAAAATCTTCCTTTCTTTTTTTGCAGATAAACTGCTTAATATATATTATGAAAAAAAAAAAGAAAGTTGACGAATTTTGAAGATAACATGAATTTATTTGGAGATAAAGAGAATAAACAAAATAAAGATTATATAATAAATTTAAATATAGTAATAAAAAACCTTAAAACTCATAAAAATAGAATATAGAGTTTGGAGGTTTTTTTATGTTCTTAGTATTTAATAAAGAAAAAATTTATGCATATGTTGTATCAATATTAACAGTATGTTTACTATTTTTTACAGCAAATGCAATGAATAAAACAGATGAAAATGCACAAATGACATCATCAGCTACCGAAAAACTGTTACCAATATATAATGTACAAACAGAAGAAAAAAAGGTAGCATTTACAATGAATTGTGCCTGGAACGCAGACGACATAGACAGTATATTAAAAACATTAGATGACAACAATGTAAAAATAACATTTTTTATGGTAGGAAACTGGGTAGACAAATATCCAAAAGAAGTAGAAGAAATAGCAAAAAGAGGTCACGAAATACGGAAGCCATAGTAACACACATCCACATGTAAATAATTTAAGTTATGAAAAAAATCAAGAAGAAATACAAACAAGTTGTAAAAAGATTGAAGACATTACAAAAAATAAAGTGGATTTATATAGAGCACCATATGGGGAATATAACAACACAGTAATAAAAGCTGCAAATGACATGAATTATTATACAATTCAATGGAACTTAGACACATTAGATTATTCTGGATTAACAGGAGAACAAATGTGGAATAGAATAAAAGACAAATTAAATAATGGAGATATAATATTAAGTCATAATGGAACAAAAAACACAGCAAATGCTTTAGATATGCTAATAAAAAATATAAAACAAAAAGGGTTTGAAGTAGTAAGAGTAGGAGATTTAATATACAAAGATAATTATAAAATTAATGTTAATGGAACACAAACAAAATAATTATGCATAAATTTTCCATATAAGGGAAAAATAAAAGACATAAAAAGGAGATGTATTATGTCTTTTATAGGAGTTTTTTTAGATAATAAAAAATTTCAGATTTTACAAAAAAATATGAATAAAATAGATAAAACATTAATAAACATTAAAAAGAAAAGTATAGAAAACGTTAAAAATGTAAAATTTGATATAATAGTTATTAGTGAAAATTTAGAAAATTTTAAAGAAGAAATAAATTATGTAAAAAATTTTTGTATGAAGGCTAAATATTTAGTAATAAATTCAGATATAGAAATTAATTGTAATATATTAAAAGAAATAAAAACAAATATTATAACATATGGTCTTAACCATAAATCAACAGTTACACTTTCAAGTATAACAGATGAGTCAGTATTAATTTTTGTTCAAAGAGAATTTGAAAATATGGAAAATAAGGCAATTGAAGTTGGAGAATATAATATAAAAATACAAAAAGAAAATAGAACAAATATACATGAAATAATGTTGTCATTTATACTAAATAATTTAAATAATATAAAAATAATGGATGAAAATGAGACAAAATAAGGAAAAAATGAATAAATTTAACTTTTTATGTAGACAAAACCAAAAAAATAGTGTATAATAAGAATTATGAAAAAAAGCAAAAAGAAAAAAGTACAATTGATAAATATTATAAAAATAGGGAGGAAAAAATTTTGGATACAAATTTTTTAGAAAACAACTATATTACATTAGTTGGTAAAGTTACAGGAGAAAAAAGACTTAGCCATGAAATATATGGAGAAAGATTTTATATATTTGACTTAGAAATTCCACGTTTAAGCGGAAACTCAGACATAATACCAGTTACAATTTCAGAAAGAATAATAACAGATGAAATGTTAACACAAGGAAAAAAATTATTGGTAAAAGGTCAATTTAGATCATATAACAGTTATGAAAACGAAAAAAACAAATTAATACTTACAGTATTTGCAAAAGACATTATAGAAGTTAATGAAGAAGAAAATACACAAAATGAAATGGTAAAAAAAGATGTAATAACAAATGAAGTTGTATTAATCGGTTACATATGCAAAAAACCAATTTATAGACAAACACCATTTGGTAGAGAAATATCAGACATATTACTTGCAGTAAATAGAGCATACAACAAATCAGATTATATTCCATGTATTGCATGGGGAAGAAATGCAAGATTTTGCCAAAACATAGAAGTTGGAACACAAGTAAAAATAGTAGGAAGAGTTCAATCTAGAACTTACGAGAAAAAATTTGAAGATGGGACAGCAGAAACAAGAATTGCATATGAAGTATCTGTTGGAAGCTTAGAAATAATAAATGAAGAAGACAACCAAGAAAAAGAAGAAGAGCAAGCTGTATAGTTTTATATAAAAATTAAAAATCTAGATTATGTCTAGATTTTTTTTTATTATTTTGTTATAATCAAAAGGTCAAAATAAGCAAAAAGAAAGGATTTTTAATAATGAAAAAAATAAAGAAAATAAATGATGGTATAAAGTTTACAATAATTGCAGTAGTATTAATTGCAATTTTTTGTATAGCAATTACACCAGTAACTCTTCAAAATGATACATATTACACAATAAAAATAGGAGAACATATTCAAAATAATGGAATAGACATGAAAGACCCATTTTCATGGCATGAAGACTTAAATTATACATACCCACACTGGTTATATGATTTATTAACATATAAAATATACTCACAATTTGGAATGATGGGGATTTATTTAACAACATGTTTATTATCATGTATACTTGGAATAACATTATTTTTTGTAAGCAGTAAAATATCAAAAAATAAGCTAATTTCATTTTTTGTTACAATAGGAGCAATGTACCTATTAAAAGGCTATATAGCAGCAAGGGCACAGCTTGTGACATTTATTTTATTTATACTTTCACTATATTTTATTGAAAAATTCTTAGAAAATAGAAAAATTAGGTATGGAATTGGGATTGTATTAATTTCCACACTAATTGCAAACTTACATGTGGCAGTATGGCCTTTCTTATTTATACTATTTTTGCCATATATAGGAGAATATCTAATTGCAGTGCTTGCAGATGTAATAATATACAAAAAAGTGCAAGAAATGTTATTAAAAATAAAAATAAAATATTCATCAAATAACAAAGAGGCATTAGAAAAATTTCAAAAAGAACTAGATGAATTACAAGCTAAAGTTAGTAAAATAAAAATAAAAAGAAGTAAATCAATACAAAATCCATATAAAATAAAAATAACAAAAAATAAAAATGTAAAATGGTTAATTTTAATTATGATAATATGTGCATTTACAGGTTTATTAACACCACTAGGAGACACACCATATACATATTTAGCAAAAACAATGCAAGGAAACACCACAAAAAATATAAATGAACATTTACCAATGACAATAGCTGAACAACCAGAGGTTTTATGTACAATAATAATATTTTTAGCAGTATTAACATTTACAAAAATAAAAATAAAATTAAGTGATTTATTTATGATAGGTGGACTAGCATTTTTAATGCTAGAATCAAGAAGACAATTATCAATGTTTTCACTAATCGGATCTGTAATACTTAGCAAATTAATAGTAGAATTAATTACATGCTATGATAAAGAATTATTAGAAAAAATAAATAAAAAAATATTACATCCATTTATAATAATATGCATGATAGTTTTAGTAGGCTGGCAAACATATGACAATGTAAAAACAAAATATAATGATAAATTTATAGATGAAACACAATACCCAGTTAAAGCATGTGATTATATACTAGAAAACATAGATTTAAGCAAAGCAAGATTTTATAATGAATATAATTATGGAAGTTATATGATATACAGAGGAATTCCTGTATTTATAGATTCAAGAGCTGATTTATATGCTCCAGAATTTAGTGGACTAAAAGATGATATATTTACAGACTTTATAGATGTATCTAGCATAGGAACATTTTATGAAGATATCCTAGAAAAATATAATATAACACATGTAATATTATATTCAAATTCAAAAATGAGCATGATAATAGATGAAACCAAAGACCCACATTATAGCAAAATATATAAAGACGACTATTTTGTAATATATGAAAGAGTAAAATAGTAAAAAAAAATTGCCAACGGTGCCAACGGTTCCGGGTTTAAATGGCAATTTATTGCCAAACAAACCCGGAACCGTGGCAATAAAATATTTTAGGAGAAAAGATATGGAAGAATTTGTTGTAAAAAAGGAAGAATCAAATAAAAGAATAGATGCATATTTAGCAGCAAATACAAAGAGTTCTAGAGTAACAATTCAAAGATTAATAGAAGAAGGGAAAATTACAGTAAATAATAAAAATATAAAAGCTTCATATAAAGTTCAAGAGGGAGATAAAATTATAAAAGAAGATGAGGAAATTAAGGAGATTTCTTTAAAAGCACAAGAAATACCATTAGAAATTTTATATGAAGATAATGATATTATAGTTGTAAATAAACCAAAAGGATTAGTAGTGCATCCAGCAAATGGAAACCCTGATGGAACTTTAGTAAATGCAATTATGGCAATATGCAAAGGCTCTTTATCTGGAATTGGTGGAGAGATTAGACCTGGTATTGTACATAGATTAGATAAAGATACATCAGGAGTAATAATTGTTGCGAAAAATGATAAAGCACATATAAATTTAAGTGAGCAAATAAAAAATCATGAAGTAGAAAAAACGTATATAGCTTTAGTAAGAGGATTTGTAAAAGAGAATGAAGCAAGTATAAACATGCCAATTGGTAGAAGTACAAAGGATAGAAAAAAAATGGCAGTAACTAAAACAGGAAAAAATGCTATTACTCATTTTAAGGTTTTAGAAAGATTTGCAAACTATACTTTATTGCAAGTAAAAATTGAAACAGGAAGAACACACCAAATAAGAGTGCATTTATCTCAAATTGGTTATCCAATAGTGGGAGATGCGGTGTATTCTAATGGAAAAAATCCATGGGGAGTAGAAGGGCAATGTTTGCATGCTAAATCGATAAGATTTAAACACCCTACAACAGGAAAAGAAATGTTTATAGAGGCTAAAATTCCTGAGTATTTTCAGGATATAATAGATGATTTGAAAAAGGATTAATGAGGGATTAATATGGAAGAAGTAAGGTTACAAAAATTTTTAGCTGAAGCAGGAATTGCATCAAGAAGGAAATGTGAAGAGCTTATTCAAAGCGGAAAAGTTATGGTTAATGGAAAAGTGGTAGAAACATTAGGAACAAAAATAAATCCTAAAGAAGATAAAGTCACATATAATGGAAAAATTGTGGAAAATTCATTACAAAAAACATATATATTGTTAAATAAACCCATAGGATATGTAACTACTGCTAAGGACCAATTTAAAAGAGACACAGTACTAGATTTAATAAAGATAAATAAAAGAATTGTGCCTTGTGGAAGGCTTGATATGTATACATCTGGAGCTCTTATACTTACAGATGACGGAGATTTTGTTTACAAAATCACTCATCCAAAACATGAAATTGAAAAGACCTATACTGTGACAATAAAAGGAATTGTTACAAACGAAGAAGTTCAAAAATTAAGACAAGGTGTTGAAATTGATGATAATGGAGAAAAATATATAACTAAAAAGGCCAATGTAAGAATATTAAAAACGGATATAGAAAAAGACATATCAAGGCTAGAAATAGTTATTCATGAAGGAAAAAATAGACAAGTTAGAAAAATGTGTGAAGCAGTTGGAAGAAAGGTTTTAGCACTACATAGAAGTAAAATTGGAAATATAGGGGTAAAAGACTTAAAGATTGGAACATGGAGATATTTAAAAAAACATGAAATAGAAAAATTATTATAAATCTCTTGAAAAATAGAATATGTAAATATATAATAAAAATGTAAATATTACAAACGAAAAAATAAGGAGAAAATAAATGATTACAAAAAGATTTATACCTGAAGGTTGGAATGAAAAAACAGCAATTTTAGATAAAAATAATATAGAAGAATATATAAAAAATAAAAATACATTACAAGGAATTGTAAAAAATTGTGATGAACAATATAATTTACATATAGACCTTGGAAATAATATAGAAGGAATTATACCAAGAAAAGAAGTAGAAGGAATAAATATAGAAAAAGATGGACTCCCAAAAACCAATTTATGTACAGGAAAAGTAAATAGATATGTACAATTTAAAGTGCAAAAAGTATCTGATGAAAATGTAGCTTTATTATCAAGAAGGGAAGTGCAAAAAGAAGCACTAAATTGGGTAAAAACAAACCTAAATCCTGGTGATGAAGTTATAGGTATAGTTAAAAGAATAGAAAATTATGGCGTTTTTGTAGAAATTGGTGGTGGAATAGTTGGACTTGCACATATTGAAGATTTGTCAATAGCAAGAATAAAAACACCATTTGAAAGACTAAAAATTGGACAAAAAATAAATATTATGGTAAAATCAGTAAATAGAGAAGATGGACGAATTATATTATCATATAAAGAAATGCTTGGTACATGGGAAGAAAATGCCAAATTGTTTACAGCTGGAATGAAAGCACATGGAATTGTAAGAGAAACAGAAAAAAACAAAAATGGTATATTCATCGAATTAATGCCAAATTTAGTTGGAATGGCAGAATATGAAGAAGGCTTAGAATATGGCCAAAAAGTCGATGTTTATATAAAAAAAATTGATTACGAAAGAAAAAAAGTTAAATTGCTAGTAGTTTAAAATATAATAATAGATAGTTCTATTGTTAATAAGGAGGAATTAAAATGATAGAAGATAGTGAAATAAAAGCTCAAATTTCACCATTTGCAATGAGAGAAGGAGAAATAAAAACATTTGATGGAAAAGATGGATATGTTTCTATGAATCAAATCATCCATAAAATAAACATGGGACATATTACAGATATTCATTTTACAATACTAGAAATAGTAAATGAATTTGAATTTATTACATCAAGACAAATTTATCAAATACTTGAAATGAAAGGAATTGACCCAAAATCTCAAGATAAATTAAATAATAAGCTAGAAAGTTTAGTAAAATCAAAAATACTTACTAGATATTATTTTACATCTGATGATGGAAAAGGCGTATATAGAATTTATTGCTTAGAAAAAATGGGAAAATATTTGTTAAACTCAAAAGAAATAGAATGTAAATGGCAACAATCAGATAATACAAAACCAGTTGGTATGATAAAGAAAAGATTGGCTGGAAATCAAATAATAATTGCTTACAAAAAAAAGGTTAAAGCATTTGATTCATATGTAGTAAAACCAGCATTAACTGCTAAGCAAACAGGAAAAGTTTTTAAGGCAACAGGTGGAGGAGTTAAGTTAACAAAATCTGGAAAGTCAATTGACTTTATATTTGAAGTAGTAAGAAGAGAAATTGACTGGGAAAAGAAATTTATAGATAAAATGAAATTTTATAAAGATTTTTATGACAATTACTGTATTGGAGATTCTGGATATAAAAATATGCCACAATTAATTTTAGTTTGTGAAGATGATAAACATATGGCAGAAACTTTTAAACAAATTGTTACAAATTCTTTAGAGTTATCTAATATAACATTATTATTTACAACAGATTTAAGACAAAATGAAGAAAACTTAAGTAAATCATTAATTCAATTTAAATTAGATGAAACAACACAAAAATACAAAGTACAAAATGTAGAATTAAAACTATTAGAAAGTTAAAATAGACAAGTAGACAAGGGGACGGAGTTTTTGTCTTAAGCTTTCATGGCTTTTTGCAAATTAAACTGCATAAAATAAAAAATATTATTAAAAATAAAATTTTAGAATTGAGAATAATTGAGTTAGAAATTTTTATATTAATTTTATGGAAAGAGTTCATCTCCTGATGGAAGGGTGCCATAAAATTAATTTAAAATTTCTTCGACAATTATTTGAACGATAAAATTTTATTTTTAATAATATTTTTTTATTGAAATTTATTTTTTAAAGCCATGAAAGCCTAAGACAAAATCCCCGTCCCCTTGTCTATTTGTCTATACCTAAAATTGATTTAACGCGTTCTACATCTTTACTTGTGGCTTCTGGAACATTTTCTAATTCATATTTAAAGCCGAGTTTTTTCCATTTGTATTTCCCCATACTGTGATATGGAAGGATTTCTATTTTTTCTACAGTCTTTAGAGAATTAATAAAATCTTTTAATTTTAATAGATCATTTTCGTCATCAGTGTAACCAGGGACAAGAACTTGTCTTATCCACATTTTAATGTTATTGTCAGATAAGAATTTTGCAAATTCAAGCTCTCTTTTATTTGAACGTCCAACTAAGTTTTTGCACTTTTCATCATCAATGTGTTTTATATCTAATAAAACTAAATCTGTAAGAGATAATAAAGTTTTTATATCATCTGTTATACTAACCATACCTGAGGTGTCTATACAAGTATGAATTCCTTCTTGTTTTAGTTTAGTAAATAAACTAATTAAAAATTTCACCTGTAATAGAGGTTCTCCGCCTGTAACTGTAACTCCTCCTGAAGGGCATATATAATTTTTATATCTAATTATTTTATTAAAAATATCATCCAATGATTGGTAGCTTCCGCCATTTATGTCCCATGTATCACGATTGTGGCAGTATTTACATTGTAAATGACATCCTTGCAAAAAAATAACATATCTAATTCCAGGGCCATCTACAGTTCCAAAGGATTCTATAGAATGAACCTTGGCATAATATTTTAAGTCTTTTTCTTCCATTTTTATTTTAAACTCCTTAATTTTACCAAAGATAATATAATATAAAAAGAGGAGAGGCTATTTTATATATTTTAGATAACCTAACCTCTTTTGATTTATATTTTAGTTTTATATTTTCTCATGAATTGTTCTGTTTATTACATCTAATTGTTGTTCTCTTGTTAATTTTACAAAGTTTACTGCATATCCAGATACTCTTATTGTTAATTGAGGGTATCTTTCAGGATGATCCATTGCATCTAATAATAAACTTCTATCAAAAACATTAACATTTATATGATGACCAGTTTGAGCAAAATATCCATCAAGCATATTTACTAAGTTAGTAATTTTTTGATCTTCATCTTTACCAAGTGTTCCAGGTGTTATAGAAAATGTATAAGAAATACCATCTTCTGCACTGTCAAATGGTAATTTGGCAATTGAATTCATTACAGCAAGGGCTCCATTTGTATCTCTTCCATGTAATGGGTTTGCTCCAGGTCCAAATGGTGCTCCAGCTCTTCTTCCATCAGGAGTGTTTCCTGTAGCTTTTCCATAAACAACATTTGATGTTATTGTTAATATTGATAATGTGTGTTTTGAATTTCTGTAAGTTGGATGTTTTCTTAGTTTATTTACAAATGTTTTTACAATATCTACTGCTATACTATCTACTTTATCATCATCATTTCCAAATTTAGGGAAGTCACCTTCAATCTCGAAATCTGTAGCAAGACCTGTTTCGTCTCTAATAACTTTAACTTTAGCATATTTTATTGCAGAAAGTGAATCTGCAACAACAGATAAACCAGCTATTCCGCAAGCCATTGTTCTTATAATATCTTTATCGTGTAAAGCCATTTCAATTGCTTCATAGCAGTATTTGTCATGCATATAATGGATTGCATTTAAAGATTTTATATAGATTCTTGCAACATAATCCATCATTTGATCAAATTTTTCCATTACTTCATCATAGTCAAGGTATTCAGAAGTAATTGGAGCATATTTTGGTGTTACTTGTTTTCCTGTTTTTTCATCTCTACCACCATTTATTGCATATAATAGTGTTTTTGCAAGATTTGCTCTGGCACCGAAGAATTGCATTTGTTTTCCTATTTTCATAGGAGATACACAACATGCTATACCATAATCATCTCCAAGTGTAATTCTCATTAAATCATCATTTTCGTACTGAATTGATGAAGTTTTTATTGATAATCCTGTAGTATATCTTTTAAATCCATCAGGTAATCTAGTTGACCAAAGTACTGTCAAGTTAGGTTCTGGGGCTGGTCCTAAATTTTCTAATGTGTGAAGAATTCTAAATGAGTTTTTAGTAACTAATGTTCT
This sequence comes from Clostridium sp. CAG:440, assembly GCA_000437215.1. Taxonomy (GTDB): domain Bacteria; phylum Bacillota; class Clostridia; order TANB77; family CAG-508; genus CAG-269. The sequence goes on from FR898649.1 coordinate 11,838, forward strand.
TCCATCAATTCCCATACCACCAATACTTTCAGTTACCCAAACAGGATCACCACTAAATAATTCGTTATATTCAGGAGTTCTTAAAAATCTAACTAAACGTAATTTCATTACAAAATGATCAACTATTTCTTGTGCTGTTTCTTCTGTTAATGTTCCATTTTTTAAATCTCTTTCAATATATATATCTAAAAATGTTGAAGTTCTACCAATACTCATTGCAGCACCATCTTGGTCTTTAACAGCTCCTAAGTAAGCAAAGTATAACCATTGAACAGCCTCTTTTGCATTTGTTGCAGGAACAGAAATATCAAATCCATATTTAGCAGCCATTATTTTTAATTCATTTAAAGCTTTTATTTGTTCACTTATTTCTTCTCTTTGTCTTATAACTTCTTCTGTGAAATTATCGACATCTAATACATCTAGTTCTTGTTTCTTTTCATTTATTAATACATCTACACCATAAAGTGCAACACGTCTGTAATCTCCAATTATTCTTCCACGTCCATAACCATCTGGAAGACCTGTTAATAAATGAGCACTTCTTGCAGCTCTTATATCTGGGGTGTAAACATCAAATACTCCATCATTATGTGTTTTTCTATATTTATGAAATATTTCATCAGTTTCAGGGTCTACTTCTCTTCCATAACTTTTACATGCTTTTTCTACAATTCTAATTCCACCAAAAGGCATTATTGCTCTTTTTAATGGACTATCAGTTTGAAGACCAACAATTTCTTCTAAATCTTTATCTATATAACCTGCTTCATGAGCTGAAACTGTTGAAGGAGTTTTTGTGTCTATATCTAATACTCCACCTTGAGCTTCTTTTTCCTTTTTATATAGTTCCAAAACTTCATTCCATAATTTTTCTGTTTTAGCAGTTGGTTTTGCTAAAAAGCTAGAATCACCTTCATAAGGTGTGTAATTTTTTTGAATAAAATCTCTTACGTTTATTTCTGATTGCCAATCACCACATTTAAAATTTTCCCATTGTTTAAATTCCATTTTTTTACCTCCATTTTTACTTATATTATTTTCATTTTTGCCACAAAATATGATAGCACAAAAAAATTTTTTTTACAATAAAAAAATATAAAAAAATGCCGTTTACTCTAATAAAGTAAAGGCAAATTTTTTTATTCATTTTCAGCAATTGTTTTTGCTATATTGTAAATTAATTTTTGCTTTTCTGGAGAACAATTTTTTAAAAGTTCAGCAAATTCTTTATCTAAATAATTTGAAGAATCACTAGATGCACCATTTAATACATAACCTTCAGTTACATCTAACAAGTCACAAATTTGGTTTAATCTTTTTAAATTTATATGAGAGTTTCCTCTTTCTACTCTACTTAAAAAAGCTACTGATATGTCAATTTTTTCTGCTAAATCTTCTTGAGTGTAGTTTTTTGCAAGTCTTGCTTGTTTAATTCTATTACCTATAATATTATAATCTAATGCCATATTATATCACCTTTCTCTTAATTTATAAGCAAAATATAACATTTTATTAAAATGGTTTACAGAAACATATGTAGCAATATTAATTATTAGGTAAAACTAATAAATGCATATTTAAACATTAATATATTTTCCAATATCAAAAAATTTAAACATAGACATACGAAAAAGAGAGAAAAAGGGAGATTTGAGCATCATACGTGAGCAAATATTAACAAAATAAGATAAAAAAATAGTATTTTTTGTAATAATTTTAGAAAATTGGGAATAATAATGTATACATAATTTGCATTTTTAAGGAATATATAGTATAATAGTATTTAGCTGTTTTAAAAAAATAGCAAAGGAGAGTGAATTATATTTTAAGAAAGAAACTAAAATTCTATACAAAAGAAAGCTTAAGAATTGTGGGAATGATAGTGGTAGCATTTGGTTTCATAAGTGGAATATTAATGTTAAAATACAAACCAGTATATGCAGTTACAATTGATAACACTCAAGTTGGTTATGTAGTAAGTAAAGATGAAATTGAGAAAAATATTGAAGAAAACATATTATCATATAATTCAAAAAATGTAGATACAGTAGAATTAAAAAAAGCACCAACATATGAATTAAAGTTTGTTGATAGACAAGAAAAAACAAATGAACAAGATGTATTAATTGCAGCGCAAAAACAAATGGAAATAACATATAAGTATTATCAAATTGCTTTAAATAATAATGTAATAGAAACTGTAGATGCATATGAAGATGCACAAAATATAATAGATGAAATAAAACAAGATGAAAAAAATAAGGATGTAGATTTAAAAATTATAGAGCAAACAACCAAAAACGCAGAAGAGGTAAAAACAAACAGTGTAGAAGTAGCAAAAACAACTATTTCTAAAGCAGTTAATAATGAAACTAAAACACAAGATAGTGTTATAGGTGAAGTTCAAGGAATTAAAATAGCTGTTAAACCAATAAGTGGAATTATTACTTCAAGATATGGAGTAAGCAGTTCTATTAGAAGGTCAACTCATACAGGGTTAGATATAGCAGCTTCAAGTGGAACACCAATAAAAGTTATAGCAGATGGAACAGTAACTTTTGCTAAATATTCAGGTTCTTATGGAAATTTGGTTAAAGTAAGCCATGGCAATGGTGTTGAAACATGGTATGCACATACAAGTAAAATGTATGTAACAGTTGGGCAAGAAGTAAAAGCGGGAGATGTTATTGCAGCAGTTGGAAGTACTGGAAATTCAACAGGAGCTCATTTACATTTAGAAATAAGAATAAATGGAAACCACGTAAATCCACAAAATTATATATATAATAAGTAAAGATGTCTTATGACATCTTTTTTATATTATAGGAAAGTTCTCTGAACTTCCTATAATATAAATATATTGCACAGAAATTTGCTTTGCAAATTTCGCACACGAACAAAGACGCGGACTTTAAAAAGTTTTAATAAGTACAAAAGTTATTAATGTCCGCTTTTGTTCTAACTATAAAAAATTTGTATTATTTACAAAATATTATAACAGGTATATAATATTTTTTAGGAGGTGAAAGAATGAAAGAGTTAAAATTAAAAATAAATGGAATGGCTTGCGAAGGCTGTGAAAATAGAGTAAAATCTGCTTTATTATCAATAGATGGAGTTGAAAGTGTAGATGCTAATCATACTACTGGAATGGTAATAATAAATTTAAAAAAAGATTTAGATATTGCCCAAATTAAAGAAAAAATAATAGATATTGGGTATGATATAGTAGAGGGATAGATAATATGAAAAGTTTAATTTTATCAATTGATGGTATGACTTGTAGTGCATGCTCAAATGGATTAGAAAAATACTTAAATAAACAAAATGGAATATTTAATTCTAGCGTAAATTTAGTTATGGCAAATGCAACAATAACCTATGATGAAAAAATCCTTAATCAAGAAAAGATAGAAAAATATATAAAACAAGCAGGTTTTAAGAGTTTAGGAGTATTTAAAAAAATAAACACAAAAAAGAATAGTAAAAAAGAAAAAATACAATTTATTATTTTTACAATTTTAGCAATTATTCTAATGTACATTGCCATGGGGCATATGGTAGGTTTGCCAATTATTAATTTTTTAAGCCCACATAATAACCCTATAAACTATACAATGTGTTTGTTAATTTTAGCAATTGCATTTTTAATATATGGCTATGACATTTTAAAAAATGGATATAAAAACTTAATTCATAAAATACCAAATATGGACACATTAGTTGCAATAGGTGTTATAAGCAGTTTTGCATATAGTTTATATGGTGTGTTTATGATATTTAAAGGGAATTTGCATTATGTAATGAATTTATATTTTGAATCTTCAGCAATAATAATTTATTTTGTTAAACTTGGAAGGTATATTGATAAAATAAGCAAAGACAAAACAAAAGAGGCAATACAAAAGTTAGTTGAAATTACACCAAATCAAGCAATTATTGAAGTTAATGGAGTTCAAAAACAAGTAACTCTTGATGAAATAAAAAAAGGTGATATAGTAATTTCAAAAGCAGGAGATAAAATTGCAGTAGATGGAGAAATAATTGAAGGAAATGCACATTTAGACGAATCATTTATAACAGGTGAAAGTAAACCAGTAGCAAAAAACGTTGGAGAAAAAGTAATTGCAGGAAGTTTAAATTATGATGGATTTATAAAATATAAAGCAGAAAGAATAGGAAAAGAATCAACCATATCAGAAATAGTAAAATTAGTTATAGAAGCAAGTAATACAAAAGCACCAATAGCAAAAATTGCAGATAAAATTTCTGGGTATTTTGTGCCAACAGTTATCGTAATTGCAATAATAACTTTTGTTTCATATTTGTTTTTAGGTTATGATATAAAAACAGCGTTAAGCACATTTATTACAGTATTGGTAGTTGCTTGCCCTTGTAGTTTGGGACTTGCAACACCACTTGCAATAGTTATAAGTGAAGGGCTATGTGCTGGAAATGGAATACTAGTAAAGAAAAGTGAAATACTAGAAAATGCTTCTAAAATTAATACAATAGTATTTGACAAAACAGGTACATTAACATATGGAAAATTAAAAATTTCAAAAATATATAATTATAGTAATATTCCACAAAAACAGTTAATGAAAATGGTAGGAAGTATAGAAGAAAAATCAACACACCCAATAGGAAAAGCTTTTATGGACTACATGGTAGAAAATAAAATTGAAAAACTAAATGTGGAAAATATGAAAAATATTGCAGGATACGGAATAATTGGAACAATTAATAATGAAAAAATAATATTAGGAAATAGAAAAATAATTGAAAAGTTTTCTATTGAAAATAATCATTTAAAAGATGAAGAAGATTTAGCTTTAGATGGAAATAGTATTGTTTATGTTGCAAATGAAAATAAAATTTTAGCTTTAATTGGTGTTAATGATGTTGTAAGAGAAAATGCTAAAGATGTTATTAAAGAACTAAAAAAATATAATGTAAAAACAATAATGCTAACAGGAGATAATAAGCAAACAGCAGAGAAAATAGGTGAAGAGCTTGAAATAGCAGAAGTAATTTCGAATGTTTTGCCATCTCAAAAGTCTGATACTATAAAAAGCCTAAAAGAAAATGGGAATAAAGTTATGATGTGTGGTGATGGTATAAATGATAGTCCTGCACTAACAAATGCAGATATTGGAGTAAGCGTAAAAAGTGGAACTGATATTGCAATGGATTCAAGTGATGTTATTTTAACGAAAAATGATTTATATTCAATATTAAAATTAATAAAAATTAGTGAAAAAACAGTTAAAAATATAAAGCAAAATTTATTTTGGGCATTTTTTTATAATTGTTTGATGATACCTGTTGCTATTGGATTTTTTAAACCATTAGGAATTTCTATAAATCCTATGATTGCAAGTTTAGCAATGGTATTTAGTAGTTTAACAGTAATTTTAAATGCTTTAAGACTAAAAAAACTAAAAATTTAAAAATTATATATGTTAAAAAAGTTTATATAAAAATAAGTAAAAGTAATTGAGGTAAAATTTACTTCAATTACTTTTATTTATTTTAAAGAATAATACAAATTAATCCACCAGAACCTTCATTAACAATTCTTTCTAATGTTTCTTGAAGTTTCATTTGAGCATCTTCTGGCATTTTTGCAAGCTTTGTTTGAAGTCCTTCGTTTACAAGTTCATGTAAACTCTTTCCAAAAATATTAGATTCCCAAATTTTTTTAGGGTCATTTTCAAATTCAGAAAGAAGATAATTTACTAATTCTTCAGATTGTTTTTCAGATCCAACAATTGGTGAGACCTCGGTTTGAATATCAGCTTTAATCATATGTATGCTAGGTGCTGTTGCTTTTAGTTTAACACCAAATCTAGAACCTTGTTTTACCATTTCTGGTTCATCCAATATAAGTTCATCCATAGAAGGAGTAACTATACCATAACCTTTAGCATTTACTTCTTCCAATGCATATGCAATTTTATCATATTTTTTCTTTGTTTTAGAAAGACCAGAAATTATGCTAAATAAGTCACCTTCATTTGTCATTTCTACACCTGTGATTTCAGAAAGAACCTTATAAAATAGATTTTCTTTTAAAGTAATAGAAACATTAACATTTCCTGTACCTAATTCAATACTAGTTATAGATGTCTTTTCTATAATTTCAGTTTGAGAAATAGAAGCAGTAGCAGAAGATACTTCTTTTAAAATATTTATATTAGAAAATGCATTTTTTATTTCATTATATAGTTCTGTTTTTAATGGATGAGAAAAATCTAAACCATCAATCCATCTTGGGAATTTTATATTAATTTGCTCAATAGGAAATTCATATAAAATTTTAGAAAACATGTTATTTATATCATCAATAGAAAGTTGTTCACAGTTTGTAGGAAGAACAGTACAACCATATTTTTCACTTAATTTTTCAGAAAGCTTTGTTGTATAGTCAGAGCTTGGATTATTAGAATTTAAAATTATAACAAATGGTTTGTTTAAAGCTTTTAATTCAGAAACAACACGTTCTTCGGCTTTAATATAATCTTCCCTTGGAATGTCTGTTATTGAACCATCTGTTGTAATTAAAACTCCAATTGTAGAATGTTCTTCAATTACTTTTTTAGTTCCAATTTCTGCAGCTTTTTCAAATGGAATTTCTTGGTCAGACCAAGGAGTTTTAACCATTCTTGGCATATCATCTTCTAAATATCCAATTGCATTATCAACTAAATAACCAACACAATCAACAAGCCTTGTTTTAAATTTTAAATTATTGTCTAGTGTAATTTCAATTGCCTCATTTGGAACAAACTTTGGCTCTGTTGTCATTATTGTTTTACCGCCAGCACTTTGTGGAAGTTCATCTTTTGCTCTTTCTTTTTTGTATTCATTATCAATATTAGGAATTACTAATAAATCCATGAATCTTTTAATAAATGTTGATTTTCCTGTTCTTACAGGTCCTACAACTCCTACATAAATGTCACCTTGTGTCCTACTACTTATATCTTGATATAGACCTATATTTTTCATCTATATACCTCCTTTAATTTCAAGAAAAATGTTTGTACTAAATAACTTTAATTAATTTATATTGGCAAGAAATTAAGAATATGACAAGTTTTTAAAAATAATTGCTAAATTAAAAATTATGTGATACAATAGCAAATGTTAAAATAGAAACATATTATGTAATAAATAAAAATTGAAAGGAATGAAAACTAGTATGAACGATATAGAAAAAGCAAAAGAAATATTAAACCAATATAATCAATGTCATGTTGCTAGTTTATTCGATAAAATAGATAAAGCAAAACAAGAAGAATTAGCAAAACAGGTATTAAATATAGATTTTCATAAAATAGTAGAATTGTATGATAATACAAAAAAAGAAATCGAAATAAAAGATAAAGAAATTAAACCAATAGAATATTTAGATAAAGAAAAAATGTCTAAAGAAGAAAAAGAAAAATTTGATAATTTGGGAATAGATGTTATAAAAAAAGGACAATATGCTGTTGTAACTATGGCAGGAGGACAGGGAACAAGATTAGGGCATACTGGACCTAAGGGAACTTTTAAATTAGACGTATATGGTAAAGGAAAATATTTATTTGAAATTTTAGCAGAAAATTTAAAAGAAGCCAATAAAACTTATATGGTAACAATCCCATGGTACATAATGACAAGTAGAGAAAATAACAAAATGACAAGAGACTTTTTAGAAAAAAATAATTATTTTGGTTATGATAAAAATGCAGTTACAATTTTTATACAAGGCGAATTACCATTAGTAGATGTTAATGGGAAATTTTTGATAAGCAAAGAAATGAAAATAAAAGAAGCATCTGATGGAAATGGTGGAACATATGCATCACTACGTTCTAGCGGAGCTTTAGCAAATATGAAAGAAAGAGGAATTAAGTGGGTATTTATTGGAAGTGTAGATAATGCACTTCTAAAAATGGTAGATACAACTTTGTTAGGAATGGCAATAGATAAAGGCTATGAAATCGCATCAAAGTCTGTTGTTAAGGCAAACCCAAAAGAAAGAGTTGGAGTATTTTGCAAAATGAATAATCATCCAAAGGTTATTGAATATACAGAACTTCCAGAAAAAATGGCAGAAGAAATTGACCAAAATGGAGAACTTAAATATGGTGAATCACACATAATGTGCAACTTATTTACAATTGATGCTATAGAAAAAATAAGTAAAGAACCATTAATGTATCATAGTGCATTTAAGAAAAATTCATATATTGACGAAAACGGAAAAGAAGTAATTCCAGAAGAGCCAAATTCATATAAATTTGAATCATTTATTTTCGATGCCTTTGAATTTTTTGATGATATAGCAATTATGAGAGGAAAAAGAGAAGATGACTTTGCACCAGTAAAAAACAAAGAAGGAGCAGATAGCCCTAAAACAGCCAAAGAACTTTATGAAAAATACTGGGAAAAACATGGAAAAAAATAATCAAGGAGTTTAAAAATGGAAGAAGTTAAAATTAAAAATTTATATAATTTAAATGAAACAATAGCTGCAAAAGTATTTGAAGGTGTAACATATCCTTGGGAGGTTTTACCTAAAATTAGTGATTTTATAATACAATTAGGAAATACATTAGATTTAAATGATTATGATAAAATAGAAGACAATATTTGGATTGCAAAATCTGCAAAAGTTGCACCAACTGCTTTTATTGCAGGCCCAGCAATTATTGGAAAAAATGCGGAAATAAGACACTGTGCATTTATTAGAGGAAATGCTATTGTTGGAGAGAATGCTGTTGTTGGTAACTCAACAGAATTAAAAAATGTAATATTATTTAACAATGTTCAAGTTCCTCATTATAATTATGTGGGTGATTCAATATTAGGTTACAAAGCACATATGGGTGCAGGATCTATTACATCAAATGTTAAGTCAGACAAAAAACTTGTAGTTGTAAAAAATGGAACTGAAAGAATCGAAACAGGGCTTAAAAAATTTGGCGCTATGATTGGTGATAATGTTGAGATTGGATGTGGTTCAATTTTAAATCCAGGTACTGTAATTGGAATAAATACTAATATTTATCCGTTATCTTCAGTAAGAGGAGTAGTTGCAAAAAATAGTATTTACAAAAACCAAAATGAAATAGTAGATAAAAAATAATAATATATAATTGCTAAATTTATATAAATTAAGTAATAAAAAAATAAAAAACCAGCATTTTAATATAATAAAATGCTGATTTTTTGGTTCCTAAAAATCTAAAAAATTAACAATTGTTACATAGTTTGATTTCCAGGTAGAAAATAGTCAATTACACCGTAAATTAAAGCTCCTATTATAGCAGCCATCCATGAAATAGAATATCCTGCTACAAAGAATTGTGTTACATATAAAGTAATTGCTGCAAGTGCAAAACCTACAAACCCTTTACCAAATGGACTAGCATGCAAACCAGTAAATTTAACAATTAAATAATCTATTACTGTTAATACGACTGCTGCAATTACTAAAGTCCAAAAATTATTTATAGTAAATCCAGGTGTAAAAAATGCTGTAATTGCAAGAACTATAGCAGCTCCAACCAATCTTCCAATAATTTGCCAAGCTGTAGATGCTCCACTAGCACTATTACTTTGAGTATTATTTGACATAAGTTTAACCTCCTTAGTTTGAAAATTTTAAATAGCAAAATTTTTCAAGGTTCTAAAATTATTATTAACAATAAATAATTTATTATTCAAAAAAAATAGTATAAATTATATAAAATTTGTAAAAAATATTTAAAAAATAAAATTTTTAAATTTATTTATATAAATCGGGAGATATAAAGATGTTAATTACTTTTTTTAGAGCAATAGTTTTATATATTATAGTATTAGTAGTTATGAGATTAATGGGAAAAAGAGAAATTGGTCAACTTCAGCCATTTGAACTCGCAATATCAATTATGATTGCAGACTTAGCCTCAATTCCAATGACAGAAATAGGAATACCAATTACAAATGGAATTATACCAATTTTAGGATTACTTATAATGCATTTAATAATATCTATCATAAATATGAAAAGTATAAAAGCAAGAGAAATTATATGTGGGAAGCCACGAATTTTAATATATAGAGGAAAAATAGACGAAAAAGCTTTAATAAAAGAAAGATTTACAATAAACGAGTTAGAAGAGAGGCTAAGAGGAAACAATATAATGAATTTGGGAGATATTGAATATGCAATACTTGAAACAAGTGGCCAAGTTACAGTAATTCCTAAACCAGAAAAAAGAAATGTAATAGCAGAAGATTTAAATATAACACCTGAATATGAAGGAATACCATATGACTTGGTTGTAGATGGAAAAGTAATGAACAAAAATTTAAAGAAAATAGGCAAGGACTATAATTGGTTAAAAAAAGAAGTAAGAAAGTTTAATATGAATCCAGAGGAAGCATTAATTGTAACTTATGATGGAAAAGGACAAATATTTTGCCAGAAAAAGGAGAATTAAAAATGTATAAGGAAAATATAATTTGTACAGTTATTATTGTATTAATAATAATTGGAAATATTATAACTCAAAAATATACAAAAACTTCTGTTGAAGAAACATCTGCCACTTTAACAGAATTAAGAGAAGAAATAACAAAAGAGGATAATGAAATAAATGGAAATGAAGCTAAAGAAAAAATTGATAAAATTCATGAAATGTGGGACCAAAAACATGATTTATTGGCTTATTATATAGAACATGATGAACTTGAAAAAGTTGAAACAAACCTTACAGGGTTAAGAAGCTTTATTGAAAGTAAAGAGTATTCAGATGCATTGGCAGAACTAGACAAAACCGTATTTGTATTAAGACACATAGAAGACAAAAATAAATTTAATTTACAAAATGTATTTTAAAATAGACAATGGGACGGGGTTTTTGTCTTAAGCTTTTCGAGGCTATTTTAAATTATACTTTATAAAATAAAAAAATATTAAAAATAAAATTTTATTGTTCAAATAATTATCGTAGAAATTTTAAATTAATTTTATGGCTCCCTTCCATCAGGAGATGAACACTTTCCATAAAATTAATATAAAAATTTCTAACTCAATTATTTTCAATTCAAAAATTTTATTTTTAATAATTTTTTTATTTTAATCTATTTCTTTTAAAAGTCTCGAAAGCTTAAGACAAAAACCCCGTCCCATTGTCTATTTCTCATTTTGATTTATTTTTGCATATTTTTTTAGTTTTTCATAAACTAAGTAATTTATTGTTCCAGCAGGGAATTTTCCATTTTTGTCTTTTCTTCCAGCAGGGACTCCTGTTAAAATTTCTATTCCTTCTTCAATAGTAGATACAGAATATATGTGGAATTGATTATTTTTAACAGCCTCAACAACTTCAGCTGATAGTTGTAAATTATTTACGTTTTGAATAGGTATCATTACTCCTTGATCACCAGTTAGCCCACGCATTTTACATATTTGGAAAAATCCTTCTATTTTTTCATTAACACCACCAATTGGCTGAATTTGACCTTTTTGATTTACAGATCCAGTAACAGCTAATGATTGATTTATTGGGATTCCAGATAGGCTTGATAATAGGGCATATAGTTCTGTACTAGATGCACTATCTCCATCAACTCCATTATATAGTTGCTCAAAACAAATACTTGCAGTTAGGCAAAGTGGCATGTCTTGTGCAAACATTTCTCCTAAGTAGCCGGTAAGAATAAGAACACCTTTTGAATGTGTTGAACCTGACAATTCAACTTCTCTTTCTATATTTACAATTCCATTTTTTCCTGTATAAGTGTTTACTGTTATTTTTGCAGGTTTACCAAATGTATAATCTCCTATTGATAAAACAGTTAAACCGTTAATTTGTCCAACTTCAAATCCAGATGTGTTTATTAAAAGAGAATTATCTTTTATCATTTGAGTATATCTTGCATCATATTTTTTAACTCTTTCAATTCTTTTTTCTAATGCTTTATCTACAAATTCGGCTGTTACAATTTTAGATTTGGCAATTTTTGCCCATGTTGCTGCTTCACCAATAATTTGTGCTAAATCATTAAATCTTGTTGAAAGTTTTTTATGACTTCCTGCAAGTTTTGAAGAATATTCTATTATTCTTGCCATTGCATATTTGTCAAGAGGTGGTAGCTCTTCTTGTAGGCAAAATCCATGAACAAACCTTGCAAGTTTTAATGCATTTTCATTGGTTAAAGGTGCATCATCTTCAAATTCTACTTTTATTTTAAATAATTTTTTAAAATCAGAGTCCATTGCTAAAAGAGTATGATATATATCACTATTTCCAATAAGTATAACCTTTAAATCTAATGGAATAGGCTCTGGTTTTAAAGATACCATAACCATAGATGAACGTTGGTCTTGAGCATTTTCTATTGTAACTTCCTTAACTCTTAGAGCTTTTTTTAATGCTTCATAACATATTCCGTTTGAAAGCAAATCCTCTGCTTGGAATATAATATAACCACCATTTGCTTGTTGTAATAGACCAGATTTTAACATTGTATGGTCTGTTTTTAATGTACCATAATAATTTTCATATTCTAATTGGCCAAAAATATTATGATATGAATAATTTGAATCCATAATTACAGGAGCGCCTTCACGATTTGAATTATCAACAAAAAGGTTTACTCTATAATTTAAACAAGGGTCAGCCTTTTTGGGAACAGGACCTTGAGTAGGGTGTTGACTTTTTGTTTCATCTTCTAAAAAGTAAGGAATATTTTTTAATACATCTTGTTTAACATCATTTAAGAATTTATTAATTTTTTTATTTCTTTTATATTTTGATTTTAAAAAGTTAATATGAACATTTACTGTAAGAAGTGCAATGTTTGATTGCCATTCTGATATTTTCTTGTCAGATTGACGTTCAATGTCTTTAATTTTTCCAATAACTGTCATAATTTGTTCTTGAACTATAACAGATTTTTCTTCGTATTCTTTTTTAATATTTTCGTCTAATTTATCAAATTCTTCTTCTTCAATATTTTTGCCATTAACAATTGGCATCATATAAATACCATTTTGAGCAGATTTTACTTGGAAATTATATTTTGATGCGTTTTTGTTAAGTTCATCCATTAAGTTTTCTCTTTTTTCTTCAAATTCTTTTTTTATTAAAGCTTTCTCTTTTTCAAAGTCATCTGCATTAAATGTTTTTTGAATATCTTTTTTAATTTCTTTTATAAACCCATCCATAGATTCTTTAAATTCTTTTCCTTGACCTGCTGGTAAAGAGACACTTATTGGAGCATTAGGATCATCAAAATTATAAATATAACACCAATCATTAGGAGTTTTTTTCTTAGATGCAACTTGTTTTAAATAATTTTTAGTATACATTGTTTTTCCAACTCCACTTGGACCCTCAAGGTAAAGGTTATAACCTTTTACATCAATTTGAATTCCAAATTCTAAAGCGCTTATTCCTCTGTCTTGACCAATTCCTGTTGTTATTGATTCAAGTTCTTCTGTTGTTGTAAAATCAAATATGTTTGGATTGTATGTCATTTTTAAATCTTTATAATTTAATTCATTTTTATTTTTCATTAGTTTCCTCCATGTTTTTCTTAGTATTTCCTTGTGTATAAAATATAAACATATTTTATATTAGTTAAATAAATTTGTAAAGGATTTAAAATTAAAAATTTTAAAAAATGTAAAATAAAAATTGAACACTTGGTATAAACGACATAAAATCTCTTGCAATATTATACAATTAAATATATAATAGTAAAAAATTATTACTTATAAATAGGTGAAATTATGAATAAAACAAAAAGAAAAATATTTGAAGCATCTATGAAATTGTTTGCTGAAAAAGGCTATGATGCTACAAGTATAGAAGAAATAACAGCAACTGTTGGAGTTGCAAAAGGAACATTATATTATCATTTTTCAAGTAAGGAAGAAATATTTAATTTTTTAGTAGAAGAAGGAATTAAGCTTTTACAAAATAGTATAGACATAAAAACTTCAAAATTGCCAAACTATATAGATAAATTAAAAGCTATAATTTTAATACAAATTAAGATTGTTGTAAAATACGAAGATATAATTACAATTTTATTAACACAGTTTTTAGGTAAAAAAGCTAGAAACCAGAAATGTCAAAAATTAGTATATGAATACATAAATAAAATTGAAGAGATTGTAAAGGAAGGTATAAAAAAAGGACAAATAAAACAAGGAAATTCTCAAGCAATAGCATCAGAAATTTATGGATTAATATGCTCATCACTTGTTTATAAATTAAGAAACAATGGACAAATAGAAATAATGAAATTATATAAAGAATTTGAAAATACAATTATACAAGGCTTAAAAATAGATGAAAAGGGGAATAAATAATGAGAAAACCAGTACATGAATTTATGAAATTTGAAAATATTAAAGACATGTTACAAAAAACAGGTGAAAAATATGGCCAAAGGCCAGCTTATAAATTTAAAACAGAAAAGCCAAATGAATTTAAAATAATAACACATAAAGAATTTAGAGAACAAATAAATGCACTTGGAACAGCTTTAATAGATATGGGGTTAAAAGACAAAAAAATTGCTGTAATATCAGACAATAGATATGAATGGGGATTAGCATATTTAGCAATAGTCGCAGGAACTGGTGTTGTAGTTCCTCTTGATAAAGCGCTTCCAAACAATGAAATAGAAAGTTTAATAAAACGTTCAGGAGTAGAAGCAATATTTTATTCTAATAAATATGATGAAATAATGAACAAATTAAAACAAGAAAATAGCACACAAATAAAATACTTTATTTCTATGGATTTAACTGAAAAAGAAGGGGACATATATTCTGAAACCGAACTTGTAGAAAAAGGAAACCAACTTATTAAAGAAGGAAACAGAGAATTCTTGGATGCTAAAATTGACAATGAAAAAATGGGAATAATGTTATTTACATCTGGAACAACAGCTATGTCAAAAGCTGTAATGTTATCACATAAAAATATAGTAAGTAATTTAATGGATATAGCGGCAACAATAAAAGTAGACGAAAATGATGTATTTTTATCATTTTTACCACTTCATCATACATTTGAATGCACAGTTGGATTTTTATATCCAATTTCAAAAGGTACTGCAATAGCATTTTGCGATGGAATAAGACATATTGCAGAAAATATAAAAGAATATCAAGTTTCAGCTATGATTTCTGTTCCTATACTTTTTGAAGGAATGTATAAAAAAGTTATGAAAGGCATTGAAAAAAAAGGAAAATTAGAAACATTGAAAAAAGGAATGAAACTTTCTAACTTCTTATTAAAGTTTGGTATTGATATAAGAAAAAAATTATTTAAAGAAGTTCATGATACATTAGGGGGACATTTAAGACTACTTGTTGCTGGAGGAGCTGCATTAGACCCAGAAGCAGAAAAAGGATTTAATGACTTAGGATTTACAATGTACCAAGGCTATGGACTTACAGAAACCTCACCGGTTATTGCATCAGAAGATGATAAATATAGAAGATTAGGTTCTATAGGAAAGGCATTTCCAAGTTTAGATGTTAAATTAGACAATATAAATGAAGAGGGTATTGGAGAATTAATGGTAAAAGGCCCAACTACAATGATTGGTTACTATAACAATGAAGAAGCAACAAAAGAAACTATAGAAAGTGATGGCTGGTTACATACAGGGGACCTAGCAAGGATTGATAAAGATGGTTTCATTTTTATTAGTGGAAGAAAGAAATTTGTTATTGTCCTTAAAAATGGAAAAAATATATATCCAGAAGAATTAGAAGCACTTGTAAATAAAATTGAAGGAGTAAAAGAATCATTTGTATTTGGAAAGCCAGAAGATGATGGAGATTATAAAATTTCTGTTAAAATATTATATGATAAAGATATAATGGAAGAAAAGTATAACGCAAAAAATGATGAACAAGTAAAAGATGCATTATGGCAAGAAGTAAAAAAAATAAACAAAACAATGCCAGCTTACAAATATATAAGAGAGTTATACATAACACAAGAAGAATTTATAAAAACTACAACACAAAAAATAAAAAGAAACGAAGAAATGAAAAGAATATAATTAATAGTATAAAAATAGAAGATTATAAAATTATACTGTCTAACTTTTTAGGTTCAGTACAAAATAAGCTTCTATTTTTTTGTAATATTGGCAAAACCTTAGGGAAATAGTAGTTACAATTTCTATATTCTTCCAAGAACTTTCCATTAAATTTCAATAAATACTAATATACTTAAAAAGAAATTAGAAAAATATTACTTGACAAATGTAACATAAATGTAATATTATTGTAACAAAAAAGTAAAGAAAAAATGAAAAAATCCTATTGTAGTTTTTTGCCTAATAATGTATAATAATAAGTGAAATTAAGATAAAAAGCAAATATGCGTAGGATAAAGGAGGGAAGTTTACAATGTCTAGATCTGGCATAGTAAACGTGAGAATGGTTATCACGGAAGAAAAAATATTATCTAATATAGAAAAAGTGCAAAAACTAATAAATCCAAACAGCAAAAAGCAAATAGTGCAACTAGAGGAAGATACTTATTTTAAGGATTTAATTGAATCAGTAAAAACATATTTAATTGAATACCCAAAAAAGAAAAACTTTCCTGCAAGTGTTTATAAAGCTGCTTACGGATTAGTAGAATATGCAACAAATCAATTTGAAGAAAATACAAAAAAAATAGAAGAATTAATTAGACAAAGGGAACAAAATATATCACTAGCTGGTGATTTAAAAGATTTAATAGAAGTAGTTGAAGAAAAAGAAAAAAATTGGAAAGAACAAGTAAAAAATGCTGAGGGTTCAATGCCTGAAGATATTATAGAAACATTAAATATAGTTGGAAAATGCAAAGATGTTGAATCTGAAGAATACAAAGATGCAATGAAACTATTAAATGCAAGAGTAAATAACCTAGAATCTAATTTACATATAGAAATTGATATGGAAAGAATTGAAGATAGATCAAAAGCATTAAGCTATATTGGTATAGAAGTAGCAGATGCACTTAAATCAATTCCAACACCAGTTGAAGAAGTAGAACAAAATATAGTAGAAGAAGTTGCAGTTCAAGAAGCTGAAACAGTTCAAGGACAACTTGCTGCACAAGAACAATATATGCAAGAAACAACATTTGAAGCAAAACCTACATTATGGCAAAAAATTAAAAATAGCAAAGTTGGTAGAGCAATTAGATATATTACAAAGATAAGATTAAGATTAGAAGTACCAGCAGGTCTACCAGAAGGCTCAACTCAACAAAACAATTAATTAGTAAATTATAAATGAAGTTAGATTACTCAGTCTAACTTCATTTATGTTTTAATTTAATTTATGCAAAATTAACTAATTTTTTAAATTATAAAATTTTTTACATTAATTAGTCTAAATATATATTTGATGAATTGTAATAATTACAAAAAATAAAATATTTTTTTAGAAAAGTATTGACAAGCTTAAAAAAATAGTTTATACTTTATCTTGCGTTAAGCAAGAAAATGACTATGCTCCCTTAGCTCAGTTGGTC
>FR898650.1:0-138 GCA_000437215.1 Clostridium sp. CAG:440
TTATTATTTATTACTTTTATTTCATTTAATAATTTTTCTGTTTGTATTTCTCCAGGTAAATCATTATTAATAATTAAAATATCTACATTTTTATTTTCTAATAATATTTCTAATATTGCTTCTTTATATTGAATATCT
>FR898650.1:154-2160 GCA_000437215.1 Clostridium sp. CAG:440
TATATTGAATATCTTTACAAATTATTTCTAAATTATTTTCTTGTTTTAATTTTTCATTTAAATTTGGATTATTAATTGCTGTTATAATTTTTTTCATTTTTATTTTCACCTTCTATTATTTCTTTTTCTAATTCTGAACACTCTATTTTTACTAAAATATGTTCATCACCAACAAACATTAAATTTTCTCCTCTTTTTAATGATTTAATTTCTATTTTTTCTTTTTCAGATAAATTTGTAAAATTTTCTAAAACCTTTATATTATCTTCTTCTAAAGCAAAAAATGTTTTTATACTTGAATTATTTAATATACTTTTCCCATATGTACCATTTTCTAAACTAAATATATCTGAAATATCTTGTGTAATTGCCACACTACTTCCTCCATATTTTCTTATGGTTTTAAATATTTTATATATAAAACCTGCAACTTCTTTGTTTGAAGTAACTCCAATTAACCTCCAAATTTCATCTAAATAAATTGCCTTTTTTTCTTCTCTATTTTCTTTTATTTTATCGAAAAAAATATCAATAAATAAATACATTCCATATTTTAGATTTTCTTCTCCTAAATCATATACATCTGCAATTATCAAATCATTTTCTAATTCTACATTTGTATAATTATTAAAAAAATTCATAGAACCTTTTATAAATGGAATTAATTTTATTGCATATTTTTTTGTTTTTTTATCTTCTAAAAAAATATTATATAAGTCTTCTAAAATAGGCATATCTTTATTTTCTTTAAATATTTTTCCTATTATTTTTTCTGGATCTTGTTTATAAAGAGAATTATCATTAAATGTTATATTTTTTCTTTTATACGTCTCAATTAATTTTTCTTCAATAATCGCCTTTTCTTCTTCATTTAATTCTCCAAAAATCAAATTAAAAAATCCAATTAATTTTCCAATTTTAGTTGCCAAATATCCATTTTCACCATCTTCAATACTTTCTTTTCTTATTTCTAACACATTAATATATGTATTTGAAGTAGGTCCAATTTTTATTAATGTTCCATTTAATTCATTACATAACTTATGATACTCTCTATCTGGATCTATAATATATTGTTTTATTCCCATTAATTTATATCTTAAAATTAATAATTTGGTATAAAAAGATTTACCAGCTCCACTCGTACCAAAAATACACATATTAGCATTTTTATATTTATTAGTATTATATCTATCAATAAAAACCATTGAATTATTGTAAATATTTTTTCCTATAAAAATTCCATTAACATCAAAAATATTTGAAGAAATAAATGGATATGTTGCTAATAAACCAGACGTTAAAATATTTCTTCTTGCTGCATTTTTTATTTTTTCATTATTTTGCATAATTGGTAAACATGATAAAAATAATTCCTCTTGTCTAAAATTTGCTCTTCTAGTTTGCATTCCTTTACTTTGAGCAATTACCTCAATTTTATTTAAATTAAATTCTAATTCTTTTTTATTTTCTGAATAAACATTTATATAAATATATAAAAAATATAGATCTTCGTTGTTAACCTGAATTTCTTTTCTAATATATTTTGCGTCATTATAAGTAAATGCTGCAATATCAATATCTTGTCTATTTTGATTTTTACCTTTCAATTCTGTACCAACATTTCCAATATGATAAGTTAAATCTTTTATAGTCTTATATGAATCCTGTTTTTCATAAAAAATAGAAATATTCATATCAATACTTGTTTCTATTAAATTTTTTAAAATAATATCTGTTTGTTCTCTATAATAATTTGTGATTATTAATCCACCATAAAATAAATTATCTATTTCTATAAATTTAGGATTTTGTAAATTTATATATGATGGAGAAATTTCATCTTTATATGAATAAATTCCATTTTTAAAAATTTCTTCTTTTTTATTATTTTTTAATTTATTTATTATTTCATTATTTATTTTTTTATTTTTTAATTTATTTATTATTTTATTTAAAATTTTTTTCCTCCTTTTTATTATTTTTTAATTATTATTTAAATTTTT
>FR898651.1:0-10174 GCA_000437215.1 Clostridium sp. CAG:440
CCATTCCGAACACAGAAGTCAAGCCTAAATGTGCTGAAAATACTTGCGGGTTACCCTGCTGGAAAGATAAGTTGTTGCCAGATTTATATATTCCTCTTTAGCTCAGTTGGTAGAGCGCTCGGCTGTTAACCGATAGGTCGTTGGTTCGAGTCCAACAAGAGGAGCCAAAATATAGAGTTTGAGTATTTACTTAAACTCTTATTTTTTTATAAAAAAAGAAAACCCCAGTCAAATAAGACTAGGGTTTTTTTGGGAATACTTTACTTCTTAAAGGCAGGAAGAAGATCACGCCCGATTTTTTCCAGCCGTGAATCTGTAAGCTCAGCCAAGTTAAAATCGTTAATGTCTGAACCTAAAAGATTCTTTAATTTATAAGAATACTTTTTTGTTCCAGAGTTGTAAACAATTTCTTTGTCCTCGCTTGTAAAAATCCACGATCCAGAAGAGGTACGATTATAAACTCCTTCTTTATCAGTTACCTGATATTCGAGAACTTCGCCGTTGCAGGCTCTTATCTTATTAAGGATTTTCTCTTCGTTTGTTTCAACATCTGAATCTGATGGCTTTTTGATGTAAGATACCTCCATAAATGTGGGAGCACCTCCAAGCTCCATAAAGAACTTGGTATATTTTTTGTAAAGTTCCAAGACATTGGTTTGCTCATTATTCTTATTGAGCATGGTCGCAATTGTTCCTTCCAACTCTGTGTAGTGCTCCTTATAAGCTGTTGGTAAAGAATGACTTATTTTTAAATAATGGCCATTCTTTGGTATCTGCCAAGTTACCTCAGCAATATCTGGATGAGTTTTCACCTCTTCTACGATATAGCCAAAATACCTAAGGCGAAGCATTCTTAAATGAATTTCGCCTAACTCAAATGTGAAAAAACGCTCTTCTGATTTTGAGACTATGTGATTGAGATCATAGTCATTATCTTCTTTCAGCAAGGCAATCCTTGTTTCCCTTCCATCAGGAGAGAAAACTCTAAAAGATTCTTTATCCAAAGAGTTTACCACCGTTAAGGGTGAATCAAGCTGCAGCATTTCTGGAAGAGTAGTTTCCGAAAATACTTTGTAAGTAATTGGAAGCCGCTCAAGCCATGTGCTGATTTTGGTCTTGATGCTTTTTTCTGCAATTAAACTGTTAAAATTTCCAAACATTTTGAATTCCTCCCAAAGTTTAAAATACGTTCAGCGCCGATATGCGCATCATATTAATTATACACCTTAATTGGTAAAAAATCAATATTTTATGTAAATACTGCTGTTTTTACTATAAATTATTATTTATAAATGTATAAAAAAATTAATATTGGAAAAAATTTATATAAATAATAAAAAAGGAGATTGATTTTATGGATGAGATTATTAAAAATTTAAATGAACTATTATCAGATTTAAATGTATTTTATAGAAAATTACAAAATTACCACTGGAATATAAAAGGAAAGAATTTTTTTACAATACATTCTAAATTGGAAGAGTATTATAATGAAGTAAACGAGCAGATAGATGAAATTGCAGAACATATTTTATCTCTTGGTTATCAACCATTTGGAACAATGAAAGACTATTTGCAAATTTCAAAAATTTCAGAGGCTGAAAATGAAAAAATATGTGAAGATGATGTATTTACTAATGTAATGCAAGATATGCAAATTATATTAGATAGATTATTAACAATAAAGAAATTAGCAGATCAAAATAATGAATACATGACTTCAAGCTTGTGTGATGAATATATGTTAGAATATTCTAAAAAAATATGGATGATTAAACAAATGAAACAATAGATAAAAGACAAAGATTTTGTTTTTATAAAATTTAATACAAAACCTTTGTCTTTTTTTATTTAGAATAGAAAAAATTGTTGAAAATTATAATATAACATGATAGAATAAGCAAAAAGAATAAGGGCTAATGGAGGAGTAAATGAAAAAAGTAATGTTTATATCAAGTACAGGTGGACATTTTAATGAATTAATGCAGTTAAAGCCATTATTTAAAAAATATGACTATCATATTGTGACAGAAAAAGATGAGGTAACCAAAGAATATAAGCAAGAATATAAAGATAAAATATCATATTTAGTATATGGAACAAGAGCACATTTATTTAAATATATATTTCAATTCATATACAATTGTATATTAACTTTGATTTTATATGTAAAAATAAGGCCTAAGTATATTGTTACCACAGGAACACATACTGCAGGTCCAATGTGTATTATTGGAAAAATATTTGGAAGTAAAATAATATATATAGAAACATTTGCAAATAGAAATACAAAAACAGCTACAGGAAAGATAATTTATAAATTTGCTGATTTGTTTATTGTACAGTGGAAGGAAATGCTAGAGCTTTATCCAAAGGCAAAATTAGGAGGTTCAATTTATTAATGATACTTGTAACACTAGGAACTCAAGATAATAGTTTTTATAGATTATTAGAAGAAGTTCAAAAATGTATAGATGAAAAAATTATAAATGAAAAAGTTGTGGTTCAATCTGGAGGAACTAATTTTAAATCAAAAGATATGGAAATTTTTAAACTTATTTCTAATCAAAGGTTAAACAAGTTAATAAAAGAATCAAGTTATGTAATTACACATGGTGGTGTTCGGATCAATTGTAACAGCATTAAAGATGGGGAAAAAGGTTATTGCTGTTCCAAGATATCATAAATATGGTGAACATGTTAATGATCATCAATTACAAATAGTCCAAACATTTGATGGACAAGGCTTTATAAAGGGAATAAAAGATGTTTGTGAATTAAAAGATGCTATAAAAGAAATAAATGATTTTAAACCTAAAAAGTTTGAAAGTAATACAAAAAATATAATAAATATGGTAGAAAAATTTATTGATAACAATTAAGTGAAGGTGTTTAAACAATGATTAAAGTAAGTGTAATAGTACCAGTATATAATGTTGAAAATTATATTGAGAAATGTTTAAATTCACTGGTAAATCAAACATTGGAAGATATAGAAATAATAATTGTAAATGATGGAAGTAAAGATAACTCAGAAAACATTATAAAAAGCTTTTTGAGCAGATATCCACAGAAAATAAAATATCTAAAAAAAGAAAATGGTGGATTATCAGATGCAAGAAATTATGGAATACCATATGCTACAGGAGAATATATTGCATTTTTAGATTCTGATGACTATGTTGAATTAGATACATATGAAAACATGTATAATTTAGCCAAAAAAGAAAACAGTGATATGGTAGAATGCAATTTTATATGGGAATATCCTCAAAAAATAAAAATAGATATTGGAAAAAAATATAGTGGTAAACATGAAATGATAGAAAAAATTAGGGTTGTAGCATGGAATAAACTAATAAAAAGACAAGTTATTGAAAAAAGTAAAATCCAATTTCCAAAAGGTTACAGATATGAGGATGTAGAATTTACATATAAGTTAATACCATATTTGGAAAATATATCATTTTTAGAAGAGCCATGTATTCATTATATTCAAAGACAAAATTCTATATCAAATATGCAAAATGAAAGAACAAAGGAAATTTTTGTTGTTTTAAATAATGTTATAAAATATTATAAAGAACTTGGAATTTATGAAGAGTATAAAGATGAACTTGAATATGTATATACAAGATATTTGCTATGTAGTTCATTACTTAGAATGGTTAAAATAAAAGAAAAAAAGACTAGAAAAGAAATTTTAAATTTAACATGGGAAAATTTAAACAAAAATTTTCCTAATTGGAAATGTAATAAAATACTAAAGAAAAATAAATCAATAAAAGATAAATACATAAAATCAGTAAATAAATTTACATATAAAATTTATTGTTTTATATTTAGGAGTATATAAATGGAAAAAATAAAAAAATTCAGCATAGAAAATATTCTTTGTGTATTTATTATTATGTGTCCTGTTTTTGATATGATAAGCTTTTTATATAGAAATATGTTTAACACTAATTTCTCACCATCAACATTTACAAGACCAATAATTTCTATTGTTTGCATAATATATTTGTTTTTTAAAAAGAATAAAAAATTTAAGGTATATAGTTTTTTAACATTTTTATTATATGCAGTATATGGAGGTATACATTTATATTTATTTCAAAAAGTAAAAACTGGAAGTAGTTATAGTAATATAGTTCATGAAGCACAATATATAATAAATTATTCTTTTATGATATTGAACTTATTTATTTATATAGATGTATTTAAAGAAAAAAATACAGATAAATTAAAGAAAAGTGTATTATATGCAGTATCTATTTATATAATTTCAATATTTATATCAATATTTACAAACACTTCATCTAATACATATTTAGAAGAAAAAATGGGCTATAAGGGTTGGTTTGAATCAGGAAATAGTATAGGGGCAATTTTAATTTTATCTATATTTATTTATATTAGTTATATAAAAGATAAAAAATATAGAAAAATTGCAGTACCACTACTTATTTTAAATGGAATATTTTTAACTTTTTTAATTGGGACAAGAGTTGGATTGTTTGGTTTTATATTAGTTTTATCTTTTTATATTATAGTAGAGATATTGTATAGCTTATTGAAAAATGAAAAAGTAAATAAAAAATTAGTAATTGTAGCAAGTATTTCAATTGTAGCAATTGCATTATTGGTTGTTATTTTTGGTTCAACAACATTAGAAAGAAGAAAACATTTAAAACAAATAGAAGATAATATAGTAGATGCATCTTTAGAACAAAATTCCCATATAACAGGAGATTTATTAGATATAAAAAATAAAATAGATAATAATCAATTAGAAAATGGGTATATGAGCCAAAGCCAAAAAGAGTCCATA
Organism: Clostridium sp. CAG:440; assembly: GCA_000437215.1. Lineage (GTDB taxonomy): Bacteria > Bacillota > Clostridia > TANB77 > CAG-508 > CAG-269. The sequence continues at coordinate 4,832 of FR898651.1, forward strand.
CTTGATTTATATAATATAGCAAACTCTTTAAATGTTTCAAATAATGACCAAAGAATGCAGCAATTAATATATAATATTTCTTTAGTTAAAAATCAAAAAAATATATGGCTTATATTATTTGGAAATGGTTATATGGCAAACTTTAGAGAACTTGTATTAGAAATGGAAATACCAGCATTTTTATTTAATTTTGGGTTGGTTGGTTTTACTTTGTATTTTGTACCATTTTTAAGTATTTTTATTTATGGCATATATTTTGCATTTAAATATAGGAAGAAAATAGATGACGAATTTATAATGTTACTATTACGGAAGCGGATTTACATTTGCATTATCATTTTTTTCAGGGTATACATTTTTTAATTCATCAACAATGATGATAATTATAGTTATTTATACAATTCTAATAAATAAGATGAAGGTTATAAAAAAGGAGTAATAGATGAAAAAGATATTATTTGGAATAACAAGTTTAACACTTGGGGGGGCCGAAAGGGTTTTAGTAGACTTGGCAAACAAATTATGTGAAAAATATGACATAACTATATTTACAATATATGCTAATGGTGAATTAGAAAAAGAATTAAATTCGAAAGTAAAATTAAAAAGCTTGTATAATGTTTCATATAAAGAATTGTCAAACATAAAAAAACATTTTACTATGCCATTAAAAGTTTTATTAGGAAAAAGAAAAATTTATAAAAAGTTTATAAAAGAAGATTATGATGTAGAAATTGCTTTTTTAGAGGGACCAATTACAAGATTGTTTAGTGTGAAAAATAAAAAAACTAGAAAAATTGCATGGATACATAATGATATATCTAAGGTATATGGAAATGGTATAAAATCAAAATTAAAAAGATATATAGACAAAAAAATTTATTGTAAATATGAGACATTAGTATTTGTAAGCATAGATAATATGAAAAAATTTAGAGAAGTTTACAAAGATGAAATAAGAAATAATTATTTAGAGCCAGTAAAAAAAGAGGTTATATATAATTATTTAGATAAAGAAAAAGTATTGGAAAAGGCAAAGCAAAATCAAGATTATAAATTTAACAAAAATACAATTAATTTTGTAACTGTTGCAAGATTAGTGCCACAAAAAGCGATTGACAGAATTATTAATGTACATGAAAAACTTATAAAAGATGGCTTTAAAATTAGTTTTTATGTTATAGGAGAGGGACCAGAAGAAAATAAACTTCAAACATTAATAAATGAAAAAAAATTGCAAGATACTTTTTTCTTGCTTGGAAAAAAAGAAAATCCATATCCTTATATAAAAAACTGTGATTATTTTTGTTTACTTTCTTATTTTGAAGGTTATGGAATGGTTTTAGAAGAGGCAAAAATCTTAAACAAACCAATAATAATAACTGATACTGCAGCAAGAGAAGCAGTAAATAAATATGGAAAAAGCATTGTTTTAGAAAATGATGAAGAAAAAATTTATGATGGTTTAAAACAAATAATAAAAGATAAGAATTTAAGTGAAAAAATTACTCAAGATTGCATGTATGATAATAGCAAAATAATAGATAAGATAGTAAAATTAGTAGGTGAATAAATTGAAAATATCGGTATTAACATCAACATATAATAGAGGAAATTTACTAAAAAAATTATATAATAGTTTAATTCAAAACAGTAATTATAATGTAGATATACAATGGCTAATTATTGATGATGGCTCAAAAGATGATACAAAAAATATTGTAAAAGATTTTAAAGATGAAAATAAAATAGAAATAAAATATTTTTATCAAGAAAACCAAGGAAAAATGTTAGCAATAAATAAGTTAGTTAAAGAGGCAAATGGAGACTTAATTATAGAGTGTGATTCTGATGACTATTTTACAGAAGATGCATTTGATATTATAAAAAATGAATATCAAAAATGTGATAAAAGTGATATTTATGCATTGTGCTTTTTAAAATATGATCAAAATGGAAACAATATGGGAAATTTATTTAAAAATGAAAAAACAACAATGTTTGATTTATATTTTAAAGAGGGGGAAAATGGTGAAAAGGCTTTGGTATTTTTTGCAGATGTGAGAAAAAAATATAAACATGAATTAGAACATAATGAAAAATTTGTTACAGAAGCAAGAATGTATCATAAAATGGATGTAAAATATAAAATGATATGCATAAATAAGCCAATTATGATTTGTGAATATCAAAAAGACGGCTATAGTAAAAATATTATAGAACAATTTAAAAATAATCCTTATGGCTATTATAAGTATTTTCAAGAGATACTTGAAAAAGATATGAAAGGCGTTAAATTATCTAAAAGGTTATATGTAATTAAACATTATATTTTATTTGGAAAATTAATTAATGCCAAAAAGTCTTTAAATAAAATAATGTCTACAAAAAATAAAATTTTATATTGTTTATTGTATGTGCCTGGAAGAATAAAAACTAAGATGAAATTTTAAATTAAAATTCTTTAATGGAAAGGGAAAATATGAAAAAAATATTATTTGCGGCAAATAGTTTAGGATTAGGTGGAATTGAGACAGCAATGTTATCATTAGTAAACTATTTAGCTAAACAAAAAATAAATAATGAATATAAATATGATATAACAATTGTTTTAGAAAAAAAAGAGGGAATCTTTTTAAATTTATTAGATAATAGAATAAATCTATTAGAATTTACTCCAGACAGTAATAAGATAACAATATTAAGAAAATTTAAAAATTTTATTAAACAATATAAATTTAAAAAAATATATAAAAATAAATTTGACTTTTCGGCAGCTTATGCTACATATTCTCTTCCTTCATGTTTTGTTGCAAGAATTGCATCTAGAAATTCAACTTTGTGGTGCCATATGGATTATTTAGAGCAATATAATAATGATTATGAAAAGGTAAAAAGATTTTTTGAAGAAAAAAAATATAAAGAATTTAAAAATATTGTGTTTGTTTCAAAACAAGGGAAAGAGTCATTTTTAAAAGTATTTCCTAATGAAAAAAATGTTTATGCAATAAACAATATAATAGACTATAAAACAATTATAGAGAAGTCAAAAGAAAATGTTAAAGAAAATTTAGATAAAGATGTAACTTTATTTTTAAATATTGGAAGACATGATGAAGAACAAAAAAAATTAAGTAGAATAATAGATGCTGCAAAAAAATTAAATGATGAGGGATATAAATTTAGAATATTATTTGTTGGAGATGGAAAAGATAATAAAAAATACAAAAATATGGTAAAACAAATGAAATTAGAGAATAATATCTTATTTTTAGGAAAAAGAAAAAATCCATATCCATATTTTAAAATATCAGATTGTGTTTTGCTTTCTTCAGAATATGAAGGATCACCAGTAGTATATACTGAGGCAATGGTATTAAATAAACCAGTAATAACCACAAATGTTTCAGGTAGTGACCAAATAGATGGAAGGTTTGGCTATGTAATAAAAAAAGATCAAGAATCTTTATATGAAGCAATGAAAGAATTTATAAATAATGGTTATACAATAAAAGAAAAATTCGATGCTGAAAAATATAATCAAGAAATAGCAAAAAAAATAGAAATGATAATATAATAAGGAGAAAAAAATGCCAGATATAAGTGTAATTGTTCCAATTTACAATGTGGAAAAGCAATTAAAAAGATGTATAGAATCTTTAATAAATCAGAAAAAAAATAATATAGAAATTATACTTGTAAATGATGGATCTACAGATAATTCAGGAGAGATTGCAAAACAATATGCTAAAAAATATAGTGACAAAATTGTATACTATGATAAGGAAAATGGTGGACTATCAGATGCAAGAAATTTTGGCATAAAAAAAGCTAATGGAAAATATATATCTTTTGTGGATTCAGACGATTATATAGATTTAAATTTATATAAAGATTTAGAAAAATATATTAAAGAAGATTATGATTTAGTAAAATTTAAAATAATTAGAGTAGATGAAAACTGTAATAAAATTGATGAAAATAATAATCCAGTTTTTTATGATAAAACAGGAGAAGAAGCATTTGATATTTTGTACAAGCAAGACAAAATGACAGATGTTGCATGGGCTTACATATACAAAAAAGATTTTTTTATTAATAATAAATTTATGTATTCTAAAGGGATGTATCATGAAGATTTTGGATTAACTTCTTTAATAATATTAAAAGCAAAAAAAGTTGCATCAACTGATATAATAGGTTATTATTACGTACAAACTTCAAAAAGCATAACTAGAGGAAATCCAAAAACTTTGTATGATAGAAATATGGATTTATTAAAACATTATGATAATATGTTAAAAATTATACAAGGATACGATATTTCTAAAAAATCTATACAAAATATAAAAATATATTATACAAATTCAATTATATTATCAGTTAATAATTTAAAAGACCAACAGCAAAAAAAAGAGTATATTAAAGAGATAAAGAAAAGAAAAATTATAAAAAATATTAAAGCTAGAAATGTTAAACAATTAGTAAAAAAGATTCTTTTATGTATTGATATAAGAATATATTTAAAATTAAGAAAATAACCTCTAATTTTATAGAAATATTTGACATTAAGGGGTTTATGTTATATATTATGAGCAGATTATAAAAAATTAGACATATTTTTATATATATTTAATAACAAGCAAGAAAGGTATATGAAAAATGGAAAAACAAACTGAAAAAAATGAAGATAGAATTATTGTAAAACATGTATATAAAACATTTAATATATATATGGATAAAGCCAATAGTCTAAAAGAAAAAATGTTATTTTGGAATAGAAATAAAAAAGAAAAAAGAGAAGTATTAAAAGACATAAATTTAACAATAAAAAATGGAGAAGCAGTAGCATTAATAGGGGTTAATGGAAGCGGAAAATCAACATTGCTTAAATTAATGACAAAAATCATATATCCTAATAAAGGAGAAATTATTACAAACGGAAAATTAACTTCATTATTGGAACTTGGAGCTGGATTTCATCCTGATTTTTCAGGTAGAGAAAATATATATTTTAATGCTTCAATTTTTGGACTTACAAGAAAAGAAATTGATAAAAGAATAGACCAAATTATAGAATTTTCAGAATTAGGTAGTTATATAGATAATCCTGTAAGAACCTATTCTTCTGGAATGTATATGAGACTTGCTTTTGCTGTTGCTATTAATGTTGATGCAGAAATATTATTAGTAGATGAGATTTTAGCAGTAGGAGACCAACATTTTCAAGAAAAATGTATTGCTAAAATGAAGGAATTGAAAGAACAAGGGAAAACCATGGTTTTTGTAACACATAGTATGCAAACAGTAAAGGAATTTTGTAGTAGAGCTGTTTGGCTTTGC
>FR898651.1:10193-114512 GCA_000437215.1 Clostridium sp. CAG:440
AGAGCTGTTTGGCTTTGCGACGGGGTTGTAAAAATGGATGATACTCCAGATAGAGTAATAGAAGAATATATAAAGGAGACATTATAATGAAATTAATTAAAGATTTGTATAATTATAGAGAATTATTAAAAACCAATATAACAAAAGATATTGGTGGAAAATATAAACATTCTTTTTTAGGAATATTATGGTCATTTGTAAACCCATTATTGCAAATTATAGTATATGCTTTTGTGTTTCAGATAATATTAAAAAGTGATATTCCTAATTATGCTGTTTATTTATGTTGTGGTTTAATTCCATGGCAATATTTTTCATCTGTTGTATTAAGAGGGGCAGCCATAATGATAGATAATGGTAATATAATAAAAAAGGTTTATTTTCCAAGAGAAATATTACCAATATCATTAGTAACTAGTGAAGGAGTAAATTTTTTAATATCAACTCTTATAATTTTGGGATTTGTTATTTTTGGAGGAATAGGCTTATCTCCTTATATTTTATGGTATATACCAATTGTTGCAATACAATATTTAGTATCAATAGGAGTAGCATTTATTGTGTCTAGTTTAACGGTATATTTTAGGGATTTATTACATATTTTAGGTATTTTAATGCAGTTATTATTTTATGCAACACCTATTGTTTATGCTATAAATGCTGTACCATCACAATTACAATGGATTGTAAGAATTAATCCAATGTCATACTTAATAGATGGTTATAGAAATATATTTTACAATAAAACAGCTCCAGATTTTCAAGGGTTGTTAATTGCACTTGCAATGGGAATTGCTTTAACAATAATTGGATTTTTAATATTTAAAAAATTAGAAAAAAGATTTGCAGAGGAATTGTAAAATTAATTATTATAGTATTTAGGAGGAAAATATGGAAAAGACAATACATTATTGCTGGTTTGGAGGAAAAAAACTACCTAAAAAAGTTAAAAAATGTATAAAAACATGGAAAAAATATTTACCAGATTATAAAATAAAAGAATGGAATGAAAAAAATTTTGATATAAATTCGTGTAATTTTGTAAAAGAAGCATACGAAAATAAAAAGTGGGCTTTCGTGAGTGATTATGTAAGAATATATGCATTATATCATGAAGGTGGAATTTATTTTGATACAGATATGAAAATTATAAAAGATGTAAGTAATATAATAGACAAAGATTTTGTTATGGGATTTGAAGATAGTGGCTATGTAGGAACTGCATTTATAGGAGTTAAAGAGAAGAAAAACAAATATATAAAAGAAATTATGGAGTATTATAATAATATAAGCCATTTTAATCCTGAAATTTTATATGATTATGCCAATCCAGTAATAATAACAAAAATTTTAAATAAATATAACAGCTTTAACAATGATGACGGTATAAAAATTATTGATAATAATATATATATATATCCAAGAGAATATTTTTATCCATTAAGTTACGACTATTCTGAAAAAGTTTATACTAAAAATACATGTATGATACATTTGTTTAATGCTACATGGACGAGTAGGGGAGAAAGAAGAACAGTATGGATTAACAGAAAATTTGGACCAACAATAGGAAATAAAATAAATAATTTTTTAAATTGGATATGCAATTTAAGATGGCGTTTTATGAAAAGAATAAAAAGTATATTTAATTCTTTAGCACTAGTATATTCTATATATTTTCATAGAAATAAGAGGATTTCTAGAATTAAAGAAAATTTATGTACACAAAAAGATAATTATCTAGCAATATGTCATCCTGAATGGATTGGAGTTAAAAATGCTACTAAATATACTTTTGGTAATAATGTATTGGAAGTAAGAGAACAATATACAAAAAAAGAAGCAAAGATGATAGCACAAGAGATTATAAATGCTGGAAAAAAATTAGTAGTATTTAATGCATTTGCAAATGGCTGGGAAAAAATCGTAATTGCTTTAAAGGAAATAAAACCAACTATAAAAATAAAATTATTAATACATGGTAGTAATGCATTATTATCAGAGGAATATGATTGGAATGTATACAATATTATGTTAGATTTGTATGGTAAGGGAAAAGTTGATGAAATTGGATTTGTTAAAAAAAGTTTATACGAGTTCTATAAAGCAAAAGGCTATAATACAAGTTTTTTAATGAATGATATATATATAGAAGACAAGGAAAAATATATTGTACAAGATAAAAATAATGAATTTTTAAAAGTTGGATTGTATGCATCAGGTGATAGATGGGTAAAAAATACTTATAATCAACTAAGTGCGATAAGTCTTTTAAAAAATACTAAACTTGATTGTATTCCAATAAATAATAAAATAGCTACTATTTCTAGAAGATATGATATAAATTTAACAGGTGTAAATAAAACGGTTCCAAAAGAAGAATTATATAAAAGAATGGCTAGCAATGACATTAATGTATATGTAACATTTACTGAATGTGCTCCATTAATACCAATAGAAAGCCTTGAACTTGGAACAGTATGTATTACTGGAGATAATCATCATTATTTTGCAGGAACGGAATTAGAAAAATACTTAGTTGTTAGCAAAGAAGATGATATAATGGAAATATACAATAAAATTAATTATGCATTAGAAAATAAAGAGAAAATTCTAGATTTATATAAAAAATGGAAAGTTGAATATTCAAAAAAAGCACAAGAAAGTATTAATAATTTTTTGAATATATAATTAAACAATAATTCTTTATATGAAAGGGAAATTTAGATGAAGATTATAAAAATAAAAAAGCATAAAGAGTTTACCAAAGAGAAAAAAAGAAAAATAGAAATTTCTGATATTTTTATATTTTTAATTATATTTGTTATATTTGGAATTAGCTTATTATCTTTTTTTCCAGGTCTTGTAACTTCAGATGTGGTAGACCAAATAAGTCAGGCTGAAAATAATGAATATAAAAATGCACATCCAATTTTACATTCTTTCATAATTGGAAACTTAGCTAAATTAGTTGGAGATTGGGGACCAGCATTATTTCAAATTATAGTTTTTGCATTTATATGGACGTATTGTTGCAAATGTATAAGAAAATATAATAATTCAATATCAAATAAGATATTTCAAATTATTTTTACATTTATAATTGCAGTATTACCTTTGAATTTTCTATATTCAATAACATTATGGAAAGATATACTATATTCTTATTCGTTTTTATTGCTTCTAGCAATAATTTATATTGGAATAAAGAATAATTTTAATTATACAATAGGTCAAACTATTATTTTGGCTATATCATGTGTGTCAATTATGAGATTAAGACATAATGGATTTCCAATAGGACTTATTATGTTTGGATTAATCTTAATACTAAATATTGTTAATACAAAGCAAATAAAATCGGCTATTAAATTAATTATTCCATTTATAATGACTTTCATTATTATGTCTATACCACAATGGACTTTAAACTCTACAACAAACGAAGCACAAGTAGGTGGTGCTTTAGATTCAACTAAAATTTATTGTATGGGAGCATTATTAAATTCAGATATAGAATTTGAAAAAGAAGATATAGAATTTCTTAACAAAATTATTGATACAAATAAATGGAAAGAAAAATATTCGGCATATGATGGAACTCCAATTTTATTTAGCAATGATTATAATAGAGACATATTAAAAAGTTCAGAAAATAAAAGTAGGTTTAATGAATTATTTAATAAGTACGCTTCTAAAAAACCAGAAATAATTATTAATCATTTTTTGAATATTAATTCAATATGGTGGAAAATAAAAGAACCAGAAAAATCTGTAATGCACAGTATTATAATAAATAATGGTTCTGTTTCAGAAATTTCAAATGGTAGGTATGATAATAAACCAATATTAAAACAATGGAATGAAAAATTGTCTAATTATGCAATAAAAACTTTAGAACATAGAAAAATTTACACAGTAATATATAGACCAGCTGTTGCAATATTAGTAGCAGTAATAAGCATTATAATAGTATGTTTAAAAGAAAAAAAGAAAATGTATTTATTAATATTATTACCAATGTTATTAAATATTGGAACATATGTATTCTTAATATCATCACAAGATCAAAGATATTTTTATCCATGCTTTATGACAGAATATATATCAGTTTTAATGCTAGCTAATTGTATAATAAAAAATAAAAAATCTGAAAAGAAAAAAAATGATATCGAATTAAATAAAGAAAATCCAAAGACATTAATAATTATTCCAGCTTATAATGAGGAAGAATCTATAAAAAAAGTAATAAATAGTGTATATGATCAAGATATAAAAAATTGTGATGTATTGGTTGTAAATGATGGTTCAAATGACAATACATATAAAGAAGCTCAAAAAACTAATGCAATAGTTATAGATTCACCTAATAATTTAGGAATAGGTGGGGCTGTTCAAACAGGATATTTATATGCAAAGAAATATAATTATGATATTGCAATTCAACTAGATGGGGATGGACAGCATGATCCTAAATATATACAAAATTTAATTAATGAAATTTTAAAAGGAAATGATTTAGTTATAGGATCTAGGTTCGTAAAGAAAACCGATTATAAGCAAACTTTTTTTAGAATGTTTGGTATTAATATAATTTCTTCAATAATAAAATTGATGACACATGTAAAAATTTATGATACAACATCAGGTTACAGGGCTGCTAATAAAAATGTTATAGAAGAGTTTGTAGAAAATTACCCATATGATTATCCAGAACCATGTACTAATATGTATATGATAAAAAAAGGATATAAGGTAAATGAAATACCAGTAAAAATGAAAAAGAGAGAAACAGGAGTATCTTCAATATCACCATTAAAAAGCATAAGTTATATGTTTAAAGTAATTCTTTATATTTTCTTAATGGGAATTAAAGATTAGAAGGAGGAAAAAATGATATATTATTTTGCAATAATATTTTCAATAATATTTATAATATTTATTATGCATTTAGTAAGAAAAAATAAATTGGAAGAAAAATATTCAATTTTATGGCTATTCGCAGGTATTGTGATTTTGATTGTTTCTTTATTTCCACAATTAATTACTGTGGTTGCAAATAAATTTAACGTATTTTATCCACCAACCCTAATGCTATTATTTGCAATAATAATTTTAGGAACATATATTATTCACATTAGTATTGTTATTACAAAGCAAAATAAAATGATTGTAAAATTAACTCAAGAAATGGGAATATTAAAGGAAAAAATTAAAAATCAAGAAGAGAATAATAAAAAAAATAAAGAAGAATAGAGGAAAAAAGATGGATGAATTTAAAAACCATACATTTGTTATATGTGCATACAAAGAGTCAAAATATCTTGAAGAATGTATAAATTCATTACTAAACCAAAAAGTAAAAAGCAATATTATAATGTGCACATCAACACCAAATGATTATATAAAAAATTTAGCTAAAAAATATAATATAGAATTATTTATAAATCAAGGAGAAAGTGGCATTGGACAAGATTGGAATTTTGGCGTAAGTAAAACTAAGACTGATTATGTTACTGTGGCACATCAGGATGATATATATAATGAAAATTATTTAGAAGAAATTGTAAAATATATAAATAATGGCGAAGATTTCATTATTGCTTTTGGAGATTATGAAGAAATAAAAAATAATAAAACAATTCCATTAACCAAGAATTTGAAGATAAAAAAGATATTACAAAAGCCATTAATAAAACATGGCAAAAAGAAGTGGGCAAAAAAATTTTCATTAAGATTTGGCTCATCAATTTGTTGTCCTTGTGTAACTGTTAATACAAGAATAACTGGTAAAAAACCATACAAGGTTGACATGAAATGTGATTTAGACTGGGATACATGGTATGAGTTTTCAAAATCTGATCACAGATTTTTATATATAAATAAACCAATAATGAAACATAGAATACATGAAGAATCAGAAACCTCTAATTTAATAGAGAACAATATTAGATTAGAGGAAGATTTAGAAATGCTAAAAAAATTATGGCCAAAACCAATTGCCAAAATAATAATGCATTTTTATAAAAATGCGATAAAAACAAATAGTTAAAAGACTTATTAAAAAACGAAAGAAGTTATGGTGAAAAATTTGGAAAAAGAAAAAAATTTTAAAAGTAATTTTATATGGAATATAGTTGGAACCGGGTTTAACGCTTTTAATTCATTATTTTTTTTAGTAGCAGTTACAAGGATTAATGGTGTAAACGATGCAGGAATTTTTACTATTGCATATTCAACAGCATGTATTTTATATGTTATAGGTGTATATGCGGGTAGAGTTTTTCAGGTAACAGAAACAAATAAAAACATAAATAACAAAGAATTTATTTTAAATAGAATATTATCATGTGTATTAATGATCGGATGCACATTAATATTTGTTCTATTTAAACATTATGACAATTATAAATCTATAATTTTTATATTTTTGGCATTTAGTAAATGCTTAGAAGCTTTTAGTGATGTATTATATGGAATATTACAAAAAAACAATCAGTTAAATATTGTTGGAAAGTCATATTTTTATAAAGCAATATTAAGTGTAGTATTATTTGTTGTAGTTGATATATATACCCAAAATGTTATTATATCAATAAGTATGATTATACTTGTATGGATTTTAATGATAATATTTTATGATTTTAGACATATAAAAAATTTATTAGATAAAAAAGAAAATATATCAATTAAAAAAAGCTTTTTAATATTTAAAAATGGATTTTTTATATTTATTATTTCATTTTTAGGGCTTTATTTAATTAATGCTCCTAAATATGCAATAGATAATTATCTTGCAAATGATTTACAAACTATATTTGGAATAATAGTTATGCCAGCTACAATTATGGGACTAGTTGGGCAGTTTTTATTACATCCATATTTAACAACTATTGTAGAATTATATAAAGAAAATAAAATAAATCAATTAAATAAATTGATTTTTAAGATTGTAAAATATATTGTTTATTTTGGTATTGTTGCTTCAATTCTTGCTTATTTAATTGGAATACCAGTATTAAATTTGATTTATGGAATTGATATAAGTGCATATAGAATTCATTTAGTATTTATAATTATTTCATCTACATTATATAATATAGGAATAATTTATTCTACATTACTTACAACTATTAGAAAAACATTTATACAATTTGTAATATATGGATTAATATCTATTATTGCATTAATTATATCTGATATATTAACAAAAATGTTAAAAATTGACGGTTCAGTTATAGCATATTTTATTATAATGTTTTTATATTATGCTTTATATTTTATAATTACTAAAATCATATTTAATAAAATTAAATTAAAAGGAGAGATGTCTAATGGAACAACCAAAAGTCTCAGTGATAATACCAGTATATAATTCTGAAAAGTATATAGCAAGATGCTTAGATAGTGTAATAGAACAAACATATAAAAATATAGAAATTATTATAATAAATGATGGATCAAAAGATAAATCAAAAGAAATTTTAGATGAATATGAAAAAAAATATCCTAATATCATAAGACATATTGAGCAAGAAAATAAGGGTGTTGCAAAAACAAGAAATTATGGAATAAAAATTGCAAATGGAAATTATATTACATTTATAGATAATGATGATTATATAGATAAAGATTATATAGAAACTTTTGTAAATGTGTTAAAAGAAAATGAATATGATATTGTTATGGGAGGATATAGAAGACCGAATGAATATGGAAAAATAATAAAAGAATTAGAGCTTCAAGATGAAGAATGGTCTAAATTTATGATTATGGCTCCATGGGCTAAAATATATAAAAAAAGTTATTTAATAAACAATAATATAGAATTTTTAAGTGTTAATTTAGGAGAAGATATATACTTTAATTTAAAGGCTGTTTTAATAAGCGATAAAATAAAAATAATACCTTATACAGGCTATAATTGGTTTTTCAATACTGCTAGTGTTTCAAATACTACACAAAAAAATATTACTCAGTTGCAAGTGTATGAATTACTAAATAATTGCTATGATATGGTAAAAAAAGAAGGATTATTAGAAAAAAATTACAAAATAATTGAGACACATTTTATAAGATATATTATATGGCTATTATCATTTTCAACTAAAAAGCTAGATTATAAAACTATAAGTAAAGAATATGATAAAATATTTAAATGGTTAGAAGAAAGATTTCCAGATTATAAAAAATCAAAATTAATTGGGTTTAATAAGCCTAAAGGGGAAATATTGTCAATAAGACTAATGCTTACAATATTTATAAGATTTCATAAATTGAATCTTGGAAAATTATTAGTATATATATATAGCAAATTATAATAAAAGTTTTAATATAGAAAAAAATTCTATTGATATACTTCATTAACAATGATATACTAGAATTGTAAATAAAAAATGTAGAAAAATATATATAGGTGATGGATTATGATAAAAAAATTAAAATTAATTATATTAATATTATGTATAAATCTAATGTTATTAACTTTTTCTAGTTATTATAATATATCAAATGCAGCAACTTACAATCAGGTAATTCTTGATGCAAATTATACAAATAAAAATGGAATTGAAATTTTTCCAGAAAGTTATCAAACTTTATTAAACAAGTTAGTTGATCAAACAGGACATACTAATTGGAAATTTAAGCCATTTTATACAGATATAGACTGGAATGAACTTGTTTCAAACGAAACGAATTGCTTACATAATACGATATACAAAGATGGTTCATATCCAAATTCTTGGTATCATTCATGCAATAAACAGGGAGATAAAAAATATTATTGTGCTTCAAAAGAGATTACTTCATATTATATGGATCCAAGAAACTTTTTAACTGAAACAACGATATTTCAATTTTTAGATTTATCTAGCAATACATATGTTTCTGTTTCTGATATTAAAGCATTTGTAAAAGGTACATATTTAGAAGGAAGTGCAAATGGACAATCTTATGCCCAAATGATTTATGATGCATCACAAGCTACTGGAGAAAGTGCATATAGTATAGTAGTAAAAATATTTCAGGAGTTAGGTAATGGAAAAGATTTACCATATATGATATCTGGCAAAGATAGTACTTATCCTAATGTTTATAATTTCTTTAATTATGGAGCAACAGATGGAGAGGGAAATTTGGCAAGAGGATTGGAATTTGCCAAAAATCAAGGATGGACAACTCCTCAAAAGGCATTGATAGAAGGCGCAAAATTAATTTCTGGTTCATATACAAAACAAGGACAAGTTAATAAATATTTATATAAATTTGATGTAGTAGGAAAAGAAAAATCAGAACTGTATAACCATCAGTATATGACAAATGTTCAAGATCCAAATTCACAAGCATCTAATTTATACAAAGCATATGATAAAAATGACTTATTAGACAAAAGTTTAACATTTGTAATACCTATTTATAAAAATATGCCTGTATATTCAAAATTACCAGGAAATGCATCTGGAAATATTTATTATGTAAGTTCAAATTATGATTCTGTATTTTATAGAGATCAAAATAAAAATATTATTGGTTCATTAAGAAAAGATACTTTGGTTTCTTTAATACAATCAAATGCTATAACAATTAATGGATTGCAATATGGTAAAATTTCTTATAATGGAAATATAGTATATATGGCAATGAGTTATTTATCACCAGTTAATACAAAAAAAGATGTGTATTATGTTCCAAGCAGCGGAAAAGATTATACCGGATCTAACAAAGATTCAAATGCTATGGTTTCTTATAAAGCACAACTTCAAAATATAGGTTGGACCAATTATGGAAAAGACGCACAAACAATAGGAAATATTGGGGGAAATAGAAGACTTGAAACAATAAATATTACTGTAAAAGAGTCATTGGTAAATGAAAATTTACAATATAGAACACATGTACAAGATTATGGATGGATGAGCTGGAAAAAAGAAGGACAAAATTCTGGAACAATAGGAGAATCAAAAAGAATAGAAGCTATACAAATTAAATTTAGAAGTTCTAGTGAATATAATATATTATACAGAGTATATGTCTTAGGAAATGGATGGACTGGATGGAGTAAAAATGGTGAAACAGCAGGAACCACAGGACAAGGTAAAATGATTACTGCAATTGAAATAAAGGTTGAAGAGGCTAAATCGTTAACAAACAAAGGTGTTCAATATACAGGAAATGCTGAAATTGATACTAAAGCTAAAATAAATTATAATACTTATTTAAAAGATGCTGGATGGAAAGGCTGGGTAAGTGATGGTAAAGAAGCAGGTTCTTCTGAACAAAATAGAAAAATAGAATCATTAAAAATTAAATTAGGAAGTTCTATTTCAAATAATAGTATTCAATATAGAGCTCATATTCAAGATATTGGTTGGACTAACTGGAGACAAGATGGTAATAATTTAGGAACTGAAAAAAGTAATAAAAGAATGGAATCAATTCAAATTAAATTGAAAGATAGTTCAAAATATAATGTAATGTATAGAGTTCATGTACAAGATATAGGATGGATGAATTGGGTTAAAAATGGTGAAACAGCAGGAACTGTTGGCCAAGCAAAAAGAATAGAAGCAATTCAAATTAAGCTAGAACCAGTAACAAATAATATAAGTGTATCATATAAAGTACATGTACAAGATGTAGGATGGCAAAATTGGTTAAATGGTGGAAAAACAGCAGGAACTACAGGAAAATCTAAAAGGCTTGAAGCAATTCAAATTAAATTAAATGGAGTAGACTCTTCAATAAAAGATGCAATTCAGTACAAAGTACATGTACAAGATATAGGATGGATGAATTGGGTTAAAAATGGAGAAATAGCAGGAACTACAGGAAAATCTAAAAGAATAGAAGCAATTCAAATTAAGCTAAATAGTAGTTTAGGAAAGAATGTTAAATATAGAGTACATGTACAAGATATAGGATGGACAAATTGGGTTAAAAATGGAGAAATAGCAGGAACTGTTGGAAAATCAAAGAGAATAGAGGCAATTGAAATAAAAATAGAATAAAAAAGGAGAAATTAACTATATGAAAAGAATTACTAATATTTTGGTTGTTAATTTAATAATAATATTTGCAATAGGCATAATAAGTAGTTTTACTTATTATGCTATTGCTGTTTCAAATGATACTGGGGTAAAAAGTTTGACTGTAACACCTATAATAGGTGAATTAAAGCAAGATGAGGAAAATAATAAGATATATAGAACAAAGGTTGAAAATAATATTACAGAGGTTAATGTAAATGTAGTTCCAAATAACAACAATGCAAAAGTAGAAATATTAGGAAACACATATTTACAAATAGGCACAAATAAGGTAACAGTAAAAGTTACTGCTGAAAATGGAGATAATGACACATATATTATTTATGTTAGAAGATCAGATACTCCAATTGCCGAAGAAGAAATAATATCAAATGTTCAAGAAGAAAAAGAAGAAGAAAAAAAAGAGGAAAATACTACTCAAACAAATCAAACTAATCAAGAAGAAAATAATACCAAAACAGAAATAGTAGAAGATAAGAGTGAAGAAAATGTTATTAGTCAACCAGAAAATGAAATGAATGAAACAAATGAAATAGATGAATCAGAAAAGCAAACTAAAAAACCAAATACAAACATATTGCCATATGTTTTAGTTACATTACTAATAATTGTAATATTAACAGTTATAGTATTATATAAGAAAAAAATAAGGAGGAAATAAAATTGAAAATTTTAATTACAGGTGCAAATGGAATGCTTGCAAAAGAAGTAAAAGAAAAATTTGCAAAAGGCAATGAATTAATTTTAACAGATGTTGCAGAATTAGACATAACAAATGAGGAGGCAGTTAGAAAATTTATAACAGATACCAAACCTGATTATATAATAAATTGTGCAGCATTTACTGCAGTTGATAAAGCAGAAGAGTGCTATGAGTTAGCAAATAAAATTAATGCAGATGGACCAACAAATCTTGCAAAAGCTGCAAAGGAGGTAAAAGCAAAGTTAGTTCATATTTCAACAGACTATGTATTTGGCGGAGATTTAGATGTATCAAAAGATTATAAAGAAGATGACCCTAAAAATCCAGTAACAGTGTATGGAAAAACCAAGCTACATGGAGAAGAAGGAATCGAAAACAATTTGGATGAATATTATATTTTTAGAACTGCATGGCTATATGGAATTGGTGGAAATAACTTTGTTAAAACAATGACAAAATTAGGTTTAACAAAAGATGAACTAAATGTAGTGGCAGATCAACATGGAAGTCCAACATATGCAAAAGATTTAGCACAAATAATATACCAAGCAATAGATAAAAAAATTCCTTATGGAGTTTATAATGCAACAAATAATGGCTATACAACATGGTATGATTTTACAAAAGAAATTTTAAAAGAGCAAGAAATAAATTGTAAAGTAAATCCAGTAACTACTGATGAATATATAAAAATGATGAATGTTGTTCAAGCAAAAAGACCATTTAATTCACAAATGTCAAAAGCAAAACTTGAGTCATATGGAATTAAAGTGCCAGAATGGAAAGATGGTTTAAAAAGATATTTAGAAGAGGAAAAAAAGATAGAAGAGTAGATGAAGATAAAATTTATTTATACAGATTTTAATGAAAGGAATGAATAAAAATGAATAATAGAAAAGGAATTATTTTAGCAGGAGGAAGTGGAACCAGACTATATCCATTAACACTTTCTATTTCAAAACAACTTATGCCAGTATATGACAAGCCAATGATATATTATCCATTATCAATGTTAATGTTATCAAATATTAGAGATGTATTAATTATATCTACACCAAGAGATGTAAATGCTTTTAAAGAATTATTAGGAGATGGTTCAAAATGGGGAATGAAATTTACATATGCCATACAAGAAAAACCAAGAGGGCTAGCAGATGCATTTATAATAGGAGAAGAATTTATAGGTGATAGTGATGTTGCTATGGTCCTAGGAGATAATATATTTTATGGACAAGGTTTAACTGGAAAATTAGAAGAGGTATCTAATAATCATGAATA
Organism: Clostridium sp. CAG:440; assembly: GCA_000437215.1. Lineage (GTDB taxonomy): Bacteria > Bacillota > Clostridia > TANB77 > CAG-508 > CAG-269. The sequence continues at coordinate 23,223 of FR898651.1, forward strand.
TGCAACAATATTTGGTTATCCAGTAAAAGATCCAAGAGCATATGGGGTTGTAGAGGTGGACGAAAATAGTAATGCGGTATCAATAGAAGAAAAACCTGAAAAACCAAAATCTAACTTATGTGTACCTGGGTTATATTTTTATCCAAATGATGTTGTAAAAATTGCAAAAAAAATTAAGCCATCAGAAAGAGGAGAACTAGAAATAACATCAATTAATGATGAATATTTAAGACAAAAAAGACTAAAGGTTGAAAAATTAGGAAGAGGTCTTGCATGGCTTGATACTGGAACACATGCAGATTTAATAGAGGCTGCAAACTTTATTAGAACAATAGAAAACAGACAAGGGATGCAAGTATCTTGCCCTGAAGAAATTGCTTTTAGAAAAAATTGGATAAATAAAGAAAAATTATTAGAAATTATAAAACCATTTTTAAAAACAAATTATGGAAAATACTTAAAGAGTTTAGCTGAAGAAGAAATCTTTTAAAAGTAAAAAAGCATTTATAAATTAATATAAAATGTTAATAACCAATATTTAGGAAGGAAGAAGCAATATGGGAAAATTTAAAAAAAATAGTACATCTATAGAAGGTGTATATGTTATAGAACCTACTGTATTTGGAGATAGTAGAGGATACTTTATGGAGACATATAGTAAAATAGATTTTGATGAATTAGGATTAAATTATGATTTTGTACAAGACAATCAATCAAAATCAAAAAAGGGAGTGTTAAGGGGGTTACACTTCCAAAAAGAAAATACACAAGCAAAATTAGTTAGATGTATAAAAGGAGAAGTATTTGATGTAGCTGTTGACTTAAGACCAGGAAGTAAAACATATGGAAAATGGGAAGGAATTGTATTAACAGAGGAAAATAAAAAAATGTTTATGATTCCAAAAGGTTTTGCACATGGATTTTTAGTATTATCAGATGAAGCGGAATTCGCTTATAAATGTGATGATATTTATAATCATGAAGCAGAAGGCGGATTAAAATTTGATGATCCAGATATAGGAATAAAATGGCCTATGGGAGATTTGAAACCAGAAGATTTATTAACATCTGAAAAAGATGCAAAATGGCCATCATTAAAAGAATTGAAACAAACAGATCTATTTAAAAATTTATAATAAGGGAGAAAAAAAATGAATAATAATATTTTAGTTACAGGAGCAGCTGGTTTTATAGGAGCAAATTTTGTAGAATATTTTGTAAATAAACATCCTGACTATAACATAATAGTAGTGGATAAATTAACATATGCGGGAAATATGGCAAATTTAGATAAAGTAAAAGATAAAATAACATTTGTAAAAGCAGATATATGTGATTTTGAAAAAATGAAGGAAATATTTGAAAAATATAACATAAATGGAGTTATACATTTTGCAGCAGAATCACATGTTGATAACAGTATAAAAAATCCATTTATATTTACACAGACAAATGTAATAGGAACACATACATTATTAGAAACTGCAAAACAAGTATGGGGAGAAGGGAGCACAAATAAATTTGTTCACATATCAACAGATGAAGTATATGGTTCATTAGGAGAAGAAGGATATTTTACAGAAAAATCACCAATTAAACCAAGTAGTCCATATTCTTCATCAAAAGCAAGTTCAGATTTAATTGCATTTGCTTATAAACAGACTTATAATATGAATATAAATGTGACTAATTGTTCAAACAATTATGGACCATATCAACATAACGAAAAATTAATACCTCATATGATAAAACTTGCAATAAATAATGAAAAGTTACCTGTTTATGGAACTGGAAAAAATATTAGAGATTGGTTATATGTTGAAGATCATTGTAAAGCAATAGATTTAGTATTTCATAAAGGAATTTCAGGCGAAAGATATAATATAGGAGGACATAATGAAAAAAGAAATATTGATATTGTTAAATTAATATTAAAGCATTTAAATAAACCTGAAGATTTAATAGAATACGTAGAAGATAGAAAAGGACATGATTATCGTTATGCTATAGATCCAAGTAAAATAAATGAACAATTAGGATGGAAGCCAGAAACAAAATTTGAAGATGGAATTATAAAAACAATAGACTGGTATCTAAAAAATCCAGAATGGTTAAAATAAGTTATAATTTAGTCATTAAAAGAAAGAGGAAAAAAATGAAACTAAAAAAAGTATTGATTTTTATAGTATTAATAATAGTAAATTTTGTGATATTTATGCCAAAACAGGTAAGTGCTAACAGTGATATAATAGTTGCTTTAGATCCTGGACATGGAGGTAATGATCCAGGAGCTGAAGCTGGTGGAATAAAAGAAAAAGATGTAAATTGGAAAATTGCTAATAAAGTAAAAGAGATACTAGATAAGACACCAGGAATAAGAGGTGTTATAATAAGAAGTAATGATGAAAATCCATCATTAGCAGATAGAGCTACAAGAGCAAAGAATAATAATGCCAATTTATATGTAAGTTTTCACATCAATTCTAATAATACTAATATTGTAAGAGGTTCAGAAGTATATGTTACAGCATATAAAGGAGAAGATAGATATAATAAATATTGTACTAATCTTGCATATAGTGTATTAGCTAATTTAAGGAATGTAGGAGTTCCATCACGACTATCTACACCTATAATTAAATACAGTGAAGAAAGTAGTAGAATATATTCAGATGGATCAAGAGCTGACTGGATGGGAATGATTCGTAATCCTGTTTATAATGGGATTCCAGCAATATTAATAGAACATTGTTATATAAATAATATATTAGATAGACAGAATTTTTTGACTAGTGATTCTAAAATTAATAAAATGGCTGAGGCAGATGCAAAGTCCATTATTGAAAATAAAGAACTATTTAGAACAATTGATTATACAAAAAAGTTTTTAGGTGGAACTAAAGATTCTAAAGCAATGATATCTTATTTAGCTCAGTTACAAAATATTGGATGGACTGGTTGGGGAGAAGATGGAGAAACAATAGGAACAACAGGCGGTAATTTAAGACTAGAAACAGTAAAAATTTCTCTTGCAGATGAATTGAAGTCTGAAAAACTACAATATAGAGTACATGTGCAAGATATAGGCTGGATGGATTGGGTACAAGATGGACAACTTGCAGGAACAGTTGGAAAATCTAAAAGAGTTGAAGCAATACAAATAAAGTTAAAAGATTCAGAAAAGTATAATGTACAATATAGAGTACATGTACAAGATATAGGGTGGACGAATTGGACGCAAAATGGACAAATTGCAGGAACTACAGGAAAATCAAAAAGAATAGAAGCAATTCAAATTAAATTAGAAAGTAAAACTTCTACTGGTTCTGAAGAAAAACCAAATAATAAACAAGAACAACAAGGTATAAATATATCATACAAAACTCATATTCAAGATAAAGGATGGGAAAATTGGGTATCAAATGGAAAAACAGCAGGAACCACAGGAAAAGCTAAAAGGCTTGAAGCAATTCAAATTAAATTAGATGGAGTGGATTCTTCAATAAAAGATGCAATTCAGTATAAAGTACATGTGCAAGATATAGGGTGGATGAATTGGATATCAGATGGAAAAACAGCAGGAACTACAGGAAAATCAAAAAGAATCGAGGCAATTCAAATAAAATTAAATAGCAGTTTGAAAAAAAATATAAAATATAGAGTACATGTACAAGATATAGGATGGACAAATTGGAAGAAAAATGGAGAGATAGCAGGAACTACAGGAAAATCTAAAAGAATTGAGGCAATAGAAATAAAAATAGAATAATTTATAGAAATGAGGTTAATATTGGGAAAAAATAATTCTAAGAAGATTAAGTTAAATGAATTAGATATAAAACACTTAAATATTAATACGATAAAAGGATTATATTTGGAATATAAAGAAATTATAAATTATTTGATTTTTGGTGTCTTATCAACAGTTGTAAATTTTGCTTCATATTTTATATTTGCAAAATTATTTCATATAGATGAGGTTGTAAGTAGTGGACTTTCGTGGTTTTGTGCAGTTTTATTTGCATATATAACAAACAAAATATTTGTATTTGAAAGTAAAACAAAAACAGTAAAAGAATTTATAAAAGAAATGATGTCATTTTTTGCGTGTAGAGTACTATCAGGAATTCTATGTGATGTTGGAACATTTGCCTTAATGGTAAAAGTTCTTAATATAAATGACATAATTGCCAAAATTGTTACACAGATAATGGTAGTTATATTAAATTATGTACTTAGTAAATTAGTAATCTTTAAGAAAAAAAGTGAAAAATAGAAAGCTTTTAGGAGGTACAATGAAAAAGATATCTATAGTAATACCAATGTATAATGAACATGAAATAGCTAATATGTGTTATAAAAGAATAAATGAGGTAATAAAACAGTTAAATAATTATGAATATGAAATAATATTTATAAATGACGGAAGTAAAGATAACACACAATTAATATTAGAAGAAATTGCAAAAGAAGATAAAAATGTAAAAATACTATCTTTTTCTAGAAACTTTGGTCATCAAGCAGCAGTAACAGCTGGAATAAAATATGTAACAGGAGATGCAATTGTCATAATGGATGCAGATTTGCAAGATCCGCCGGAATTAATACCAGATATGTTAAAATTGTGGGAAGATGGAAATGAAGTAATATATGGAAAAAGAAAGACAAGAAAAGGAGAGTCATTATTTAAGTTAATGACAGCAAAAATGTTTTACAATACACTAAATGCATTGTCAGATGTAGATATTCCAAAAGATACAGGAGACTTTAGGCTTGTAGATAGAAAAGTAGTAGATACAATAAATAATTTGCCAGAACATAATAAATTTTTAAGAGGTTTATTTAGTTGGGTAGGCTATAAGCAATATGCATATGAATATGAAAGACAAGAAAGAAAAGCTGGAAAAACAAAATATCCATTAAAAAAGATGTTAAAATTAGCATCAGATGGTATTGTAAGTTTTTCAACGAAGCCATTAAAAATAGTGGGGGGATTAGGAATTATAACAATTATAATATCTATTATAATATTAATATATTCATTAATATCATATGCGTGTAACTTAAATCAGTTAACTCCACGGGTGGACTTCAATAATGGTTGCAATAACACTATTTAGTGGAGTACAATTATTGTCAATATGGATAATTTCAGAATATATAGCAAGAATATATGATGAAACCAAAAGAAGACCAGAATATATAATAGATAAAAAAATAAATTTTTAAAATAGTGAATATAATGTAAAGAACATATAATTTATATGTTCTTTTTTATGTAAGGAGGAAAATAATGATAATTGATTTGCATTCAGATACAATTCAAAGAGCAAAAGATGAAAAGCTAAAATTAACAAGTAAAAAACTTTCGGTAAATTTAGAAGAAACAATGCAAAATTTACCATACATACAAGCTTTACGGAACATTTGTAAACCCAAAATACAATAAACAAAATGGAGGATTTAATAGGGCAATTAGTATAATAGATAATTTTTATAACATATATGAAGAAGAAAAAGATAAAATATTTATAATAAAAAGCAAAAAAGATTTAAAGAGTAAAGAATTGAAAACAAAAACAGGAGTATTTTTAACAATAGAAAATGGAAGTGCAATATCAGGGAATTTAGATAATATCGATATTTTATATAAAAAGGAAATTAGAATGATGGGAACAGTATGGAATGATGACAATGAATTAGCCTGTGGAGCACATACAACAAATGACAAAGGATTAACAAATTTAGGAAAACAATATATAAAAAAATTAGAAAAAAAACATATATTAATAGATGTGTCACATATGTCTAAAAAAAGTTTTTATGATACACTAGAAAATACAAAAGGTCCAATAATTGCAAGCCATTCATGTGCATATACAGTTTGTAATCATAAAAGAAATTTAAGTGACAATAAAATAAAACAAATTGCTAAAAGGCAGGGAATTATAGGAATATGCTTTTGTAAACCATTTTTAACAACAAATTCTAAGGCAACTGTAAAAGATATAATAAAACATATAAACCATATTGTAGAATTAGTTGGAATTGATTATGTGGGTTTTGGAAGTGATTTTGATGGCGTAGAAGAAGAAAATAAACTAGAAGATATAAGAAGTGTAAAGGATATTAATAAAATTATTATTGAATTAGAAAAAGAAGGTTATAGTAAAGAAAATATTGAACAAATTACAAGTAAAAATTTTTTAAGAGTGGCAAATTCAGTTTGGGAATAATGGTCCTCACTTGCCCTTCACGGAATATATATTTAGATTGTAAAATAAAACAAAAAAATGTTTGCAAAAACTATTGACAAAAAAATGTTCTATTTGTATAATGCATACAGAACATTTTTTTGGAGGTAAAATATGATAACAACTTTACACATAAAAAATATAGGAATAATTGATGATTTAAGTATAGATTTAAATCAAGGGTTAAATGTATTAACAGGTGAAACAGGAGCAGGAAAAACATTAATAATAGATTCTATAGGAATAATATCAGGAGGTAGATTCTCCAAAGAAATGATAAGAAAAGGAGAAAATACATCATATATCGAAATATGTATGTATGAACCAAATAGCAAAGAAGCAATAGATGGAAATATAATAGTATCAAGACAGATATGGGCAAATGGAAGAAATATGTGCAAAATAAATGGAAGAATGGTTACAGTAAATGAACTTAAAGATTTTATGAAAAGATATATAGAAATACATGGACAAAATGATAATCAAACATTATTAGAAAGTAAGACACATCTAATGTATTTGGATTCATTTATAGGAGATAAAATAATAGAGATAAAAAGCAAATATTATGAAAAATACCAAAGATTTAATGAAATAAATATAGAACTAAAGGCAAATTATGGAGATGAAAAAGAAAGAGAGAGAAAATTAGATTTATTAAGATACCAAATAAGCGAAATTGAAGAAGCAAATTTAACAGAAAATGAAGAAGAAATATTAGAAGAAAAAAGAAAAATAATGTTAAATTCAGAAAAAATATCAAATAATTTAAATAAAGCAGATGAAGCAATACAAAATAGTAGTATAGATAGCTTAAGTATTGCAATAAGAGCCTTAGAAAAAATAGAAACTATAGATAAAAATTATGAAAAAGTATCATCAAATTTAAAAGGAATTTATTATGAATTGCAAGAATTGGCAAGAGATATAAGCAACTATAAGGAAGATATATATTTTGATGAACAAGAAAGAAATAAAACAGAAGAAAGATTAGACTTAATAAATTCATTAAAAAGAAAATATGGAAACACAATAAAGGAAATATTAGAATATAAAAAAGATATACAAGAAGAAATACAACATATAGAAAATTTAGAAGATTATAATAACAAATTAAAAAGTGAATTGGAACAAATACAAAATGAAATGGAAGAAATGTCAGAACAAATAAATAAAATAAGAGTTAAGCAGGCACAAAAATTAAGTGAATCAATAAATTTAGAATTAAAAGATTTAGAAATGAAAAATGCAAAAATAAATGTAAAAGTAGAAAAACAAGAAAACTTTAATAAAGAAGGAAAAGACAAGGTAGAATTTTTAATTTCTACAAATTTAGGAGAAGACGAAAAAGAACTAATAAAAATAGCATCTGGAGGAGAAATGTCAAGAATAATGCTTGCAATAAAAAAGGTATTATCAGATACAGATAAAACACCAGTAATGATATTTGACGAAATAGACACAGGAATTAGTGGTAATGCAGCAAATGCTGTTGCAGAAAAATTGAATTTAATTTCAAAATTTCATCAAGTATTGTGTATATCACATTTGCCAAATATAGCAGCTGCAGCAGATTATAATTATTTTATTAGTAAAAAAGTAACAAATGAAAGAACAAATACAAATGTAAAATTGTTGCAAGAAAAAGAAGTTATAGAGGAAATAGCAAGAATTTCATCAGGAAAAGTAAATGATGTGACAATAAAATATGCAACCCAGTTAAGAAATAAAAAAGTATCATAAAGAATAAATTGTTAAAAAATGGAACATACTATAATAAATAATAAGGAGGGAATAGTATGAAAGATTTTTTAGCAATAAAAGATGTAAATGCTTTAGAGGTATTAGATTCCAGAGGAAATCCAACAGTACAAGTAGAAGTTGTAGTTGATGGGGGCTTTTCAGGCATGGCAATTGTACCATCTGGAGCATCTACAGGGAGCTTTGAAGCTGTAGAATTAAGAGATGGTGAAAAAGATAGATTTTTTGGAAAAGGTGTACAAAAGGCAGTAGAAAATGTCAACAAAAAAATCTCAAAAAAATTAATAGATATGAATGTTTATGATCAAAGAAAAATTGACGAAGAACTTTTAAAATTAGATGATACACCAAATAAATCAAATCTTGGAGCAAATGCAATACTTGGTGTATCACTTGCATGTTGTAAAGCGGCAGCAAATTCTTTAGGAATGGAATTATATAACTACATTGGAGGAATAAATGCAAATGTATTACCTGTTCCTATGATGAATATATTAAATGGAGGAAAACACTCAGATAATAATATAAATATACAAGAATTTATGATAATGCCAATAGGAGATATAACATTTAGTGAACGATTAAAAAGGGGAGCAGAAGTATACCAAACTCTAAAAAAGGTGCTAAAAGAAAAAGGATACATGGTAGCTGTTGGAGATGAAGGAGGCTTTGCACCAACACTACAAAGTGAGGAAGAAGCGCTAGATTTAATAATAGAAGCAATAAAAAAAGCAGGTTATGTTCCAAAAAAAGATATTGTTTTAGCATTAGATATTGCAAGCACTGAAATGTATGAAGCGGCTAAAAAAGAGGGAAAAGATGGCTATTATTTTTGGAAAACTAATATTTTAAAAAGTAAAGAAGAAATGATAGAATATATAGAAAATTTATGTGAAAAATATCCAATAGTATCTGTAGAAGACGGTTTGGCAGAAGAAGATTGGGAAAGTTGGAAAATTTTAACCCAAAAGATCGGAAATAAAGTTCAGCTTGTAGGTGATGATTTATTTGTTACAAATCCAAAAAGATTGCAAAGGGGAATAAATAATAATATTGCAAATTGCATATTAATAAAACTAAATCAAATAGGAACATTAACTGAAACATTAGATACCATTTTAATGGCACAAAAAAACGGCTATAAAACAATAATTTCACATAGATCAGGTGAAACAGAAGATACAACAATAGCAGACATAGCAGTTGCAGTAAATGCCGGACAAATAAAAACAGGAGCACCATGTAGAACAGATAGAGTTGCTAAATATAATAGATTATTAAATATAGAAAATGAATTATTTAATTAAACAAAATAAAGCCCCTTAAGAAATTTAAGGGACTTTTAATTTATTAAAATTTTATTTATTTCATTTTTTTAGAAATATGTACAAATTTAATTAAGAAAAATATTGAAGCACCTGATATAATTGTAATAAATAAGGCAAAAGATGTATTACCTGCTTTTGGTAAATCTTGTGGAGCTTCTTTTGGTTCTGTAAGTCTTAATTTTGGTGTAATATTAGAAGTTTCGTTTTGCTCTTTATCATTAAAATCTTTATATTTCATATCAATTTTTTGGTTTGTGTTTAAAATTTTATCAACTATAGAACTATCAAAGTCTTGTTTTAATTTTAATTTATATTGTACAACAGCAGTTTTTCCATATTCTAGTTCAGGTATTGTCCATGTTATTTTATTAGTCTTTTCATCTATTTTGGTAGAGATATTTCCAATATTTGCATTTTTTACATATGCAAAATCAAAGTTTTTAACGATTTCGTCTGGAAAATAATCTTCAATTACAATATCTTTAAAAGTATTGTTTGTTGGCATTAAACTGTTATAAATATCTGTTGTTATTGTTTTTTCTATATCGTCATCAGATATGTAATAAAACATTCCAGAGGTTGGAGTTTGGGCAGTTCCAAAAACTTCTTTAATTATATCAGAATATGTTTTTGTTGTTCCACTTACTATTGTATCTGGTGTGTCAATTCCTGTAAGCATAGTAATTAAAGTAACATCATTTTTTGTTATTTCCTTTAATTTGTTTTTTGTTCTATTAATTGAATAATCTGAATATAATTGTTTATTTTCTGTTGTTGCTGTAGATTCAAAAAGTGAAAGGTTTGGAATACCATCTGTTAAAACGATTATATATTTATTATTTTTTTCATTTGAAAATTGTTTATAAGCTAATTCTAATCCTGCTTCAAGATTTGTTCTAGGTCCATTTTGAGGAATATTAGTTAAACTATTAGTTATTTTAGTAGCATCATTTGTAAGAGAACAAAGTACATTAGCATCTTTAATTGTTCCTTCTTCACTATAATTAGAAGTATTTAAAGAAGCAAATGTCACAACACTTATTTTTAATGCTGAGTTATCTTTCAATAAATTTGTAATTAATGTTTTTGCTGAATTTTGAATTTGACTTCTTCTTGTTGCGCCTTGATTAGTCATGCTATCTGTACTATGTGAATTATCAAGCAATAAAACTAATTCTCCTGTAGGTTTTGCAACCTCATCTTCATTAGTTACTTTTAACTCAATTGTAACTTCTTTGTTATTTAAATCCTTAGAAATAAGTTGTTTTTGAAATTTTGAATTTTGTCCAAATTTTATTTCACAAATAGGTTCTTCAACTACTTCCATTTTTACAGTACTATATGATGCAAATGAAAAATTAGCTATTAAAATTAATACTAAAAATAAGATACTTAAAATTTTTTTCTTCATTTTTTTATCTCCTTATTAAATAAATTATTATTTTACTAAATAATTATAACAAAATAATTATAAAAATACAACAAAGTAGTGGAAAATGTAACATAAATGTGATAAAATTGTTACATAGTTGTAAAAGAAAAACAAAATAATTAGGTGAAAATAAAATGTTAGAAAAAATAAATTCATCACAGGATGTAAAAAAATTAAATTTAAAAGAAAAAGAAATATTAGCACAAGAAATAAGAAAATATATATTAGATATTGTATCAAAAAATGGCGGACATTTGGCATCAAACTTGGGGGTTGTAGAACTAACTATTGCATTAAATGTAGTATTTGACATACCAACAGATAAGGTTGTTTGGGATGTTGGACATCAAACCTATGTACATAAAATAATTAATGGAAGAAAAGAAGAATTAAAAAAAATAAGAACATTAGGGGGAATAGCAGGTTTTCCAAAAACAAATGAGTCTGAAACAGATTGCTTTAATACAGGACATAGTAGTACATCAATATCTGCAGCACTTGGAATGGCAAGGGCAAGAGATATAAAAGGCAATGATAATTCAGTAATTGCAGTTATTGGAGATCGGAGCTCTAACAGGAGGAATGGCTTTAGAAGCATTAAATGATGCAGGGGCTAGTAAAACAAGAATAAAAGTAATATTAAATGATAATGAAATGAGTATATCTCCAAATGTTGGAGGAATAAATAGATTTTTAAGTAAACTTAGAACTAAAAAAACATATACAAAATCAAATAATTATATAAAAAAATTTGTGAATAATATTCCAATTGTCGGAAAAACGACAGTAAAAGTAATTCAAAAAGTAAAAAGGAGTATAAAACAATTAATTATACCAAAAATGTTTTTTGAAGATATAGGTTTTACATATTTGGGACCGGTAGATGGGCATAATATAGAACAGCTAGAAAATATACTTACATTAAGTAAAAAAGTAGAAGGTCCTGTATTAATACATGTTTTAACCAAAAAAGGAAAAGGGTATAAAATAGCAGAAGAAAATCCAGACAAATTTCATGCAACAGCGCCATTTGATATAAATACAGGAAAAAGTAAGGTTAAGAAAAGTGCTGATTATTCAAAAGTTTTTGGAGAAAAATTAGTAAAACTTGCAAAGAAAAATGAAAAAATAGTTGCAATAACAGCGTCAATGAAGGATGGTACAGGACTTACAAAATTTAAAGAAGAGTTTCCAAATAGATTTTTTGATATAGGAATTGCAGAACAACATGCAATAACACTTGCAGCAGGAATGGCAAAAGAAGGTATAATACCAGTTGTTCCAATTTATTCATCATTTTATCAAAGGGCATATGATCAAGTAATACATGATGTGGCAATTCAAAATTTACCAGTAATTATGTGTGTTGATAGAGCAGGACTAGTAGGGCAAGATGGAGAAACACATCAAGGAACATTAGATTTAGCATTTTTTAGATTAGTTCCAAATTTAACGATTATGGCACCAATGGATTTTAAAGAATTGGAAGATATGTTAGAATTTGCGGTAACCCTAAATAAGCCAGTAATAATAAGATATCCAAGAGGTGGAGAAGGAAAAACAAAAATAAATAGCCATGAAAAAATTAAATTTGGAAAAGCACAAATACTGGAAAAAGGAGCAGACTTAACAATTGTTGCAATTGGAAAAATGGTAGAAAGGGCAGTAGAAATTGCACATGAATTAAAGAAATGTAATATAGAAGCAGATGTTATAAATGCTAGGTTTTTGAAACCATTTGATGTAAAAACAGTTAAAGAATCAATATTAAAAACTAAAAATATAGTTACTATTGAAGATGGAACAAAAATAAATGGATTAGGAACTACAGTAAAAGAGTTAATTATAGATGAAAAAATTGAAGGTGTAAAATTTAAACAATATGCATATCCTGACGAATTTATAAAACATGGAAAAGTAGAAGAGCTAGAAAAAATATATGGATTAGATTCTATAACAATAAAAAATGATATATTAAAAAATATATAAGAAAGGAATACTATGGAAAAACAAGAAATTTTAAGTGAGTATAAAAGACAAGAAGATAAAATTTTAATAGCACAAGTATTAGATAAAATAAAATTTTCACAAACAAGGCAAAAAATTGAATATACAGATTTTTTGGATATGTATCAAATTTCATGTGTAGAAAGTTTCTTAAAAAAGAATAATTATAAAAATTATATATTTTATGGTGGTTTTGATAATGCAGAAAGAAAAGCATTAATAATTTATCCGGAAAAATATAATATGGAAATGTTAGAAAAAAATTATAATAAAATTTTAAGTATAGTAAGAATTGAATTACCAGAAGAAATGAATGGAAAATATGCGCATAGAAATTATTTAGGTGGAATAGTAAAACTTGGACTAAAAAGGGAAAAAGTAGGAGATATTTTGGTGTTTAATAATGGGGCAGATATTATAACTTTTGTTGATTTTGCAAATACACTAAAAACAGAGTTGGGATCACTTACAAGATTTCAAAATAGCAAAATTATTGTAGATGAGATAAGTAAAATAAGAAAACAAGAAATAAAAATAGAAGAAGTAAAAATAATTGTTCCATCATTAAGACTAGACAATATTGTATCAGACTTAGCTAAAACTTCAAGAAGTAAGGCTGTGCAAATAATGGAAGCACAAAGAGTATTTGTTAATGGAAAAAATGAAATAAAAGCATCTAAGCAAATAAAACAAAATGACATTATTACAATAAGGGGAAAAGGAAGATTTATAATAAAAGAATTTACAGGAACAACTAGAAGTGGAAGAACGGTTATTTTAGTTGAAAAATATATTTGATTATTATTGTAAACCATGCTATAATATATATATCTAATTTTTTGGAGGGATTAACATGAATGGGTTGATTCGATTAAGAACAAAACGGACAAATGATTATATACCATTAATGAAAGTGATGGTATCAACTGCATCAGAAGAACCTGATATTCACACAGAATGTATTAGGATGATTTTTAAAGTAATGGAAATAGCTGAGAAGTTAGATGGTTATGTTCAAGAAATAGAGGATTATCCAGAGCTTGAATTAGGAGAAAACTATGTGGTTGGTATAACATTACAATTTAAAAAAAATTTAAAAATGCTGGAATTCGTTAAATCTCTTAAAGAAAACCTAAAATAAGAGCGAAAATTTTCGCTCTTATTTATTTTAATTCGACCACAGTAACTCCCATTTCACCTTCACCAAAAGTTCCCATTCGGAAGCTTTTAACATGTGGATTAGTTTTTAAAAAAGTGTGAATTCCATTTTTTAATTTTCCAGTTCCCTTACCATGTATAATTCGAACAGTAGAAAGTTTTGCTAAGCTACAATCATCTAAAAACTTATCAATAAGTAAAACAGCGTCTGATACAGTCTCACCAATAACATTAATTTCAGTATTAATATTTTTAGACTTAGAAAAACTATTAAAATTATAAGCTATTTTTTGAGTAGGTTTTGAATTTTTAGATTTTGACAAAAACTTAATATTTACATTCATCTTTAAACTACCTACTTGTACTTGCACTTCATTAGATTTTGAAATATTAGAAACTACAGTACCGTTCTTGGTTTAAATTAGAAACAAAAACATTTAAACCAGGTTTAATTTTAGTAGCATCTAAAGGGATAATATCTATTGTAGAATTATTGTAATTAATAGAATTATTTTTAATTTTATTGTTCAAATCATTTCTTATATTGTTTATATCTTTATATGAAGAGGAATTTATAAGCTTTAAGGCTTTGCTTGCTTCTTCTTTAGCACTTATTAAAATATTTCTAGCTTCAATTTTTGCGTTATTTATTAAGTTTTCTGCTTTTTGTTTTTTCTCTTCATCTTCTTTAGCTAAAGATGTTCTAAGGCTTGATACTTTTTCTAATTCTTTTGATATTTCATTTTTTTGTTTTTCAATTTCTATTTTTTCATCATAAATATTTTTTAATAATTCTTCAAATTTTACATCCTCTTCATTTAAAAGTGATTTTGCTTTATTTATTATTTTAGAATTTAACCCTAATTTTTTGCTAATTTCAAATGCATTACTCTTACCTGGAACACCAATTAAAAGCTTATATGTAGGAGATAATGTATTTATATCAAAATCAACAGAAGCATTTTCAAAGCCAGTATTTACTAAAGCATATTTTTTTAATTCCTGATAATGTGTTGTAGCAATTGTTATACAATTTTTACTATAAAAATATTCTAAAATACTAATAGCTAAATTTGCTCCTTCTAAAGGATCTGTTCCAGAACCAAGTTCATCTACCAAAATTAAAGAATTAGAAGTAGATGTATTTATTATATCTACAATGTTTATCATATGTGAAGAAAAGGTACTTAAAGAGTTGCTAATACTTTGGTCATCACCAATATCTGCAAAAACATTATCAAAAACAAATATTTCTGACCCATCATCAGCAGGAATGTTAAGCCCACTACATGCCATAACTGTAATAAGACCAACAGTTTTTAAGGTTACAGTTTTACCTCCGGTATTTGGACCTGTAATAATTAAAGAAGAGTATTTTGAACCAATTTCTATATTAATTGGAACAACCTGTTTTATATCTATTAAAGGATGCCTTGCATTTTTTAAATTAATTTGTTTATTTTCATTTATAATAGGTGTAATACCATATATTGTTTTAGAATATTTTGCTTTTGCAAAAACAAAGTCAAGTAAACCAATTGTTTCTTGGTCTAATTTTAAATTTTGGGTATATGGAGTAAAACTTTGTGACAAGTTTTTAAGAATTTTTTCAATTTCAATTTTTTCTTCAATTTTTAGATTGTTAAGTTCATTATTAAGTTCAAAAATTGACAAAGGTTCTATAAATACTGTAGAACCAGTACTTGAAATATCATGTACAAAACCTTTAATTTGAGCTCTATATTCTTCTTTTACAGGCAAAACATATCTATCGTTTCTAATTGTAACTACATTTTCTTGTAAATATTTTGAATATGTTGATGAGTGCAAAATGTTGTTTAAAGATGATTTTATGTTTTGCTCTAATTTTCTCTGATTTTTACGAATAGTTTTTAAAGTAGAAGATGCATCATCTGAAACTGTATTTTCATCTAGTATTGATTTAAAAACATTATTATATAAATCTTCATTTGTGTATAACATATTAAAATAATTGACTAAAATTACATAATTAGATTGGTCTATAAAATTTTGACTAAAATATTTTTTTAATTCATTTGCATTTTTTAATATATTAGCTAAATCTAAAAGAGCTTTTGCTGTTAAAACTCCATCTGATTCAAGTAATTTTAAATATATTGTAATGTCTGTTATATCATAAATAGGCACACTTCCAGCTTTATATAAAATACTTGTTGCTTCACTTGTCTCTTGCAACATTTGTTTTACTTTATTTTTATCATTAGATGGTAATAGCTCTAGGCAAAGTCTTTTACCAATAAAAGTTGTACAAAAATTTGATAATATTTCTAAAATTTTATTGTATTCTAATTTGTTTAAATAGTATGAATTCATAGTAATTCTCCTTGCTTTTTGTTTTATATATTATACTAGGCAAAACATGAATAGTCAAATTATAAAATTGTCGAATTTTGACAATTGAAATTATTAAAGAAAATCCATTTAAAGTACCACCACCATATGAAAAATTAATGGGGAATTTACATGGTAAAAAAATATAGTAGGAAAATGGCAAATAAAAATGTTGTTTTCCTACTATTTTTTTTCTAAAATTTGAGAAAATATTGGCTTTGCAATATTAAAAGAATAATAAACTAAAAAAATAAAATATTTTTGCCAAAAATCTATACAAATTTTAAAGTTATGATATAATGACTAAGATAAAATACAAAAAGATAATTGGAGGAAATCTAATGGGAAAAATAGTATTATTAGACGAATTAACAATAAACCAAATAGCAGCAGGAGAAGTTATAGAAAGACCAGCATCAGTAATAAAAGAAATGGTAGAAAACTCAATAGATGCAGGAGCAGACAAAATAACAGTAGAAATTAGAAATGGTGGAATATCATATATAAAAATAACAGACAATGGCTCTGGAATTGCAAAAGATGACTTAGAAATAGCATTTGAAAGACATGCAACAAGTAAAATAAGAAATGCAAGCGATTTAGATACAGTAACATCTATGGGATTTAGAGGAGAAGCATTAGCAAGTATTGCAGCTATTGCAAATGTAGAATTAGTTTCAAAAACTAAAGAACAAGATGTAGGCTATAAAATTGTAGTAGAAGCTGGAAATGTACTAGAAAAAGAAGAAGTAGGCTGTCAAGTTGGAACATCAATAACAGTAAATAATTTATTTTTCAATACACCAGTAAGATATAAATTTTTAAAAAAGGATTATACAGAAACAGGCTATATAGAAGATGTAATTACAAGAATTGCATTAGTTAACCCAGGAATTTCATTTAAATTAATAAATTCACGGAAAAACAATAATCCAAACATCTGGAAATGGAGACATAAAAAGTGTAATATATAGTATTTATGGAAAAGATATTGCACAAGGAATAATAGAAACAAAGTACAATTATGAGGATATTGAAATTACAGGAGTTATAGGAAAACCTGAAATTGCAAGATCAAATAGAAGCAATCAATTATTTTTTGTAAATAAAAGATACATAAAAGATAAAACATTATCAGCAGCAACAGAGCAAGCATATAAAGGCATGATACCAATTGGTAAATTTGGATTTGTTGTATTAAATATAAAAATGAACCCAGCAAAAGTAGATGTAAATGTGCATCCAGCAAAATTAGAAGTAAGGTTTGAAGAAGAAAATAAAGTTTTTCAAGCAATATATCACACAATAAAAGACACATTATTAAAAGATGACTTAGTTGCAAATACAGAAAAAACAAATATAATAATTCAAAATAATGATAAAATCCAAAGCTTTGATGATTTAAAATCTATAGAAGAAAAGCATTCAACAGGAGGACTATTTGGTTGGAAAAAGAAAAGTAAACAAATAGAAAATTATACAAATGAAGAAAGTAAAATAAAAACTAATATAATTGAAGACTTGTATATGGACAAAAAACAAAATGAAACTAAATTAGAAAATAATAGTGAAGAAAAAGTTGACAACTTAGTAGATACATCTGATGTTCTTAATCAATTGAAAAATATGCAAGAAAAAATAAAACAAGAAAAAGAAAATGTTGAAGAAAAACAAGACTTAAAGGTTATGGAAGAGACTAAAGAAAATGTAGAACAAAAAATTCCAACTGGAGTAAATTATACATACTTTGGAGAAAACAAAGAAAAAGTAGAGTCTTTGTTAAGACAGCTTCACCCTAATATTTATAATGATACAGAAAATAAAGAAGAACAAACAATAGAAAACAAACAAATAAATGAAGTAAAACAAGAAGAAAATAATATTCTAAAAGAAGAAAACAATAAAATGGAAACAAATAATGATAACTTTATAGAAAATAAAATCCAAGACAATAATAATGATATTAAAGAAAATGTAGTAGTTAATGAACAAAATGATGAAGAGCAAGGAAAAAAAGAAAATGAAGATTCAAATTATGAAATAACAAAAAAATTCAAAGAATTAAAAAATCAGTTAGATGAACAACAAAGTCAAATAACACCAGAATTTAAAGAAATGTACCAAAAATTATTTGGTACAAAAATAGAAGATAAACCAAAAGAAGAAAAAGAACAACAAGACAATTTGGATGCAGTCGATATAGTAAAAGACAATGTTTCAATGTTTGAAAACATAGGAACATACCAAAAACCTGCATACAAATTTATTGGAATTGTATTTAAAACATACATAATTGTCGAAATAGATAAGGAAATGTATATAATAGATCAACATGCAGCACATGAAAGAATAATGTATGAAAAAGTTAAACAAAATTACTATAGCCAAACAAATAAAGATTGCCAAATGTTGTTATTACCAGATATAATAACACTTTCACATAAAGACATGGAAATTGCCAAAGAAAACTTTGCAATGTTTAATCAAGCAGGATTTTCTTTGGAAGAGTTTGGAGAAAACACAATAAAACTTACAGGTGTTCCAACATTTTGTATAGATTTAGACACAAAAGAATTATTCTTAGAAACATTAGATGAAATAAATACAGTAGCAAGAACAGCAAAACAAGAAAAAGAGGAAAAATTTATTGCGACAGTTGCATGTAAAGCAGCAGTTAAAGCAAATATGGCTTTATCTGTAGAAGAAGTTGATAGTTTAATGAATAAATTATTAGCACTTCCAAATCCATTTACATGTCCACATGGAAGACCAACAGCAATAAAAATGACAAAATATGATATAGAAAGAAAATTTGCTAGAAAATAGGAGAAAAATTTATGCCAATAATTATAACCATAATGATTGCAATGTTTTTAATTTTAATAAGTTGGACATGGCATAATTTAGGAGATATAGAAAAAATTAAAAAAATAATTACAATGATAGTATTATTTGTCTTAATATATATTGTAACATTAATAGTGTTTAATATATCAAAAAGTGATATATTATATAATTCAAAAGAAGCAATGGAAAATGTAAAAACAATTTTAGTACTTTTATTTACAATGGTAAATGGATTAATTATTATGCCATTTATTGCAAAAATACTAAATAAGATATCATGTAATGATATTGATTACAAGGATGCAAAAAAAAGTTTTTTAGTAATTTTTATACTATTTATAATTGTAATTATTTTTGAATGTGGGTATTTAAAAGATATTCAAAATGGAATATTAAATGTATATAATAAAGCAACATTAAAATAATAAATATATTGTACAAGGAGT
The DNA here is from genome assembly GCA_000437215.1 of Clostridium sp. CAG:440. Classification (GTDB taxonomy): domain Bacteria; phylum Bacillota; class Clostridia; order TANB77; family CAG-508; genus CAG-269. The sequence goes on from FR898651.1 coordinate 42,829, forward strand.
AAACAAAATGGCAAAACCAAAAGTAATAGTTATATGTGGCCCAACAGCATCAGGTAAGACAGCGCTATCAATAGAACTTGCAAAAAAAATAAATGGACAAATAGTTTCAAGCGATTCTATGCAAATATATAAAGATATGAATATAGGAACAGCAAAACCAACTAAGGAAGAAATGCAAGGTATAAAACATTATTTGTTGGATTTTGTATCTCCAGATGAAAGATATAGTGTTGCAGATTATAAAAAAGATGCTAAAAAAGCAATAAAAGAAATTATAGAAAATGGAAAAACACCAATAATTGTTGGCGGAACACGGTTTATATGTTGATAGCTTAATATATGAAATTGAATACCAAGATATTAAGTTTGATGAAAATTATAGAAAACAATTAGAGGAAAAAGCAGATAAAGAGGGACTAGAAAACTTATACAATATGGCAAAAAAAATAGATGAAGAGGCAGTAAAAAAAATAAGCCCAAATGACAAAAAAAGAATATTAAGAATTTTAGAAATATATCATGCTACAGGAAAAAATAAAACTTGGCAAGAACAAGAGTCAAGAAAAAATCCAGTAGAATATGATTATAAAGTATTTGCTATTAATTGGGATAGAGAAAAATTATATGAAAGAATAAATAAAAGAGTAGATATAATGCTAGAAAATGGCCTTATAGAAGAAGTAAAACAAATAAAAGAAAAATATAAAAAGTTTCCAACTGCAATGCAGGGACTTGGCTATAAAGAAGTTGTTGATTTTTTAGAAGGAAAATGTAGTTATTCAGAAATGGTAGAAAAAATAAAAATGGAAACAAGAAGATATGCAAAAAGACAGCTTACATGGTTTAGAAAAAATAAACAAACAATATGGTTAGACGGAGAAAATGATATACAAAATAATATAAAAATTATTTTGGAGGGTATAAATTGAAAAAAGAAAAAGGAAAGAAAAAGAAAAAAATAATCATATATATAGCACTTTTGCTGATTATTTTATATGTTTTCTATACCGTATTTTTATTAACAGTTCAATCAACCAAATTATTTACAGTTGAACAGGGAAAAATATATTTAGAAGAAACATTAAATGGTTATATAATTAGAGACGAGACTGTTGTAAAAGGCGAGAATTATAAAAATGGTATGGAACAAATAAAAACAGAAGGTGAAAAAACTGCTAAAAATGAGTCTGTATTTAGATATTATAGCCAAAATGAAACAGATTTAAAGCAAAAAATTTCTGAGCTTGATGAAAAAATACAAACAGCTCTTAAAGAAAGCGAAAATTTAATTACATCAGATGGACTTTCTGCAGAGGTAAAAACAATAGAAAATAAAATAGATGAAAAAACAAAAGAAATAAGCAAATTAACAGATATGTCAAAAATTGCAGAATATAAAAAAGAAATAAATGAATTAGTTTCAAAAAAAGCTAAAATAGCAGGAGACTCTAGCAAACAAGGTTCATATTTAAAGCAATTAATTGAACAAAGAGCTAAATATGAAAGTGAATTAAATTCTGGTGCTGAGTATATTAAAGCAAATAGAAGTGGTATAGTTTCTTATAGGGTAGATGGCTTAGAAGAAACACTAACTCCAAACAATATTGAAAGCCTAAGCAAGGAATATTTAAATAATTTAAATTTAAAAACAGGTAAAATAGTTGCAACAAATGATGAGTGCGGAAAAATAATAGATAATTTTGCATGTTATATAGTTACAATAAGTAATTCTAATCAGGCAAAAGAAGCAAAAGTTCGGAGACAAAGTAAAATTAAGATTACCTAATAATTCAGAAATAGATAGTCAAATTACATACATAAAGCAAGAAGAAAATGATGAATACCTAATTTCGTTAGAAGTAAAAAAAGAAATAGTAGAATTAATTAATTACAGAAAAATATCATTTGATTTAATTTGGTTAAGCTATTCAGGGTTAAAAGTTCCAAATGATGCAATAACACAAAAAGATGGCATAAATTATGTAGTTAGAAATAGAGCAGGGTATTTAAGCAAAATTCCTATAAAAATAGGAACTGTAAATAAAAAAGAAGCTAAAAATGAAAAATATACAATTATTGAGAATTATACAACAGATGAATTACGTAAAATAGGGTATACAGATAAACAAATAAACAATTTTAAAAAAATATCAATATATGATGAGATAATGTTAAATCCAGATTTAGATAAAATAGAATAATATTACAAAAATATTACAAAAATATTAAAATTTAATTACATTTACTAAAAAGTATTGACAATAAAATAAAAAAAGTAGATACTTATAACAGTTAAAAACAATGAAGTAATTTTAGGAGGTTTTTTTATGGCAGGAGCGCTAATGAATAAGGTTTGGAATTTATTTGGAATGGATTCAGCAGAACCAGAAGAATACGAAGATGAAGAAGTATACGAAGATGAAGATGAAGAATTAGAAGAAGATAAAAAAATATTTGGAAGAAGAAACAACAATAATAAAGTTGTAACAATGCCAGGACAAGGACAACCTATAAGAATGGTTATTTCTCAACCAACTACATTTGAACAATCTGACGAAATATGTAGTTTCTTAAAAGAGAAAAAATCAGTTATAGTAAATCTTGAGTATGTTAATAAAGATGTAGCTAGAAGAATAGTTGATTTTATAAGTGGTGGAGTATATGCTTTAGATGGCTATATTCAAAAAGTTTCTAATTCAATATTTTTAGTTGCACCATCAAATTATGAAATAACAAATGAAATGGCAAGAGAAGAAATAAAAAATAAACTTTCTGTTTCATGGCTAAAAAACAATGGAGTCAACTAAATAAAAGTCTATTCATAGGAGGATAAAGATGATAACACCATTAGATATAGAAAATAAAAAATTCGGTAAACAAATGATGAATGGATATAGTGTAGAAGAGGTTGATGATTTTCTTGATGATTTAACTGTAGATTATAGTAAAAATTATAAAGAAATATCAGAATTAAGAAGTAAAGTAGATGAACTAAATGCAAGTTTAGCACATTACAAAACAATAGAAACAACACTTCAAAACACATTATTAATGGCACAAGAAACAGCAGAAGAAGTAAAAAATGTAGCAAAACAAAAATCAGAACAAATAATAACAGATGCTAGAGCAGCAGCTGAAAAACAAGTAAACGAACTAAATAATGAAATATTAACAAAACAAAAATCATTAGACGACATAAAAAAACAATTTGATATATATAAAGCCAAAATGGAATCACTTTTAATATCTCAATTAGAATTATTAAAAGAAGTAAATAAAGATAATAATTAATTTTTACTAAAGACTATCATGAATGTGATGGTCTTTTTGTATTATTTTACTTTTAATTTGACAATTATTACTTAAATTACTAAAATATTACAGAACCATTAAATGTATGTTACATTTGCGTTAATACTATTGACTTTATATAAAAAAAGAATAAAATATATAATATAAAAAAGGAAAACTATTATGAGAGTAATAAGTGGAAATTTAAGAGGAACAAAACTTTATACACTAGAAGGACAAAATACAAGACCAACATTAGATAGAGTAAAAGAGTCATTATTTAATATAATAAATTTTGAAATAAAAGACAGTATTTTTTTAGATTTGTTTGCTGGAAGTGGAGCAATTGGAATTGAAGCTGCAAGCAGAGGCGCAAGCAAAGTAATAATGTGTGAAAAATCTAAAGAAGCTGCAAATATAATAAATAAAAATTTAGAAAAAACAAAATTAATTAATCAAGTAAAATTGTATAATATGGATTTTAAAGATATGATAAAAAACAAATTAGAAGAAAAACTAGACATAATATATTTAGATCCACCATATAAAACAAATTATGCATATGAGGCTTCAAAATTAATTTTAGAAAAAAACTTATTAAAAAAAGATTCAATATTAATTATAGAAACAGATGAAGAACAAAATGTGGAAAACTTATTCCAAAATTTAAGTTTGGAAGAATTTGATAAAAGAAAATATGGGCGAGCTTATCTTATATTTTATAAGATAAAAGAAGAAAGGGGCTAAACCATGGAAATATTTACATTATTAGAGACTTTAGAAGATTTATTAGAAAGAGGAAGAAATGTACCATTTTCTGCTAAAATAATTGTGGATAAAGAGGAAATGTTAGATTTAATTAAAGAAATAAGATTAAAATTGCCAGATGAATTAAAACAAGCAAAATGGGTAAAAGAAGAAAGACAAAGAATACTTGCAGAGTCTCAAAAAGAAGCAGATGGAATTGTAAAAGAAGCAGAAAATAGAATAATAGCAATGATTGATGAACATGAAATAACAAGAAAAGCATATGATCAAAAAACAGAAATAATAGAAACAGCAAATGAAATGTCAAGGGAAATTTCTAGAGGAACAAAAGAATATGCAGATAATTTGTTAGAAAAAACAGAAAATGTTTTAACAGAAACATTGCAAAAATTAGAATCAAATATTGGTGAAGCTCTAAAATTAATGGAAATTTCATTAGAAGATACATTAAAGACAATACAAAATAGTAGAAAAGAACTAAAATAAAATCCATACAAAAGTCAGAAATCAGAAGTCAAAAAGATATAAAAGACTTTTGAAATCTGGCTTTTTAAGATAAAGGAAGTAAAAATTTTAGAAGTTGGGGGAATAATAATGGCAAAAAAAAGAAAATATACAAAAAGCAATTCAAGAGGAAACACAAGAAAATCAAAACGTATGTCAAATATAGATTTAACAATATGTATATTAATAGTTCTTAGTATTTTGCTAGGATTTTTAATATATACAAATTCAGGAGTAATAGGAGTTAAATTAAATGAAATTTTAGGTGGAATGATGGGGGTAACTAGACTTTTATTACCAATAGGAATATTAGGCGTTGCAATAAAACTTGCATGTACAGATAATGAATATGTAAGCTCAAAACTAATAAAATTTTGTGTTTTATTAATTAGTATATCTGTAATAATGTGTGTTATACAAATATCAAGTGGAGAACTAATTCCAAGTAAAGAAATATCTGAATCTTTAAAAGATGCATATTATAATGGATCACAAGGAAAAGGTGGAGGAGCATTAGGAGCACTACTTGCAATTCCAATGGCAAAATTAATAGGAAATATAGGAACAATAATTGTATGTATGGGAATTGCAATTATTTTAGCTGCTACAACATTTGGGGTAAATGTATCTGAACTTATAAATATGATTGTAGAAAAACATCAAGAAAAGCAAGAAAATAAAAAAGAAGAAAAATTACATGAAAAAGAATCTAGAATGCAAGAAAGAGAAAATAGAGAACTAGAAAGAGCAAAAGCAAAACAAGAGGCAAGATTAAAAAAACAAAAACAAGAAAATAATCCAGACGAACAAATACAAATTAATTTTGGTGGGCATATTATAGAAGAGGAAAGTCCAAAAAAACTAAAGAAATTTAAACATGACAAAGACGACTTAATCCCACTAGGAATGGAAAAAACAAAAAAAACAGAACCAGATGTAATAGAAAATAACTTATTTAAACAAGAGGAAGAACAAAAACAAGATAAAACAAAAGAAGTATTACAATTAGAACATACAATAACTGTAGAAGACGAAAATTATGAATATCCTCCAGTAGAATTACTAAGTAAAGGAAGTCAAAAAGGAATAAAGGGAGGAGCAAAAGCACTAACAGATACAGCAACAAAGTTACAAAAAACATTATATAGTTTTGGGGTATCTGCAAAAGTAGAAAATGTTTCTGTAGGGCCAGCAATTACTAGATATGAATTAAAACCGGCAGAAGGAGTTAGAGTAAGTAAAATTGCAAATCTTGCAGATGATATTGCATTAAATTTAGCTGCAGAAACAATAAGAATAGAAGCACCAATTCCTGGAAAGCAAGCAGTAGGAATAGAAGTGCCAAATAAAGAAAAACAAGCAGTGCATTTAAGAGAAGTACTAGAAAGTGAAGAATTTGAAAATAGTGAATCAAAATTAACAATTGCACTTGGAAAAGATGTAGCTGGAAATACACAGTTAGCAGATATAGCAAAAATGCCACACGTATTAATTGCAGGATCTACTGGTTCAGGGAAGAGTGTATGTATAAATACAATAATAACAAGTATTATATATAAGGCAAAACCAAGTGAAGTTAAACTTGTAATGGTAGATCCAAAGGTTGTAGAACTTTCTGTATATAATGGAATACCACATCTTTTAATACCAGTTGTAACAGATCCTAAAAAAGCTGCGGGAGCTCTTGCATGGGCTGTACAAGAAATGGACAATAGATATAATCTATTTGCTAAAAAAGGCGTTAGAGATTTAAAAGGGTACAATAAGGCTGTAAAAAAAGATGAAGGTGTTGGAATGTTACCACAAATAGTAATTATAGTAGATGAACTTGCAGATTTAATGATGGTAGCAGCAAAAGATGTAGAAGAGTCAATATGCCGTTTAGCTCAAAAAGCAAGGGCTGCTGGAATGCATTTGGTAATTGCAACTCAAAGACCTTCTGTAGATGTTATTACAGGACTTATTAAAGCAAATGTGCCTTCAAGAATTGCGTTTGCTGTATCATCACAAGTAGATTCAAGAACAATATTAGATAGTGTTGGGGCAGAAAAATTGCTTGGAAAAGGAGATATGCTATATTTCCCAGCAGGAGCACCAAAGCCTGCAAGAGTGCAAGGAGCCTTTGTATCTGATGAGGAAGTTGAAAAAATAGTAGACTTTATAAAACAAAATGGAACAGCTACATATAGTGAAGATATTTTAGAAACAATAGAAAATAGTAATAAAACAGATAAAGAAATAGCAATGGAAAAAGATGAAGATGATGATACAGATCCATTTTTAATGGATGCAATAGAAACTGTTGTAGAAACTGGACAAGCATCAACTTCATTTATACAAAGAAAATTTAAAGTAGGTTATGCAAGGGCAGGAAGAATAATAGACCAAATGGAAGAAAGAGGAGTAATTTCAGGTTACCAAGGAAGCAAACCAAGAGAAGTATTAATGACATTAGAAAAATTAAATGAATTAAAGATGTCTACACAAACAGAAAAATAAAAATAAGAAAGGAGAATTATTTTGCCAAAGAAAAAAGAAAACTTTTTAGAAAAAATAGTAAAAAAAGACTATAATAATGAATTAGAAAAAGTTTTGGAAAAAAAATATTTTGAAGAAAATGCAAAAAACATTCTCCTAAATATTATATATAAATTAGAGGCATCATATAAAGACTATGAAACTGTAAAGAAAAATGTAATGCCAAAAGAAGAATATATAACAAATTTTATAGAGTCAATAAAAAATAATTGTGATACACTAAAAATTGTTAAAATGAATTCAAGTGAAAAAGAAATATTGGGAAATAAGACATTTTTAATAGATAAAAGAAATAAAACTATTATAGTTTATCCAATAGAAAGAAAAGTTTTATATGCTATATCAAAAATAAGTAAAAAAGACAAAATAATAAAAGACAAATATGTTATAATTGATAAAACAATATCAGATTTAATAAATGTTGGAAATAATATAGATACAGTAGAGGTAATAAGGGATTTTAATGGTTTTTCTTGGACAACAGTTACAAAAGAAATTGAAAGTATACCACATAATTTAATATATCAAAATTTAAAAATATTATTAGGATATGAATTTTTAAAGAATTGGATTTTAAACAAAGAATTTATTATAGATTATTTTGAACTTGCAAATAACAAATTAGAAGAGCTTTATGGTAGAAAAAATGCAAAAAACATAATAGATTATATAATTTGTTTATCAGTTCTTTTAGAATTAAAATTTGATAAAATAGAAGGAAGAAAACTAAAACAGCAAAAAGAAGATATAGAAAAAAAGATAAAGCAAATAGAAAATAAAGAAGAATTTATAAAAGAAAAAACAAGAGAAAAAAGAAAACTAAATAAACAAATAAAACAAATTGATGAGATTATAAATGATAAAAAACTATTACAAAAAGAATATATTGAACGCAATGAGTTATTGCCTTTAAATAAAAAAATATTTAGTATGAGAATTTTATCAAATATAATGAAAGAAGAAAGACAAAACTTAATTGTTAAGTTAGAACAAATAAATGACATATTAAATCCGCAAAAATTTATACAATATAAAGAAGATTTAGAAAATAAATATAATTACTTAAAAATTGTAGGAACTAAAGATATTAATCAAGAAATAAATAATGAATTACTAAAATTGCAAAAAAGTTTTTTAGATTGTTTAGAAATAAAAATAGATAAATCAAAAGAAAAAAACGAAATTGTTAATTTATTATATCAATTTAGATATTATTTAATGATACCTATTGATGAAAATGATAAAATTTTAGAATCAAAAGATTTAAAAAATAGACTAAAAAAGGTTTCAAAAAAATTAGTACAAAAATCAATAGAGCAAAAAGTAATTTTTAATTTTTCAAAAAATGAGGATTTAAATTATGATATAATAAAAAATGTATTTGAAACTAGAATAATAAGTTTAGAAGATTTATATATAAAAATAGTAAAAGAAAATAAAAAATATTATATTCAATTATTTGATGAAAATATTTTTGAAGAAAAAGTAGAAATTGGAAATATTGAAGAAATTAATTTAAATGATATAAATGTAAAATTAAATAAAAGTACAAAAGTATTTATATAAAAGGTTTATAGGTAAAGCCTTAAAAATCTAAATAAAATTAATAAGGTAGGTTATTTATGAAAATTACTTTTTTAGGAGCAACAAGAACAGTTACAGGTTCAAATTTCTTAGTAGAAGCAGTTGGAAAAAAATTTTTAGTAGATTGTGGTATGTGGCAAGGTAAAAAGGAAATGGAAGAAGAAAATTTTAACGAATTTGATTTTGATCCAAAACAAATAGATTTTATGCTATTAACACATGCACATATTGACCATTCTGGAAGAATACCAAAATTATATAATGAAGGTTTTAGAAATAAAATATATGCACATAAAGCTACATGTGACTTATGTAGTTTAATGCTTCCTGATAGTGGACATATACAAGAAATGGAAAGCGAATGGAAAAACAGAAAAAGAAAAAGAAGAGGAGAACCAGAAAGACCACCACTTTATACTGCAGAGGAAGCTGCAAGATGTTTAGAAATATTTGAAGCAGTAAATTATGACGAAATTATAGAAATAGATGAAAATATACATGTAAGATTTAATGATGCAGGACATATGTTAGGGTCTAGTATAATAGAATTATGGGTAAAAGAGGATGGAAAAGAAGTAAAAACTGTATTTACAGGAGATTTAGGAAATAATGATATTCCACTTTTAGATTCACCAACAATGATTGAAGATGCAGATTATTTAGTTATGGAATCAACATATGGTAGCAGATTACATGTAAGAAATGATGAAAAAGCAAAAATATTCTTAGACGTTGTATCTGAAACACTAGATAAACAAGGAACAGTAGTAATACCATCATTTGCAGTTGGAAGAACACAAGAAATATTATATGAGCTAAACAAAATAAAAGAAAATACAGATGATGAAGACTTTGAAAGAAAATATAAGACATTAATGAAAGCTCCTGTATATGTAGACAGTCCACTTGCAATATCTGCAACAGAGGTATTTAGAGAAAATATGGATTTGTTTGAGGAAGATGTACAAAAAGAAATTATGAGTGGTGACAATCCACTAGAATTTCCTGGACTTAAATTTACAATGACAACAGATGAATCTAAAGCATTAAATGAAGATCCAACACCAAGTATTATAATATCTGCAAGCGGTATGTGTGAAGTTGGAAGAATAAAACATCATTTAAAACATAATTTATGGAATCCAAACAGTACAATACTTTTTGTTGGATACCAAGCACCAGGAACATTAGGCTATAGCATAGTAAATGGAGCCAAAACAGTAAAAATATTTGGTGAAGAAATAGCTGTAAATGCTAGAATTGAATATATTGAAGGTTATTCAGGACATGCAGACCAAGAATGGTTAATGAATTTTATATATTCTTTTATAACAAAACCAAAACATATCTTTTTAGTACATGGTGAAGAAGAATCACAAGATGTATTAGAAAAGAAAATAATAGATGAGACAGGAATTAGTGTTACAACACCAGAATATGGAGAAACATATGAATTAAATGACCAAATTACAATGACAAATAAAATAGAAAGAAAAATTCCAGTAACATTAAAAACAGAAGTAATTAGTAGGTTAGAAAAAGTAAAAGAAGAATTAAAAGACATGGATATAGCAGTTAAAGAAGATATGCAAAATCCAGACTTAAGGGATGAAGATGTGTTTAGAATTAATGAAAAAATTAAAGAATTAGAAAAACAAATTCTAAAGGTTGTTGAAGGGTAGAATAAATTTTAAAAGCAAGATTTGAAAGGAAATTGAAATGGAAAACAAATATTTAAATGAAGCAATAATAGGCAACAAAAATATTTTAGCAACATATACACAAAAAGGAGAGTTACAAAGGTTGTACTTTCCAAGTAAAGACAACAAGCAATATATAAATTTTTTTCATACAGGAGTAAGAGTAAATAAATCAGACTTAATATATTTACATGATGATATAAATAATAATTATAAACAATATTATGATACTGACACAAATATATTAAACACAGAAATAACAAATACGTATTTTAATTTAATTACACTTCAAACAGACTATATACCATTAAAAGAAAATGTATTAATAAAAAAATATACTTTTTTAAATGAAGGAACAATAGATTTAAATATAGAATTTTATATACATTCTGAATTATTGTCAGATAAAAATAACTTTGTTGGATGTAAAATAACAGACGGAGGAATGATACAATATGCACATGACTTTGCTGTATCTACATTTGCAAAAGATGCAAAATTATTAAGCCATCAAATAAATGGAAGCAAAGAAACAATAAAAAGATGTGAAATACAAGATAAAGATTATATAGGAATGTCAAAAGATTCAAGCATAAGCTATGATATTGGTCAAATTAAACCAAATGCAAAAAAAGAATTATATATATGTATACTAATAGATGAAAATAAAAATGTATCTGAAATGGAAGAAGAAATAGATAGAATAAAGAAACTGGATTTAAAAAAGGAATATTTAGATACAAAAAATTACTGGAGAAAATATGTAAAAAATCATAATGGGCTAGAACTAAAAGAAAGTGATAATAAATACGAAGAAAAAATTTATGAAATATATAAAAGAAGTATTTTGCTATTTCCATTACTTTCAAATCCAGAAACAGGGGGAATAATAGCTTCGCCAGAAATAGATGAAGATTTTACTAAATGTGGAAGATATGCATATTGTTGGCCAAGAGATGCAGTATTTATTGCAAATGCCTTAGACATTTTAAAAATGGAAAAAGATACTGAAAAATTTTATAAAGTATTTTGTAAAAAAACACAAAGTAAAAATGGAATGTGGGAGCAAAGATTTTTTACAGATGGTAAGCTTGCACCATGTTGGGGCTATCAAGTAGACGAAACTGCAAGTGTAGTATATGGGGTATATAACCATTATGAATATACAAAGTCTGAAAAATTTTTAAAATCTGTTCTTCCAATGTGCGAAAAAGCAGTAGATTTCTTAAAAAAATATGTTAAAGATTGGCTAGAAATTAATGTAACAGAAGATGATAAAAAAGATGTGGTTAAAGAAGAAATAGAAAACATGGTAAAGCAAAATGGACATAAATACCATGTAAGCTATGATTTATGGGAAATGTGCGAAGGAATACATTTATATTCTTTAGCAAGTATATATTCTGCTTTTGATTCAATGTTAAAAATATATGAAGTACTTGGAAGTGATGTTTCAGGATTTGAAAATAACAGATTGAAAGAGGAAAAAATTTCTAAAAATAAAAAAGTATTAGAAAAATTGCTAGTAGAGATTAAAAAATATATAAATACAAATCTTTATGATGAAGAACAAAAATGTTATGTAAGAAATACAGAAGATAAAGAAATGGATATAAGCCTTATTGGTACAGTAGTTCCATTTAATGTATTTAAGCCAAAAGAAAAGAAAATTCAAAATACAATAGAAAGAATAAATATGTCTTTAAGAACATATACAGGAGGTTATAAAAGATTTGAAGGGGACCATTACATGGGAGGAGAACCATGGGTTATTGCAAATCTTTGGATGACATTATATTATATAGAAACAGGAGAGAAGAAAAAGGCTAAAGAAACATTTGACTTTGTTTTAAAGACTGCTGGAAAACATTCTTTATTAGGAGAACAAATAGATAATAACACATTAAAACCAAACTGGGTAATTGGACTTGGTTGGTCACATGCCATGTTTATTCTTGTTTTAGAAAAATTGTATAAAAAATAAAAGACATTAATAAAAAATAAAGGAGCAATAATAGTGAAAAAAAATAAAATAATTAACATTTTTTTTGTAATTACAATTGTTGTTGTATTACTACAAGGTTTTACATTTGCAAGTAATAATACAAGTTCTAATAGTAGTAATAGTGCACAAAAATCTAATACATCAAACACAACAACTAAAACTAAAGCCAAATCAAGCAATGCAAATTTAAGTAATTTAGGAATGAATCCAAATGATTTTACAGGATTTTCAGAAAACAAAACATCATATGATGTAACAGTTCCAAATAATGTTACTCAGGTAGAAATATATGCAACTAAAAAAGATAGCAAAGCAAGTTTAACAGGAACTGGAATAAAAAAATTACAAGAAGGTCAAAATACTGCAAATGTTATAGTAACTGCAGAAGATGGAACAACTAAAACATATACAATAAATATAAAAAGATTGTCTAAAAATGAAAAACAGGACACTACAGAAAATTTAGATGCTAAATCTAGTAGTAACTCAAAAGATTTAGAACTTTCAAATTTAGAGATTGAAGGAGTAAATTTAGAGCCAAGCTTTGAGAGTTCAACATATAAATATGAAATTAGTATTAAAGGAGAACAATCAAATCTTGATATTAAAGCAAGTACAAACAATACTAGTGACAAGGTTGAAATAATAGGAAATGAAAATTTGCAAAATGGACAAAATATAATTACAATTTTAGTAACAAATTCAAAAAGTGATGAAGTAGCAACATATCAGATATATGTAAATAAAAATGTAATAGATTCAAATACGGTTGATAATGAATTTGGAAAAACAGTAAAAGAACTTAAAATTAAATTATGGGTTTTTAGGGCTTTAGTTGTTATTGTGGTTTTAGGAATTATAATGTTATTGATTATAAAACATAAGAAAAACAAGAAAGAATATGATGAAGAAGATGATAATACTGATAATAAATATGATAAAGATATTTTGCCAAAAAGTTTAAGAAATTTAGATGAGGATTCTATAAAGAAAATGATAAAGGATTATAATGGAAATGAGTCACCTAAAGTTGGAGTAGATAATGTGGAAAACTCTAAAAAAGAGGGATTTAATGATTATAATAATAACATTATAATACAGGAAAATTATAGCAAGATAAAAAATGATGATGAGCTTCAAAAGAAGGGTAAAAGAAGCGGTAATGGACGAAAAAAAGGAAAAAGGTTTAAATAAAATGTAAAAGACTGAAATTTACTAAAATTTCAGTCTTTTGTATTGAAAATTTTTTGAATAAATTGTATAATTACAAATGCTAATGCTCTTATAGCTCAGTTGGTAGAGCAACGGATTCGTAACCCGTAGGTCGGCAGTTCGATTCTGCCTAAGAGCTCCATAATGCATTTTCGCCGAACTGCTTAAAAATATTGATATAAGTAAGTTTGAAGAAAATTCAAAAATGAGTATCAATCACATTTATATAAGTCGATTTAATCGGCTAATTTTTATACTTTTTTTACCAAAAAGTATAAAAATTAGCCTCAAATCATGTCAAAAACTATTGAAATTTCCGACTTTATCTGATATAATAAGCAAGTAAATTACTTACCTTGCAGATAGCAAGTTTAGTATAGAACAACTGATAACAATAATTATTGTGACAGGAGGGACAGCTATGAATGTTAATCTACCATATGAAATTGGTACAGTTTTGAAGACAATGGAGTCTGGAAAAGTTCAATACGATAAAGTGCACCACTATATTGTAGGAAACAAAATTCAGGCTATATTGGAACTGTGCTACGAAACAGATCCGAGATTATCTACACCGATAGATATTGAGGGATTACAACAAAGATGGGAGGTTTTCAAAACTTAATGTCAAAAACTCAAAGCAGATTTGTTAAGGAGGTAAGAGAATATGGCAAAAATTAAGAATACTCCATATGGATGGGAATTTGACGTTTGGTGCAATGACTGTAAAAAGGTTATTACGGTTGAAGGACCAGAAGATTTACGAAAAGAAACCATTCCTGGAGAAAAACATCCAATGTTTTGTCTTGTTTGTCCATCGTGTAAACGAGAGATTCGATTTGATGGAATTGTGGGACATACATTAAGTCCTGAATTTATCAGCCAGGTACAAGACAAGTAATAACCCGAATTTGTCTAAAAAAAGTAAGGGAAATCTTTTATACCAGGGATTCCCCTTACTTTTTTATCAAAAATGGCAAAACAGATACATATTTATTTCAAATACTTTATATCTGTATCATTTAAAATTTTCATTTGTGAAATAGCTATTTTATTTAATTTTTCAAGTCTTTCAGATTGTTTTAATCCTTCATTTATAAAAACAGAATTTAAATTTTCTAAATTTGCTAAACATATTAATTCATTCATTGTTGCATAATCTCTTATATTTCCATCTAAATTAGGATTTTTAGTACGCCATTCTTTTGCTGTCATACCAAATAAAGCCATATTTAATACATCAGCTTCTTCTGCATAAACAAAGTTTATTTGATTTTTAGTTAATTCTTTAGGTACTAAATTATTTTTAATAGCATCAGTATGTATTCTATAGTTAATTTTAGAAAGTTCTCTTTTGGCATTCCAACCTATTTGCTTTTGTTCTTCTGCTTTTAATCTTTCAAATTCTTTTATCAATAATAGTTTGAATTTTGGACTAATCCACATTCCAAATTCAAAAGCAATATCTTTATGAGCATAAGTTCCACCATATCTTCCAGCTTTTGATATTATTCCAATCGCATTTGTTTTTTCTGTCCATTCTTTTACACTTATTTTATAACTATTTAAACCTGCTTGACTTTTAATTATGGCGAATTCGCCATAATTAAAATTAGGATTATGAATTTCTTCCCAAATACCTAAAAACTCAATAGTATTTCTATTCCTTAGCCAGTCTGAAACAAAGAAATCTCCATCTTTTGATTTTAACATATCAGTAATTGATATATAATCTTCATCATCAATTTTTATATAAGTAATCTTTTGATTTAAAACATTTAATTCTGGCATATCTTGACCTCCTTTTTTTTATGGTATAACGATTTATTCCAGTTATTATACCAAACAAAAGTTTTAAATTCAATATTTATTAAAAAAATTGTAAAAATATTCTATAATATTGTAAATAACTTATGAAAAATCAGATAAATCTACACTTTCACTTTGATAAAATATACTTAATTTTTTTTCAAAAGTCCAACCTTAACTAGTTCATCAGTAATTTCTCTTATGCTGTTAATAATATTCTTTTTGAAAGAATATACATTATCATTTTTTAGTATAGAATTAGTCTTAGAATTTGATAGAGCATAGTCATATGGTGACTTTGTTTTTATTTGCTTTTTTAATGCTTTTATAATATCTGTATTAGTAAAAACATATCTCTCTATATCATATAAATTACATATTTTAATATGATTTATAATCCAATTATACAAATCACCACTTGTGTCTATATTTAATTTTTTTGCTACATCTTTATATATAAGCTCCCTTCTAATATAGGATTCTTCTAATAGTACTACTATTCCAAAACAATTGTTATAATCAAATATAACTTCCTTATCGTTCTCAAAAAAATTATAAATATTTTTAAAATCTAAACGTACTTGTTTATATAATTGAAGTACATAATTGCTAATTTTATCTATTTCTTGTTTGATATAATTTTCATCTAAACATCTTGTTTTAGCATAAGGAACTGTAGATTTGCATTCAAAAAAAATATAATTATCATTTTTCCTACACATTACATCAGAGGTTTTTAAAGCATTATGTTTCTTTTTATAACATTGCTCTTTCATGACTTCGTCAAACAAAAAAGATTTATTTAGTACTTCAAATAGATAATCTTCTAATACATTCTTTCCAAATAAACTTCTAAGCTCTGAATTAGAATCTGTTAATCTATATAAAAGTGAATCTGTTATAGCTCTTGGAATACAATGAGGTAATGGTAAATTGACTATTCCATTATATTCTATGAATGGATAAACGTATGAAGGTCTAACACAATATAAATAATCGTGTATGCTATCAGAAAATTTATCTATTTCTTTTTGAAAAGCTTCTCTAGAAAGTCTTAGTAAACTTGTTGCTTTTGAATATTTTAAAATAATATATCTTAATATTTGAGGGTCTAAATTAACTTTTAATGAACAAAAGAAACTTAAAATAGACCCTAATTCTAAAAAAGAATTATAATCAACATTAAATTTTTTATAAAATTCTTTTTTCATATCAATTTTATCTGAAACATATGTAAAAAAATAATTATATCTATAATATTTATATATATTGTAAGTTTGAATATCAAATTGTGTAGAACCAAGTGCAATTAACAAAAAGTCAGCAAATTCAATTGTTCCAATTTTATTAACCAAAGTAGGATGTTGATGCTCCTTTATACAATTAATCATTTCAATAAATTTATTTATATTTTTACCTTTAAAATCATTATCGTTATATTCATCTGCTTTGACTGCAAATAATAAGAAAGTTTCAAGTTCCCACGCCATTGGTTGTCCTGAAGTTAATTCTATCCCATTAATATTCATAATTTGCTTTGAATAATATTGTAAAACTCTCATTTTTTCAATAAAAGAATATCTTTTTAAAATAACAGGTAATCTTTCATAATCCATATATTATAATCTCCTATACTATTTTCTATATTTTACCATAATTTTATAAAATATTTAGAAAAATCAAAAAAAAATTCTTTTCTATTGATAAAAGTTGAAAACTATGTTAAATTATAATCATATAAATCGAATTATATAAAAAAGAGCATTACTATTTGCAGATATATTTTTTCGCATACCTGCTCCGTAATCGCTCCAATGATAATAAAGGGATACAACGATTTGCTTGTATCCCTTTATTACGATTTGACGTAATTTTGACGTAATTTGGTGGTAATATATTTATTGGAAATAACATTATAAAGTTCTTTACCAAAATTTAAAAAAGTAAAAAATATATTTATATATAGTAATTTTTTGTCGTTTATAGTATAATTTTGCTGAATGTAAAAGGGGACGAAGCAATGAAAGAATTTATATCAATTTTAGTAAGTTTTATATTTATGAGTATAGCTGATAGTATTGATTCAGCTTTTAATAATTTAATTAGTGTTGACGCTATAATAGTAACTGGAAGTTTCTTATTAATAGATTCAATATTTAAATCGTTTGGAGAAATAGGTACATATACTTATAGGACAATAAGAAAGAATGAATGGCAATATTTATGGTTTAATATCATATTTGGATTGCTAATGGGAGTTATTGTTTTTATTTCTAAAAGTATGATAGTAAATATATTTAATTTAAGCCAAATACAAAGAGAAATGTTACATATATTATTAAATTTTTATACAGTATATGTAATATTTGGAAGGCTAGCAAATGGAATATTTGAGTTAATAAGACTTAAAGGAATGTTAAAATTATACAGAAAAAGTTTAATTGTTTATTATATATCTTTAATAGGATTAGACGCTATGGCATATATATTTACGAGAGATTTAAAACTATTATTTATTGCAACCATAGTGTCTTGGTGCATTTCAATTGTATATATGCTATATAAGCTAAATTTAAAATTTGAATTTCCAAGTAAGGAGTCTTTAAAAAATGTAATTAAATATGGCTTGGCATATGCTTCAGAAAGAGTATTATCTAGAATATTCTTATTATTATATGGAGTAATTGCAAGTTATATGGGAACTGAAAAATACGGAATACACACTATTTGCTATTCTGTATGTTTGACCTTAGAAATAATCACAAATGCATATCAGGCAACTTTAATGATTAAGGTTCCTGAGGGTAAAACATATGAAGAACAATATAGCAATTGTATGAATATGAAGAAAAGTTGCTTTCCATTAATTATCATATTAAATTTTGTATTTGCGTTTATTTATTTATTAATATCACATGGAAGTTTACCATTATATAGATGTTTTCCATATATTATATTTTACTCAATTGCTATATTGGGTCTATATCCATATGAAACATATAAAACATTATGTATTACTCAAGGAAAGTCATATATATTACTGATAGGATCTACTATTGGAGTTATAATAAGATTTCTAATATGTCTATTATTTATAAATACTTCTTTTTCATTATATATTTTTGGTATAGTAAATCTTATTGATTTCTATTCTAGAAGTATAATTTATAGATTAGCTTTATCTAAGATATATAGAAAAAAAGACATAGAGGAGAAGCAAGATAAAAAAATAAATGTATTATAATAAATAAAAGTTAATATCCTCACAAGCTAAAAGCATTGTGAGGATATTAATATAATGACTAAAAAATAAAATAATACTATTTTAAATAATTTTTACAATACTTATTATAAACAATCATTTGAAGGATGATACTAAACGATAAAATTGCAGCAACTATTCTTAAGTTGTTTATATTAAAAGCATATACAACAGGAATTAGTAATATTAATTCGCTAAAAGCTTTACCAAATCCATGAATTACTTCACTAAGGTATGTATATTCAAGTTGGTAAGTTGTTAATGTTTGATTAGAACTTATATTAAATACAGCAGTATCAACTAATATTTGAGTTATTTTATATGCTATATTAAATACTATGTTATAAATAATAAACATTGTAAAAGAATTGGTGAAGATAATTGGAATCGTTACTATTAATATTGATAAAGCAGATATAAGAAAAGCTTTCTTATTAGATTCTTCTTTTAGATATTTTTTTACTAACAAGGATGTAATAAGCCCAAGTAAACCAAATAGTGCATTCAAATTTCCTAAACTAGATTCCGAACCTAAAGTCAAAAATATAATAAATGTAACAGTTGTATCTAATCCGCCTCTAAATCCCATTCCTTCTAAAAAAACAATTTTATAAATTTCTTTAGCTTGTTTATCCTTAAAAGCATATTTCATATTTGAAATTTTTATAGGATTAATATTAAATGTATATTTATCAAAATAAAATGAAGTGATAACAGCAATAAGAACAAGTGTAATTATTATAACAAATAATACAGAATAAGAAGCATTTACAATTATATATCCCATTCCAATTGTTGATATAATAGAAATAAGGCTTGTAACCATGCTGTTATATGAAAATATCTTTTTAAATTGTGAATCATTTTTAAAATTATACAAAATCATTTTATATGCTGACCAATATAACAAACTAGTTGCACAATCGAGTACGGCAAATAGATAGATATAATCTTTTACATTGTTTCCTAAAAGTAATAAAACAAATAAACAAAAACCATTTGAAAATAAGCCTATACGATAAAATTTCAAAACATTGTTTTTATTTAGAAATTTTAGTGACAAAAATGAAAATATAGCATTTAGTGAGTATTTTAATGTGTAATATAATACAACACTGATAAAATTGCCATCTGTAATCTTTAAAAAATATATTGCTAAAAATAATGATGTAAATTTGCTTACAATACTATTTATAGAATGTGTGAATACAATTTTTTTCATATCTTAACTCCTTATGTTTTTGCAATAATTTATATTTAAATTTCTAATTATTTAAATTATACACCAAATTATAAAAAATTCATATACTCCCTTGAAAATATATAATAAAATGATATAAGTGATTTATCAGAGAGATTTAATCAATTATTATAGTCTTAATTTCGCATACGTGTATAGTTAAGGCACCATTTGAAATCAACTTACGGACTTGAAAGTTTGCTGGAAACAAATCATACAAATTATATCTTAGTAAATTATCAAAGTACTCTTTTAATTTATATACTTCTTTTATATGATAATGCGTATTTTTATGTACTTGGTAGCTTAATCTTTTATCTACTGTATATATTTTATCAGTACACATCAAATCACATAAATTAATTATTTTTTCATAAATTTTTTATATATTCTTTTATAAACTCGTAGTTTTGACTACTTGAATCAGTATAATCTCTATCATTTGCTAAACAGTTGATATCATTTATCACTTGAAGTTTTAACAATATTTTCATTTTACAAATCTAAGCCTTTTTACTTGTTAATTTCATATTTATCTTCTCTGTTTTCAAATCATATTCTTTTATATATGAAGGAAAAATCTTAAGCCACTTATCCATATCATTTTTATCATTAAAACTATAAATTGTATATCCTTCATTTGTTTTTGTTACTTCTTTTAAATCTAAAAATCCTTTAATAAACTTACTTCCATCAGAAGTTATAGCTTCTGCACACATATTTTTAAATACTATTCCTCTTTCTTGCAATGAATTTATTTTAGAGATAAGTCCCTTTAAAAGATTACTTAAAACTCTTCTATCATTTCTATATTTTAAATCTATCGCTATTGCGGAAAATAATAGATAACACTCCATTTCATCTTCATAATTAATTAGATTAACTTCATCTATATCTGTATCTTCAAGTTTATTTGTAATAAAATTTTCATATTGTTTTTTGGTAAGCGGAAGAAGTGTTATTTCTCCTACCACACTACAAGTATTTTTATCTTTAACAAATATATGTATGTCCTTATTCTTCCTGTCCCAATTAATTACCTGACTAACTGGTGAAATCATTTTAGGATTAAAATATTGTGATTCAATTTTCCATACGTCATTAAAATCATTTTTTGTGTGATTATACTGTTCTATAATATATTTTTCATTCATATTTACAGTCCTTTGTTTAATAAATTCATTACCCATAACTTACCTCCTAATGTTAAATTTTTATAACAAAATTATACTATAAATTCTTAAAAATTCATATAATCCGATTGAAATCCCCTGAAATTTTATATATAATTATATGCAGAAAGAGAACTTAGTTTGTAACTTGTTGTTTACTCGCTCCATTTGAAATTAACTTATGAACTTAATTGTTTGTAAGTTTTTATTTTATATAAATGATTTTAAAAAAAGAAGAAAAAATTATCAAAATAATTTAATCCTCTTTTTATATTTGGAATGAAATTTATGTCTAGGCATCACTGAATTTATGCTTCTGTATAAATTCTAATATTAGAATTCCAATACCATTAATCAAAGAAAGTTTTTATAAATTTTTCAAAGAATAAGATGTCATTCATTTCTTCAGGATGCCATTGAACAGCAATAATATTTCCCTTTTCAATTGCCTCAATTGTTCCATCATCAGATTTTGCAGAAATTATAAATTGATTTGCAACATCTTTTATAGACTGTTTATGGTATGAATTAACATTAATATTTTCTTTGTATACTGAATTTAAAAAAGTACCATCTTTAACATATATTTTATGTAATTTATCTTTTAAATCGTGATTTTCAATTTTTTGATTTAAACTACCACCGAAGCAACATCTTTTATAGACTGTTTGTGATATGAATTAACATTAGCATTTTCTTTGTATACTGAATTTAAAAAACTACCATCTTTAATATGTATTTTATGTAATTTATTTTTTAAATCGTGATTTTCAATTTTTTGATTTAAACTACCACCGAAATATACATTTATTGACTGAAGCCCCCCGCAAATACCTAAGATTGGCTTGTTAGCATTAGAAAATAATTTAATTGCCTCTTTATCTAATTTGAATTCGTCTATATCATAATTTTTATTTGGAAAATATACATTTATTGACTGAAGACCTCCGCAAATTCCTAAGATTGGCTTGTTGGCATTAGAAAATAATTTAATTGCTTCTTTATCTAATTTGAATTCGTCTATATCATAATTTTTATTTGGAACAGGATTTTCGTTATAATAATGTGGTGGAATATCAATACAACTTCCTGTTATAATAAGTCCATCGCATATATTACAAACTTTTTCTAAGTTTGTAGTAGAAATAATAGGGAACAATAATATACCTAATTCATCAAATATTTTTTTATAATACTCTGTTAAATAATATCTATTATTAAATGGCGCTCTCTCTTTTATATCTTCGATTCTTTCAATTATTGCTAATATCATTTACTAGAAATAATAGGGAACAATAATATATCTAATTCATCAAATATTTTTTTAAAATGTTCCGATAAATAATATCTATTATTAAATGGTGCTTCATCTTTTATATTTTCAATTCTTTCAATTATTGCTAATATTAAAAAAATGTTGATAAACTAATTTTTCTTCCACATTTATTCCCCTCCTTTCTTTAGGAAAATATTATTATATCTAAATAAAAAAATAAATAGTAAGTATAAAATCTCCAAAAAATTTTTGTTATATCAAGACAAATAAATAAAAATATGATATACTATAAAAAGTTTAAATAAAAAAGAAAAAAACAAGGAGGAAACATGGGATTTTTTGATAAGCTAAAAGAAGGATTAAACAAAACAAAAAAATCATTTGATGAAAAAATAAATAATGTATTTTCTGCATTTAGAAAAGTAGATGAAGAGTTTTTAGACGAATTAGAAGAAGCTTTAATAATGTCAGACATAGGAATGGAAACATCAGTAAAAATAATAGAAAATTTAAGACAAAGAATAAAAAAAGAAAAAATAGAAGAACCAGAACAAGTAAAACAAGCACTAAGAGAAGAAATGAAAAAAATACTAGATATAGCAGATATTAAATTAAAACTAGACACAAAACCATCAGTAATACTAGTAGTAGGGGTAAATGGAGTAGGAAAGACAACATCAATCGGAAAAATAGCAAATAACCTAGTAAAACAAGGTAAAAAAGTGGTAATAGCAGCAGCAGATACTTTTAGAGCAGCAGCAGTAGAACAACTAGAAATATGGGCCAAAAGGTCAAACTCAGAAATAGTAAAAAAACAAGAAGGAGTAGATCCAGCATCTGTTGTATATGATGCAATTAAACTTGCTAAAACAAATAATGCAGATGTTTTAATAGTAGACACAGCTGGAAGATTACACAATAAAAAATACTTAATGGATGAATTAAACAAAATACAAAAAGTAATAAATAAAGAAATGCCAGAATCAGACAAAGAGGTATTATTAGTAATAGATGGAACAACAGGACAAAATGCAATACAACAAGTAAAGGCATTTAAGCAAGAAGCTGATATTACAGGGTTAGTACTTACAAAATTAGATGGAACAGCAAAAGGTGGAGTTGTAATAGGAATAGTAGAAGAAAATAAAATACCTGTAAAATTTATAGGAATTGGTGAACAAATAGATGATATGGAAATATTTAATTCTGAAGATTTTGTAAAGGCAATAATTTAGGAGGAAAAATAATGGAAGAAAATATTCAAAAAAATTCAACCACCAAAGATAACAAAAAAAGCAAAATAAGAATGATACTAGTAATAGTATTTATTTTGCTATTTTTAGTAATTAGTTATATTTCACTAAGAGGAAGCTATTTAGAATATAAAGAATTAGGGCAAAATTATGAACAAGTATTTTTTACTAATATGCAATATAGATATACAATTTATGCAGTTTGTTTTGTAGCTATATATATTCTTATGTATTTAATAAATAGGGGAATAAGAAAAGGTGTAAAAATATTTTTTGAAAAAGAAAAAAGTAAAATGCCAAAACTTCCAAACAAATCAATTTCACTTATAGTAGCAACACTATTAAGTGTGATAATGGGCTCAGCAATAATGCAAAAAATAATTTTATACATAGGAAATACTTCATTTGGAATAACAGATCCAATATTTAATATGGATATAGCATACTATATGTTTCAAAAGCCATTAATTGAAACAATATTATTATACATAATTTTATTTATAGTATTTGCAACAATATATTCAGCAGTATATGTAATAATAGTGTTTAATAAATATTTTGACGGAATAGATAGAGAAGTTTTAAAAACAAGTTTATTACTTAAAAAAATTGTAAGAAATATAAGACTTATAGCAATTGGAATAGCAATGCTTATAATATTAAATACACAAAATATTTTATTTGAAAATATGCTAACAGTAAATGGAAACACAGAAATAATAGGTGCAGGTTATACACAAAGTACAGTAAAATTATGGGGGTATGCAATATTTGCAGTAGTTATGGTAATTGCAGTATTTAAAGCAACATCAAATATTGAAAATTGGAAAGCAAAAAGAGTTTTAAAACATCTTGCTGTAATTCCAGGCTATTTAGTAGGGCTATTTATAGTAATTGTTGGTTTTGATCTAATATTTGTTAATTCAAATAAATTAGACAAAGAAAAAGACTATTTACAATATAATATAGACAATACTAAAAATGCATATAATATAAATATAGAAGAAAATAATTTAACACATACAGGAACAATAACAAGTGAGGAAGTAAATTCAAATCAAGATGTTATAAAAAATGTAGCAATAGTAAGCAAAGAATCAGTGTTAAAAACATTAAAAGATAGTCAAACAGAAACAGGACACTATACATATCAATCTGTAAACATTGCAAAATATAAAATAGATGGAGAAAACAAACTTTTATATATAGCACCAAGGGAAGTAACAAGAAAAGATAGAACATACAACAGTAAAACATATGAATATACACATGGAATGGGACAAATAATTGCAAAAGCATCATCAGTTACAGAAAATGGAACACTTGAATATGTACAAAAAGATATTATTGGAAAAGATAATAAAATAAATATAACACAACCTAGAATGTACTTCGGGCTTGAAGTTGAAGATATGATAGCAACAAATGTAAATAACAAACAAGAATATGACTATACTGATGAAAATGGAAATGAAGTAACAACATCATATACTGGAAAAGCAGGTTTAAATTTAGGATTTTTAGATAAACTAGTTTTAGGAATGGAAAAAGGAAATTTAAATTTAGCATTTTCAGGAGATGTAACAAGTAATAGTAAAATACTAGTAAATAGAAATGTTATAGAAAGAGCAAAAAAAGCGTTACCATATCTAATATATGATGAAAATCCATATACTGTAGTAAATAATGAAGGAAAAATAATTTGGGTTATTGATGCTTATACAACATCAAGCAACTATCCATATTCACAATATACATATATAGAACACGACAATACAAAAGAAAAAATAAATTATATAAGAAATTCAGTAAAAGTATTAGTAGATAGTTATGATGGAACAATATCATTTTATATTACAGATAGAACAGACCCAATAGCAATGGCATATGAAAAAATATATCCAAATCTTTTTAAAGAAAAAGAAGAGCAAATACCAGAAGATATATCAAGCCATTTTGTATATCCAAAATACTTATATGATGTTCAAGCTAAAATGTTAGAAATATATCATAATGTTAAACCAGATGTATTATATAGAGAAGATGATCTATGGGAAATTTCAAAATTTAATAATACTACAAATTCAAAATCAACAGGAACAAAAATGGAAGCAACATATACAATGGTAAAGACAAAAAATAATGAAAGTGATTTAGGGTTAGTGCAAGTATATAATCCAAAAGACAAGCAAAATTTAATATCTTACTTAGTAGGAGTAAATCAAAATGGTAATAATAAATTAACATTATATAAATATTCTCAAGATAGTAATGTAATAGGACCAATGCAATTAGACAAACAAATAGAAGAAGATGAAGCAATAGCCTCAGAATTATCTACAATAAATGTATCAGGTACTAAAATTACAAAGAAAATGATAGTGGTTCCAATAGAAAATACAATACTATATGTAGAACCAGTTTATCAAACAATGCTTAACGAAAAATCAGACATACCAGTGTTAAAAAAGGTAATTGTTGCTTCAGGAAATAAGGTTGCAATAGGTGATAATTTAAATTTAGCTTTGCAAAAATTGCTGTCACAATATGCAGTTGACATTGAAGTTGAAAATACAGATGATATACAAGGACTAATAGAAGCAATAATAAAAGCAAATAATAATTTAACACAGTCAAATGAAAATCAAAATTGGGAAATGATGGGAAAAGATATACAAAAATTGCAAACATTAATAAACTCATTAGAAGAAATGGAAAATAAAGAAGAAAAGAAAAAACAAAATTCAAATAGTACAGAAAATACTGTAAATACAATAGAGACAAATACTAATGCCAAAAACAATACAAACAACAATAATTAATTTATAAGTATAAAAATCACATGAAAAATCCACTATATATACAAGGTGGATTTTTATGTTTATAAAGAAGAAAAATTATAAATTGTTAGATAAATCAATAGAAGATTTATCAAGTACATTAGAAAAAGCAAATATAAAAGAAATTGCTTATATTTTAGGAAATAAAAAAGAAATAATAAAAAGAAATTTAATTGCACGGGATTTTTAGAGGTGTTGGAATAGGAATAGGAGTTACATTAATTACAGCAATTTTAGTTATGATATTACAAAGAATTGTGCAACTAAATATTCCAGTAATTGGCAAGTATCTATCAGACATAATAGATATTGTTCAAAAAAGTAAATAAAAAAACACAAAATTATAATTTACATTATATTTTGTGCTTTTTAAATTATATTAAAAATGTTATTCCATTATTATTATTTTTTTTATTTAAATTAACATTACCATTTTGCTCAAGCTTATTGTATTCTATAAATCTATTTAAATTTTTTACAGATATTCCAGTATTACCTGATATTGTATCAATTGATTCATCTAAACCGTGTTCATTAATATATGAATTAAATGTTGAAAATTCTAAATTGTCTTTAGGGCTACATTTAGGGCATACATTACCATTTGATACATAAAAACTTCCGCATCTACTACATTTTTTAAAATCCATTTTAAATCCTCCTAAAACTTATCTTTTGACATTTTTATAAATTAAAAGTATTTTATCATAAAAAAATGTAAAAATAAAGAGAAAATTAAAAAATAATAAAATTAAATTAAACAAAAACAAGTGCTAAAATAAAAATTATGTCTTGTTTTAGGCTGTTTTATGTTATATAATAGAATAGTAAAAAAAAGAAGGTAATATACAAATGAAACAAATAAATGGAATAATAATGCAATATTTTGAATGGTATTTAAACTGTAATGGACAGTTATGGAATCAAATAATAAAAGAAGTAGAAAAATTATCAAAAATAGGAATAACAGCCTTATGGTTGCCACCAGCATTTAAAGGAATTGGTGGAAAAGATGAAGTAGGCTATGGAGTTTATGATGTATATGACTTAGGGGAATTTGACCAAAAAGGTACAGTGAAAACCAAATATGGTTCTAAAGATGAATATATAGAAATGATAGAAGTGCTAAAGCAAAATGGAATAGAAAGTTATGCAGATATAGTGCTAAACCATAAAATGGGAGCAGATGCAATACAGACAATTCCAGCAAAAAAAGTAGATTTTGGAAATCATAACATAGAGCTAACAACACAAGATGAAATGGTAAAAGTAGCAACTAAATTTACATTTCCAAACAGAAAACATAAATATTCAAGTTTTGAATGGAATTGGACGCATTTTGATGGAATTGATTATAACAATGCAAATGGAGAACATGCTATATTTAAATTCAAAGACAAACAGTGGAACCAAGAAGTAGATGAGGAATATGGAAATTATGACTATTTAATGGGAGCAGACTTAGACTTTAATAATAAAGAAGTTGTAGAAGAATGCAAGAGATGGGGAAAATGGTTTTTAGAAACAGCAAAGCCAACAGGATTTAGACTAGATGCAGTAAAACATATACCTGCTATATTTTACAAAGATTGGATAACATATTTAAGAGAAGAGACAAAGCAAGAATTATTTACTGTTGGAGAATATTGGACAGGAGATATATCAAAATTACATAAATATATAGAATTAACAGAAGGCAAAATATCATTATTTGATATACCATTACATTATAATTTTTATCAGGCTTCAAAAGACACAAATTATGATTTATCAAAAATATTAGATAAAACATTATTAAAAGAAAATCCAAGTAAAGCAGTAACATTTGTAGACAATCATGATACACAGCCAGGTCAAAGTTTAGAAAGCTTTGTAGAAGAATGGTTTAAACCAATAGCATATTCCTTAATTTTATTAAGAAATGAAGGCTATCCATGTGTGTTTTATGGAGATTATTATGGAATAGAACATAATAATATACAAAAAGTAAAAGGCTTAGAAACTCTTATAATGCTTAGAAAAGAAAAAGCATATGGAAGACAAAATGATTATTTTGATCATCCAAATTACATAGGATTTACACGTCAAGGAGATGATGAACACATAAAATCAGGACTTGCTGTTGTAATATCAAATACATATGATGGCGAAAAAACAATGTTTGTTGGAGAAAATTTTGCAGGAAGTAAATTTATAGATGCCCTTGGAAATTGTGAAGAAGAAGTAGAAATTTGTGAAAATGGATGTGGAAATTTTAAAGTAAAAGGAAAATCAGTTTCTGTATGGGTACAAAAATAGAAAGGGAAAATATGAAAAAGAAAGTATTATTAGGAATGAGTGGAGGAGTTGATAGTTCTGTATCAGCCATAATCTTACAAGAACAAGGATATGAAGTAATTGGTGTAACACTTAATTTATTTTCATGCGCAAGTTGTTGCTCATATATAGATGTAAAAAGTGTATGTAACACACTTGGAATACCACATTTTATAATAGAGGGAAAAGATGTATTTCAAAAATATGTAATAAACGACTTTATAAATTGTTATAAAAAATGTACAACACCAAATCCGTGTATAGAATGTAATAAATATATGAAATTTGGTTTAATGTATGAAAAGGCAAAAGAACTTGGATGTGATTACATAGCAACAGGACATTATGCTAAAACTGAATATTGTGAAAAATATAATCAATATGTATTAAAAAAATCAAATGCAGGAAAAAAGGATCAAAGCTATGTTTTGTATAATTTACCACAAGACATGATAGATAAAGTTTTGTTTCCACTTGCAAATTTTGAAAGTAAAGATGAAATAAGAAAAATAGCAAAAGAACATAATTTAATTGTTGCAAATAAGCCAGACAGTGAAGACATATGTTTTATACCAGATGGTAATTACAAAAAGTTTTTAGAGCAAAATTCAGATTTAAAAGCAAAAGAAGGAAATATAGTAACTAGACAAGGAAAAGTCATAGGAAAACATACAGGGTTATATAAATATACAATAGGACAAAGAAAAGGACTTGGAATATCTAATCCAGTCCCACTGTTTGTAATAGGATTTAATCAAGAAAAAAATGAACTAATAGTGGGTGAAGAAAAAGAATTGTACAGCAAGCAGTTAAATGCCATAGATGCAAATTGGATGATAAAAGATAAATTAAAAGAAAAAATACAAGTTAGTGCAAAAACAAGATATTCTACAAAAGAATCAAAAGCAATAATCTACCCGATAGAAAATGGAAAAATGAAAGTAGAATTTATAGAACCACAAAGAGCAATAACACCAGGGCAATCAATTGTTTTTTATGATGGAGATATAGTACTTGGTGGAGGAAAAATAGAAATATAGCGAAGTTTTTTTAACTTCGCTATATATTTTTTACAAAAATTGAAACTTTTTAATAATTTTTTGGAACTTATAGGTAGAAGGGAGAAAAAAATGAGTACTCAAAAAATCCTAAAAGAATTTGAAATAATATATAAAAATACTTACAACAAAATTTTAAAATATGTAATTTGTAAGTGTTCAAATTTAGACGATGTAAATGACATTATTCAAGAAACATATATAGAATTTTATAAAAAATTAAAAGAAAACAAGAAAATACAAGATAAACAGGCTTTTATTATAGGAATTGCAAAAAACAAAATAATGAAATATATAAATCAAAAAGGAAAAATAAAGACAATTTCAATCTTTCAGGAAAAAGAAAATGAAGAAAAAGTAGTTGATATAGATTCGCGGAATTGATATAGAAAAACGGAATAATAACAAAAGAAAATATAAACAAAATATGGGAATATATAAAAAATCAAAATCAAATATCTGCTAAAATATTTTATTTATATTTTGTTTTAGAAATGACATTTAAAGATATATCAAAAGAATTAAATTTAAAAGAATCAACAGTAAAAACAAACTTATATAGAATGGTAAAAAAGGTAAAAGAAGCTTTTGGGGGTGAAAGATTTGAATAATAAAATAATAAAACAATATTTTGAAAACAAGTTCAACCAAGAAAATAATTATAAAGCCATATTGTCTAAAGTAAGAAAGGAAGAAAAAATGGAAAAAAACAAAATAATAAAAATGTGTGCAACATTTGTTCTTACAATAGGTGTAGCAGCAGGTCTTGCGTATGCTGGAACAGTGGTATATGAAAAAGTATTTAAAAAACCAGAAAAAATAGATAATTTTGTTGAAGAATTGCAAGTAAAAGATGAAGATCTAAAAAAAATAATTTCAAAACAGGAAGCATTAGAGAAAGCAAAAGAAGAAATAAAAAGATATGGATTAGAATTAAACCAAAATCCGGACATAGAAATTTTAAAAGCACCAAATTATGATGAAATATCATATGTAATTAAATCTGGAAGATTAGAAGTAAATATAAATGCATTAACAGGAAAACTTACAGGATTTTATCAAAATTCTGATAATAAAGAAAAGCAATTAGAAAAATATCATTCAACCAAAGAAAAAATTGTTGAAGTAGCAAAAGAAAAAATGAAAGAATACGGATTTGGCAGTGAATATGAAATATGTTATATATCAAATAATAACAGTGATGATGAGAAAAAGGCATATTTATGGTATATATGGTTTGCAAAAAAATATGATGGTTTATTTAATGAAGGACAAAGTGTATCTATTACATTAATACCACAAATAAATTTTGTTGAGAGTTTAAATATTAAAGATGAACAATTTGAAAATAATCCAATTGTAATATCAGAAAGCGAAGCAATACAAATAGCAAAGCAAAAAGATGAACAAATAAATAATGAAAATTATGAAATAAAAGAAGTTAAGTCAAAGTTAGCAATAAGACAAATAAATGCAGAGGTTTATTTAAAGGAAAATGGTATAGAAACAAGAAATGAACAAAAAGTTTTAGAGGATGGTACAATTATAAGTTATGATCCATATAAAAGAAATGGAAAATGGAGAAAAGTATATGTAGTAGAAATTATATACTTAAATAGACCATTTGGGCAGACAAGAAAATACTATATTGATTCAACCACAAAAGAGGTTGTAGGTGGAGAAGATATATATGATTTACTTAAATTAGGTGAGCCTGTTAGTACAGAAGGATAAAAAATAAAAAAATACTATATAAAAAATTGTATAGTATTTTTTTGTTTTATTAAAACAAACATTGAAAAGTTATTATGTTTGTGATAATATAACCAAGAATAAACCAAAAAGGAGAGAATAAAAATGGTAAATAAAAAAATAGAAATAACTGATTTAAAAGACATGTTAAATAAAACTAAAAAAGCATATGGATCAAGACCTGCATATAAATTAAGAACTAAAACCCCAGGAGAATACCAAGAAATAACACATAAAGAAGTAAGAGATATGGTAGATTGTTTAGGAACAGCTTTGGTTTCACTATTAAACTTAAAAGGAAAAAGAGTAGCAGTAATAGGAGAAAATAGATATGAATGGGAAGTTGCATATTTATCAGTTGTAGCAGGAACTGGAATAGTAGTACCTTTAGATAAAGCACTTCCAGAAAACGAATTAGATAGTTTAATTAGACGTTCAGAAGTTGATGCAATATTTTATTCAGAAAAATATGAACCAATATTAAAAAAATTAGCAAAAGATGGAACAACAAAATTAAAACATTTGATATCAATGGATGCAAAGGAAAATAAAGATGGAGTATATTCATTTAATGAATTAATACAAAAAGGTAAAAAATTAATAGAAGATGGAGATATTGCATTTATAGAAGCTGAAATAAATCCAGAGGAAATGACAGAAATATTATTTACATCAGGAACAACAGCAAAATCAAAAGCAGTAGCATTATGCCATAGAAATTTATGTGAAAATTTAATGGGAATGAATGATGTTTTATATAATTTTACATGTGAAGACAAAATGCTTTCATTTTTACCTGTTCACCATGTATTTGAATGTACAGCAGGATTTTTATTATCTTTATATAAAGGAATGTGTACATCATTTGCAGATGGTCCACGCCATATTGTAGAAAATTTAAGAGAATATGGAATTACATTTATGGTATGTGTTCCAGCATTATATGAAATAATGTATAATTCAATATTAAAAAAATTAGAAAAAGCTGGAAAACTAGAAGCGGTAATGGCATTGGTGGAAGCACATAAAAATGACACAATGGAACAAAAGGCAAAAATATTTAAAGACATACATGATATATTTGGAGAAAATATAAAATTATTAGTTAGTGGTGCTGCAGCATTAGATAGTAAAGTAGAAGAAGGATATAGAAACTTTGGAATTAATTTAGTGCAAGGTTATGGACTAACAGAAAGTTCTCCAGTTGTATGTGTAAATTATTTCCCAGGAAAAGATGAAAATAAACATAGATGTGGAACAATAGGAAAAGCTTTGCCAAAAGTACAAGTAAAGATTGAAGAACCTAATGAAGAAGGAATTGGGGAACTTATGGTAAAAGGGCCAAATGTTATGATGGGATATTTTGGAGATGAAGAAGCAACTAAGGAAACTATAGAAGATGGATGGCTTCATACAGGAGATTTATGTTCAATAGATAAAGATGGTTATATTTACATTTATGGAAGAAAGAAAAGTGTAATAGTATTAAAAAATGGTAAAAATATCTTTCCAGAAGAAATGGAAAATTTGGTAAACAAAATAGAAGGTGTTCAAGAATCTATGATTTATTCAATTCTTAACAAAGATGCAAAAGATGAAAGCGATATTAGAATAGCAGCTAGAGTAGTATATGATAAAGACATTATGAAAGAAATGTATAATACAGAAGATGAAAAAGAAATATATGAAATAATTAACAACAAAATAAAAGAAATTAATAAAATAATGCCTTTATATAAGTCAATAAGGGGATTAACTATTACACAAGAACCATTTATTAAAACTACAACTGGTAAAATAAAAAGACAAGAAAATTTGAAATTTTTAAATAAGTAATAATTAATAATAAAAAGCAAAACTTTTATAGTTTTGCTTTTTATATATTACAAAATAGCACCTAGAACTAATATACCTAAATTATCATTATAAATTTCATCAAATTGAGAAATAGGCAAAGGATTTTCTCCCAAACCAGCTTCTATAGTATAACCAGGCTTATTAAAGTTTTGTATAAACCAATCTTTATAACCTGCAAAACTCGAGTTATATGGAGTGGCTGATAAAGTGTAACCACTAGAATTAGCAAATGCTGTACCAATTTTAAAACTATTTTGTGGATTGTAGTTTTGGAACTGCCAATAAATTTCTTGACCTTGGGTATGATATGCAATTACTAATCTAAAGTTATGTAATAAAGTAAAATTGTATATTGTTAAAGCTTCTGGTTCTGTAAGCGGACCAAAACCAACAAAATCACGTGGACTAGGACTAGTAAAACCTTGAAGATATTTTATTTCTTTAGCTTGTTCCCATCCGAGCTGGAAATTGTAAATTTAAATCAACACCTCTAATATTAGCTTTCCAACCAGAAGAAAATGGAATATCTGGATAATTATTTGCTATAGATTTTGCTTGGTTATATGCAGAAGAAGATGGTAAAATATTTCCTGTAACCAAGTCAACTCCATCAGGATTTACCATAGGCATAATAAAAATAGAAACATTATTAAATAAATCTCTAACAGAATAATTATAAAGCTTACCATTTTGAACATAAGCATTTGCATAATCTTCAACAAATTTCATAAGTACTACACTTGTAATCCATTCATTAGCATGAATAGAGGCAGAATAAAAAACTTTTTTGGTTCCTTTTCCAAGCTTTATAACATAAATGTTTTTTCTAAGAACACTTAAACCAACGGACTGAACATTTAAAAAAGGAAAAGTTCGTACTAATGAATTTAAATTTTGTCTTAATATAGTAGAATTATAATTAATGTTAGTTGGAACAATACTCATTAAAAATCACCCAATAAATAATATGCAAATAAAAAATAAATGTTAAAAAAAGATTGATAAACATTTTTTTTTATGCTAAGGTTATAAAGGTGAAAAAAATGAAATTTAAAGATGGAAAAAATAGATGCAAATGGTGCAATCCAAAAAATGATTTATATATAAAATATCATGATGAAGAATGGGGAGTACCAAATTTTGAAGAAAAATATTTATTTGAAATGTTAATATTAGAATCATTTCAAGCGGGATTATCATGGGAATGTGTATTAAACAAAAGAGAAGAATTTAAAAAAGCATTTGATAACTTTGATATAAACAAAATAATTCAATATGATGAGAAAAAAATAAAAGAATTGATAAACAATGAGAAAATCATACGAAATAAATTAAAAATAAAAGCAGCAATAAATAACGCAAAAATTTTTAAAAATATACAAAAAAAATATAAAACATTCTATAATTATTTAGCAACATATACAGGAGGAAAAATAATTTATGAATTAGATAAAACAAGTTCAAAACTATCAGATGAGATTTCAAAAGATTTAAAAAAACAAGGGATGAAATTTGTAGGGACAACAATAATTTATTCTTATTTGCAAGCAGTAGGAATTATAAACTCACATGAAAATAATTGTTATTTAAATAATAAAAAATAGCGATAGACAAAGTAAAAGATAAATGATATAATAAAAAAGTATTATATGGGGATGTAAATGGTTTCGACATTACATTAGAAGTGCATATAGCAAGTAGTGGATTCTCGTTGGCCACTATAAAAACGAGAAATTAAATATAAACGCTGATAATAGAGAATTAGCATTAGCTGCCTAGGTGCGGCTACGTTTTATAAAATAGTCCCACGGATTTTATAAAACGCCAAAACAGTGGGAAACAAAGCTGCTTTTGCTTTTAAAGTAGTGGGTAATTAAAAAGCTATATTTAAATTAAGCCTGTTTATCGGCGTAATTTAAATGAAAATAAAAGATAAAATAAACTTGTAGAAGTGTGCATGGAAAATGTTATGGACAGGAGTTCGACTCTCCTCATCTCCACCATAAAATTAAATTGTCCACATTCTGCTCTTGACATTGAAGGGCATTTGAAAGATTCTATTTAAAAAGTATAAAAGATTTTTTTACTATAAAAAACAAGCTGTGTTATATTATAACACAGCTTTCAAAATCATGAAATGCGATTACTTAATGCTTATATTTCCACTCATTGTAGAAATATCAACATCCGCATTGTAACCTCTCCTTTCTTTGTGGAGATTTTTAACGTTTCCACTCATAGAGTTAGCGGAAAGATTGATGTGCCCAATGTTATTAAATTCCACTGACACATTGCCACTCATTGTGGAAATTTCAACATTAATGTCCTGGGTTGCATTGGTACAAAATCCGATATTTCCACTCATTGTGGAAACAGAAGCATTGTTGACGGTTGCATTAGTCTTTAAATCGCCAGAGATAGTCTTTGCTTTGAGATAGTTGACTAAGACTCCTTCATTTAAGGTAATGTTTGCTGATGAACTATTTGCAGAAATAACTTTGAATATTTTTTGTGGTATGGTAACATCAAGTTTCAAATTTCCATAAGAACAGTTACCAGTAAACTTTAATGTGATTATAAGTTCACAATTTACTACATAAACATCAAAGTTGACATCTCCATCAATATTTGCCTCACCATAGAAATGTGCTTCAACCTTTGAAGAATTGGAAACGGAAACATTAACATCGTAAAGTGCAGAATTGATTGATATCTTTTCGATATTGCTGCAATCTTTAGCTTTTACTTCGTCAAATTTTTGAGTATTACCGGTTCCGCCACCGATTATACACTGTCCGTTTGCTGAAAATACGTTGCCATTGAAACTAATCTTCATGATTTTTTCCTCCTTAAACTTTATTGTTGATTAGTGTGTTTCTTTGGGCTTAAACTAAAAAGCTAGAGGTTATCCCTCTCACTAGTTAGTGAAGATGGGGAAGATGACACAGGATTTATCCTATATCTTTTTTATTATAACACAAATATACATAAAATGCAATTTTGAAGGATAAGAAAATAATATAATAAATATGGCCTTAACCAAAGGAGTCAGCTTCGGCTGGCTTCTTTGGTTTTTGCTTTTTAAGGAGTTTTTTTACAAGTTCAACATTGATTTATATAAAATAGTTTGATAATATATAAACTAAGTCGATAAATAAAAGGAGCAAAAATGGGAAAATTAAATATATCAAAATTTAATAAAATATTTCCGTGGTATAACGGATTATCATCAGATTTACTATTTTGGGTAGCAATAGATACATTATTTTTAACAGTCGTAAAAAAATTTAATGCAGCTCAAATAGTATCATTAACAACATTATCAATGATAACATGTATAATATTGCAGGTTCCACTATTAAAAATAATAAAAAAAATTGGAAATACAAATTCAGTAAAATTAGGAACACTATTTTTACTAATATCTAGCATATTATTGACATTTGGAAAAAATTATATAAGTATAGTTTTAGGAAAAATATTTTACGAAATGGCATTCACATTTAAAAATATGGCAAATGCTATATTAAAAAATAATTTAGAATTACAGCAAAAAAGTGAGGATTATATAAAAATACAAACTAAATCAAATACTATATATGCCGTGGTAACAATGATAATTTCATTTGTTGCAAGCATATTATTTAATTTTAATAATTATTTACCAATGATTTTATGTATTTTATTTTGTTTTATATGTTTTATTTTATCTTTTTATATAGTTGATATGTCAAAATATGATAAAACTGCAAAAAAAACAGAGGAGAAAGTTAAAAATAAAGTAAAATATAACAAAATAATCATAATGTTAATTATTTCATATGGTCTATTTTACCCAATTGTAAATTCTGGGCAATCAAATGGAAAACTATTTATACAACAGGAATTGTTATTAAAATTTAGTGTTGAAAAAACATCATTAATAATAGGAGCAATATTATGTGTGTCACGTATTGTTAGAGTTATTTCTAATATGGCATTTAATAAAATACATAGTAAATATAAAGAAAAAGTAGGCTTTATGTTACCAATTTTGTTAATGGTGTCAATTTTTTTGATGATAAGTGGTTCAATGATTAATAATTTTATTATATTAAAATTTATTATTATGAGTTTGGGCTATGTAATTATATTATTTATAAGGGACCCATTTAAAGTATATATACAAGATTTGGCATTAAGAAATGTTAATAATGAAGAGCAGCAAACATTATTAACAACAATGGAGCTATCAAGAAAAATCATAAGAACAATGATAAGCTTAAATTTTACAATGATTTTATTAAATAATCCAATGATGGTGGTAATGGTAATTTTATTTGGATTATCAATTATAGAAGTATTAATAAGTATAAGATTATATAAAATGATTTTAAATATTGATAAAATAGAAAAGAAAAAAAGAAAAATATATGTAGAAGAAGTATAGACAATTAAATTTAAAAATGATAGAATATCAAAAATTATATAAAATATGGAGGAAATATAAAATGGAAGAATTTGCAACATTAGAAAAAGTAAAAGAATTATTTGAAAAGGTTGATTTTATAGGAGAAGAAAATTGCTTTATTTATGCATTAACAAATACTCAAAAACCTGCGCCAAGTGGACTTTTAGGAGGAATGGTAGCGGGAATGGAAGCTGCACAAAAAAATAGAGGATGGTCTGGCTATTTA
Source organism: Clostridium sp. CAG:440 (assembly GCA_000437215.1). Classification (GTDB taxonomy): domain Bacteria; phylum Bacillota; class Clostridia; order TANB77; family CAG-508; genus CAG-269. The sequence continues at coordinate 80,942 of FR898651.1, forward strand.
ATAAATAAAACAGAAAAAGGAATTGGATTAATACCTTTGAAAAGTAAAAGTACATTTGTTATTAAACCTGAGAATATGATTCCCCAATTAGATAAGTTTATTCTTATTGATAATGATAATATAGAAAGTGTAAAAATAAAAAAATTAGGATTTATAAGTCCTGTTGCAAAAACTGTTGACATAAAAATTAAAAATGATGAAGATTTTAATTTAGTTGTAAGAAATAAAGAGAAGTTAATTCCATATCATGAGGAAAATTTTGCAAAATTTATAGAAATTTATAAAAATTAAATTTTTGAGAAAAGATTGAAACAAAACCATTTAAATAAATATTTAAAAAAATGTTGCATAATTTTGGGATAAATAGTATAATAAAAAAGTAGCATAATAATATTAATAAGAAATATTATTAAAAAAGAGAGGTAAAAAAAATGGAATATTTATATATACTAAGAGAAGCTTTAGTATGGATGGTAACAATATTTTGGATATATCAAATGGCAATAAGTGTATGTGCATTAATAAAATTTAAAGATAAACCATTAAAAATAAAAAAAGATCACAGATTTATGGCAATAATACCAGCCCATAATGAAGAAGCAGTAGTAGGAAATTTAATAGAAAGCTTGAAAAATCAAACATACAATAAAGAATTATATGATATATATGTAATTGCAGACAATTGTACAGACAATACAGCAAAAGTTGCAAAAGAGGCAGGAGCAATAGTGTATGAGAGATTTGATAGCACTAAAAAAACAAAGGGATATGCATTAAACTGGTTCCTACAACAAAAAATAGAAGAAGACGCACCATATGATGCATTCTTTATCTTTGATGCAGACAATATAGTTGATAAAAACTTTATAAAAAATATGAATAAAAAATTATGTCAAGGTGAAGATGTAGTCCAAGGTTATAGAGATATAAAAAATCCTACAGACAGTTGGATAACAGCAGGATATGCAATATTTTACTGGACTTTACATAGATTTTATCATTTAGCAAGATACAATATAGGTTTATCACCATTATTAAATGGAACAGGATTTATGGTAAGATTTGATGTAGTAAAGCCAAATGGATGGGATACACAAACACTAACAGAAGACATAGAATTTTCATTAAAAAGAATAATAGCTGGAAAAAGATTAGGTTGGGCAACAGATGCAATAGTATATGATGAGCAACCAGTAGGATTTAAACAAAGCTGGTCACAAAGAAGCAGATGGACAGTAGGACATATACAATGTATGCATAAATACACAAAAGATTTAGCGATGGCAGCAAAGGAAAATAAAACATTAATGAATTTTGATGGATTATTATATATTATAGGAAGTATACCAATGTTTGTAATAACATTAATATTATTATTAACGAACTTTGCAATATATGCTGGAACTGGAATGTCAGCAGCAGAGTTAATATGGAATATTGTAAGATATGTAGTACCAACATTTTTCTTACCAATACTTACAGGAATATTAATTATGGCACTTGATAAAAGACCAATAAAACCAATGATTAAAGGATTGCTATGTTATCCATTATTCTTAGGTTCATGGTTAGTAATAAACTTTAAATGCTTATTTAAAAGAGAAACAACATGGGAAAAAATTGATCATGTTAGAAGCATAAAAATTTCAGAAGTAAGTGATGAAGAAGAAAAAGTAGTAGAAAAAGTTTAAAAAGACTTGCATTTATGCCAAAAATTGGGTATAATATAAAAAGCATAACAAAAACAGAAGAGTGGGAACAAATCCCACTCTTAATTAGTATATAAAACTCTAGAAAGGAGGAGCACTTTATGGCTAGCATAGAGGAAAGAGTGGAAAACTTAATAAAAGAAAAAATAGAAAAAATAGGTTATGAACTATATGATGTAGAATATAGCAAAGAGGGAAAAAATTATTTTTTGAGAATATTTATAGACAGTAAAAATGGAATTGATTTAGATGATTGTGAAAAAGTAAATAATGAAATAATGGAAGACTTAGACAATGCTAATTACATAAAAGAACAATACTTTCTAGAAGTTTCATCTCCAGGAATAGAAAGAATACTAAGAAAAGAAAAACATTTAGAGCAAAACATAGGAAATGAAATTGTAATAAAGCTATTTAAAAAAGATGAAGAAGGAAAAAAAGAATATCAAGGAATACTAAAAAAATACACAGAACAAGATATTATAATAGAAGATAATGAAAATAAACAAAAACAAATAAATAGAAAAAACATATCACAAATAAAAACAGTATATAACTGGGAATAAATAAAAGGAGGAATAAAAATGAAAGCAATAGATAATAAAGAATTAATATTATCTTTAGAAGAACTAGAAAAAGAAAGGGGAATAAAAAAAGACTACTTATTAGAAGCAATAGAAACAGCATTGGTTACTGCATATAAAAGAAATTTTGACTCATTAGAAAATGTAAAAGTAGTGATGGATAGACAAACAGGAGCAACACATGTATACAGCATAAAAGAAGTTATGAAAAAAGCAAATGACGATGTATTAGAAATAAGCTTAAAAGATGCCCAAAAAATAAATAAAGACTTAAAAGAAGGTGACCAAGTAGAAATAGAAATTGTACCAAAAGATTTTGGTAGAATAGCAGCTCAAACAGCAAAACAAGTTATAATACAAAAATTAAGAGAAGCAGAAAGAGATATAATTTTTACAGAATTTAATGATAGAAAAGGAGAAATAGTATCAGGGTTAATTCAAAAAGCAGATAAAAATATTGTAGTAATGGACCTTGGAAAACTAGAAGGCGTAATGCCAGCAAAAGAACAAATACCAACAGAAAAATATAGAGTAAATGATAAAATAAAAGGTTATGTACTAGATGTACAAAGAGGAGCAAAAGGAGCACCACAAGTAATTGTTTCAAGAAGCCATCCAGACTTTGTTAAAAAATTACTAGAGTTTGAAATTCCTGAAATATATGAAGGAGTAATAGAAATAAAAAGTGTATCAAGAGATGCTGGTTATAGAAGTAAAGTTGCAGTATATTCTCCAGATGAAAACATAGACCCAGTTGGATCATGTGTAGGACAAAAAGGAGTTAGAATCCAAAATGTAATAAATGAATTAAATGGAGAAAAAATAGATGTAATAGAATGGAATGAAGATCCATCAATATATATATCATCAGCTTTATTACCAGCCAAAATACTTGCAGTAGATATAAAACAAGAAGAAAGATTTGCACAAGTAATAGTACCAGATGACCAATTGTCATTAGCAATAGGAAAATCTGGACAAAATGCACGTTTAGCTGCAAAACTTACAAATTGGAAAATAGATATTAAATCAGAAACACAATTTAGACAAATGTTAGAAGAAGCACAAAGTTCTAATCAAGAAGAAAAAACAGAAGAATAATATAACTTTTTAGCAAGTATACTTAAAATAAAGGAGGACAAATATATGAGACAAATACCACAAAGAACATGCACAGGATGTATGCAAAAAAAGAATAAAAATGAATTAATAAGAATTGTAAAAAATAAAAATGGCGAAATAACAGTAGACAAAACAGGGAAAAAAGAAGGAAGAGGTATATATATTTGCCAATCTATAGAATGCTTAGAAAAAGCAATAAAGTCTAAAAGAATAGAGAAATCTTTTGAAACAAAAATATCAGAAGAAATTTATGAAGATTTAAGAGGTGTAATACTTGATAAATAAAAAAATATTAGGATTACTTCGGATTATCTGCAAGAGCCAGAAATGTTGCATTTGGAGCAGATGGGGTAAAAGAAGAAATAATGAAGAAAAAAGCAAAATTGGTAATAGTTTCTTATGAAGCATCTGAAAGAACTAAAGATAAATTTATAAAATTATGTGAAACTTATAATATACCATTAATTATAGATGGGAATATAGAAGAACTTAGCAGAGCAATAGGAAAAGTAAATAAAGCAACATTGGCTATAAAAGATGAGAACATGGCAAAACAAATAAAGAAAATATATAATGGGGGTGAAATTATTGGGTAAGATAAAAATACATGAAATAGCTAAAAAGCTAGGCTTAACCAGTAAAGAAGTAATAAAAAGGGCAAATGAACTAAATATTGAAGCAAAAAGCCATTTAAGTGGTGTTGATGAAAATCAAGCAAAAAGAATTGAAGATAGTTTTAAAACAAGCAAACAACCAAAAGAAGAAAAAACAAAAAAAGCAAAAGTAGAGGAAGAAAAAGCACCAGTTATTATAAGAAGAGAGGTTATAATAACTGAAGATGAGCCAGCCAAAAAACAAGAAGTAAAAAAACAAGAAAAAAAATCAAATAATGTTGGATTTATAGAAAGAAAACAAAATAAAGATTATAATATTGTTTACAGAAATAAGCCAAATAAACCTATGACAGTTAGTGAATTATTTGGATTAGGTGGGAAAAAAGAAGAAAAGAAGGAAGAACCACCAGTAGTTAAAGAAACTAAAAAACAAGAAAATGAAGGAGCGCAAATAAAAGCAGAAGTGAAAACACCAATAAAGCAAGAAATAAGAGAAGTAAAAGAAATAAAACAAGAAAAATCAAACAATAATTTCCAAAATAAAAATTATGAAAATAGAAGACAGAATAATTATCAAAACAATAATAATAGGAATTTCGATAACAAAGAAAATAGAAGACCAAATAATAACTATAGAAATGGAAGTTTTCAAAATAATAGGAATGGAAATTTCCAAAATAATAATAACAAATTTAATAATAAAAATGGATATGGAAACAATAATAATGCAAATAGATTTAACTCTAAAAGACCATTAGATGAAAAAGGAATTGAAAAAAATATAAAAAATATTATGGCAGAAAATGTTGTGGAAAAAGAGTCTGTAAGAGAATATAACAATAAATCTATTGATAGACAAAAAAATAATAGCAAATTTGATGAAAACAGAAATACTAAAAAACAAAAAAATAAAAAAGGAAATTCAAATAACAATTTTGATGAAGGAAAATTAAAAAGTTTAAAACAAGCAAATAGATTATCTAATATGTTTGATGAACAAGATGGTGGAATGCTTGATTATTATGATTTAACAACACAAAGAGGAAGACGTGGAAAGAAAAAACAAAGTAAAGGTCAAGAAGAAAGAACAAAACAAAAAATATTTCAATTAACTGAAATTACAATTCCAGAGTCAATAACAGTAAAAGATTTAGCAGCAGAGCTTAAGAAAACATCAGCAGAAGTTATAAAGAAATTATTAGGCTATGGAATAATGGCAACATTAAATAATGAACTAGACTTTGATACAGCATTTTTAGTTGCGGAAGAATTTGGAGTTAAGGCTGTAAAAAAAGAAACAGTAACAGAAGAAGATATATTATTTGATGATTCTGAAGATAAAGAAGAAGAATTACAAACAAGACCACCAGTTATTGTTGTTATGGGACACGTAGATCATGGAAAAACTTCACTTTTAGATGCTGTAAGAAAAACAAACGTAATAGAAGGAGAAGCAGGAGGAATTACGCAAGCAATAGGTGCATATAAAGTAAAAGTAAAAGATAGAGAAATAACATTTTTAGACACACCAGGACATGAAGCATTTACTGCTATGAGAGCAAGAGGGGCTCAAATAACAGATATTGCAATATTAGTTGTAGCTGCAAATGATGGAGTTATGCCACAAACAATAGAAGCAATAAACCATGCAAAATCTGCAGGAATTCCAATAATTGTTGCTGTAAACAAAATGGATTTACCAGATGCAAATATAGATAAAGTAAAACAAGAATTAATGGCATATGATTTAGTACCAGAAGAATGGGGTGGAGACACAATATATGTTCCAATTTCTGCTAAAAAGAACCAAAATATAGACCAATTATTAGAAATGGTATTGTTAGAGGCTGATGTACTAGAATTAAAAGCAAATCCACATAAACAAGCTAAAGGTACAGTCATAGAAGCAAGACTTGACAAGCATAAAGGAGCAATAGCAACAATGTTAGTTCAAAGAGGTTCATTAGATGTTGGAGATACAATAGTTGTTGGTTCATCAATTGGTAGAATAAGATCAATGTTAAATGATAAAGGAAAGAAAGTAAAATCAGCAGGACCATCTACACCAGTAGAAATTTCTGGACTTACAGAAGTTCCACAAGCAGGTGATACATTCTATGAAGTAAAAGATGAAAAAATGGCTAAACATTTAATAGAAAGAAGAAAACGTACTCAAAGAGAAAAGGCAATAAATGCAAATACAAAAGTAACATTAGACAATTTATTTAGTCAAATGGAAGAAGGAAAATTAAAACAATTAAACTTAATAGTAAAGGCAGATGTACAAGGGTCTGTAGAAGCTGTAAAACAATCACTTGAAAAATTACAAAATGAAGAAGTAAAAGTAAAAGTAATACATGCTGCAGCGGGGGCTGTAAATGAGTCAGATGTTTCACTTGCTAAAGTTTCAAATGCGATAATTATAGCATTTAATGTAAGACCTATTCCAGCAGCTAAAGATGCAGCGGAAAAAGATGAAGTAGAAATAAAACAATATTCAATAATTTACCAAGCAATAGAAGATGTAGAAGCTGCAATGAAGGGAATGTTAGATCCAGAATTTGAAGAAAAAATAATTGGAACAGCAGAAGTTAGAGAAACATTTAAAATATCAAATGTTGGAACAATTGCAGGAAGTTTTGTACTTACAGGTAAAATGGAAAGAAATGCAGGAGTAAGAGTAATTAGAGACAATGTTGTTATACATGATGGACATTTAGCAACATTAAAAAGATTTAAAGATGATGCTAAAGAAGTATCAAAAGGATTTGAGTGTGGTATTCAAATTGAAAATTATAATGATATTAAAGTTGGAGATATAATTGAAGCATATGTTATGGAAGAAATAAAAAGATAGGATGTGATAAATATGAATAATCCAAGTAGACAATCAATGTATGGAAAATATAGAGAAAATGTAAAAGAACAAATAAAAGATGAAGAAAAAACATCTAAACAAAAAATGTTAGAAAACCTAGCAAAAAAAAGCTGGAGTTAAACAAAAACAAGATGAAGAAGAGAGATAATAGGAGGTATAAAAATGCCAAATAGCAATAGGTTTGAAAGAATAGGTGAAGAATATAAAAAAGAAATAAGCAACATAATTAATTACAAACTTAAAAATCCTAATGTTACAGGGTTAATCAGTGTTACTAAAGTAAAAGTAACAAATGATTTAAAATATGCTAAAGTATATGTTAGTATATTAAATTCTAAAAATTTAAAAGAAACTCTAGCCGGATTAAAAAAATCATCAGGATTTATAAGAAGTGAGCTTGCAAGAAGTGTAAACCTAAGAAATACACCAGAAATAATATTTGAATTAGATGATTCAATAGAATATGGAGCAAGAATAGACTCTATACTAGACAAAATAATGAAAGATGTAAAAAAATCAAATGAAAATGAAGAAGAGTAGAAAGAGGGAAGATGTATGACATTAGATGAAATTTTAAAACAAATAAAACAAGCTCAAAATATAGTAATTTTAACACATGAATCACCAGATGGGGATGCAATAGGAAGCAGCCTTGCAATGAAATTAGCATTAGAAAGTTTAGGAAAAAATCCAGATGTAATAATTCCAGAGTATTCTAGAATATTTAATTTTTTACCAGGAACATTTGACATATTAAAAAAGTCAGATGTTCAAAGCTACGATTTAGCTATATCTTTAGATTGTGCAAATTTTAAAAGATTGGTAGGAAATGAACATTTTGAAAATGCTAAAAGAACTATAGTAATAGATCACCATGGAAGCAATAATATGTATGGAGATTTTAACTATGTTAATCCAGTATCTCCAGCATGTGCAGAAATTTTGGTTGGAATGTTTGAATATTATGGCATAGAAATTTCAAAACAAATAGGTTCATGTTTGTTAACAGGAATTATTACAGATACAGGAGGTTTCCAATATTCAGCAACAACAGCAGAGACTTTTGAATTTACTGCAGAATTGTTGCGTAGAGGAGTTAATGTTTCTGACATATATAAACGAGTGTTAAATACTGTAACAAAAGCCAATTTTGAATTATCTAAACGTGTAATGAATAGACTAGAAATATTAGAAAATGGTAAAGTTACATTTACATATATAACAAAAGAAGATGAAAAACAAGTTAATGCTGAACCAGGAGATCATGAAGGTTTAGTAGAGATAGGAAGAAATATAGAAGGTGTTGAGGTTTCTGTATTTATAAGACAAAAAGAAGATGAAGAAGATGTATATAAAGTCTCAATGAGATCAAGTCAATATGTAAATGTTTCAGATGTATGTTTAATGTTTGGAGGTGGAGGTCATCCAAGAGCAGCTGGCGCAACAGTAAAAGGTGATGTCGAAACCGTAAAACAAAAAGTGCTTACAGAGCTTAAAAAAGTATTGTAAAATTAATGCTAGAAATACTAAATATATATTTTAAGTGGAATTGTGGGGACCGTTCAAAAATTCTTCAAAAGTTGATAAACTTTTGTTAGAATTTTTAGAATGGGGATAACGAAAAAATATATATTTAGTATTTTTGGCTTATCTTAAATAAAGTTAAAGGTGAAAATAATGGATGGAATAATTTTAATAAATAAACCTAAGGAATGGACATCACATGATATAGTAAATAAAGTAAAAAAAATACTAAACGAAAAGGTAGGACATACTGGAACTTTAGACCCAATGGCAACAGGAGTTTTGCCATTACTTGTAGGAAAAGGAACATTATGTTCTAAATATTTAATAAATCATAATAAAACATATAAAGTAAAACTAGAGCTAGGTAAAAAAACTGATACAGCAGATACAGAAGGTAAAATAGTAGAAGAAAAAGAAGTAACAAATAAAATGTTAGAAAAAACTGTTATAAAAGAAGTATTAAACAAGTTTTTAGGAAAACAAGAACAAATTCCGCCAATATATTCTGCAATAAAAGTAAACGGAAAAAAACTATATGAGTATGCAAGAAAAGGCCAAACAGTAGAAATAAAACCAAGACAAATTGAAATTTACAGTATAGAGCTACTTAGTATAGATAAAAAACTTAAACAAATAGAGTTTGAGGTTAGTTGCTCTAAAGGGACATATATAAGAAGTTTATGTGAAGATATAGGAAACAAACTTCGGAACTGTAGCATATATGAAAGAATTGCAAAGAATCAAGGTTGGGGATTTTTCTATAACAAATGCAATAAATATTAATGAAATTTTAGGAAATAAAAATTTAAAGCAAATTTTAGAAGATAAAATAATTACAATAGAAGAGCTTTTTAAGCATTGTAAAGAATTAAGTTTAGAAAATAGAAAATTAGAATTATTTTTAAATGGAGTAAAATTAACATATAAATTGAATGATGGAATTTATAGAATATACAATAGTGACAAATTTATAGGTTTAGGAATTGTTGAAAATGAATTATTAAAAAGAGATATAGTTTTATAAAAAAGTCATTAAAATAAAAATCACCTAATATACTTAAATAAAAAAGTATAAAGGGTGGTTTTTATGTATTATATTGAAAATAATGACAAGCCTAGGTTTTTAGAAAGTATGTTTAAAATTATAAAAATAGAAGGAAATAAATTAATATTACCATTAAAAACAAAAAATATTAATAAGAAATATTTAGCAAAATTAGCAAGAAAAACCAAAAAAATATTGGACAAGACAAAAAGTAAGAAAATAGTATTAAGTAAAATTCTAAAAGAAAATGAAGAATACAAAAATATTTTGTATACATATGGGTTTGACATAGTAGATGGTAAATGGCTTTTTGAGGTAATATCATGTGAAGTTTTGGATTATATAGTAAATTTAGAAAATATAAAAAAAGAAGATACTGAAATATCTATACTAGTAAATTATATAACTCAAAATACATTAGAAAACATAAAAAAAATAGCAAGACAATATAAAAGATTAAATATAGTTACAAATCATATAGAAAAATTTAAAAAAATAGAAGAAGAATTATATAACAAAGAAGGAATAATGATAATAGTTACTAATAATAAGAAAAAAAGTCTTTCAAAATCAAAAATAATATTAAATATAGACTTTCCAAAAGAACTTTTAAATAAATATAACATATATGAAAATGCAATTTTAGTAAATATAAGAGGAAATATGAAAATAGCAAGAAAAAGATTTAATGGAATAACAATAAACGATTATGAAATAAAATTAAATAATTTAGATTATTCTCAAATAAACAATAAAAATCAATATAATATAAGAGATATATATGAAGCAAGTTTTTATAAAACAATGCCATATAGAGAAATAGTAAAGCAAATAAATGCTGATAAACCAGAAGTAACAAGTTTATATGGAAATAATGGAGCAATTTCATAAAAATGTTGTAATTTTAAAAAAAATATAATATAATAGGGTTGTTAAAATTTATGTAGCAAGGGGGACAAAAATGGCAAAACACGAATATGAAAAAAATAAAAAAGAAAAAATGGAAAATACAAAAATATACAATACACAAAATAATAGAAAAAAAGCTACGCCTAAAAAGAAAACAACAAAGCAAGGGGAAAAAGATAAAACTAAAAAAATAAATACAGATGAAGTAAACAAAAAAAGTAAAAATGGAAAAAAGGGTAAAAAAGTTAGAAAACATCCTAAATTAATGCTTGCTTTAAAAATATTTATAATAATATTTTTACTATTATGTGTTATAGGTGCTGGAGTAATAGCAGCAATATTTTTTGGAGTATTTGGTGACGATTTTGAAATAACAAAAGAAGAACTAAAAATTGGAGCATCAAACTCTAAAATTGTAGATAAAGATGGTAATGTTATTGCTGACTTAAGTGGTGACGAGAAAAGAAAAGTCATTACATTAAATGAAATGGCAAGTTATTTACCAAAGGCATATGTAGCAATAGAAGACGAAAGATTTTACAGCCATAATGGTGTAGACTTTAAAAGAACAGGTGGAGCAATAATAAATACAGTATTTGGAAAAAGCTCTTATGGTGGAAGTACAATAACCCAACAATTAGTAAAAAATATAACCAAAGATGACGAATCATCAGGACTTGAAGGAATAATGAGAAAAGTAAAAGAATGGGCAAAAGCATATCAAGTAGAAAGAATGATATCAAAAGATCAAATATTAGAGTTATATTTAAATATTTTATATGTTGGAGGGGAAGGAAATCTACATGGTGTTGAATTAGGGTCACAATATTACTTTAATAAAAGTGCAAAAGACCTAGATCTTGCAGAGTGTTCATTCTTGGCAGGAATTAACAGTTCACCAAACTATTATAATCCATATAAATTATATAATGAAAATGATACAGAAGAAAAAAGAGCAGAGAGAATAAAATCTAAATGTTTAACTGTTCTTTCAAAAATGAAAGAGTTAGGATATGTAACAAATGATGAGGAATATAATGCAGCAGTTGCAAAAGTTGAAGCTGGTTTAACATTTACAAAAGGCATTGCTGCAACACAGGCAAGTTCATATTCTTACCATACAGATGCACTTATAGAGCAAGTTATAAATCAGGTTATGGAAGAAAAAGGTGTATCTAGAGAAATTGCTAGAAACTATGTATATAGTAGTGGGCTTACAATTTATTCAACAGTAGATACAAATATACAAACAAGAGTAGAGGCAGAAACAAAAGAAACAAAATATGTTAAGTCTGGAAGAGAAAAAAATACAGATGGAAGTCTAAAAAATGAACATACACAAGCTGCAATGGTTATAATAGACCATAAAACAGGAAATGTTTTAGGCGTATCTGGAGGATTAGGAGAAAAATCAGGAGCAAACTTAAATAGAGGAACACAAAGTGTAAGACAACCAGGTTCTTCTATAAAACCAATAGCAGTTATATCACCTGCAATTCAAGAAAAGGTAATAACAGCAGCAACAGTATATGATGATGTTCAAACACAATTTGATGGAAATTATAAACCAAAAGATGATGGAAATAAATATAGAGGGTTAATAAATATTAGAGATATAATTGCTTATTCTCAAAATGTTCCAGAAGTTAAAATAATGAAAGAATTAACACCAGGAAAGTCAATTGATTATTTAAGAAATTTTGGAATAACATCACTAAAAAAGGCAGAAGAAGTAAAAGATTCTAAAGATCCAAATGCACATGATGAATATTTATCACTTGCCGTAGGTGGAGCAAATGATGGAATTAGTCCACTAGAAATGGCAGCTGCATATGCAGCAATTGCAAATAATGGAGAATATATAACACCAACATTTTATTCAAAAGTTGTTGATGCAAATGGTAATACTGTATTAACACCAAATCAAGAAAGAAAAAGAGTAATATCAGAACAAAATGCTTATATTGTAAAAACAATATTACAAGAACCTGTAAAAAAGGGAACAGCAACATATTGTGCAATATCTGGAATGGATGTTGCAGCTAAAACTGGTACAACAGATGGAAGCAAAGATAGATGGCTTTGTGGTTTTACACCTTACTATGCAGCAGCTTGTTGGTTTGGTTATGATCAACCAGAGGAAGTTTATGGATTTGGAACAAACCCAGCAGGACAAATATGGGATAATGTAATGACAGATATTCATAAAGGTTTGGCATCTGCAACATTTACAAAACCAGATGGGATAGTAAAAGCAACAGTATGTAGAACAACTGGATGTTTAGCAGCAAGTGGATGTACATCTACATATGAAGAAATATTTACAAGTGACAATATGCCTTCAAAATGTGAAGGTCATGGCACACAAAGAATATGTAAAGAGTCAAAATTGCTTGCAAATGAATATTGTCCAGAAACAGAAAGTTCAAATTATGGAGTTGTGCCACCAAAAGAGAAATTAAATTTATGGAAGCCAGTAAATGGTTCAACATCATCAAAAAATCAAATAACAGAAGTTTGTACTATCCATAAAAAACCAGAAGAAAAGCCAAAAGAAAATACAATTAACACAACCAATACAACAAACACAACAAATACTGGAAATACAGGAAATAAAACCAATACAACAAATACAACTAAAAATAATACAGCAACAAATACAAACAAGACTAATACAACTACAAATACTAATGATGGAAATAAAAAACCAACTACTAATACAACAAAAAATGAAACAAAAAAAGATAATAAAGTTTCACAATAAAATTGAATAAAAATAAAAAAAATGCACATACCTATATAAAAGGTGTGTGTATTTTTATGAATAAAGAAAATGATTCCAAAGAATATGGAGAAGATGCAAGCAAATATGGCGAATTTATATTAAGTTATTTTGCATGGCTTAGTCCAGAAGAACAAAAACAAAAAACAGAAAAACTTCAAAAAATAACAAAAAATAATGAAATTGAAAGAAAAAGTTAGTAAAATTAAATAAAATGTAAAAATATGAAATAAATTGACATAAAATAAGAATTGAAAAAAATCTAAAATATTTTATAATTATTAATAGGTCAAAGAAAGTCAAAGTCAAAAAAGGAGGTGCGAAATATGAGAGTATCTGATCTTATAGAAGAGTTTATAAAAGATTTATTTGATGAAAATGAATATATTGAAATACAAAGAAATGATTTAGCACAACAGTTTAACTGTGTGCCATCGCAAATTAATTATGTTATATCTACAAGATTTAAACCATCACAAGGATATTATGTGGAAAGCAAAAGAGGTGGTGGAGGATGTATAAAAATAAAAAAGGTTAATTTAGATAAATCACAATATTTAATGCATATAATAAATAATATACAAAACGAAATAACATCAAATGAGGTCGATATTTTAATTAGTGATTTTTTGACTTATGGTTTAATAAATCAAAAAGAAGCAAAGCTATTAAAGGTTGCAACTAGTGATAATGTATTAACATTAAGTAAAGATATGAAAGATAAAATAAGGGCAAAAATATTTAAAAATATGTTATTAAATTTAGAATAGTTGTATTTAAGTTTAAAGGAGGAGATAAAAATGTTATGTGATAATTGTGGAAAGAAAGAGGCAAATGTCCATTATTTAAGAAATATAAATGGAATAAAAAAGGAAATGAATTTATGTGAAGAATGTAGTGAAAAACTTGGAATAAATAATATAGGGTTTAATATGCCAATAGATTTTTCAAGTTTTTTTGGAGAATTTTTGGAAGATTTTGCAAATTCAGATTTTATGCCATTAATAGAAGAAAACAAAGAGTTAAAATGTCCAGGCTGTAATTCTACATTTGATGAAATAGCTAGTAAAGGTAAATTTCAATGTCCAAAGTGTTATGAAACATTTGAAAGTCAAATTGATGAAATAATAAAGAAAATACAAGGTAGTAATACTCATGTTGGAAGACTTGGAATGTCAAAGCCTTTAGAAGTAACAAAGCAAGTAAAACATAATAATAAAATAAGTAATAAATTAGAAGAGTTAAAATTGCAACTAAAACAGGCAATAAAAGAAGAAAGATATGAAGATGCGGCAACATTAAGAGATGAAATAAAAAAGATGGAAACAAGTAAAAAAGATAAGTAATGGAGGTAATAGTTATGAATTGGTATATGCAAAGTGGAACAGATTCAGATGTAGTAGTTAGTACAAGAATTAGATTTGCAAGAAATTTAAATGGATTTAAATTTAATTTGCAAAACAAAGAAGAAGTAGAAAGTATGCAAAATAAAATAAAAGACAACCTATATGCAATTGGCTATAACCTAAGATTTTTTAAGTTAAAAGATATGGATGATATAACAAAAATGTCATTAGTAGAAAAGAACTTAATAAGTCCAGAATTTGCACTAAATAAAAATGAAACAGGAGCAATTTTAATAAACGATGAAGAAAATATATCTATAATGATAAATGAAGAAGATCATTTAAGAATTCAGGTATTTAGTTGTGGATTAGATTTGGAAAATACATTAAATTTAGCAATAGAAATAGATGAAAGATTAGGTAAATTATTGGATTATGCAACAAGTAAAAAATATGGTTATTTAACAAGTTGTCCAAGCAATTGCGGAACAGGACTTAGAGCTTCTGTTATGGTCCATATGCCTGCACTAGAAAAAACCAAAAGTATAGAAAAAGTTTTGCGTGCAATTAGTAATTTTGAAATAAATATACGTGGTATATATGGCGAAAATAGTAAAAGTTTAGGAGATATGTATCAAATATCTAATAAAAAGACACTTGGAGTAACAGAACAAGATATAGTAAAGAATCTAAAAGTTGTTGTAGAAAAGATTGTAAAACAAGAAAGAATGGCAAGGAAATTCTTAACAAAAGATAAAATAGAGCTTGAAGATGAAATCTATAGAAGTTATGGAATTTTATCAAATTGTAGAAAAATATCATCTGAAGAAACATTAAAATTATTATCAAATGTAAAGTTAGGAACAGATTTAGGAATATTAAGAGAGATGACAGATTTAAAAGTTCTAAAAATGTATATATATAGCAAACCTGCAAATTTACAAAAATATTTGGGAAAACAATATGATGCAATAGAAAGAGACATAAAAAGGGCAGAAGTTATAAAGCAAATAATTAATAGTAATTAGAAAAGGAGGAGGATTTTTATGACATATAAATTTACAAATAGGGCAAAAAAGGCAATAGAAATTGCAAATGATTTAGCAATAGAATTAGGACATAATTATATTGGAACAGAGCACATTTTGTATGGATTGTCTAAAGAGGGAAGTGGAGTTGCAGCAAAAGTATTAGAAAATCAAGAAGTTGAACCACAAAAAATCTTAGATAAAATAGATGAATTAATTGGAAGAGAAGACAAGACAGAAGAAACATTAGGGTTTACACCAAGAACAAAACGTGTTATAGAAAATGCTTTTATAGAAGCAAAAAAATTAGGCTATAATTATATTGGGACAGAACATTTATTAATAGGAATATTACGTGAAGCAGATAGTATTGCTGCGAGAATTTTATTAGACTTAAATGTAAATATTCCTAAATTATATAATGAAATAATAAAAGTAATAAATGATGAAGAAATTGGAGAAGATGGGGCAAATACCAAAAAAGAAACAAGAAGAAAAGGAAGCTATAATTCAACAGCAACATTAAATCAATTTGGAGAAGATTTAACTAAAAAGGCTGAAGAAGGAAAATTAGATCCTGTAGTTGGAAGAAAAGAAGAAATACAAAGAGTAATCCAAATATTATCAAGAAGAACTAAAAATAATCCATGCTTAATAGGAGAGCCTGGGGTTGGAAAAACTGCTGTAGTAGAAGGATTAGCACAAAAGATAGTTGCAGGTGATATTCCAGAAATATTAAAAGATAAAAGAGTAGTAACTTTAGATATTTCTGGTATGGTAGCTGGTGCAAAATATAGAGGTGATTTTGAAGAAAGAATAAAAAAGGCATTAAATGAGGTAAAGAAAGCAGGAGATGTAATATTATTTATAGATGAAATTCATACAATCGTAGGCGCAGGAGCAGCAGACGGGGCAATAGATGCTGCAAATATTTTAAAGCCACTTTTAGCAAGAGGAGAAATACAATTAATAGGTGCTACAACACTTAATGAATATAGAAAATATATAGAAAAAGATTCAGCATTAGAAAGAAGATTTAGCCCAGTAAATGTAAAAGAACCAACTCCAAGTGACACAATAGAAATATTAAATGGATTAAGGGATAAGTATGAAGCACATCATAATGTAAAAATAACAAAAGAGGCAATAGAGGCTGCTGTTAAATTATCTGTAAGGTATATAAATGACAGATTTTTGCCAGATAAAGCAATTGATTTAATAGATGAAGCATCATCAAGAGCAAGAATAAAAACATATACAGAACCGGAAAATTTAAAAGAACTTCAAACTAAAATAGAAGAAATTGAAAAAGATAAAGAAGAAGCAGTAAGAAGCCAAAAATTTGAAAAGGCAGCAAGTTTAAGAGATAAAGAAAAAGAATTAAAAGAAAAGTACGAAAAAGAAGAACAAAAATGGAAAAATAAGAATACAAAACAAGTAACCAATATTACAGAAGAAAATATCGCTGAAGTAATTAGTACATGGACTGGAATACCTGTATACAAAATAACTGAAAATGAGAATGAAAGATTAAAAAATTTGGAAAAAGAGCTTCATAAAAGAGTAGTAGGACAAAATGAAGCGGTAGAGGCAGTTGCCAAAGCAATAAAAAGAGGAAGAGTAGGTCTAAAAGATCCAAACCGTCCAATAGGTTCATTCTTGTTTTTGGGACCAACAGGTGTTGGAAAAACAGAACTTTCAAAAGCATTAGCACAGTGTTTATTTGGAGATGAAAGTTCTATGATAAGAATAGATATGTCAGAATATATGGAACCACATTCTGTATCAAAACTAATAGGTTCACCTCCAGGTTATGTAGGATTTGAGGAAGGTGGACAATTAACAGAAAAAATTAGAAGAAAACCATATGCTGTAATATTATTTGACGAAATAGAAAAAGCACATCCAGATGTTATGAATATGCTATTGCAAATACTAGAAGATGGACGTTTAACAGACAGTCAAGGAAGAACTGTAAATTTCAAAAATACAGTTATAATTATGACATCTAATTTAGGTGCAAGAGTAATAACAGACAAAAAATCACTAGGATTTAGTAATAATGAAAAACAAGAAGATAGTCAAAAAGATTATGAAGAAACAAAAAAAGAAGTTATGCAAATACTAAAAAAAGAATTAAGACCAGAATTTATTAACCGTATAGACGAAATTATAGTGTTCCATAAACTAAATGATGAAGAAATAAGAAAAATAGTAGACATTATGATTGCCGAAGTAGAAAGAAGATTAAAAGAACAAAATATAGAAATTGAAGTAGATGATAGTGTAAAAGATTTAATTGCAAAAACAGGTGTAGATAAGGCATTTGGAGCAAGACCACTTAGAAGAACAATTCAAAATTTACTAGAAGACAAATTAGCTGAGGAAATACTAGATGGAAATATACAAAAAAATAAAGTTACAAAAATAACAACAAAAGACAAACAAATTGTTTTAGCTTAAAAATTGCCATTTAAACCCGGAACGGTGGCAATATATTGCCATCGGTTCCGGGTTTAAATGGCAATAAAATAAAAAGGTTACTTTAATAAAATAAAGCAACCTTTTTTATTTTATAATTAATGTGATTCAGCCCATCTTAACATTTTTATATCTTTATATTTAGATAAGACTTCATTATATTTTTCATATTCTTCTTCCCATAAAGCACCAGGGACTTTTTCAAATGCATCAAATACTTTTTCTGCTTCTGATAAGTACATTACTTGTTGTATTGCTGACATTGATTGATAATATTTAGCAAATGCATATAATTTATCTAAAATTTGATTTGCTTGGATAAAACTCCAGAAATCTTTTACATTCATACCAAATAATTTAATTTGTAAAATGGCATATGCAATTAAGGCAAATATTGCAAATATTAATATATATAAAACTATAAATATTGTTGTCATTTTAATCACCTCTTCTTTTGAAATTAGCTTTAGTACATTTTTATTATAACATATTTGTAATAAAAATGCAACATTCCTGTAATACAATTGTAATATAACGCTGCCACATAAAAACAAGGTTATATTTTTTTCTTTAATTATAATGATATATAGCATTTAATTAAAAAATGTATATTAGCATTATTAAAATAAAATATTATAATTATTAACATTTCTGAATATATTGTGTTATAATAAAAATTATATTTAATTATACAAAATAAAAAAGGTGATTAATATGGAAAAGAGATACGAAATTACTAAGAAAGCTGGAATATATGGAATTATTGGCAATATATTTTTGCTTATAATAAAATCAATTGTAGGTTTTATTAGTAAAAGTCAAGCGATGATTGCAGATGCATTTAATAGTGCAGGAGACATATTTGCGTCATTAATGACATTTATAGGAAATAAAATTGCAAGTGTACCAGGAGATATGGACCATAATTTTGGACATGGAAAAGCAGAATATTTATTTTCCATGTTTATAAGTATTTCTATGATTTTAGTTTCATTAAAATTGTTATATGATTCTGTAATTACACTTATAAATGGTAGTCAATTAGCATTTTCGTGGTTTTTGGTGGTTGTTTGTATTGTAACAATTATAACAAAGTTATTTTTGTATTTTTATACTAAAAAAGGTTATAAAAATACAAAAAACATATTAATAGAAGCTAATATGAAAGACCATAGAAATGATTGTGTTGTTACTACATTTACATTAATATCTACATTATTGACACTAATTAATGTTTATTGGTTTGATAGTGTAGTTGGTATTGGAATTTCCATATGGATTTGTTATACAGGAATAACTATTTTTATGGAAAGCTATAATATTCTTATGGATGTTTCAGTAGATGCAAAAACTAAGGCTAAAATTTTAGAGCTTACGAATAATTATAAAGATATAAAAGATATAAGTGATATAAAATCTACTCCTGTAGGAGACAAATATGTTATTGTTTTAACAATATATGTAGATGGAAATATGAAAACATTTGATAGCCATAAATTAGCAGATAATTTAGAAAAAGATGTAAATAAATTAGAAAAAGTTTATAGGACTATTGTACATGTTGAGCCAGTTTAAAACAAAAAAATACAACCAAATTAATGGTTGTATTTTTTAAAATTATTTGCTTTTTTTATCATCTTTAACGATTTCTTTCATTGCTCCAAGTGAACTTAAAGCATTTGTTGCTTCAAAAGGTATAAATACTTTGTTTGCTTCACCGTCTGCAACTTTTTCTAGAGCTTCTAAAGATTTTAATTGAACTAATTTTTCATCAGGATCAGCTTTTTTAATTGCGTCATATACTAATGCGATTTCTTTTGCTTTGGCTTCTGCCACAGCTTTTATAGCTTGAGCTTCACCGGCTGCACGTCTTATTTTTGCTTCTTTATCTGCTTCTGCTTCTAATATAGAAGCTTGTTTTTTACCTTCTGCAATTGTGATTGCAGATTGCCTTTGAGCTTCAGATTCAAGGATTAAAGCTCTTTTATTTCTTTCTGCGTTCATTTCTTTTTCCATTGCGTCTCTAATGTCAGCAGGTGGAGTAATGTCTTTTATTTCAACTCTGTCTATTTTACATCCCCATCTATCTGTTGCTTCATCAAGAACTACTCTTAGTTTTGTATTGATACCATCTCTTGAACTAAATGTTTCATCTAAATCCATTTTACCAATAATATCACGAATTGTTGTTATTGCAAGATATTCAATACCTTTCTTTAAACTTTGAATTTCATAAACTGCTTTTGCTGGGTCTGTTATTTGATAGAAAACAACAGTATCTATTGTAATTGTAACATTATCTTTTGTAATAACACCTTGAGGTGGAATATCCATTGTTTGTTGTTTTAAGCTTACTACGCTTCTAACATGATCAAAAAATGGAAGAATAATTGTAAGACCAGCATCTGCTACTTTATAAAATTTACCTAATCTTTCAATTATATATACCTCAGATTGTTTAACAATTTTTATTGACATGAATGCTATAACTAATATTATAACAAGTAATATTAATAAAAATGGCATAATAAATTCCTCCTTTTATATATTTTAAATATTAAAAACAAATTATTTTGTTGTAGCTAATTTAACTAAAGATACTATAGCTTTAACACCTGAAATAGAAGTTATTTTTACTTCTGAGTCCTTAGGTATTATTTGACCATTTTCTGATATAGCAGACCAAACTTCACCATTAATTTTTATTTGTCCAGTTTCTTTTATAGGATTTATTTCTTGAACTACTAAAGCAGTTTTCCCAATTATTGAAAAAGCATTTGTTGGTATTGTTTTGGTATTTACAAATTTATTAACAAATGGCCTTGTTGCGAATAATAATATAACAGAAAATATAACAAATATTGCTGTTTGAATTATTATATTAGATGTTATAAAACTTGAAATCATTGCTATTAATGCAGCAACACCTAACCAAAAAACTAAAAAGCCTGCTGTAAAGATTTCTGCTACAAAAAATATTCCTGAAGCTATTATCCAAAATTGCCACATAAAAAAACCTCCTTAAAATAGCTAAACTACATTAATTATACTATAAAAATTGGAAAAAATAAATAGTTAAAGGTAATTTTTAAATTAAATATTATTAAAGGTTGTTTTTTTTTATAAAAAATGATATAGTATGAAAGAATTTTAGTAATCAAAGGAGAAAAATTATTATGATAGTTTCTAATAATAAGGGAATAACTTTAATAGCACTTGTAATAACAATTGTTGTACTGTTAATACTTGCAAGTATTGGTATTGGTGGAGCAATAACAGGAGTGGATGAATCAACAGATCAAAAACTAAAATCTGAATTAAAAATGGTTCAACACGCTGTACTACAAAGATATACTAAATATTCATTAACAAAAGATGAAACTATGTTAGTTGGAGATAAAATTGAAGAAGAAAACTTGGATTCAAATATAACATGGCAAAAACAAGGAAGTTACTATAGAATAAATAATGAACAATTTAAAGAACTAGGAATAACTGATATAAAAGACACATATATAGTAAATTATAAAACAGGTGAAGTATATAATGAAACACAAAAAACAACAAATGATGGAAATATATTATATATATGTGCTGTTGAATAAAAAACTAGGATTGGAAGTGAAATTTTGAACTTAGAACAATTAATAGATAATTTGAATATATCAAAAGAAAAAATAAAGTATAACGAACCAATGGCAAAACATACAAGTTTTAAAATTGGAGGACCTGCACAATGCTTTATAAATGCTGAAAGTGTAGAAGAAATAAAACAAATTTGCAAAGTGGTAAGTAAAAATGATATAAATCTTACAATAATAGGAAATGGAAGCAATTTGCTTGTAACAGATAATGGAATAAATGGAATTGTTGTAAAGGTAAATATAAAAAAGTTTGAATTAGAATTTAGTAATGATGATGTGAGCTTAATTGTTGGAGCTGGAAACAAATTAGGAGAAATAGCACAAAAATTATTAAGAAATGAAATTACAGGATTTGAATTTGCAGCAGGAATTCCAGGAACTATAGGTGGAGCAGTTAGAATGAATGCAGGTGCCTATGGCAAAGAAATGAAAGATATTGTAGAAACAGTTAAATATATGGATTATGATGGTAATATATATGAAAAGTCAAACAAAGATTTAGAATTTGAATATAGAAAAAGTATGTTTGCAAAAAACAAATTTATAATTTTGGAAGCAAAATTAAAGTTACAAAAAGGAAATGCACAATATATTAAAGATAAAATGTTGGAATTTGAACAGTCTAGAAAACAAAAGCAACCTTTAGAATTCCCAAGTGCAGGAAGTACATTTAAAAGAGGTACTGATTTTATAACTGCAAAATTGATAGATGATGCAGGACTAAAAGGTTACAGGGTTGGTGGCGCGATGGTTTCTACTAAACACGCAGGATTTGTTGTAAATGAAAATAATGCAACTGCACAAGACGTTTTAAATTTAGTAAAACATATTAAGCAAGAAGTTTATAAAAAATTTAACAAAAAAATTGAGTTAGAAATACAAGTTATAGGAGAGGAATCATAAAATGAAGGGTTTATTACAATGGTTTAAAGCAAGTTCAAAAATGAAAAGATGGATGTTACTTATTTTAGTAGGAATAGTACTTACATGTTATGGAATTGCGGAAGTTCTAGTTTTAAAAGAAATGTCATTTGACAAAGTAGGGAAAATAATTGTTACATTTATTATAGGATTTGTTGCAATTATACTAGGATTAGTATTTTTAAATAAAAGGACATTAGAAGTATTGGTTGAATCAACTGATGACAGAATGGAAAATAAAAAAAATGTAAATGTTAAATCACTTATTTTTAACAAAACAGTATATGATCAAGGTCCTAATATAGTTGTAATTGGTGGTGGAACAGGATTAAACACTGTATTATCTGGTCTAAAAAATTATACAAACAATATTACAGCTATAGTTACTGTTTCAGATTATGGAGAAACACAAACATTATCAAGAAAAGAACTTGATATGCTACCACTTGGAGATATTAAAGATAGTATTGTTTCACTTGCTACCAAAAATGACGAAATAAATAAATTGTTTAATTATGAATTTGAGGCGGGAAAATTAAAAGGATTATCTTTTTCAGATATATATTTTCTTGCAATGTGTCATGTAAATAATGATTTTACAAAGGCAATAATGAAAAGTAATGAAGTGTTAAATATTGTTGGAAAAGTTTTACCAGTTACCTTAGATGAAATGAATATATGTGCTGAACTTGAAAATGGATATATAGTAACAGAAAAGTCTAAAATTCCAGAAATGGTTTCAGAAAAATTCACAAAAGTTAATAGAATTTATTTAAATCCTTCAAATTGTAGACCAGCTCCAGGAGTTGTTGATGCAATAAAAAATGCTGATTGTATTATTATTGGACCAGGAAGTTTATATACTAATGTTATACCAAATTTATTAGTAAATGGTGTTGCTAAAGCAATAAAAGAAAGTACAGCAATAAAAGCATATATAAGCAACATTATGACAGAACCAGGACAAACTGATAATTATTCTGTGTCTGATCATTTAAATGCTATAATTTCTCACTGTGGACAGGGAATTGTAGATTATTGTATATATGATACAGGAGAAATTGTGCCAGAATTTATAAAAAAATACAATTTAGAAGGACAAGACTTAGTTGAACAAGATATAGAAAAAGTAAAAGGAATTAAATTTTTACAAAGAGATTTGTCTATGATTGCAGATGGACATATAAGACATGATCCAAACTTGGTTGCAACATCTATAATTGAGCTTATATGTGATGATTTAAAATATCAAGATAAACAAAATGACCCACAATACTTAATGCTTAATACAAAACTTAGAGAAGATAAAAGAATAAGCAAAATGAAAAGACATGCAAAAAAGGAAAATGTAAAAAAAGCAAATTCTGATAAGGCAAATTCAGGTTTAAAGAAGAAAAGCAAATTTAGTAATAAATATAGTCAAAGAATAGCATCTATTAAAGAAGCAGATGAAAAAATGAAAAGAAAAGCTGAATTAGAAAAAAATAAAAAGGAAAAAGCATCTTCAAAAACAGCTGCAAAAAAAGCAGTAAAGACAGAAAAAAGAATAGTTAAAGAAGAAACTAAATATGAAAAAATAAAAGAAAATATAGATAGAAATAATAGAGTTAGTAAAACTCAAAAAAATGACGTAAATAAAGAAAAAATAGAATTTGAAAGACCAAAAAGAGAAATAAAGTCAAGTGATAAAACTAGAAATGAAAAAGCAAGAAAGAAAACTCCACAAGAAATAAGAGAAGAAATGTTAAGAAAGTTAGACGAAAGTAAATTAAAATAAAAATACGGGGTAATAAATGGAAATAACTAAGGAAAAATTGAATTTAGAAGATGGATTATCAAAAGAATGGCTAATTACAAATGGTATAGGGGGGTTTTGTAGTTCAACAATAATAGGTGCAAATACCAGAAAATATCATGGATTATTAATTGCACCTTTAACACCTCCTGCGAGGAGATATTTAATATTATCTAAATTAGATGAAGCGGTTATAATAGATGGTAAGGAGTATGGATTATATACAAATATAGGAAAAAATTATATATCTAAAGGCTATAAATACCAAGAACTATTTAAGAAAGAGTATATTCCAATATTTACATATAAGGTAAAAGATGTAACTATAACGAAAATGATTTGTATGGAATATGGAAAAAATACAGTTGGGGTATATTATAAAATAAAAAATGATGGAAATGAAGCAAAACTAACCATTGCACCACTTTTGAATTTCCGTGATTTTCACAGTATGAGTACTAATCATAATTTTGAATTAAAGCAAATTATAAATAAAAATAAAGTTAAGGTTGTTATAGACAAAAATGCTGCATATCCTATATATATGAAAATGTCAGAGGGAATTTATATAGAACACAAAAATGATACATTTAATAATATGTTTTATATAGAAGAAGAAAAAAGAGGATTTTATCCAGAAGAAAACCACACTGTTTCAGGAGTTTTTGAAATTGAAATACCAAAAAAAGCAGAAAAAGAAATTTCTTTTGTGTGTTCTTTTGAGGAGAACATAGATCAAATAAATGTAAAAAAATTAATTGAAAATGAAATAGTAAGACAAAATGAAATTTATAATAAATCCCTATTAATTGATAATAGAAAAGAAAAAAAGACAAAAAAACAATTAGAAGAAGAACAGTTAATAAAAGATTTTATAACAGCTACAGATAATTTTGTTGTATATAGGCCATCTTTTAGGTTACATACATTGCTTGCAGGCTATCCATGGTTTTTAGATTGGGGAAGAGATAGTTTAATTTCATTTGAAGGTTTATTATTAGTAACTAAAAGATTTGACATTGCAAAAGAGGTTTTACAAACATTAGTAAGAGACATTAAATTTGGTTTAGTTCCAAATGGCTATTCAGGTTTTGATAATAGACCATTATACAATAGTGTTGATGCATCATTGTTATTATTTGAGCAAATTCAAAAATATGTTGAATATACTGAAGATTATGAATTTGTAAAAGAAAATTTGTATGAAAAATTAAAAGATGTAATAGAAAATTATAAAAATGGAATCGATGTTGATGACAACAATATATACTTAGATACAGATTATTTAATTGTTTCTGGAACACAAAATACACAAAATACTTGGATGGATGCTAAATGTAATAATAAGGCTGTAACTCCACGAAATGGGAAGGCTGTAGAGATTAATAGTTTATGGTATAATGCAAATATTATAATGGCAGACTTAGAAAATAAAATTGGAAACAAAAATGATGCAAAAAAATATCAAGAATTAGCTAGAAAATGCAAAAAAGCATTTAATGAGAAATTTTATAATAAAAAAAGAAAATGTTTATATGATGTAATTGGAGATGCAAAAATAAGACCTAATCAGTTATTTTCGATGAGTTTAACATATCAAGTTATTGATACTAATTCAGAGGAAGCTAAAAATATTTTAAATGTAGTAGAAAAAAAATTATTAAATAATTATGGTTTAAAAACATTAGCTAAAGGTGAAGAAAATTATGTAGAAATATATGAAGGAGATGGCTATAAAAGAGATACAAGTTATCATCAGGGAATTACATGGCCATGGCTTTTAGGACTTTATTATAATTCATTAAAAAACATGATAAAAAATAGTAAAAATAAAAAACAAAAAGTTGAACTAGAAGAAAAATTAGAAAAATTTAGAGCACAAATATATAAAACATTTAAAAACGAATTAAATGATAATGGGTGTATAGGAAGCATAGCAGAACTTTATGATTCAGTAAAACCTAATTTGCCAAAAGGTGCTATAGCACAAGGGTGGAGCGTCGCAGAGGTATTTAGAATAATATTAGGAAAATAAGAAAAATAGAAAGGTGGGGTTAGCGAAAATGCAAATAGAAGAATTAGAAACACAATTAAAAAATGGTAATTTAGGAAGTTTATATCTTCTATATGGTGAAGAAATATTTTTGCTGGAATCATCTTTAAAAAAAATAAAGTCATTGTTTGGTAAAACTATTAAAGGAATAAATTACATATTAATTGATGAAAATAATGTAAGTGAATTGATATCAGATATAGAAACACCAAGTTTTGGCTATGAAAAAAAGCTAATAATTGTTAGAAATTCAGGACTATTTAAAAAAGAGGGAAAAAGAAAAAATGCCGAACTTGCAAAAACAAAAGAAAAAATAAACAATTATATAAAAGAAAATATGGATATAATAAAATCAGCGGTTGTACTTGTATTTGTTGAAGAAGATGTGCAAAAACAGGATTTGTTAACAACAATTGAGAAAAATGGAATTGTTTGCAAATTTGACTACCAAAAACCACCACAAATTGAAAAAAGAATAAAGGCAATTTGCAATGGTTATAAAGTAAATATTAGTTCAAATACTATAAGATATTTTATAGAATGTTGTGGAACAAATATGCAAGATTTAATAAATGAAATAAGAAAATTGATAGAATATGAAGGAGAAAATGGAACAATTTCAAATGAAGATATAGACAAGTTAGCAATAAAAAAATTAGAAAGCATTATATTTGAATTAACAGATAGCCTTGGAAAAAAGAATATAAAGGAAGCTTTAGATGTTATGCATAATTTAATATATTCAAAAGAGCCAATTCAAAAAATTTTTATAACATTATATAACCATTTTAAAAAACTTTATTTTGTAACACTTGCTCAAAAAGAAAATAGAGATATTATACAGGTATTGAATTTAAAACCAAATCAAACATTTTTGGTGAATAAATATAAAATGCAGGCTAAATATTTTAAACAAAGAGAATTAGAAAAAATATTGCAAGAATTAATAGATTTAGATTTTTATTACAAAATAGGGCAAATAGATATACAAGTAGGTTTAGAAGCAATTTTGTGTACATATTGTTCATAATTATTATTAATGCAAAAACAAAAAAATTAAAAATGTATAAAAAAACCATTTATTGATAAAAATAATAAAAATTATTTTTAAATAGGTGGTTTTTATGTTTAGGAAAGTTAATAAAAAAATATTAATAATTTTTTCAGTAATATTATTAATTGTTACAGGAATAGGAATATACTATGTTACAAAAGAAAATAATGATTCTATAGAAACTTTATCAAAATATGGCTCGAGAGGAAGTGAAGTAACACAAATTCAAACTAAATTAAAAAGATGGGGTTATTATTCACGGAAATGTTGATGGAATTTATGGAACTCAAACAGTAAATGCTGTTAAATATTTTCAACGAAAAAATGGTTTAACAGTAGATGGAATTGCAGGACCGGCAACATTAAAAGCAATGGGAATAAATAGTAGTTCATCGTCTAGCAGTAGTTCTAGTAATTCATCAGACATAAATTTATTAAGTAGAATAATATATAGTGAATCAAGAGGAGAACCATATGCTGGACAAGTTGCAGTAGGTGCTGTTGTGTTAAATAGAGTAAAAAGCAGTTCGTTTCCTAACAGTATTGCTGGTGTAATTTATCAATCTGGAGCATTTGATGCTGTAAGTGATGGTCAGATAAATCTTACACCAAATTCTACTGCTAAAAAAGCGGCTCAAGATGCATTAAATGGTTGGGATCCAAGTTATGGGGCTATATATTATTTTAATCCATCAACAGCAACTAATAAGTGGATTTGGTCAAGACCAATGACTGTAACAATTGGAAAACATAGATTTTGTAAATAGAAAATTGCTATAGGATTAAGGAGTTAAATGATAATAAATTTATACTTACTTGAAATTAAATTACAATATATATTATTTTGAAGCACCGCGTAAGCGATCAAACGAGTACCAAGCACGAGTGCGAATTGGAGCAACCAACATATAAAGTTTAAAATTAGTTGGTTGCGACACCAAGGTGCAAAAAAATAATATATATTGTAATTTAATTCTTACTTAAGTATTGTTGACATTTACTACTTAAGCCTATGGCAATTTTTTGAATAAAATATTGACAAAAAATGTACATATTGATAATATATAAATACTTAAATGCTATTGGGGGAAAAGATGAATTTATATCCAAATTTATTATTAAATAAAGTAGAAGAAATAACACTAGATATATTAAAAAAAAATAAAATTAATGCATTAATTTTAGATGTAGACAATACATTGATTGACTATAAAAAAAATTTATCAAACAATGTTGTTGAATGGGCAAAAAATTTAAAAGCAAATGGCATAAAATTATACATATTATCAAATACAAACCATGAAGAAAAGGTAAAAAATGTAGCTAATAAATTACAGATTTCATATATAAATTTTGCAAAAAAACCATTTAAAAAATGTTTTTTAAAAGTTCAAAGTATATTAAAAGAAGAGCCATCAAATATTGCTGTGGTTGGAGACCAAATTTTTACTGATATAATTGGAGGAAATAGATGTAATATGTTTACCATTTTAGTAGAACCAATAGATAGAAAAGAATTTTGGTATACAAAATGGAAAAGGCCAATTGAAGATAAAATAAAAAATAAATATAAAAATGAACTAACAAAGGAGAAAAAATAAAATGTATATTAATGACATACACTTAGGGTATTACATAGGTTTTATAATATTAGGAATATTTGTAGGAGAGTTTGTTTCTTGGATGAATAAAAGACTTCCAGAGTATAAAAAAGTTTTTTCAAAAGATATTTTTAGAGAATACAAAGTTCAATTTAAGCCAAATTATATTTTAATGTTTGTTATGGCTGCAATATATGTAGGACTTTTATATGTGTATGGGATAAAAGAAACTATAATTGCAAATTTAGATTTAATAAAATATATGATATTAGCCCCTATGCTTATATCTGCATGTATGATAGATTTTAAATTACAAATTATACCAAATAGACTTAATTTAACAATATTTGAAGTTGGATTAGTTTTTACATTTTTGTATGGAATGTCTAATGTAGCAATTGCAATAAACATGGCTTTAGGTATGATAGCAGGAGCTGGAATATTTTTGTTAATTACATTACTTGGAGGAGTATTTTATGGCAAAGAAGCAATGGGCTTTGGTGATGTAAAATTAATGGGAGCAATTGGTTTATTTTTTGGATTATCAAATATAATAATAATAACATTATTATCATTTTTAATTGGTGCAATACTTAGTATATTTTTATTATTAAGTAAAATTAGAAAAACAGATGAATACATACCATTTGGACCATTTATAGTAATTGCTTCATTTATAAGTATGTATGTACCATTTGAAACAATAAAACTTATATTGCTTAAAATATTTACAGTAGGAATGTATAAAGGATAGGAAAAAGAGGTGATAATATGAACCCAAAGATGCAATGGTTAAGAAATAAAATGTCAAGTTTAGATTTACAAGGAATAATAATATCAAATCCAATAAATATAAAATACTTAACTGGAATAGATGCAGAAGGGACATTATTAATTACAAGAAAAGAAAATATTTATATAACAGATGGAAGATATATAGAATATGTTCATAGTACTTTAACATTATTTGATGAAATAATAGTATATGACATAAAAGATGTTTCAAAAGATGATTATGAAAATTTCTTTATGTTTTGCGAAAATGTTGGATTTGAAGAAAATTATGTTACTTATGCTAAATATAAAGAATACATTAGAAAATATAAAATTAATAATCTTGTAGAAACAGAATATATTATAGAAAAACAAAGAATGATAAAAGATGATGAAGAATTAAAAGATTTAAAAATTGCATGTGAAATAACAGATAATTGTTTTTCATATATTTTATCATATATAAAACCAGGAATGACAGAAATAGAAATTGCAAGAGAAATTGAAGAATATTATAGGCAAAGAACTGATGGATTATCATTTGAAACAATAGTTGCGTCAGGAGAAAATACTTCAAAACCCCATGCAGTTCCAACTGATAGAAAAATACAAAAACAAGATATAATAACAATAGATATGGGATGTAAGTATCATGGATATTGTTCAGATATGACAAGAACATTTTTTGTAGGAGATGTTCCCCAAGAAGTAAAAAAAGTTTATGATTTGGTTTTAAAAAACCAAAAACAGACAATGGAAGAATTAAAAGATGGAGCAAATGTAAGACTTATTACTAAAATGGTTGAAAATGATTTTAAATTAAATGATTATGACTTAATACATGCTTTAGGGCATGGAGTAGGACTTGAAATACATGAGCCACCATTTATCAGCTCAAAAAATGATGCATTATTAAAAGAAAATATGGTTATTACAAATGAACCTGGAATTTATATACCAGGTAAGTTTGGAGTAAGAATAGAAGATACTGTTCAAATTACAAAATTTGGTTGTATAAGTTTAACAAATTCTGCAAAAAATTATATTATAATATAAATATTTAAGTATAAACTTATATAAAGTATTGATTTTTAGCCAAAATTGTAGTAAAATATGTAATATTAATTGAAAATTGAAAGGAGAAATTAGCATGGCAGCAGTTTATTCAGCAGGAGATTTTAGAAATGGAACAACATTTGAAATGGAAGGAAATGTATATAGAGTAGTTGAATTCCAACACGTAAAACCAGGAAAGGGAGCAGCTTTTGTAAGAACAAAATTAAAAAATGTTATAACAGGAGCAGTTTTAGAAAAAACATTTAACCCATCAGACAAATTCCCTGGAGCAGAAATTGAAAAGAAAGTAATGCAATATTTATATAATGATGGAGATTTATATTATTTTATGGATAATGAAACATATGATCAAATGCCATTAAATAAAGAACAATTAGGTGATTGTTTAAAATACTTAAAAGAAAATACAGAAGTAACAATACTTTCATTTAAAGGAAGCGTATTTGCTGTAGAACCACCAACATTTGTTGAATTAGAAGTTACATATACAGAACCAGGATTTAGTGGAAATACAACAACAACATCTGGAAAACCAGCAACATTAGAGACAGGTTTAGAATTACAAGTTCCATTATTTGTTAATATAGGTGATGTATTAAAAATAGACACAAGAACATGTGAATACATGGAAAGAGTATAAGAAAGGTGAATTATTAATGTCAAAATTTAAAAATGAATTTAAAAGCTTTATGGAAGATATGGAAAAAAATATAAAAAACAAAGAAGACTTAGAATATGTAAAAGGAAGAACAAGCGAATTTTTAAATGTGATACTTGATCAAATGGAAGGAATAGTAAATTACGAAGAAGAAAAAATTTCACTTTTAGAAGAAGAGCAAAAACAAATAAATGAAAAAATGCAAAAAATGCAACAAGTTTTAGATAATATAGAACAAGATATATATTCAGACGAAGGGTTTGACTTTGAAATTGTTTGTCCATATTGCGATTATGAATTTGTAATTGATGTTGATGATAATAAAACAGAAATAAAATGTCCTAAATGTGATAATATAATCGAGCTAAATTGGTCTGGGAACTTAGAAGATGATATAGATCAAGGTGGATGCCAAGGACATTGCTTAGGATGTCATGGATGTGATGATGTAGAGCAAGATGCAGATGACGATGATATGTAAATAAGAAAATATAAGCTACTATTTATGGTAGCTTTTTATGTTCACAACAAACAATAAATAATTGTTAAAATTATTGATAATATAATTTTTTTAATATATAATAAACAAGAAATCTACTAAAGAAAAATAGGGGGATTACATATGAAAGTAAGGATAGATTCAAAAAATGGTATAACATTAATTGCATTGATAATAACAATTATAGTGCTTTTAATATTAGCAGGTGTAACAATAAATACGATATTTGGAGAAAATGGAATAATACAAAAGACTAATAATGCCAAATTAGAACAAGAAAAATCTGAAATAAAAGAAATAGTATCATTATCAGTAACAAATATTACAATAGAAAATAAACAAAAACAAGATGATATATATGGGTATTATGAAGAACAAAATAATTTTATAGAAAAAGGACAAATAGATACAAATACATATCCAATAAATGAGTACATATTTAGCAAAGAAAGTAATATTGTTGAATTTAAAATATATAAAAAAACGGGAACGAAGAATCTGTATAAATGTGAAATAAAAATAAAAACAGGAGAAGTTAAGATAAATCAAGATGGGATTACAACAGATGATGACGATAAAACAATAGGAAATATAGTATATGTTTTAAATGGTGGAAAATTTGAAACAAGTGAAATTGTTAACTATGAACCAGGAAAGATTGTTGGATTTTCAGTCCCTGTAAAAGATGGTTATGTATTTGATGGATGGTATTTAAATGAAAATTTTTCAGGGGAGGCTTTATATAGAACAACAGCACAGATGAAAGGAAAAATAACTATATATGCTAAGTGGTTGCAAGAAACAAATTCAGATTATTTTGATTATGAAACATCAGATTCAAAAGAAAAAATAATAGGTTTTTCAGAAACAGGGGAAGCAGCTTATAATAATGGGAAAATTACAACTCTGGTTATACCAAAAAAACATAATAATGTAGAAATTTATGGTATAGGTCAAAGTGCATTTAATGACAGAATTATGGTAAAAAAATTAGTTTTACAAGATAATATAACGTTAAGCCAATGGTCATTTGCAGGGGACATAGGAATTGAAGAGTTGATGATTCCAATATCATTAAACTTAGTAGATAATGGATATTCAGCTTTTGAAGCTTGCAATGCAATAACTAAAGTGACTTTTTTTAAAGGAACAGGCTATGGTTTCGATTATTCTGAAAATGATTATAAATTAACACCATGGTATTATTCTAGAGGTAATAATATACAAGTAAGATTCGAAGATGATATAAAGACAATTGGTTCGTATATGTTTATGGAATGTACAGGTTTACAAATTGTAGAATTACCAAAAAGTTTGGAAGAAATACATGCATCTGCATTTCAAAGTTGTACAGGAATGATAGGACAATTAAATATTCCAGAAGGTGTTACAAAGCTAGAACAACAAGCGTTTTATAAATGTTCTGGAATAAATGGAACTTTACAATTTCCAAGTACTTTAAAGCAAATA
>FR898652.1:0-3771 GCA_000437215.1 Clostridium sp. CAG:440
TTTCTTCTATTTCTTTTTTTAATAAATTAATTTTTTCATTATTTTCTTTATTAATATTTTCTTTTATATTTATTTTTTCTTTTTCTATTTTTTTATTTTCTATTAATAATTTTATTTCATTATAATAATTATTTTCATTTTTCAAATTATTTAAATCATTTAATAATTTTTTTTCATTTTCTTCAATCTCATATTTTTTATTTTGATATTGTTCCAAATTAATTTTATTTATTTCTAAATCTTGTATTTGTTTTTTTAATAAATTAATTGGTTTTTCTTTTGACCTGTCTGTTCCTATTTCATCTAATTGCCTTCTATTTATTCTTTCTATTGCTCGTTTATATGATACATTATCATCACCTGTTGATGCTAAATTTGCCAACTTTTGTACTAATATATTTTGATTATTTTTTTCTAATTTAATTTCTGATTGTAACATACCAACTGTTGATAAAAATAATTCCTCATCTACTTTTGTTTGTTCATAAAAAAATTCATTTCCTGTTTTTTTATTTATATTAAATTCTTTTGAAATATCTTCTGAATTTTCATTATATATTTTTGGATTTTTTTTATTAAAGTCTCTATATATTTCATATTTTTCATTATTATCTAAAGTGTATTCTAATTTTCCTGAAAATTCTTCTTTTCCCCATGGTTTATATTTATCATAATCTGAAATTTCTTTTCCTTTTTTATTTTTTGAAATACCATAAAGAGTATTTTTTATAAAATTCATTATTGTTGATTTTCCTGACTCATTTTCACCATATAAAATATTTATTCCATTTTTAAATTCAATTTCTTTATTTCTTAATTTTCCAAATGAATTTATTTTTATTTTATTTATTTTCAATTTTTATCTCCTTTTATAATTAATTCTATTTAATTATTTTAATGCTTCTAATCCTATTTCTATTGCTTTTTCTATTATTTCTTTTTCTTCTTCATTTTTTACATTTTTTATTTTTTCTAACATTTCTTTAGCAAATAATCCTTTTAATGTCGTTTGATTTGATAATTTTTCTAAATCATAATTTATTCCGTGTTTTATTTTTTATTTTTATTATTTTTTCATTATTTATTAATTTTAAAATTTCATATTTATTTATTTCAAAATTTCTCTTTCCGAATTAATATAATTTCTACTAATTCATTTTCTAAAAAATTTAATTCATTTATTTTTTCTATTAATTCTTCTTTTGAATTAATTTGCGTAACATCTAAATCATATAATTTAAATTCTTTGTCATCTAATGGAATAAATTCTAAATTTATTTTTTCCTTTTCTAAATTTCCAACTATCATACCATGTTTTCCCGTCTCATCAAAACCCAAGGAAATAACTGAACCAGGATAAACAATATTTTGATTTTGTTCTTCATTATAACTTAATTTGTGAATATGTCCAAGTGCAACATAGTCAAAACCTTTTTCTTTTATTTTATATTTTTTTATTGGATTATAAACAGCATCAACTTCTGAACTTGCATCTAATGAACCATGTGTTATTAATATATTAATTTTATTTTTATTTTCTATTTCAATATTTTCAATTCCAGAATTTTTACAATAAAAATCATCAAATCCATAACCATATATGTCTATATTTTCTAACTCTATTTTTTCTATTTTTGAATTAAATATTTTTACATTTTCACTCCATGAAAAATCATTATAATATGAATTTTTTATAAATGGATCATGGTTTCCTGGAGTTATATATATTTTTGTATTCGGAATTTGCATAAATAAATTATTTATATACTCTATTGTTGACTTTCTAATATATTTTTGTTCATATAAATCCCCAGCAATAAATAAAAATTCTATATTATTTTCTTTTATGTATTCAATTACTTTTTTAAATGCTTTTCTTTGGTCTAGTCGCCTTATTTCTCCTAAATTTTCTTTATTTGATAAATTTACAAATGGACTATCAAAGTGCATATCTGCTATATGTACAAACTTCATATTTTTCTCCTTTTTTATTTGAAAATTATTCTACTATATTTAATTATTTTTTGCAATAGCTTTAGCGAATTTTTTTTCGCTTTTATTTGATTTTAATTAAATAAAAAATTGCCATTAAGGCAATTTTCTATTTTAATATTAACAATTATAAATTTTGATTTTTTAGTCATCTATTGGCCCAAATAATTCATCAAATTTTGCTTCCAATTCTTTTTGTAGATCATATTCATCATCTTCTTTTGTCTCAGATTTTGTTAAGTTTTCTTCCTCATCATTTCCTAAATCAAATAAATTTATTCCTCCATCTTGTTTATTATTGTCCATTACATTTGTTTTTTTATTTTTTTCTTCTTTTTTTGGAGCATCTATATCTTCAAATAAATCATCTAATGATTCAACTTTTAAATTCTCCTGTGTATTTTCTTCTTTTTCTTCTACATATGGGTTATATGGATTGTATTTTCTCCATGTTCCTCTTTCTATTTCTCCTATATCATTATGGCTTATTTCACATGCAGCCATTTGCTTTGCCATTGGGTGTTTAAAATAATAGAACTTAGGTGCTTTTACAGGTTTTATCCCTTTTTCAAATATAATACACATATCATTATCTAGTCTACGTAGTTCGTCTGGTGTCATAAGAGCTCTTGCCATTACTTGGTCTGATATTGATTTTCCTGTTTTCATATTTTGTTTATCTCTATTTATTGATATACTATCTCTATCAATTGTTTTTTCGCCAAGTGCCTTTGAAAAATATTCTACTGTTTTATATGAGTTACTTCCTAAAAATACATGTGTGTCACAGTTACCCATTATTGTTTCATATGATTTTTCATATACAGCTTCTAATTGATCAACATTTTGCAATATTACACTAAATGATATTTTCCTACTTCTCGATGTTGATATCTTTTTATCAAAATCCGGTATTTTTCCAATGTTTGCAAACTCATCTAATATAAAATACGTTGGAGTTTTTAATGCTCCTCCATTTTGATCTGCATAGTCATATAATTGTTGTATCATTTGTGAGAAAAATATTGTAAGTAAAAAGTCATATGCTGTGTGCGTATCTGATGATATAACATATACTGCTGTTTTTTTGTTTCCTATTTCTTCAAAATCTATAGTATCTGTAGATGTTAATTCTGCAATTTCTTTTGAGTCAAATTTTCCAAGTTTTGATTGAAGTGAACTTAAAATTGATCCATATGTTTTTTCTGGTGCTATTTCTATTGATTTATAATACATTCTTGCTGGATGATCATATGGTAGCTGACTTATCAATTCTGTAAGTAAGTTACTTCCCCCATTTGCATTTGCCGCCCTTACAAGTTCTGCACAACTTGCTAAATTTTGTTCTTCTTCAGGTCTTGTTGCTATTAGATAATATATTAATGATTTTAATAACATTTCTGCCATATCATCCCAATATGGGTCTGAGCCACCACCTTCAGATTTTTGTCCTTTTACTATTGTATTTGCAATAACGTCTACATCTAGCTCTGAAGTTATATGCATTAATGGATTATAACCATCACTATACTGTGGTCTTACTAAATTTAAAACCTTTATATCATAGCCATTTTGTTTTAAATAGCCTGCTGTTCTATCATATAATTCCCCTTTTGGATCTGTAAATATGTATGAACCAAGCATTTGGTATGCATTTGGTATTGAATATGATGCAGATTTACCAGAACCAGAACCGTCCAACTACCAATACATTTACATTTCCTCTTTTGTCAACTGGTAAATAATTATTTTCTGCTAATATAATTCCTTTATTTTTAT
>FR898652.1:3836-72815 GCA_000437215.1 Clostridium sp. CAG:440
ACTCCAGTCACTTGAACCATGTTCAATATCTGAATATTCATGTTTTGGAGCAGATTTTACAAAACCAATAAAGAAAAATATTGAATAAAACAATGTAAATCCTATTTCAATTTTGAAAAATTCTCCTATTGCTCCTTTTTCTATAATTTTCCCAATAACGCTAAAAGGCCTTTGAATTGCGTTACCAAACATTTTCATGAATAGTTCGCCATTAAAGCCTCCTTTATATGTTGCTGCATATACACTATATGACAATGGCACAATAAATACTATGGTTATTATTACCCATAGTATTACACTTATTATAAATGGTTTTCTATTTTTCTTTATTGCACCTTCAACCTTATAATTCATTAATAATCACCTTCTCTTTTGTAATAAATTATCTTGCCACTGTATCTTCTTTTTCCTTTACACCATCATATGCTTTTATAGTTACACCTAAGTCTAAATCTGTACTTAAAATTCCAATTACTTTTGCAGAATTTGTTACTACTGTTTTTACCGGTGCATCTTTTTTATTTTCCTTTTCTACTATTTGTACCATAGACATTACATCTATATCTACTTTATCATTAATCCCTGCTGGTTTTGATTTTGCATTAGCATTTGCCATAATCAATTCTCCTCCTTATTTTCCTTCTCTTATTTCGAATGCGAAATAAGACTTATATGGTTTTAACTTGCATTTTCCCTTTACTTCATTTGTTTTTTCATCAAAATAAAGTACAGGTTTTACTTCTTCTGTAGTTTCAGGGTCTATAATTGATATTGACCTTTTTAAATTTGGTGTATAGTCAAAATCTTTATATTCCATTTCTTCTTCTGAATATAATGTGTTAAATTTAAAAGGTGTTGGTCTTTTTGTTATTTTTACTTCATTACCTAATAAAAGACCAGAATTTATTACAACTTTATCTTGTGCAAAAGATAAAATTACTAGTTGATTTCCATCTTTTTGAGGTTCATTAACATAAAAAGTTTTTTTGTTGAAATTCCCAACCAATTCCTCTGTATGGTCTAATCTTTCAACTGTATATTTTGGATATTCATTCATAAACTCTTTTTCTGTTTTGTTTACTTGGTAAATAACAGTATTTACCCCCTTTGGATCTGTAATGCTAAAGTGTTTTCCTTGCATCATCTCCATTTTTATACACCCCATTCCTATGCCTTAATCCATAGTTTGTCTTCAGATTTAATCACTAATATTTATTATAATGTATTTTTGCTTATTTGTCAACATAATAGTATTATTATTTAAACCTTAAGTCTTGGATTAAAGTTTGATATTTTATTTAGTTTTTCAAATATTGCCTTTTCTTCATCTGTTAACTCTTTTGGTACCATTATTTTTACTTCTGCAAATAAATCTCCTCTGCCACCATTTCCATCTTTATAACCTTTATTTGGTATTTTTATTTTTTCACCTGTTTGCACACCTTGTGGTATATATATTTTTGTAGTTTCATCAATTGTAGGTATATCTATTTTTGTTCCTAAACTTGCCTCCCATGGAGTTAATAATAAATTAGTGTATATATCATATCCTTTTAAAATAAATTTATCATTGTTTTTTATATTAATTTGAATTAATAAATCACCATTTTTTCCACCATTTTTTCCATGTTTTCCTTGACCAATTAGCCTTATTTTTTCTCCATCTCTTATTCCTTCTGGTAATTTTATTGATAGTGTTTTTGGTTTTCCATTATTATTTTTTAAAACTATTGTTTTTTCTTTTCCAAAAAAAGCATCCTCTAAACTTGCTTCTATTTTTGTTTCTATATTTTCACCTTTTATAGGGTCTTTTTTTTGTTTTACTTCTTGCTTATTTTCTATGTTTCCCAAAAACATTCCTATTATTGAGCTTTTTTCCATTTTATCTGATGATTTTTTTAATTTTCCTACACTACTATTCCATGTTCTATCATATTTTCTTTTTTGTGCTGGAGTAGATAATACTCTATAAGCTTCATTTATATCTTTTATTCTCTCCTCTGCTAAACTATCTCCAACATTTACATCTGGATGATATTTTTTTGCAGCAACTCTATATGCACTTTTTATTTCATCTATTGTTACTCTACTAGAATCTAATTCTAGTATTTTATAATAATCTTTAAAAATCATTTGACATCCTCCCTAAGGAAAGCTTTGCTTTTTATTGCCTTCATTTTTATATCTTATTTTTAGTATTCATATTATACCACAAAAAATTAAAAAATCCATAGTTTTATGGATTTTTTATTTATATTATTTTATATTTTCTACTATGTCAAAAAACCTCATTCCATTTGATGCTTTAAACAAAATTATATCATCTTTATTTATAATACTCTTTAATTTATCTACAATTTCATTTTTATCTTTAAAATAGAAAATATTTTCTTTATTCATACCTAAGCTTTCTGCTTGTTTAGCAATAAATTTTGCATTTTCCCCTGCACATATTAAAATATCTATTTTATTTTTATATACTTCTTCTCCAACATTTTTATGTAATTGCTCTGAAAAACTTCCAAGTTCAAACATATCTCCAAGTACAGCAATTTTTCTTTTATTTTTGTATTCAGAAAGATTTTTTAATGATGCCTTCATTGACTCAAAACTTGCATTATAACTATCATTAATAATTGTAGCTCCATTTTTTAAAGTACTTATATCCATCCTTTTATTTGTCAATTTAAATTCTTCAATTCCTTTTATTATGGCCTCATCTTCTATATTTAAAAGTCTCCCTACCTCAATTGCACACAGACTATTTAATATAAAATGTTCTCCTCCAACAGGAACTTTTACTTTATATTTCTTTTTATTATATTCATATGAAAAAATACTTTCATTTTCTTTTTTTATAATATCATTTGCCATTAAGTCACTTTTATTTTCAATTCCATATGTAATCATTTTTATATTTTCTTTATTTTTTTCATAATAATCATGAAGCATATCATTATCATTATTTAATACCAATAGTGGTTTTGTCATACCCTCTAAAATTTCCAACTTTGCCTTTAAAATATTTTGTCTAGATCCTAAATTTCCTATGTGTGATGTTCCAATATTAGTTATAACTGAAATAGTTGGTTTTGCAATTTTTGTTAAAAGACTAATTTCATTAAAATGATTCATTCCCATTTCAATAACAGCTGCCTCATGGTCTTTTAAATTTAATATTGTAAATGGTAGTCCAATATTATTATTATTATTTCCTTCAGTTTTTAAGGTCTTATATTTTTTTGAAAGTACACTTGCAATAACATCTTTAGTACTTGTTTTTCCTACACTTCCTGTAACCCCGACTACTGGTATATCATATAAACTTCTTTTATATTTTGCAATTTCATATAATGATTCTAATACATCTTTTGTCTTTATAATAATTTTATTTTTGTATTTTGTTAAATCCTCTTTAGAAAAGTCTATATCTTGAACAATTACCGCTTTAGCACCTTTTTCTAGAGCTTGCTTCCAAAATTTATTTCCATCAAAATTTGCCCCTTTTATAGCAACATATGTATCATTTTCTTTAATTTGTCTTGTATCTTTTGAAAAGTTTTCTAAAACTTCTTCACAATCTCCTATAACTAATTTTCCTCCTGTAACTTTTAAAATGTCTTTTACTAATAATTTTTTCATTTTTTCACCTCTTTTAAATTATATGATTATTGATTAAATTTTGCAATATATTTTTAAAGGGAAATAAAGTTTTTCCCTTATTTCCCTTCATTTTTCATATCTACTTATTTTCTACTGATCTGTTTGCTATTTCTATTGCCTTTGTTACAATGTTTCCACAAGTTTTAGATGAAACGTTTTCCCAACTTCCTCCATCTTTTTTTACTTGATCATAGACACCTAATTCTTTTGCTATTTCTTCTCTTAAATTTTCAGATATTAACTTACTATTTCTAGACATAACATCCTCCTAACTAATAAAACTCAAATTAAAGTTTTATTAAAATTATTATTTGTATTTTTAAAAAAATTATTTTGGTAATTTTTATTTTTTTCACATTTCAATAAAAAATATGATATAATAAATTAGATAAATATTTAGGAGTATATTAAATGTCACTAGAAAATAATTTAAAAGAAAAAGAAAATAAAATAGTAGAAATAAAAGAAAATGAAAATATAAGTACAGATATTATAGAAAACAAAAAAACTCTTAGTACATTATCAATATTTGGAATTTTGTTATCAATTTTTATTATAATATTATTAACAATATTTTTAATATTCTCATTTTCAAATATGAAAAATGAAAATATTTTTTCAGGAATATATATAAAAA
The DNA here is from genome assembly GCA_000437215.1 of Clostridium sp. CAG:440. GTDB lineage: Bacteria > Bacillota > Clostridia > TANB77 > CAG-508 > CAG-269. The sequence continues at coordinate 8,137 of FR898652.1, forward strand.
ACATTGATGTTTCAAATTTAAGCAAAGATGATGCAACAAAAAAATTAAATGAATATATACAAAATTATCTACCAGAAGAAATAATTTTAAAACATGGTGATTATGAAACATCTATAAATCTTTCAGATTTAAATATAAAATTTAATATAAATGAAGCAGTAGATTTATCATATAATATTGGTAGAAATAAAAATTTTATAAAAAATAATTTTGAAGTTTTATCTACACTAATTGTAAATAAAAATATTGAACCAACATTTTCATTAGATACAGAGCGTTTAAAAAAAGATTTAGATGATATTTCAACAAAACTTCCTGACAAAATTATTGAGAGTAGTTATTATATAGATAATAACAATCTAATAATTACAAAAGGGCAAGATGGAAATATTGTTGATGTTTCTCAAATGATAACAGTTATAGAAAATAATATAAAAAACTTAAATGTTAAAGACAATAAAATTGAAATTATAACCAAATCAAAAAAGCCAAATGAAGTAGATATAGAAAAAATTTATAATGAAGTACATAAAGATGCTGTTGATGCCTATTTTACTCAAGAACCTCTTGCAGTATTTCCAAGTGAAAATGGAATAGATTTTGACATTTCTATAGAAGATGCAAAAAAATTATTAAATGAAAGTGAAAAAGAATGTACAATTCCACTTAAAGTTCTTTACCCAAATGTTACAACAAATATGATTGGAAGCGAAGCTTTTCCAGATCAACTATCAAGCTTTTCAACTAATTATTCTGCCCAAAATGTAAATAGAACAACTAATTTAAGACTTGCTGCAAACAAAATTAATGGAACTGTTGTTATGCCTGGTGAAGAATTTTCTTACAATAAAGTAGTTGGAGAAAGAACAATTGCTGCTGGTTACAAAGAGGCTCCAATTTATGTTAGTGGTCGTGTTGAAGATGGTTTGGGTGGAGGAATTTGCCAAATAACAACCACATTATATAATGCTGTAGTTTATGCAAATCTTGAAATTACAGAAAGAACAAACCATCAATTTGTACCATCTTATGCAGGAGCTAGTAGAGATGCAACTGTAGTATATGGAGCAATAGATTTTAAATTTAAAAACAATAGAAATTACCCTATAAAAATTCTTTGTTCTGTATCTTCTGGTGTTGCAAATTTTCAAATTTTAGGTTTAAAAACTTCAGAAGATTATGATGTAGAAATTTATTCTAGAATTACAAGTAAAACATCTTATAGTATAAATTCTGAAGCATACAAAATATTAAAAAAAGACGGGAATATTATTAGTCAATCTTTATTATCAAAAGATACATATAAAAGACATTAAAAAAAGGAGCATGCTCCTTTTTTTACATTGTAAGTGTTCCATTTGGCGTATTTGTAATTATTAAAATGTCTTCCTCTTTTCCATTTTCTGCATTTATATAGACTAAAAATTCTTGATTTTCAATTTTTCCCTTAAATTCATAACATAGTACTTCACTTTCCCATTCCGTTGGAATTACAGCAAGACCTTCACTCATAATGTTTAATTCTTTATTTAATGTCTTTTTAGCCTCATCTTTACTAATTTTTATTTTACTTATATCTCTTACTGTATGATTATTTAAATATCCCGTTGTTTCAATTCCTAATATTCTTCCATCATCTAATGCAACTTTTACTTTTATTAAGTCTGGATACATTATGACTCCATCTTGCTCATACGCATAATTTATCGTAAGCATTCCTTCTTGTTTTAAATAATATGTTTCTTTCATATTTTTAAAACCTTTTTCATCAAGATATTTACTTCCATTTTTTACTGCATCCTCATAAGATATAATTTCTGAATTTACCTCTCTATTCCCATTCATATAAATAATATGTCCACCTTTTTTTGAAATAGAAACATTTATATTATCACATTCTTCAGTTTTTAATGAGAAATTGTATGATGGAATATTTGCATTTTCTGCAAATCCCAAACTATTAATTTCTTTTATTTTTTCTTTGCCAATAAATTCTTCTACTTTTAGTTTTGCAGTTTCTTCTGTTATATCATCTCCTGTAAGCCCTTTCTTTTCTTTACTTGTTATATGTTCAGAAAATGCACCATCATATATTAAACCAGAATATTCATGAAAATTTTCTTCCATATTTTTAAAACTATCTTTAGATATATTTGAAACTTGTTTTGCAAAATTTACATTTTCATCTTTTGTTAAATCCTTCCAATTAACTCTTCCACTATTTATATCTTCTGAAAGTTGTGTTAATGTATTTTCTAGTTCAACACTATATTGGTGTAATTGTTTTAAATTTTTCAAATCATCTTGTGTTAAATCCTCATCATATATATTTTTTCTAGATAATGAGTAACTATAATCACTTACTTGATTTAAAAATTTTTCTGTATTTTCTAATTCTTGACTTTCAACAGGAAGCATAGACAAACAACTTTGTGCAAGATTTGCTTCTCTCCATAAATGTGTTAATGTTTCAGCTCCTCTTTCAGATGTAGTTGAAACTAATGATTTTGCAAGATATGCTTCAACATTTTGAACATAATCAACTAATTCATAAAAAGCCATATTAAATGAATTTTCTGATGTTCTTGTTATTTCTTCTTGTTTTTTATAAAGTGTAATTCCAAGTGTTGCAATCACCAATAATAATATAATTGTAAATGCTTTTAAAAAGCCTTCATTTATTTTTAATTTTTTCATAATTAATATACGTATAAAACTATACGATTCTCCTTTCCTATTTTATTTACAAAATCTGTGTTTTCCTATTACCTTTACTAATGGCCTTGACCATATCCACTTATTAGTTGCTGTGTCTGGATTAAAATAATATATACACCCTCCAGTTGGATCCCATCCATTAATTGCATCTCTTGCTGCTTTATAAACTGTCGAATTTTCACTAATTGGTGAATTTATTTGACCATCTGATACAGCTGTAAAAGCTCCAGCTTGATAAATTACTCCAGATATACTATTTGGAAATTGCGAGCTCTTTACTCTATTTAATATAACTGCTCCAACTGCTACTTGTCCTTCATATGGTTCTCCCCTTGCTTCACCATTTATTGCCCTTGCCATTAATTGAATATCTGATGAATTTGTTGCTTTTGCATAACTTGTATTTTCTAATTTATTTTGATCTGAAACAATAGTAAATATAGTTCCTATAATTAATAAAATACACATGACTAACATTATTTTTCTTAAATTTTTCAAAATATCCCTCATTTCTATATTTAGCTTAATTTTATATTTACATATATTTTGCATTTATTTAATAAAAATATTCCAAAATTTATAAAATTTTGATAAAATAAATAAAAAGTTGTTAAATAGATGGAGGTTATAATGAAAAAGATTTTGATTTTTTATGCATCATATGGTGGTGGTCATCTATCTGCTGCAAAATCCATAGAAAATGTAATAAACACAAATTATAAAGATACACAAACAAAATTAATAGATTGTATGAAATATGTAAATAAAGGTGTAGAAAAGTTAACTACAGCAGCTTATAGGCAAATGGCAAAAAAGGCACCTTGGGCATGGGGGCATATTTATTCAGCATCACAAAAAGGAATTCTTGCACATATTTCTACAAGATCAAATAAAATTATGGCAGTTAAGCTTTTAAAACTTTTAAAGGAGGAAAAGCCAGATTTAGTAATTTCTACACATCCATTTGGAAGCCAAATGTGTAGTTATTTAAAAAGAAAGCAAAAAGTAGATTTTGAGCTTGCAACTATAATGACAGATTTTGCACCACATGATCAATGGCTTGTTGGTCATGATTTTACAAATTATTATTTTGTAGCACACGAAAAAATGAAAGATTACCTAGTTTCTAAAGGTATTGATAAAAATAAGGTATTTGCAACAGGAATTCCTTTATCTGATAGATTTTTACAAAAATACGATAAAAAAGAAATTTTAAAGCAATTGGAATTTGAAGACAATAAAAAAATAGTTTTATTCTTTGGTGGTGGAGAATTTGGATTAGGTAAAACCAAAACAGTTCAAATTTTTAAATCATTTATAGAAGACTTCAATGATTTACAAATAATTGCAATTGCAGGAAAAAATCTAAAAATGAAAGAAAACTTTGAAAAAATAGTAGACGAATTTAATAAACAATCACAAGTTAGAGTTTTGGAATACACAAATAAAGTTCCAGAATTTATGAGTATTTCTGATATAGTTGTAACAAAACCTGGCGGGCTTACCACAACAGAAAGTTTAGCTTCTAATTTACCTATGATTATAATTAATCCAATCCCTGGTCAAGAAGAAGAAAATGCAGAATTTTTAGAAAGTAAAGGAATTGCAAAATGGATTAAAAAAGATGATAATCCAAAAGAAATTTTAGAAAATATAATTAATAACCAAGAAAAATTGGATTCTATGAAAAAAAATACTAGTTTATTAGCAAATAAATATTCTACACATGATATTTGCTCTATATTATTAAAAAAGTAACAATTGTAAAAACACCTCATAATATATATTGAGGTGTTTTTATTGTATTTTGAAAATTTATCAGCTAATAATTTAGTTGGACTTGCAAGCTCTCTTGCTATTGCAATTTCAAATGATTTAGATAGTGAGCAATCTGGCCTTTTAGCTGCATTTTTAACTGCTGTTGCAGATAATTTAGCTATAATTGCAATTCAAAAAGCAAAAGAAGAGTCAAATAACTCCTCTTAATTTAAATATTATAATTCTCTTCTTCCTTCTAAAGCCTTTGTTAAGGTAACCTCATCTGTATATTCCAAATCACCGCCAACAGGAATTCCGTGCGCTATTCTTGTTGCCTTTATTCCTAATGGTTTTATAAGTTTTGACAAATACATAGCAGTTGCCTCTCCTTCTACTCTTGGATTTGTTGCAAGTATAACTTCTTTAACATGCCCATCCATAAGCCTTGCAAGTAATTCTTTTATTTTTATATCATCTGGTCCAACACCATTCATTGGAGATATTGAACCATGCAAAACATGGTAAACACCTTTAAATTCATGTGTCTTTTCCATTGCAACAATATCCCTTACATCCTCTACAACACATATTACAGATTCATCTCTTTTGGGATTTGAACATATTGAACATGGATCTGTATCAGATATATTAAAACATTTACTGCAATATTTTAAATTCTTTTTTGCATTTACTATTGAAGAAATAAACTCATTTGTTTCCTCTTCTGAACAATTTAACATATAAAAAGCAAGCCTAGCAGCTGTTTTATGTCCAATGCTAGGTAGCCTTTCAAAACTTTCTATTAATTTTTCTATAGATGGTGAATATAGTGACATTTTTTATACATCCTTTTTTACATTAATCCTGGAATATTAAATTTACCCATTTGTTCAGATTGTTTATTATCAACTTGATTAAATGCATCATTTAAACATGTTAAAACTAAATCTTCTAACATTTCAACATCATCTGGATCAACAACTTCTGGTTTAATTTTTAAAGATTTTATAACCTTAGCTCCTGTTACAACTGCTGTTACAGCACCACCACCTGCTGTTGCTGTAAACTCCATTTGTGTTAACTGGGTTTGTGTTTTTTCCATGTCTGCTTGCATTTTTTTGGCTTCCTTCATTAAATTTCCTATATTCATTCCGCCAAATCCTCCCATTCCACCTGGGAATCCTCCTCTTTTTGCCATTTTTATATCCTCCTTATATATTTATTTTATTCTATTATATTAAATGGTATATCTGAATCATTTGCTAAATTTTGTAAAGCATCTTCATTTGTTATTTGTCTTGCAGTATTTCCATTTGGAATATACTTTATATTCATTGGCTTTCCACAAGCCATAGAAACTAAATTTGATATTTCACGAACATTTTCTGGTTTTTCTAGCACGGTTTTTCCAAATGATGTAATTCCATTTGGAAATTCAATACCAACAGTCATATCATTTAATTCTACCGCTTTTGTGTTCATTAAATTTGTATATAGCACAATTTTCCCATTTGCTTTTAGGTCATTTACAATTTCAGGCCAATATTTACTTGATTCAGTTGAAAATTGTTTTGTAACTTTATTTGCTACAGGTTTTGTACTAGTTTTTGTATTTGTTTCATTTTTTTCCCTATTTACAACTGTTCTTACTGGTACAGAATTTTGAATTTGATTATTATTTGCAATTTTTATATTTCCAGATTTTAAATATTTTTCTATGTTAGAAATTCTATTTTCTAGACTTGTATTATCTACATTTTCTTTATTACATAATTTTATTATTCCTGCCTGAAACATAATTGTTTTTTGAGTAGATTTTTTCATTTCCCCGTCTAAATTTGAAAATTCATATATTAATTTTATTAATCTTTCTTTTTCTATTTTTTTAGAAATATCATCAATTTTATTTAAATCTTCTTCACTATATAAATCTAATTTTCCAGATGTTTTATATATTAAAATATCTTTTACATATTTTATAATTTCCCATAAAAAATTATTTAACTCTTTTCCCTCTTCTAGTACTTTATTTATATAGTTTAAAGCGTCCTCTACATTATATTCTGCAATTGCTCTTACAATACCATGTACAAATTCTATTTTAGGAATTCCAACTAAATTTTTTATTTTTTCTTCATCTATTTTGTTATCTCCATCTTGTATACATCTTTCAAGTATTGAAAGTGCATCTCTTAAAGCTCCTTCTGATAATGTTGCAATTATATTTAATGCTCCTTGAGTAATTTCAATATTGCTTTGCTCACATACAATTTTTAATCTTTTTATTATATTTTCATTTGATATTTTTTTAAAGTCAAATCTTTGGCATCTTGAAAGTATAGTAGCTGGCAACTTTTGAGGCTCAGTTGTTGCCAAAATAAATTTAACATGTTCTGGTGGTTCTTCTAAAGTTTTTAATAATGCATTAAATGCACCTTGTGATAACATATGAACCTCATCTATTATATAAACTCTATATTTAGCTTTAGTTGGTAAAAAATTAACTTCTTCACGTATAGCTCTTATATCTTCTACACTATTATTTGATGCAGCATCCATTTCAACAATGTCTGTTAATGAACCAGATATTGCACCTTTGCATATTTCGCATTCATTGCATGGTTCTCCATCTTTTGGATTTAAACAGTTTATTGCTCTTGCTAAAATTTTAGCAGCAGAAGTCTTACCAGTACCTCTTCCTCCATTAAATAAATATGCATGTCCTACTCTACCTGCTATTATTTGATTTTTTAATGTTCTTGTTATATGTTCTTGTCCAACTATTTCCGAAAATAAAATAGGTCTGAATTTCCTATAAAGTGCTGTGTACCCCATATTTATTCACATCCTTTATACTTAAAAAATGGTGTGAACCTCAATCTCTCTATGGAAAGCATTTCCACATAAAGATTTACTACTTATTGCTGCTTCCTTCCGGACCTGACAAGATTCATAGGTCTTTATTGGACTTACTTTCCATACAAAGATTAAGTTTCATACCATCTGTATTATATAATGTATTTTTTCTTTTTTCAAGTAAATATTAAAATTTTCTAATTTTTAATTCTTTTAAATATCACATTACTAAAATCTGTTATTTCTAATTTTCCTGTTCCTTCATCAATAATATTACCAACTGGCAATTCTAAAGTTACTGTTCCTTTATATTGTTTGCCATTTTCTAAACTTATTGTAATATCAAAACTTAAATTTAAACTAATATCTTCTTTTGTTAAATTAGCTTTTTTTAGCAACTCATTATGATTTATTGTTTCTTCATCATTTGATTCATAACTACAAACATCTTTATTGGCAACTCTAAATGCTAATTTATCACCTTGGTTTAAGATTTTCAATTCTCTAAAATTTGATTTTGTATCTCCAACATATTCTATAGTATTTACTATATTTTCATCTTTTGTAGTAAATATTTGATTTTCAGATGTTGCATCTGGTTTATATATTATTGTTTGCCCTATTTGTTTTTGTTTATTTACATTAATATTATCTATTAAAACACTTTTTAGTGCTTCTGTTTTTTTATAATTTTCATTTTTTTCTATGTATAAAAATATGTCATTATTTTGGCTTATATCAAATGCCCATTTGTTTGTATCTGAATGTTTGTCAGTTCCTTCTGCTGTACTTATTATAGAAATTTTTGTTAAATTAAATGGCATATTTGTTTCGCCTTCTACATTATATTTTAAAATAGTTATTCCTAAAATAAACATTAATACCGCTAAAATAATAACCATTATAACAATATGAAACCATTTTTTATTTACTAAATCATTTAGTTTTTCTTTCATATTTCCCCCATTTATTTTTTACTTTTTATTTTTCTTAAATTTTTAAAAAAATCTTTTAAAATATTCTCACATTCTTGTTTCATAACATTTTTTTCAACTTCTACTTTATGATTAAATTTATAATCTTCTAATAAATTTAAAACAGAGCCACATGCCCCTGTTTTACTATCTAATGCACCTATATATAATTTTTTTATTCTTGAGTTAATTATTGCTCCTGCGCACATTGAACATGGTTCTAAAGTTACATACATTTGACAATTTATTAATCTCCAAGATTTTAATTTTTTACTTGCTTTTTGTATTGCAAGTATTTCTGCATGTTTTGTTGTGTCAAACTTTGTTTCTTTTAAGTTATGCGCCCTTGAGATTATTTTTCCATCTTTTACTATTACACAACCTACTGGCACTTCTAATTTATCATATGCTTTTTTTGCTTCTTTTAAAGCCTCTTTCATAAATTTTTCTTCCATTTTAATCTCCACTGATTTTTATTACGCATAAATTACGTTTATTTTTATTTGGTGTGCCTAGGCGGACTCGAACCACCATCGGTCGCTTAGGAGGCGACTGCTCTATCCTGCTGAGCTATAAGCACATATATTTGCAGGAATTAAAATCCTGCCTTTATTTTTCAGTATTAATTAATATTTCGTTTCCATTTGAAGTAACCTCTATTGTTCCACTTCTATCTGTTCTATATATTTGACATCCAGCATTTTCTAATCTTTTTACAATTTCATCTTTTGGAAGTCCATATGAATTGTCTTTTCCAACCATAATTATAGCATATTTAGGAGATAAACTTTTTATAAAATTACTTGAAGAACTTGTTTTAGAACCATGATGCCCAACTTTTAATAAATCAACATGCCCCCAATTTCCTGTTTGTTCATTTTTCGTTTCTGCATCTCCTGTAAATAGAAAACTATTATTTCCATATGTTAATTTTAATATATTTGAAGATAAATTTAAATTACTATCATCTAAAATACTATCTGTCATAGTTTCAACTGTTGCATCTCCAAGTTTAAATATATCTCCTTTTTTTAGAGAAGATATATTTAAACCTTTATTTTCTACTGCATCTAATACGTCTTCAAAAGTTTTTGTATTTGTTTTTTGTTTTGGTAAATATAACTTTTCTATTTCTATATTGTTTATTACATCATCTAAACCGCCTATATGATCTTCGTGTGGATGTGTGCCAATTACATAATTTAATTTAGTAATTTGCTTTTCTTTTATAAAATTCACAACTAAATCTCCGTCATCATTGTTTCCTGCATCTATTAGCATTGACTGATCCTTATTTATAACTAATATACTATCTGCCTGACCTACATCTATAAAATATATTTTTAAATCCTGATTAAAATTTTGAATATTTTTTTGTGTATTTACTGTTTCTTGTGTTTTCGCAATTTTTTCAATTCCAATTGTTTCACATATTTTATTTATAAAATCCGGATTTGCTCCAAGTAATGTCATTAAAAATAAAATTATTACAACAATTACACTAATTATTAGTTTATTTTTCTTCTTTTGTCTTTTTGCCATCTTTTGTCCCTTCCATTAATTCCATAATCGGTTCATTTTTTCTTCTATTCGTTTTGAAATTTCTTCTTCTGTTTCTTTATCTAAAAAAAATTTTCCATTTATGCATTTTAATACTGTCCCATCTTTTATTTCTTCTGGTAATTCTTCTATATTTATATTTTTTATTTGTTTTGTTTCATTGTTTTGCAAAACTGCCACATTTTCTTCTATTCTATCTACTGTATATATTTCTATTGCTCCTAATTTGTAAGCTAGTTTAACTTCTTCTTCATTTATTTTTTCGTTATTTATTATTTCTTTGTTTTTCTTATGTTCATTATGATTAATTAAATTTTCAAAAAAATCTAAATTCATTTTACCTCCTTTGAATTTACTTTTAATATTATATACTTTTATTTATTAAAAATCAATACTTGACAAGTCTGTTATAATAGAAAATGGTGATGAAAAAATGCAAAGAATATTAAGCCATATGAGAAAGGCTATTGAAGATTATAATATGATTGAAGAAAATGATAAAATTGCAATTTGTTTATCTGGCGGAAAAGATTCAATTACTCTTTTACACGCATTTAAAAACTTGCAAATATTTTATCCAAAAAAATTTGAAATTATTGCTATAAGTATAAATCCAGGATTTCCACATTTCGATACAAAACTTTTAGAAGATATTTGTAAAAAAGTTGATGTTCCTCTTTTTATAGAAAATAGTCGTGCTCAAGAAATTGTTTTTGATATAAGAAAAGAAAAAAATCCTTGCTCTTTATGTGCAAATTTACGTAGAGGAATTATAAATTCAGTTGCAATTCGTGAAGGATGTAATAAAATAGCACTTGGGCATAATAAAGATGATGTTTTAGAAACTTTTTTATTAAACCTACTTTATGCAGGAAGTATAAATACATTTGCACCTGTAAGTTATATGGATAGGAGTAAAATAACTTTAATTAGACCTTTAATTTATGCAGAAGAAAAAGATACAAGAAGATTTATTAAAAAATATAATATAGATGTCATGCCAAAAGCATGCCCTATGGATGGAACTTCCAAACGTGAAACTATGAAAAACCAAATTTATTTGTGGCAAAAAGAAATCCCAACAATCAAAGCAAATTTATTTGGAGCAATTCAAAGAACTATTGATGGATGGGCTCCAATTAATCCAAAAAATAGCTAAAAATAATAATATAAAATTTTCAAAAAATCTAATTTAATTAAAAATTTTGAAAATTTTATATTATTTTTATTTTATTCTTCTACAACTTTTACCATTGCTTCTTTTAATTTTTCCAATTTTTCTGTTGCATCACTGCTTGATGTTCCCTTAATTCCCATATATAATTTTATTTTAGGTTCTGTTCCAGAAGGTCTTACACAGCACCAACTATTATCTTCTAATTCGTAATATAAAACATTAGATTTTGGCAATCCAGTTTTTGTAATTTCCCCTGTTTTCATATTTTTAACAATATCTTTATCTATATCTTTAAAAGTTAAAACCTTATAATCACCTATTTTTTCTATATCTTTATTACGAGTTTTAGTCATCATATCTTTTATAATTTGTGCACCTTCAGCGCCTTCTTTTACAACAGATACTTGTGTTTCTTTATAATAGCCATATTTTTCATAAATTTTATTCATTTGATCCCATAATGTTAATCCTTTTGATTCGTAATAGCATGCTGCTTCACAAAGTGCCATTACTGCTGCAATTCCATCTTTATCTCTTGCATAATCTCCAATTAAACATCCATAACTTTCTTCAAAGCCAAATACATATGTTTTATCTTTATTTTCTTCAGCCTTTTTCATAACAGCACCTATGTTTTTGAATCCTGTTAATACTTCTATTAATTCTAAATTATATTCTTTAGCAATTGCATCTGCAAGATTAGAAGATACTATAGTTTTTATTAACATTCCATTTTTAGGAAGAATTCCTTTTTCTTTCATTTGAGAAATTCTATATTCTGCAATTAAAAGAGCTGACATATTTCCAGTATAATTCATGTAATTTCCAGTTTTTTCATCTTTTGCATATATTCCTAATCTATCTGCATCTGGGTCTGTCGCAAGTACCACATCTGCATCAACTTTTTTAGCTAATTCTAAGGCCATTTTAAATGCTTTTGGGTCTTCTGGATTTGGATAATCTACAGTTGGGAAATTTCCATCTGGATCTTTTTGTTCTGGAACTACATATAAATTTTCTATTCCTAAACTGCGTAAAAGCTTTTCGGCTATTGTATTTCCTGTTCCATGTAATGGAGTATACACAACCTTTAATTTTTTCCCTTCTTCTTTCATTATTTCAGGATTTAATACTGAATCTTTCAAAACTTTAAGATATTTATCATCCATTCCGTGTTCCAATAATTGTAAGTAATCCCTTTTGCTTTGCTTCTTCTTCTGATATTTCTTTTATTTCACTAAAATTTTTAACTTCTCTTACTTTTGCTATAATATCTTTATCTCTTGGAGTAACAATTTGAGAGCCATCATCCCAATATACTTTATAGCCATTATATTTTGGTGGATTATGACTTGCTGTTATCATTACCCCTGCTGTACATCCTAAATTTCTTACTGCAAATGATAATTCTGGAACTGGTCTTAAATTTTCAAATAAATATGCTTTAATTCCATTTGCACATAAAATAAGCGCTGTTTGCATACTAAATTCTTTTGACATTCTTCTAGAGTCATAACTAATTGCAACACCTTTTTCTTTAGTTCCTTGCTCTAAAATATAATTTGCAAGTCCTTGTGTAGCTTTTCCTACAGTATATTTATTCATTCTGTTTGTTCCAGCACCAATTACTCCACGTAACCCTGCTGTTCCAAATTCTAGTTCTTGGTAAAATCTATCTTCTATTTCCATTTTATCATCTTTTATTGATAACAATTCCTTTTTTGTTTCTTCATCAAATTCATTTGCCTCACACCATTTTTTGTATTCTTCTAAATAATTCATAAATTCCTCCTTGTATTTTAAATTTAAAAAGGAAGACAATACAATCTTATTATCTCCCCATTATTTTTATTTTAAATGATAAAAATCTTCATAAAGTTTTCTTGCTGTTTTAGGGCAGTCTACTCCTGCAGAATCAGCATTTTTTACTGGTGCAAATTCTTCTTCTCTTTTAACCCTTAATACTGCAATATCATCAACTTCACCAAAGGCATCAAAAAGAAATGCCTCAAACTTGTAAGCATTTGGAGATTCAGGCTCAACTAAATTGCCATCTTTATCTATATATTTTGCTTTTTTATATGCAATATGATATGGAAGTGGATTTGACCCCATTCTTTCTATTGCATCTATTCTAAACAAATTACATAATATATGTGATTCTCCATATAATAATTCACCATCTTTGTCAACTGCTTCTGCCATTTCATCTGTAATTTCTGAATATTCTATAACATATGGTTTTCCATTTTTTTTGCAAAATACTCCTACTTTTTCATGTGGATTTGCTTTTACTATTGATTTTCCAGCAACTGAAACATTTTTATCAATAGCAATTCCCATTAAAACAGGATCAACCATTTTTACCAAACAGTTATCTACTCCACCTATAAAAACCCATTCTACACCTAATTCCTTCATTTTTTTAGTCATACCATTTTTTACAAGTGCTTCATAAATTCCACCATGCCCATCTGCAGCTTCTTTAACTAATCCATCTTCACCAATTAGTATTTTTCCTTCTGTATCAACCATTGGCAATTCTCCTTGTTTAAAGAAGAATATGTTTTTATCTTTTTGGTAACCAAAAAATTTATTTTTTTCAAAAAACTTAACTGTTTCTTCATTATTTTCTCTACTTGTCATTATAAACCATGGAATTGTAACATCATATTTTTTGGCTTCTTCTTTTATTCCATCTGCTAAAAGTTCAAATAATGATTTATGAGAATCTAATCCTATATCATATGTTCCTTTTGGTCCAGAATGTCCTAGTCTTGTTCCTTGTCCTCCAGCCATAGTAACTACAGCAAGTTTTCCTTCTTTTATTGCTGTTTTACCTATTCCTTCGTATATTTTATATTTTTCATTTAACTTGAATTTATCCAAATATTCTATAGGTTCAATTGTGTCCTTTTCATTTTTTATTTCTTTTTTTGTCCCATTATACAAACCATTTATTAACTCATAGTCAATATTGCTTAATTGCTCTAATAGTCTTTTTTGTTTACTTTCATCTAACTTATCAAAGTTATTTAGTAAATGTTCTTGCCCATATTTTTTTAGGTCAAATTTAATTTCATTTAATTCTTTTTCCATAAAAACACTCCTTTAGTATTAAATATGTTTTTTGTATTTAACATATTATACTATTTTACTTTTTTAGTCAAGAAAAAAATGAATATTTGTATTTTCTATTTTCCTAATGTTTTTAATACGCTTCCATATTTAGTTGAGATATTTCTAACTTCTCCATTTATATCATTTAAATTATAACAGTCAATTACTTCAATTCCTTTATAATCTCTTAATTGTTTTAAATTATTATTTACCTTTTTTATATATTGTTCGTCTCCTTTTACAAATATTAGTGACTCATTATTATCTTCTATTAATTTTTTATATTTTGTTTCATCATCTTTTGCCCAGTTAATTTTCATAATTTTTTGTTTTGTTTCTTTTTCTAAATTTACCTTTTCCATTAATGTATTTACAGTATTAGTTAAATTATTTTGTGTAAATACATATACTGTTTTGTTATTTTTAAAGTTTTCGTTTATGTATGGAAGCATTATCATTTCTAAATGATAATCACTAGCATAAAATGCACATGAATTTTCTTTGCTTTCTATCATAAAAAACCTTCCTTTCGCTTTCGTGTACTAATTTTTAAAGTTTTCTTCTATCGTTTACTGGTAAATTTTACCATTTTGTTACAAATATGTCAATAATATTTCAAATAAAACTCATCGCCTTTTTTCGACACCTAAGCGTTTTTTATGATTTATTAAATGTAAAAAATCTCAAGTTGATATTATTTTTTTCAAATTTGTATATTTTTTGAAATTCTGTAAATAATTAATTTAAAGAATATTTTTCAAAAAATGAAAATTGGAGGTAACACATGAAAAAATTTTTAAACTTTATTAAAAATCCCAAACTTAAAATGATTTGTATTTTAGCTTTTCTACTATTTATATATACAACTATTTGTGCAATTTCATATGCAAAATCTGTTTCAGAAGATCTTGAAAATAGTGTCTTTAGACTTCATGTAATTGCAAATAGTGATTCTAAAGAAGACCAAAATTTAAAATATATTGTACGTGACAAATTATTACAATACATGAATTCCTATCTTTCAAATACTTCTACAAAAGAAGATGCAATTAAAATTGCCAATGAACATTTAGATGAATTTAAACAAGTTGCAATAAATACAATTAAGGAACAAGGTTATTCATATAATGTTAATGTTAAAGTAGGAAATTTTGAATTTCCCACAAAAACATATGGAGATATTTCATTGCCTGCTGGTTTCTATGATGCATTAAGAGTAGAAATAGGAGAAGCAAAAGGACAAAATTGGTGGTGTGTAATGTTCCCTCCTTTATGTTTTGTTGATGTAACATCAGGAGTTGTTCCAGAAGAGTCTAAAAAAGAATTGCAAAATAACCTTTCCGAAGAAGAATTTGCTTTAATTTCAGACAACCAATCAAGCAATATTCAATTTAAATTTAAACTATTAGAATTTTTCACAGACAATGGAATAATAACTGCAAAAAAATAGCTTGCATTGTTTTAGAGTTTATGGTATATTCTTATATATTAGAGTGTTATTTTTTACACTCTATTTTAAATTGTAAATAATTTATGCATAAACGGAGGTAATTTTATTGGAAAAATTAGTAGTTACAGGACCTACCCCATTAAAAGGTGAGGTAATAATAAATGGAGCAAAAAACGCAGCAGTTGCAATACTACCTGCAACACTTTTAATAGATGGAACATGTACAATAGAAAATTTACCAAATATAAGTGATGTAAAGATATCATGTGAAATTTTAGAAAAACTTGGAGCAAAAATAAATTGGATAGATAAGCATACTATAACTGTAGATTCAAGAAATATCATAACAACACAAGCACCACTTGATCTAACTAGAAAATTTAGAGCTTCTTATTATATAATTGGTGCTATGCTTAGTAGAATGGGAGAAGTTGAAGTTGGTATGCCTGGTGGATGTAAATTAGGTGCAAGACCAATTGATCAACACATAAAAGGATTTGAAGCTCTTGGTGCAGAAGTTACTGTTGAAAAAGGAACAATCCATGCAAAAGCAAACAATCTTATAGGAAACTCTGTTTATATGGATATTGTCTCTGTTGGTGCAACCATAAATGTAATGCTATCTGCTGTCCTTGCTAAAGGTACTACAGTAATAGATAATGCTGCCAAAGAACCTCATATTGTCGATGTTGCAAACTTTCTAAACACAATGGGAGCTGACATAAGAGGTGCTGGTACTGATGTAATTAAAATAAATGGTGTAGAAAAATTACATGGTAATGCTACATATAGTGTTGTTCCAGATCAAATAGAAGCAGGAACATTTATGCTAGCAGCAGTTGCAAGTAAAGGAGATTTATATTTAAAAAATTGTATTACAAAACACTTAGAGTCAATTACAGCAAAAATTTTAGAAGTAGGTGGCAAAGTTGAGGACTATGGTGATAGTATAAGAGTTTATTGTGACCAAAGGCCAAAAAAAGCATCAATAAAAACTCTTCCTTATCCTGGATTCCCAACAGACTTACAGCCTCAAATGGGAGTTGTATTATCACTTGCAGATGGAACAAGCACAATAAATGAAAGCATCTGGGAATCAAGATTTCAATATACTGATGAATTAAACAAAATGGGTGCAAAAATTACGGCACAAGGAAAATCAGCATTTTTTGAAGGTGTAGAAAAACTGTATGGTGCTCCTGTATACTCTACAGACCTAAGAGCCGGTGCAGCATTAATTATTGCTGGAGTTGCAGCAGAAGGTATTACAGAAATCTATAATCTTGAGCATATTGACAGAGGTTATGAAGATATAGAAGGTAGATTTAGAGCAATTGGTGCAAATATAAAAAGAGTAACAGAATAGTAAAAAGAAGGAATAAATTCATGCTAAATTTTTGTAGTTTATATAGTGGAAGTAGTGGAAATAGCTTATTTGTGGAAACAGAAAATACAAAACTTTTAATTGATGCAGGAGTAAGCTCAAAAAAAATTGAAAATGCACTAGACGGATTAAATATTAATCCGTCTTTACTAGATGGAATTTTAATTACACATGAACATTCAGACCATGTACAAGGACTTGGAACATTTGCAAAAAAATTTAATGTTCCAGTATTTGTTAATTCTAAAACACTAGACAATATGCCAAAACAAAAAGATAAAATACCTCAAAATATAATAAAAAATTTTGCAATTGGAGATACATTTGAAATAAATGATTTAAAAATAAAATCATTTGCAATACCTCATGATGCTGTAAATCCATGTGGTTTTAATATTAGTAATAATGAAAAAAACATAAGTATTGCAACAGATATTGGTCATATGACAAAAGAAATTTTAAAAGTATTAGAACCAAGTGATTTTGTTTTATTAGAATCCAACTATGATCCTGAAGTACTTAAGTGTTCACCTTATCCATACATATTAAAAAGTAGAATAGCTGGTCCAAATGGTCACTTACCAAACGAATTAGCTGGTAAAACAATTGCATATCTTCTAAAATGCAACCTAAAAACAGCCATGCTGGGTCATTTAAGTAAAGAAAGTAATTTTCCAGAGCTTGCATATAAAACAGTTTTAGATGAAGTTATTGCAGGTAATTGCAAAGAAGATTCTTTAAATTTAAGTGTTGCAAGTAGAGATATTCCAGGCAAATTAATTAAAATATAAGTATAATATATAATGAAAGGAAAAATAAATGCTTACAATAAATATAATATGTGTTGGAAAAATTAAAGAAAAATTTTTTAAAGATGCAATTAGCGAATATTCTAAAAGATTATCTAAATATTGTAAATTAAATATTTTAGAATTACCAGATGAAAAAATACCAGAAAAAATAAATGATAGCATTTCAAACGAGATTAAAGAAAAAGAATGTAACAATATAATAAATCATTTAAAAAAAGACTCTTATGTTGTTTGTTTGGATTTAAATGGCAAAGAATTTTCATCTCCACAATTTTCTGAAAAACTAGATAAAATATCAATGCAAAATAGCAAAGTAACATTCATAATAGGCGGCTCGCTTGGTTTAACAAATAAATTACTAAGTTTAGCAGATGAAAAAATATGTTTTTCAAAAATGACATTTCCACATCAACTTATTCGAATATTCCTATTAGAGCAAATATTTAGAGCTTTTAAAATCTCTAATCGGTGAAAACTATCACAAGTAATACCAATTATTTAACTAATTAACTATTATATAGTTAGTAATTAATATTTTTATTTATTGTATTGTAGGGACAATAGTATAATATAGCAAAATGTGAATATATATAGGGGCTTAAACTAGATATATCAAAAATGAAATATTTATAATGGGGTTCTTCATCCCTACAAAATTAAAAACTTTTTAATTTTTATTTTGTATTATAGTATTTAATTTGATATTTTCTTTAAAAGAATTTTAGATAAAAATTTTCTTACAGTATTTCTTACAATTAAAAAAATAGAAATAAATAATATGTCTTTTATAAAAAAACCTCCCTTGAAATAAAAATACTATGAATAAAAAATTTAAAATAAATTAATTTGAATTAATTAAAGTTACATTTTGTGTAACTTTTTTTATTATAATTACCATTCACCAAAATGTCAACCAAAATCGTTTGACATTATTCGACAATAAATTGCCATCGGTTCCGGGTTTTTTTGGCAATTTTTTACCGGTTCTAGGTCTGGAAAGTATAATATACTATTTTGCTGTACCGCGTAAGCGACCAAACGAGTGCTTTTAGCACGAGTGCGAATTGGAGCAACCAACATATAAAGTTTTTAATTAAGTTGGTTGCGACACCAAGGTACAAAAAATAGTATATTATACTTTCCAGACCTAGAACCGGTAAATTATTGCCAAAAAAACCCGGAACCGATGGCAATTTTTATAACAGTTACACTTACTATCATTCCAACAAAGTCTGCAATTAATGCAGCAGCTAATACAAATCTTGTTTTTTTAATTCTAACAGAGCTTGAATAAACCGCAATTGTATATAAGGTTGTTTCTGTTGATCCCATAATTGTTGATGCAATAAGTCCTATACTGCTATCTACTCCATAATTTTTCATTATATCTGTTGCAACTGCAATTGATGCACTTCCAGATATAGGCCTTAAAAGTGCAAGCGGCATTATTTCACTTGGGAAATTTATTAAATTTAGAATTGGACTTAATAAATTTACAATTGCATCTATTATACCTGAACTTCTTAATGTTCCTATTGCAACAAATAACCCTATAAGTGTTGGAAATATACCGTAAAACTATTTCTAGTCCTTCCTTTGCCCCATCTAAAAAAGTATCAAATACTTTTTTTCTTTCAATCAATCCATATAAAACTATTATTAAAATTATAAATGGCATTGCTATATTTGATATAAAAGTAATAAATTGCAATTTTATTTTTTCCTTTCAGTTAATTTTATAAATAATTTTGTTGCTGTAATTCCTGCAATTGCAGCACAAATTGTTGCAATCCATACAGGAAATACTATACTTGTTGGGTTTTTTGAATTCATAGAGCTTCTAATTGCTATAACAGTTGTAGGAATTATTTGTAATGATGCTGTATTTAACACAATAAATGTAATCATTGAATTTGTTAATGTATCTTTTTTAGGATTTTTCTTTTGCATTGATTTCATTGCTTTTAGCCCTAAAGGAGTTGCAGCATTTCCAAGACCTAATATATTTGCAATTACATTTAATGATATTTCTTTTTGAATTTCTTTTTCTTGTTTTAATTCTGGAAACAAAAAATTCATTGCAGGTTTTAATAAATTTGTTAATCTATCAATTATGCTTGTTTTATTAGCAATTTGCATTATTCCATTCCATAAACAAATAGTTCCAAGAAGGCTTATACATAAATTTACAGATTCTGATGTGCTAGAAAATATTGATTCATTTAATTTATCTACATTTCCAGAAAAAATAGCATATGCAAATGATATTATTATAAAAATTGGCCACAATATATTTAACAATGTTTATCACCTAACTAATATTATTCTTTTCTTGTATTTTTAGAACATTTTAGTGTAGTTTCAATTACATTTATTTTGTTTAATTATAATAATTTCTTAGATTTTTTAAACTGATAAGTCAAATTTAAAAATTAATTTCTAATTAAACAGTATATATTTATTGATTATGCATAAAATAATATAAAAATACGACAAAAAACTTCAAAAAATTTCCAATATATTACAAATTTAATTGACCTATTAGTTTATTTATGATATATTAATAAAGAAAAAAGGATTGTTAAATTATACTGTTCAAGGAGGAAAAAAATGAAAGCAACTGGAATTGTTAGAAGAGTAGATGAATTAGGAAGAGTAGTTATTCCTATCGAAATAAGAAACAAATTTGGCATAGCTGAAAAAGACCCAATTGAAATTTACGTAGAAGGAACTTCTATTGTTCTAAAAAAATTTGAACCAAATTGTATTTTTTGTGGTAGTACAAAAAATCTAATTAGCTATAAAGATAAATTAATTTGTGATAAATGTTCTAACAAAATTTTTGATTTATCAAAAACAGAAGAAAAATAATTTTATATAATAAATTAATAAATAGAGCATATAGTATATTAAATTAATCTAAAATTTAATATATTAATATGCTCTTTGCATTTTTTTAATGTAAAAATATCAGTTAAATATTAAAAATTTATATTTTACAAAAACTTCATATAAATTTCATTTTTATTAACATTTCTATCTTTAGCAATTTTTTTAATAATTTCTTTTTTATCAAATCCTTGATTTTCATAAAATTTATAATGTTCTTCTAAACTCAATTCATTAACATCATTTTCTTGAATTTCATTTTTTGCACCTTCAATTATTATCACAATTTCACCTTTAATATCTTGTGCAAGTTCAATTAATTTATCTATATCTTCCCTAATAAATTCCTCATGAATTTTTGTTAATTCTCTTGCAAGTACCACCTTTCTTTCCCCTAAAATATCTTTTAAATCCTGAAGAGTTGATTTCAATTTGTGTGGAGCCTCATATATAATAATTGTTTTTGTACATTTTTCTATTTCAAATAATTTTTGTTTTCTTGTTTTTTTATTAAGAGGAAGGAAACCTAAAAAATTAAATTCTTTTGTACTAATTCCTGAAACTATTAAAGCATTTATCATAGCACATGCTCCCGGTATTGGAATTACCTTTATATTATTTTCTATACAAGTTTTAATTACCACCTCTCCAGGATCACATATTCCTGGTGTTCCTGCATCAGATACAATTGCTATATTTTGACCTTCTAATAATTTTTCTATAATAATATCTTGCCTGTTTTCCTCGTTATGTCTATGGTAACTAATTAAAGGTTTTGATATTTCCAAATGATTTAGTAATTTTAATGTATGTCTTGTATCTTCTGCAGCTATCAAATCTACATTTTTTAACACATTAATTGCTCTTAATGTTATATCTTCTAAATTTCCTATTGGAGTTGCAACAACATATAAAATCCCTTTCATACTTATTTTCCTTTCTATTTTTGTTTATTATAAATTTTTAGTATTTCATCAGTATATTCATTATTTTCGTTATACACAAATAAATTTTTTTCTATCTTTAAAAATTTATTTGCATTTTTTACCCCTTTTATTAAAACAATATTGGGTTCTTTATTTACATTTGGACATACAAACCTAATTTGTTTTGGCTCTAACTTATATTTTCTTAAATTTTCTATTATATCTACTAATCTTTCAGGCCTATGAACCATATATAGTTCTCCTTTATCTTTTAGTAGATTACTTGAAACTCTAATAAAATCTTCTAAATTTGCTGTTAATTCATGCCTAGAAATAAGCTTTTTTTCACTTTCATTTTTTAAACCTGTATTATTTTCTTTATATGGTGGATTTGTAACAATTACATCAAAACTACTTTTTTTATATATTTTTTCTAAATTTAAGATATTTTCGTTAATTATTTCACATCTATTTTCTAACTTATTTAGTACAATACTCCTTTTAGCCATATCATACACATCTTTTTGAATTTCTACCCCAATAATTTTTTCTAAATTAGTTTTTCCTGCAAGAAGAATTGGTAAAATCCCTGTTCCAGTCCCTAAGTCTAAAACCTTAGACTTATTTTTTATATTTTTTGCAAAATCGGATAATAATACTGCATCCATGCCAAAACAAAATCCTTCTGAATTTTGAATTATTTTAAATCCTTTAAATTCTAAATCATCTATTCTTTCATTCTCTTTTAATTCCATTTAATTCTCCTGTATCATATTTAATATACTTTACATATTATATAATATATTTTAAAGTTTTGCAAAATTTTTATTTAATTGGAGGGATTTGTTATGCCAAACATTTATAAAGCTAATTTTTTTGAAGATGAAAATAGAGGCGAAAAGAAAAATCCGCCTCCAAAAAAGAAAAAACCTAATTTTAAAACTATGAAAAAGAATACTGTTAAATCATTAAATGATGTAGAGTATTTTTTAAATAATTTTGGTAATTTCGTTAAATATGTTAAACTATACAAACTTTTAAAATAAAACTTTATTTTTCCCTTGTATATACTTCATTAAAGTTTTCATTTTCATTTCCCTCTATTAAAATTTTTATTTTATTGACTTCTGTAAGTTCTGTTAATGTATTTACAATTGATTTTACCATATTATTTTTTCCATTTTCCTTTTCCATATCATAATTTAAAAAATCTTTTGAAAAATCAATTACTAAACAATCATTCTCCATATATGTCTTTAGCACCTTTGTTCCTTCTGGAATTACCCTTTCTAATTTATCATTTTTTGGACCCTGAATTAACATTTCTAATAACTTTTCATATGGTGTATTAATTATTTCTTTTATATCAATAAGTCTTGCCTCTGGTTTTATTTCTTGTTTTTCCTTGTCTGGAAAATATAAACTTACTATAGTTTGTCTTGCCTGACTTTCCCCTATTTCCTCTTGCGGAATATATTCTTGTACTAAAGTTTCTTCCTTGTTTTTCTTAATATTTTTAATTATAAAATAGCCAGATATTGCAATAATAATTAGCAAAATACTAAAAAATATTATTATCTTTTTCCTGTTCATTTTTTACCTCCTATAAATTTTATTTATTTAATTTATATTGCTTGTTTGTCCATATTAGAACTAAAACAAAAAGTTTATAAAAAACTTTATAAATCCATACTATCTCCCATTTATTTCCATTTGACAAAAATCGCATTTCCGTATACAATTAGGGTGAGTTTTTAGGAAAAGAGGAGACCAATTTATGAATATTTTACATGTTGGATTAGATGTTGGATCAACAACAGTCAAAATCATAGTAATGAACGAAGAAAAAGAAGTAATATATAGCAATTACCAAAGACATTTTTCTGATACCAAAAATACAGTGTGTATGGTTTTAGAAAATTTATTAAAAATGTATCCTGATTGTAAATTTACATTAGCCCTAACAGGGTCTGGAGCCATGTCAGCCGCAAAATTTTTAAATGTAAAATTTATACAAGAAGTAGTATCTTGTAAAAGAGCAGTAGAAAAATATATTCCATCAACAGATGTTGTAATTGAACTTGGTGGTGAAGATGCAAAAATAATATATTTTGATAAATCAATAGAACAACGTATGAACGGTACATGTGCAGGTGGTACTGGTGCATTTTTGGACCAAATGGCATCACTACTTCACACAGACACAGCAGGCTTAAATGAGCTTGCAAAAACCTATACAACATTATATCCAATTGCATCTCGTTGTGGAGTTTTTGCCAAAACTGATGTACAACCATTAATAAATGAAGGTGCGGCAAAAGAAGACATTGCAGCCTCTATATTTCAAGCAGTTGTAAATCAAACAATAAGCGGTCTTGCATGTGGAAGACCAATTAGAGGAAATGTTGCATTTTTAGGAGGTCCTTTAAACTACTTATCTGAATTAAGAAAAAGATTTATAGAAACATTAAATTTAAAACCAGAAGAAATTATTGTTCCAGAAGAAGCACACCTTTTAGTTGCAAAAGGTGCAGCACTAGATTCTTTAGACACAAATTTAATAACTGCAAAAGAATTAGAACAAAAAATAGAAAATTTAAAAATTTCCAAAGACAATACAACAAAACCTTTAGCTCCATTATTTAAAGATGACAATGAATATGAAGAATTTAAAAAAAGACATAGTGTAGCAAAAGTACCAAGAGCCAAATTAAAAGACTTAAAAGGAGATTGTTTCCTTGGAATAGATGCAGGATCAACAACTACAAAACTTGTATTAATTGATAATGAAGGAAAATTATTATATTCTTTATATGGAAATAATGAAGGTAACCCTTTAAAAAGTGTAATTTCAATGCTTAAAAAAATGTATGTAGAAATTCCAAATACCGCAACACTTAGGTATAGTGGTGTTACAGGATATGGAGAGAAATTAATACAAACAGCTTTAAATGTTGATTTAAACGAAATAGAAACAATTGCCCATTATACAGCAGCAAAACAATTTGAACCAGATGTTACAGCTATAATTGATATTGGTGGACAGGACATGAAATACATAAAAATGAAGAATGGAAGTATTGACAACATACTTTTAAATGAAGCATGTTCATCAGGATGTGGATCATTTATTGAAACATTTGCCAAAAGTTTAAATTTAGAAATTTCTGAATTTGTTAAAGAAGCAATAAATGCTAAACGTCCTGTAGATTTAGGGTCAAGATGCACTGTATTTATGAACTCAAAAATAAAACAAGCACAAAAAGAAGGTTATACAGTTGGGGACATTTCAAGTGGACTTTCTTACTCTGTAATAAAAAATGCAATACAAAAAGTTATGAAAGTTAGAAATACAGAAACACTTGGAAACCACATAGTTGTACAAGGTGGTACATTTTATAATGATGCCGTACTTCGTGCATTTGAAAAAATTGTTGGTAAAAATGTTGTAAGACCAGACATTTCAGGTCTAATGGGTGCATATGGAATGGCTTTACTTTCAAAAGAGCAATATGAAGCAAACTTAGACATGGAATATAAATCAACAATATTAAAACCTTTTGAGCTAGACTGCTTACAAATAAAAGTAACACACGCACGTTGTAACAATTGCGAAAACCATTGTAAACTTACAATAAACAAATTTAGCAATGGGCAAATACACGTATCTGGTAACCGTTGTGAAAAAGGTGCAGGTATAGTTAATAAATCAAAAAAATTACCAAATTTAGTACAATATAAATATGAAAGAATATTCGATTATAAACCATTAGAAGAACAATATGCAACAAGAGGTACAATAGGAATCCCTAGAGTTTTAAATATGTATGAAGATTACCCATTCTGGTTTACATTTTTAACAAACCTTGGATTTAGAGTTGTACTATCTGAAAAAAGTACAAGAAAAACATACGAAAAAGGTATGGAATCTATGCCATCTGAGTCAGTTTGTTATCCAGCAAAATTATCACATGGTCATATAGAAAGTTTATTAGAACAAGGAATAAAAACAATATTCTACCCATGTATGCCATACTCTAGAAAAGAATATGAAAAAGCTGACAATCATTACAATTGCCCAATAGTAATATCTTACTCAGAAGTTTTAAAAAATAATGTTGAAGGATTAAAAGCAAAAGACATTAAATTTATAAATCCATTTTTACCTTTTGACACAAAAAATCTAGTTAAAAAAGTTATGGAATTAGATGAATTTAAAGAATATAATTTTACAAAAGCAGAACTTATAGAAGCTGCCACAAAAGCAGAAGAAGAATATCAAAAATGTAAAAATGACATAAGACAAAAAGGAATTGAAACTGTACGTTATATAGAAGAAAACAATTTAAAAGGAATTGTTTTAGCAGGAAGACCTTATCATGTTGACCCTGAAATTAACCATGGAATAGACACATTAATTACATCTTTAGGCTTATGTGTACTTACAGAAGACAGTATATCAAATCAAACAGAAGCCAAAAGACCACTAAGAGTTGTTGATCAATGGGTATTTCATGCAAGATTATATGCAGCTGCTGACTTTGTTGGAAAACACGACTGCTTAGAATTAGTTCAATTAAATTCATTTGGATGTGGTGTTGATGCAGTTACAACAGACCAAGTTGAAGAAATACTTTCAAGCTACGGAAAAATGTATACATTAATAAAAATAGATGAAGTAAATAATTTAGGAGCAGTTAGAATTCGTATACGTTCTTTACTTGCCAGTATGAACAAACGTATAAAAGAAAAACAAAATGAGCAATTAAACGGTGATTATGGAATTAAGAAAAAAATATTTACAAAAGATATGAAAAAAGATTACACAATATTAATTCCACAAATGGCTCCAATTCATTTTGAATTATTAGAAACAGCAGTTCAATCTTCTGGTTACAAAGTAGAACTTTTAAGGGAATGTACACAAAATACAGTAGAGACAGGATTAAAATATGTAAATAATGATGCTTGTTATCCATCAATATTAGTAACAGGACAAATGATAGAAGCACTTCAATCTGGCAAATATGACTTAAATAAAACAGCATTAATAATGTCACAAACAGGTGGAGGCTGTAGAGCAACAAACTATATTGGATTTATTAGAAAAGCTCTTAAAGATGCCGGCTTTGGACAAATCCCAGTAATTTCATTCAATGTTGTTGGAATGGAAAGAATGCCTGGATTTAAAATTACAATACCATTATTAGAAAGACTTTTAAAAACTATTATATATGGTGATTTACTACAAAAAATGTTAACAAAAAATAGAGCCTATGAAATAAACAAAGGAGAAACACAAGCATTATATGAAAAATGGATGGAAAAATGCAAACAACTACTAAAAAAATCATCAAATAAACAATTTAAACAAAGCATTTATGACATGGTAGACGATTTTGAAAAAATAGAATTAGACACATCGCAATTAAAACCAAGAGTTGGAATTGTTGGAGAAGTCCTTATAAAATATCATCCATTTGGTAATAACTATGTAGCCAATTTACTTGAAAAAGAAGGCGCAGAAGTTATACTTCCAGATTTTATGGGATTTGTTAAATTCATGGCAACACACAAAATCACATTTAATGAATTATTAAATGTTAATAAAACATCTGCAAAGATTAGTAAAATTGCAATTAAATTGATAGACGTATTAGAAAAAGATGTAGTTGCAGCTCTTGGAAAATCAAATAAAAACTACTTAATGCCTTGCGATATATGGCACTTAGAAAAACAAGTTAAAGATGTTTTATCTATAGGAAACCAAACAGGCGAAGGTTGGTTCTTAACAGCAGAAATGATAGAATATATTGAAAATGATATACCAAACATTGTATGTGTTCAGCCATTTGCATGTCTTCCAAACCATGTTGTTGGTAAAGGAGTAATAAAAACAATTAGAGAAAAATATCCTGACGCAAATATTTCTCCTGTCGATTATGATCCTGGTGCAAGTGAAGCAAATCAAGCAAATAGAATTAAGCTTTTAATGACAGTTGCAAAAGACAACTTAAAAACAAAATTAAATGAAGAAAAAGCACTAGAAAAAGAAAATACAAATATTGAAGAAAAAAGCACAACAAAAAATGAAAAAGAAAAAACAAATGCTTAAAAATAAAAAATTTATAAAAAATAGAGTAAGGATTTAAATAAAAATCTAAATCCTTACTCTATTTATAATTTTTTTAGTAGTATTATAGCCTAATTCATACAAATCATCAATTTTACTCATATCTAACAAACCGAACCTTTTTACTCTTTATTTTAATAGTATAATCAGAACCCTCCATTTCATAATTTCCAAGTTCTCTACATAACAATCCAATAGAAGTACTAGCAACTTCTATAATATTTTTAGAGCAGTCCTCATCTATATCATCATCAAAAGTAATATTTAATACTTTATCAGCTCCTAAAAACTTTAACTCTTTCCAAGCAACATTTTCACGAATTCCACCATCAATTAGTTTAGTACCATTAAAATCACATGGAGAAAAAACAATAGGAAAGCTACAACTAGCTCTTACTGCTCTTCCAATATTTACATCATTAATAAAAATAATATTATCTGAAAATTCTTTTCTTATTTGTTTTGAGCAAAAGCAAATAACATCACCACTACACATATTAACACTTGGAACAACTAAAGGCATAGTAATTTGAGAAATATTACTTATTTTCTTTTTCAGACATTCTTTATTAATTAATTTTTCTAACTTTTTTCCACAATTTAGTCCGTCTATGTGGATTTTTCCAGTAAATATTAAGCCAAAAATCAATTTAATAATATTTAAAAAATCTACATATTTTATTTTTTTACAGTATTTTTTAAAAATACAATAAATTTCATCTGTAGTAAAACCAGAAGCATATAAACTTGCAACAATACTTCCAGAAGATGTTCCTGCAATATAGTCAAATTTAAAACCAGCTTCCTCCAAAGCTTTTATTGCCCCAATATGTGCAGCACCTTTAACTCCTCCACCAGCTAACGCTAAACCTAATTTCATAACTTTTACTCTCTTTCTTTTTTAAATTATATTCAACTTTTTATTTTATATGATAAAAAAGCTTTGTATAATGGTCATTTTCTATTTATAACTACATCCATAAAATAATCAAAAAAACTTTAAATAAAATTATATTTATGTTATACTATATATAGAATTTTATTTCTATTAGGAAGGATACAAATTAACTATGGAAAAAAATTATTACGAGATATTAGAAATTGACAAAAATGCATCACAAGAAATTATAGAAAAAGCATATAAGGTTTTAGTTAAAAAATATCATCCAGATTTACAAACTTCACCTGAAATGAAATTAAAATATGAATCTAAAATAAAAGAGATCAATGAAGCATATGAAACTTTAAGTGATAATTCTAAAAAAGAAATTTATGATAATTCTTTAAAAAACTCTGAAAATGATTTTAACAATCTATACCAAGAAAATATTAATCTAAAAAATGAATTAAATAATTTAAATAATATTTCTGAAAATAATATAAATAATAATTATAAAAATAACAATTTAAAAGATTATTTTCAAAATACATTAAAAAAAGCATATCATGATGCATATATTGATGATATGAAAAATAAAGGTTATAAAATTAAATATAAAAAAACATGTGATGATTATTTACGTTCTTTTATTTCTTTATTTATTACAATTGGAATTATAATTTTAGTTTTGCAAATCCCTTTTGTAAAAAATTATTTTTATAATTTATATATTAATAACCCCATTATTCATGATATTACGAATGTCATTATTAATTTATTTAATAAAAATCCTAATTAATATTAATTAGGATTTTTATTATTTAAAATTAATTTTAATTCTTTTTAATCAACATTAAATGACATTACAAAATCAGTTTTATTTTTTAATTTCATTGCAAATGTCTTTGGAATTGATTTACTATTATCATCTTCTTGAATTGCATTGACTACAGAAACTTTTATTATATATATTCCATCATTTTCTTCACACTCGTCATATGAAAATTTGTTACATTCAAACCAGTTCTCTTCTATATAATATATAAAGTTTTCCAATGTTCCAAATTTATCATTTCTAAAATTTTCATCTAATATATAATATGCTGATTCATAATCTTTTCCATTAATCATTTGTTGAAATTTTTCTAAATTCAATGCAACTTTTTTTGCCTCATCAGCTTTTTGATATTCCTCTTTAAATTCATCTATTTCTATTGTATAAGTATCCAATAAAACACTATACTGAGTAATATTTCCTTTAAATATAAAATAATTGCCATATATATCCATACATATATACTCTGTCTGCTGTTCATTTTCTAACCAAGTAGTTCTTATTTTTGCCAACTTATTATTCTTTAAAATATTATTTATTTTTTTTATATATTCTTTATATTCTTTTATTGATGAATTAAAGCGTTTTGCTTTATATTCTGTATCTATTACTTCATATGCACTATCTATATCATATTGTATCTTATTTTTATAGTCTTGAAATATATTAATAGCCACATCCTCATCATCAATTCGCTGCTGTGAAAATTCATTATTATCATTTATTTTTATTTCAGCAAAGTTTAACATACTATAATCAATATTAGAAATATCATCCCAGCCTTTTTTTAACAAATATTCATATGGAATAATTGAAAATGTTTCATCTTTCCTATCAACTTCCACTATGAAACCACTTTTCTCACTATTATTTTCACTAATTTCCTTTCCATATACTACGTAGATAGATATATTATCATCCTTATCATATACATACATATTATCTATAATAAAATTTAAATCCTCATTTTTTTCTTCAAAAAAACTAATAATATTTTCTTTTGTTATTTTAAACTCTTCAACATATTGTTTATTTAAAATATCTAGCATACTGTTAGCCATTGTATCTTTAATTTTTTCTCTAGTTTTATTTTCAATATCGTTATTTTTATTAACACCAATAAAAGAATTTATTTTGCTGTAATAAATTTCAATGCAATTCTTAATGGGAAAATATTCTTCATTAATATCTACCTGTTTTGTATTACGCTTTTCAAGACCAACTGTATAATTTGGATCATATGTATTTTTCTCTTTTTTTATATTATTTAATATTACTAAGCAAATAAATATAATTGATAATAATACTACTATAATTATTATTATATTTTTTACTTTTTTTAGAAAATCATTATTCATATTAACTATCAATCCTCCAATTTTTAGTTAGGTTGGTCTAAATATATATATCCCTGTGGCAATTGTCCCCAAAGCATACCATTCCAGTCTAATTCTTGTATACCATTCCATCTTTCTCCGTGAACTACAATGACTTATATAAATTTTCTTATTTACTGGATCAACTGCTTCTACATATGTTATATGACCCCACTGTCCCATAATACTTCCTGCAGAATATCCCAGTAATGAGTTTGCTCTTGGCGTATTTCCATATTTAAACCATCCACCATTTTTATTGTTTTGCCAGTAATCTCCCCCATTTCCATTATTAGTAGGATATGATTTATATTTTGTCCCAAACTTACTTAAATATGTACTTGCTCTTGCATTTGCCCACCATGTACATTGTAAATAACTTAGTCCATTATTATTAAAGAATTTATAACTTCTATAGCTATTTATAATTTTATCCTCTTCTGTTTTTAACTGAGATATTTTACTTTTATCTACACTTCCATTACTTTTATATAAATTTATATTAAAAGAGCATTTATTATTACTATTATTATGATTATTTTTATATTTCTCATAAATGTCATTTGCATATCTTTTTCTTTCATTCATATGTGGAACCCCTGGATTTTCAAATTCCCAACAAAAATACTCTGTTAATGAATCAACTGATTTATCACCATTTTGTTTCATATAATTTAATCCACTCTTATGAGTAGAATTCATCTCTTTCCATAGAAATTCCATTTGCATATTTAAATCTCCAATGGATGTTCCTTTTTCTTTTGCATATTCATATAATGCTTTTTTTCTAGATGAGTATGTCCATTGTGCTAATCCATACCCAGCTCCATCATTAACAAAGCTTTCCTTTGAATATGTTCCATTATCTACATTTTTAGTATATGTTTCATCATCAAATCCACTGCTATCTTCTACATTGTTAGGTTTCAATCCAGCTTCTATATAAAAATTTCCTATCATTGCAGCAGCAGATCTTGCAGGTATACCTTGATTTAGTAAAAAATCAAATATTATTCCTGCATTACCTTCTATCCCACTCTCTCCGGTTAGTAAAATCTATTACATTATCCAAACTAGATAATAAATCCAATTTTTCAAATTTAGTAACTCCATAGTCTTTCTCAGTTGCCATATAAAATAAATATTTTGTAAGTTCTACCATATTAGATGTTTTTTCATTATTCTTTAAAAAATCAAATAACCATGATTTCTGTATATTTCCTTTTGCGCTTTTACTATTTTTATAAATTCTAACAAATCCTTCATGATTACTTTCAAATTCATTACTTGTAATTTGAACGTCATTACTATATACTGTATTTTGAGTTTCTTCTACTGTAGTCTTATGAATAACTTGTCCATCATCCCCTTGAATAAATTCTGTATTTGTCACTCCATTTGGAGAGTCTTGTGACACATTATCATAAAATTCTACTTTAACATTTCTTTTGGTCCACCATGAATTTATATTAGTAGGCTGAACATTTGTTGAAACATTCTCAGTAATACTAGTTACAGAAGTTGGACCACTTATTACGCTATTTTCTCCAGATTCATCACTATATATAGTTGTAGTTGTAACTGTTTTGGTAGTTTGTATATTATCTATTACTGAGATGTCTATACTTGAACCTATTGCTAAATCCGCTAATTTTTTTGAAAAATCTTTTTCTTTTCCTGTAATTTGAAAAATCATTGGATACTCAAAAGGCATTGTAAATTGAGCCGTTACATCTCGATAAGCCATATTACTATTTTGGATAATATGTACACTTCCATCATATGACCATGTAGCTGTAATTAATTCTTTCATGTCACCACTTAAAGTAAAAACATTTAAAGCTTCTTCATTATTATTGTCCACATAATTTTTAAAAGTATTGTAATCAACATATTTTAAATTTATTTCTTTTTTTCCTGCATTATCCTTAATTTCTCCAATATTCTTATTAGGCATTATCCTTTTAATATTAATGCTTCCTTGGAATTCTTTATTTTCTTCTATTTCATTATCATTTTTTTCATCACTATTTTCTTCCTCATTTTTTTTACTATTATTTGACACTTGTTCATAAATATTGTCTGATAATTTTTTATATCCATTATTATTAGGATGTATTCCATCATTACTTAATTCAACATTATTTGTTGCATCAATAAAAATAGTATAATCATTACTATTACAAAAATCTTCAAGTTTTTTATTATATTCATTAACACTATCTTGATGAGACTCCATTGGTAATATTTTTTGAACATATATAATTTTATTCGGATATTTTTCATGTAATTTTTTTAACAATTTTTCCATAGAATTATATTCACTATTAACAGAAGCATTATCATTAGCACCATTAGTTCCCAACATTATACAAATTCCCTTTATAGAATCACTATTTTGTGGTAAACTACTATATGTAGTCTTTCCATTAACAGCTACATTATTTAACCATTGACTTGGATGAGATGAACTCACTCCTTTAAATATACAACCTTCTCCATTTATGTATCCAGATAATTCTAATCCCTCAGTAATAGAATCACCTATAAATAAAAAACCATTTAAATTATCAGAACTATTATTTACCCTAATTGTTTCTCCTTTTCCTCCCAAATTTGGAAATTTAGTTGCAACTTCTGCTCTTATAAATTTTTTTACCAATTCCACATCATTTAATGCTTCACATTTCTTTCCGATTTCTTTAACCGCTGATTTAATTTTTTCATCTATTCCATCAATAAATTCTAAATGATAACCATTTCCATCATCATCTTTCTTTATTTGTACAAGTTCTGCAACATCCTCAATTTGCATTGTTTCATACATAATTTTTGCTGCCTCTTCTGATGAAAATTTTTCCTGAATCCATTCTATTATTCCACCAACCAATATAACCACTACTACAATTAGGCTTATTTTAAAAGCCAATAATGATACAGAAGAAATAACGTTCATAGCAATTACTTTTACTTTTTTCTTGGCATTTTTTGCAACTTCTCTTCCCATATCTTTTAATTTAGATTCTATCTGTTGATCTTGCTTTTGCTCATTATTTTTTTCTTCTTCCATATCATCACCTCTTTTACATTAGAATTTCTACTTTTTCCTTTTTTTCATTATTATTGCTATTTTCTTTGACAATATCAGAAAAAACCATCTTTTTTAAATTTAAATCATCTCTATAAATTATATTAAACTTAATTCTAATTTCTTTTTCTTCATTAGAATTAATAACCAAATCATTATCCAAATTTTCATATAAAAGTCCTAAAAATTTTATTTTATTATTATCCTCAATATAAGTTGTATTACTTTTTTCTTTACTATCAATTTTAATAGAATTTGCATTATTATTTTTTACCTTTATAGTATAAATACTATATTCTTTGTATATTTCTACATCTTTTATATTAAAAACAATATTAGAATTTTCTTGTTCTTTATTTATTTCATCTTTACTAATAAAATTATTTATATTTAGCTTATATTCATTATTTTCTTTAACAATAGTATAAAAATCTTCTATATATTTATTAGAAGTAAAATCTCCTGTAGCAAGAATATCATCAAATATTTTTATCTGATATATGTTTTTACTACCATTAATCCAGGATTGGAACGAATACTTTTTATGCCCATTAAACTTATTTTTACAATATCTATTCTCAAATTTATCTAATGAATCATAATATATATTCTTACAATCCTCTGAAATCATGTTATAAGCATCTTCAAAATTTGCATTTATACAATTATTTAAAAAATTATCTATTAGTTTTGCATATTTTGTTTTTACATTTTGAGAAACACTACCATCCGATATAATAGATTTACTTTCATTAACATATTCATCTTGAGCAATATTATTTTTATTATTTTTTTTACTTTCATTATCTTTTTTGGCAAAAAAATTCAATAACTGTATCATTAAAATAATAAAAATAATTATTAATATTATTAACCAAAATGATACTCTATTTTGATTATACAATCTTGATATTCTGCTCATATCCATTCACTCCTAAACCTTAAAGTCCTGTTTAATAATTATTTTTTCTTCGTTTTATATGGCGCTTTTGTAACTTGTTTTTTCACCTATACTTCATTTTCACTTAATTTTTCGTGCTTCAAATCTTATCTTCTTTTTTCCTCTTGTTTTGCTTTATTATCATATTTTTATGTGCCACTTTCTCTTCGGAAATTTTTTTATTATAAAATTTATCTAATCCTTTAGCCTCAGCGACTAAGCCCGTAAATTGCTCACCAGCTTTATCTCCATATTTTGCTTTAACTGATTCTCTATATGAGTTACGTTTTTTATCATCAAGAATAGTATCGTCTGATATTTTATTAGCATTTTTCATTATACTAATAATTTGACTTTGATCAAATTCTTTGTGTTTTTCTTCCATCATTAATCCTTTTGTAATTTGATCATCATCTGTAATACCTGCTGATTTATAATCAAACATTTTGTTTTGAACTTCTTTATATGAAATAGGTTGTCTATTAGCATAAACACCAGATTTATTTAATTTATTTGCTATTTCCTTAGCTTTTTCTTTTTGTTCAGCATCATTCATATGCAATCTTCTATTTTTTTCATATTCTCTTTGTAATTGCATATCTTTAGCTTTATTAATTCCATATGCACCTTCTTCATAAGATTGTCTTAATGATCCTGTACCATTCATTAAAGCATCTTTTGAATATGAAGCAATATTAGCTGTATTATTTCCAATTGCTCTTCCAGCCATTGCACCTGCTGCTGCATATGTTCCAACTTTTGAAAAATCACCTGTTGCAATACCTGCTGCAGCTCCCATTACACCAAATGTACCAGCTCCTAATGTCTTCAAAGCAGTTCTACCAATCTTGCCTTTATGTTTCCATACAGATTTTGCAGCCCCTAAAGGAATTCTTGCTACACCAGTTATAGCTCTTCTAACAGGTTTTGGTATTTTGTTATGTGAATTAATTTTATTATATATATTACTTTCTTTAATTTTATTCTTAGCTTTATCAGGTAGTTGATGTGCTCCCTCTCTCAACTGCCTAAACTTCTCTGCTGGAGTTTTTAATCCAGTTGTATCTGTAAAATATTCTCCTAATGTTCTATCATCTTCATCATTCTCATTATTTTCAAACTCTTTATTATCATCATTTTCCAATGAATTTAAATTATTAGCATAATTTAAATTATTATTATCTTCTCTATCTTGGTCTATAGCTGTATTATCTAAAGATTCAGGAGCTGCATTTCCTTGAATATTTTCATTTGATGACGCAATACCTAAATTATCATTTTCATTTTTTTCAATAACGTCATTTTCTGATTCGTTATTAGGCATTCTATTATCAATCTCACCATTATTCTTCTTCCAAGCATCACTTACATCATTTCCACCATATCTTATTTTTCCATTATTGTTTTCTCCAGATGATTTTCCTTTTCCTACACTTGTAGTTGAACCTGCTTTAGCAATTTTTTGCATCCCCTGCATTGCTAACGCTCCACCTGCAACAGCACCAAGCGCTCCTGTTGTTTCAGCTCTGTCAAGTCTAAACATTTTCTTAATAAATTTTTCAGCAGGTAATAAAAATGCTATTGCAACTATAGAATATATTAAATTTGATTTAGCAAGTTCAGCAGCGCTTCCAACAAATACTGAATACAAAATTAAGTGTACAGGCTGAATTAATGCATTCATCATGTATTCTTTAAACCACATTGTAAATCCTTGTGCTTTGCCATCTGCAATTTTATCTAATGGATATGTCATTGCTACCAATGGTGCAATCATTGTAAAAAACGCCATATATAATACCCTTTTAATGTATGTAATTAAGAACATAATAGTAAAAATTATCATTATAATATATAAAAGTGTATAAGCAAAAGAATCAGAAAGATTATCCGTTTGTGCCATTAGTCTGACATAACCAGTTAAGTTTTCTTTTACAGAAACAGTATCTTTAGCACCATCAGATGTTAACTTTCCTGTAACAACAACATCATACTGTGTAGAATCTATACTTTTGCTTAGCATATATGTTATATTTTCTGTTATCATCATAGTACCTGCCATAATATAATGCATAACAAAAACAAGGCATAACCCAACTAACCAATCAACCAATCTTTCTTTATATTTTGCTTTATCTTGAGATGTAGAACCTAATAAGATTCTAATTCCTATATATACCAATATTGATAATAGTCCAACTATTGCAATATTTCTAAATGCTCTATACCAACTTGCAATTACTGTTTTTAATGCTCCTCCCGTTATTGTTCCTGTTGTTTTATTATTGCTATTTCCACCTTGTATATATTGTCCAGGATTAACAAAATTTGCATCCAATAATGGAATTCTATTTTCAAAAATATATTCTGGACAAACCATAATATTAGGAATTCCTACTCCATCTGTTCCAATACTTGATCCATCTAATTCAATAGCGTCTCCTGTTGCGTCACCTTTTAAATCTCCATCTGTTACTGTTGGATTATCAGAGGGCAACATTACAGATGAAAACATGTCTTCAGTTCCTAGGACAAATTTATGCAACCCTCCCACAACAGTATCACCAAGAAAGGCTGTAAATGTCAATATTGCTTCTCCTATTGTATTTCCTGCCCATGAAATAATCCCTGCATTTACATGTACTGGTATAGTAAAATTCACCATTATTACTACTAATAAAGATATTATTGTCTTTTGTACCATTCCTTTTATAGTAAATTTTTTCATCTTCTCCTCCTTTTTACTATACTATCATTTAATGTCTCTGTTTTTTAACCAAATTATTTAAATTAGTTTCAACAAATTCAAATTCTTTTGCTGTAGGTACTATTTGTAAAATAGCTGTATCTTGTCCAACTTTTAATAATCCTTCTCCCTTAAGACATGTTATTAAAAAATTGGCCTCCCCTTCACTCAATTTAAATACTTCTTTTAAATATTGAATCTCTGATTTATCCTGAGCTAAAAATAATTTTGTATCTGAAGAAGTCAAAACAGCCTGTGCCTCAGGTTTTTCATAGAAATCTTGAAATCTTTGAGATATAATTGCCAAAGATACATTTCTTTTTCTTGCACGCCTTGCCATTGTATTTAAGAAATCCACAGCCTCTGGGTATGGTAATAACATCCACGCTTCATCAACTATAACTCTTTTTTTAGCTGCTTTTTTTCTATCCTCACTATTTTTCTTGACATATTTTTCCCAAATCCAAGAAAGTAAAATTTGTTGTGCTAAAGGTCTTGCAAACCTTTCTTCCAATTGAGAAATATCCAAATTAATAAATGGTACTCCATCTAATAATTCAAATGTAGATTGACCATCAAAATATGCCATTTGTCCATTATACTCTCTTATATACTGTTTCATAACTTTTAATAAATAGCTATAATGAAAACTATAATCTGGATTCTTATTTTCAACAGCTTTTTTTTGCAATCTTTTATACCAACTTCCTATTGTTGGCATTTTCTTTTTTTCTTTATATAATTTATCTCCTTTTTGAAAT
Organism: Clostridium sp. CAG:440; assembly: GCA_000437215.1. Lineage (GTDB taxonomy): Bacteria > Bacillota > Clostridia > TANB77 > CAG-508 > CAG-269. The sequence goes on from FR898652.1 coordinate 46,520, forward strand.
TCATTTCCTTGAACATATAAACTTAATGGATCATTCGTTATATTTCTTTCTGCATATTCCTCAGCAACAATTTCTGCAATTACTTGTTTAGTAATCTCATTTACATCTTTACTCCTTGTACTTCCTCTTGCCATAGTAAGAAGAGCTTGTGTTACATCTTCAACTTTATTTTCAACATTTAATACAATTCTCTCTCTTCCTGTTATTTCATCTTTAACCTTTTCAACTTCTATATCAAATAAATTAATTACTGTTTTAGAATTTGGACTTAAAACAACATTTATTCCGCCTAAGCTTTCTGCAACAATTGAATATTCTCCCTCTGCATCTAATGCTAAACTCTCAATTCCCATTAATACTGAAGATCTTGATATTAATGTTTTCATTGTAACAGATTTACCAGCACCAGATTTAGCAAATATAACCATATTATAATTTGTAAGTGAAGAATGGAAATTATCAAAAAGTATTGGTGTTCCAGTTTGTTTATTATATCCTAATGGTACTCCTGTTGAATGTCCTACATCTGATGTAGTAAATGGAAATACCGTTCCCATTGATCTGCTATCAAAAGAATGTATTTTTTTTATTTTATCATCCATTAATGGAAGATTAGATTTGAATGCCTCTTCTTGCATAGCCCAAGCACTTTTTATTCCAACTAATGATTTTGACATTTCTGTTGCTAGCAATTTAGTTAATCTTTCTAATTCCTCAATATTATATGTAAATAAAGTTGCGACAATTGATGCATCATACATTTTATTAAAACCTGCTGCTATTTCATCTCTCAATTGTTCTGCTTCAAACCTTTTTTGTGTTAAATTACTTTCTCTATTTATATTACCTCTATCCATTGCCACTATTCTTTCTGTTTCAAGCTCATTGATTACTCTATTTAATTCATTTTGTGATTTTGATTCTGCAATTGGTGTTATATATATAGATGTATTAATATCACCAAACAAATATAAATCTCTAAATAATTCTGGGAAAGTACACATACGTGGAAGTGTAGAAATAAAGAAACTTCTTGCATATCTTTTTACAGCAGAATTAATTTCTAAATAATCTATTTTTGAAGCATCTATCCCAGAAGGAGCTATTAATTCTTTTATGGTTTGTGCTTTTAATGTTCCTAGTTCTTCTTCATTATTAATTTGCTGATTTGTTTCTTGTTTTTGTCTTCTTTTTAGAAACTTCATGATTTTCCTCCTTATCCTTTTCTAATTCTGCTATAGCAGCATCTGAAATATCTGACCCCAAATAACTTTTATTATCTTTTAAAATAATTTCTGCTAATTCATCAATTAACTCATCCATATTTTGCTCTTTTTTTTCTGCATTTTCTTGCAACATTGATTTAGCTTTTTCTACCTTACTATTAGCAAGATCAATTGCTTTTTCCTCTATTTCTTCATCTAATGCTTTTATTTTTTTTGCAAATACATCTTGTGATGTAGAATACAATTCATTATACCCTGCTTTTATAGCTCTATCTATTCCATAAGTTTCTGCTTCATCTCTGTTATATGCAACATATAATAAATCAATAAGTTCTCTGGAAGTTAATATTTGTGCCCCTACAGAACATGCAGATAAAGTTCTTATAATAGCTTGTGCTTTTGTATATAACTCAGAAAATGCCATACTTCTTACTTCTTCATTATAATATTTTTCATCATTTGCTTCTTCTGCATAATGTGATATAACAATATAATATTCTTTACTTAAAACATTTCTATTTTTATTCATTTGTTCAGTTGCACTTACAATGTCTCTAGCATAATCATACAAGTTTTTTTGTTTTGTTAATTCATAATAATATTGCTCTTCTTGTTCTTTAGTATACATTCCTGACTCTCTTATTTGATTATATGTATATTGTTTTTTATTAAATTCGTCTTCTATTTCTTTAACACGTTTCTTATATTCATTAATACTGTTTTCTAGATTTATTGTTCTTGTTTGAATATATATTTGTATTGGGTGTCTTAATGTATTTAGAAACTGTTGAAATCCCTCCTCAACACTTATTTTTTCCATTTGAGACATTAAATCATAATTAACTCCCATACATTTAACAACCATCACAAACCTTTTTCCACCCTTTTGGATTATCATATTATCCTGCACATCATCAAACTCCATAAAATCAAATATTGATTGTTTACTATATTTATTATCAACTTTCCTTTTTTTTATTTTATTATTATCTTTTCTAGCTACATTATTGTTATTGTTACTTTGACTTTGCTTCACATCTGTGCGTTGCTTAACCTTCAATATAATATAAACAATTATAAGAATCATAAGTAGAAAAATCATTATACTTAAACAAATTGTCAATATATTTACTACTGAATTTTCATCCATACTATTCATCTTTTGTTCCTCCCTCTTCTTTTGGCTTAACACTATCAATTCCAATTTTACTTTGTTGATATACATATATTCTATTATTTTTTAATTTGAATTTTATCCATCTTTTTAGAATATCATCTAAACTCTCTCCACCTGTTTTCTTGGTTATTTGAAATGCTGCCGCATTTGGCATTTTAAATGTCCCAATAATAAATCCACATAAACCTAAAACTATCATTGAAATAATTCCTATTATTCCCACTCCTAACATTTTAGTTATAAAATATATAAATAGTCCTATTCCAGCACCTATTGTTGTATATATTAAAGCTTTTGATGAAAAAACAAATAATATTCTTCCCTCTCCTTTTACATTTCTTGGTAAATTATATGTTCCCAAATTTCTTCCTCCTTTGCATAAATATATACTTATACTTATTTTAATTATAACAAAAAGAAACAATAAATACCACCTTTTTACATAAAAAAACCATATATTACAAAAATTTAATATTATTGTAATATACGTAAAAATAAAAAAAAGATTGCCTTCTAAATAGGCAATCCCTAGTTTTTTTATTTTGTCATTCCTGTAAAAAATTGGTATATTACATTTGCAAATATTGATGCTGCAAATATTAAAGCAGCTCCAACTATATATGGTATCATAGTTTTTTTGTACTCTGCTTTTTCTTCTGCACTACCCATCATATATTTAATACCTATAATCATTAATACAACAACAGATAATACAACTCCAACTGTTTGTAATATTGATATTATTGAATTACCTGCACTTTGTATTTCAGGTGAACCTGTGACATTGTCTGCAGGTTTAAGTTCACTTGGTGTTAATGCAAATACACTTGTTGATATACAAACAAGCATCATAGCTACTAAAGCTATATTAAGTATTTTTACAAATTTTTTATTCATATGTTTTTCCTCCTTTTATTATTTATATTAACTCCCTTTTTGAGAATATTAATAACAATATCTAATTAATTATAACATTTTTATTTATTTTTTGCAACATTTATTAATACAATCTTAATTATTTATTTAAATTTTGCATAAACTTATATATTAATTCTGGTAATAAAGAGCCTGTAAATACCAAAAATGTACCTATTATATATGGTTTAAATGACTCTTTATAAGCTGCCTTTTCTTCTATACTTCCTAACATGTACTTTATTCCTAAAAGTATTAAACTTACGACTGATAATACAACCCCAACATTTTTTATGATTCCAAGTATATATTCTGCCTTTTCTTCTAATTTTGAAGTTCCATCAATATCTCCAGGTTTATATTTATCTAAACTTCCTCCCGTTCCAGTTATGTCTTCTAATACACTACCACTTCCTGTTCCGGTATCTTCTTTTGCATATACGACATTAGAAAATAAAACTATTGCTAATAATAAAATAATTAATATGAAACTCTTTTTTCTATCCATTTAATTCTCCTTTTCTACATGTTGGCTAAAATAGTTACCACTAATTTCCAAATCCCAAATGCTCCAAATACAATTATGCATCCAACAACATATGGAACTAATAATTTCTTTATATCCGCCTTTTCACCAACACTTCCCATCATAAATTTTATTCCAAGTATTGCTCCAACTATTACTGCTATAATAATCCCTATTATTAATAGCGCATTATATAACATATTTGAGAAATTTTGTAATTCTGTTGCATCAATTTGTGAACTTCCTTCATTTGTAAATTCATCTGCTTTTTCTATAGTATCATCCACTTGTGTCGTAGATTCATATGTCGAATCTGAATCTCTTTTTGGATGATAGTATTGTTTATTGTCTATGTTAGCATCTGTATCATTTTCTCTTGCCTCATCCAATGCTGCATCATTTGTTATACCATCACTATTAACCAATTCTGCCTCTTCTAATTCATTTACCTCACTATTTGTCACTTTGTTCTTATTTTCTCTCATGTCACTTTCATCATAATATTGTTTTTTTCCATCTACTACTGGTATAACAAATGATCTACCATTAAAATTTTTATTATAAAATGTAGAATGTTTTCCATCTTCTTTCATATGAGTCCATTCCAACATCACTCCATCCATTGGTCCATTTTCACTGCTACCACCTGGTGTTGGGTATTTACCAAACAAATTTTGGTATAAGTCTATTTCTATTTTATCGTATGACATCATTGTTTCAAAGCTATCATCTTTTGCTACATATAAGTCAGTCCTTGTAGCAAGTTCTGAATCATCACTAGCCTTTAATTTTATAGCCCATACTTTTCTTATTATTTTTGCTTCATTTGAAGATAAATTAAGTCTCCCAAATCCATAAACATCATTATATAATTCTATTTGCTTTTTATTATATTTAAATTTAGTTACATATGAATCACAAATACCTACGGTTTTTCCTTGAGTTCCTTGTTTTGACTTTTTATAATCATATGCTGCGGTAAGTTCCTTATATTGACTTGCCCTAATATCCTTAATATATTTTTCTATTTCATTATATTTATATCCAGTTATTTCTTGAAATTTTTTTCTCATTGTATTTTGGTCATATTCATCTGATTTCACCATTCCATTAATTTCATCTTCTACATACCAAACAGCATGTCTAGCTGCCATTAAATCTTCTTCTGTATTATTTTTGGCAATCTCTTGATAACTTACCTCGTTTTTTATCCATTTCATCATATTATTGTATCCGTGATAAAAAACTTGTGTATGTATTATTATGAAATAATTTGACTGATCCTTCTTTATCATATATATGATCTGTATTTGTATATAAGAAACCTCTTAATGTCTTCTCATATTTTGCTGCATAACTAATATTACTGAACATAATAATAAAAATACTAATAAATAAAAATATTATTTTTTTATATTTCATAACCAACACCTCTAACTTCTTTAATATATTATAGACCAATTTACATTTTTCTGCAATATACTACAATATATAGTATTTTTACTATTTCTACATATTAGCCAAAATAGTTACAACTAATTTCCAAATTCCAAATGCTCCAAATACAACTATACAACCTACAATATATGGGATTAATAATTTTTTTATATCTGCTTTTTCTTCTACACTTCCTATCATAAACTTTATTCCAAGAATTGTTCCGACTATTACAGCTATTATAATTCCTATTATTAATAATGCATTATATAACATATTTGAAAAATTTTGTAATTCTGTTGAATCAATTTGTGAACTTCCTTCACTTATAAATCCATCTGCCTTTTCTATAGTATTATCCACTTGAGTTGTAGATTCATATGTTGAATCTGGATCTCTTCTTGGATGATAATATTGGTTTTCTGCAATAACATTTTTAATCAAACTATTATTATTTTCTGATTGACTATTTAATTCATCTACTGTATAACCTGTTAAATTTTTTATATACTGTTCTTTTATTTTGTCGTTCTGCTCATTAATTACATTTTCCGCATCCTTTGTAATAAACTTTCCACTTAACAAACTAGCCCACTGTGAAATTAAAGTACTTCTATTATCACCAGTTTCCCCAAGACGAATACCATATACATCTAAATATTTTTTTATCTGATCTTTGGTGTAATTTATTTTTGTATTATAATCATCTTGAAAATCTATATATTTTCCATCAGAAGCTTTAAATTTTGTTTTTACCTTTGTGTCTATTCCTTGCTGTTTTGCATATGCAGCAGACGCGGTCATCTCTTGTATTGTTTCTTTACAATTTTTAATAACTTCTACATAATTTTTAGAAATAACTCCATAATACAAATAATCTTGCTCATCAATTCCATAATAGCCTTTACTGTTATCTGTATCATATTTATTTGTTTTGTTAGTTTCATTATAATTAGCTTTTATATCTTGATTTATCGCATCTATATTTTTTGAAGAAAAATATAATTCAAAAACATTTTTTATTATATTATACGTATTGTCATTTATGTAACCACTTAATTTCACATAGTCCATATCTTTTTTATGAGTATATTGATTTATCCATAAAATACATTCTGATGTTGTTTGCGTTATCCCATCATTACTACTCCATTTTTCCATATCTGTAGATGTGTTATTTACTAATGCAGATGTACCTGCCACATAATTAATAAGATATTCTCCTAAAGCAGTATCAGTATCAGATTTTTTCTTTTTTTCGCTGTCCCAATAAGATGGGAATTTATTTAAACAGTTATCAAAAGAGTAACATTTGTTACTAATGCATATTACAAGTAAACACAATATAAAAAATATTTTTTTTATTATTTCTTTATATTTCATAAGCGTCACCTTCTAAATATATTATATCCTAATTTGCATTTTTCTGCAATATATTACAATTTTTTTAATTTGGCATATTAATAAAAAATAATAAACGCTAGCATATGCTAGCGTTTATCTATTATCTAAAAATTATTTTGATTCTTTCACTTCAGAAACCTTGTTTGCAATATTTTTCCTATTTCTAATAAAATCAACAATATAAGTAATAGCAACAGTTGTAATAGTAATACCAACCAAAATTGCAATATATTGTCCTTTAAAATTGCTTGCAGTTGGAACTAAAATTTCTCTAAATAATTTTATTGAATACGTCATAGGCAAAAATGATGATATAGATTGGAATCCAGCATCAATTGTTTCAACTGGGAAAGTTCCTCCAGAAGCCGCCAATTGTAAAACTAAAATTATAAGTGCCAAGAATTTACCAACATCTCCAAAATTTCTAATTAAGCATTGAATAATGCTTGTAAATGTAACTCCTATAAGTGCACTTGCAAAATAATATAATGCTGTATTTTGTATTTCATAGCCTAATCCCATCTTTAATAATGCTGCTGTTATTAATCCTTCTATTGCTCCAATTACTATATATAATAAATTTTGTATATATTTATGTTTGCTTGTACTTCCTAAAATTCCAAATCTATTTTTTTGGTCATAATATAAAACTACATAGCCCATTAATGCGCCAACCCATAATCCTATTGATAAAAATAATGGTGTAAATGCAATTCCATAAGAATCAACATTTCCATAAGATTCTGTTTTAAATTCTACTGGATCATTTACAAAATCTTCTATTCCATTTAAGTTTTCTAGTTCTTTATTTGTATCTGTTATTCCATTGTTTATTTCATTGTTAAATGTTTCAATACCACTAACTAATTGTGTACTTCCAGTATATGCAGAACCCGTTCCTTCACTTAATGTGTTTAATGCTGATTTTATATCTGTTGAACTATTATTTAATTTAGATAATCCATTGCTTAAACTATTTGTTCCAGATTTTAATGCTGTTGTTCCTTGACTTAGTGTGTTTACCCCAGTTTCTAATGAATTAGTTCCTGTTTGTACTTTCATTAAATTTACTTTTAACTCACCAATTCCTGTCATAATTTTATTTAATCCACTAGATTTTTGTGCCAAAGCTTGTGTTCCTGCATATAATTCTGCTGTTTTTTGTTTTATTGTTTTTTCTGAAGCAAGTAATCCTTGTGTTCCTTTTTGTAATTTTTGGCTTGATGTTGTCAAAGCTCCTTCTACTTTTGTTATTCCAGCTTCTAATTGTTGTAATTTTGTTGGTGTTTTTGTTTGTAATAATTTTTCTGCTTGAACAGCTAATTTTTGCATATTTGGGTCTGTACTGTTTGCTCCTTGAGTTGCTATTGCATTTAATAAATTGTCAACATTTTCATTATAACTATTAACAGATGTAGTATATTGATTTACTAAACTTGTTAGTTTATTTGTTCCTTCTATATAGCTGTTTGTACCACTAGCCACTTGGCTACTTGTATCTACATATGTTGTAACTCCTTCATTTATACCTTTTGCACCTTCATTTAATTTTGTTATACCTTGTGCAAGTTCTGTTACTCCTGCACTTCCTTGTTTAGATATTTCATCTACTCCTTCATTTATTTTTGTCATTGCTGTATTTAATGATTCTGCACCTTCTTTTACTGTATTTACTCCTGAATTTACTTGTGTTAATCCATTGTCTACAGTTTTACTTCCTTCATATGCTGAATTTATTCCTGTATTAAATTCTGTATAACTATTATTTAATTTGTTTGTTCCTGCATTTATTTGTTCAATTCCTGAATTTAAACTTTTTGATCCTTCTAATATTTGCCCTGCTCCATCTGATATGTCTTGCAAACTACTTGGAACTTCTTCTAGTTTTTGAGCTAAGTTTTCTGCAACTTTGCTATTTACTTTAGCTTGCAAATTTGTTTCTATTGTTTTTATTGCACTTCCAATTATTTGTGTTGCTAAATAGTTTGTTGCTTGGTTTGGGCTATATGTTATTGTTGCTATTTGCTTATCTTTTGTTGATGCACTGTTTAAACATTGTGTAAAATTACTTGGTATTAATATTGTTGCATAATAATCTCCATTTTGCATTCCCTCATTTGCATTGTCTAAGTTAACCTCGCATATGTCAAATGTGCCATCATTTTTTAACTCATTTACAAATTCTTTTCCTTGGTTTTCATTGTCCTTTCCTTCGTCTAAGTTTACTACAGCAATTTTCATTTGTGTTAAATCACCATATGGGTTCCAATAAGATTTTAAATAAAAGAAACTATATATTATTGGAATTAATAAAACTACAACGAAAATTACTACTTTCATAATTTTGTCTTTTTTCATATAAACTACGCTTCCTTTCTTAATCCATTTTTTAATATTTCAGATATACTGTTTGCTATCATTTGTTCATCTAGGTTTTGACTTTGATTATCCCATTCAACTATTAATGCTATGTACATTTTATATACCAAAAATGTAGTTATTTCTAAGTCTTTAAATTCTATATACCCTTTTTCTTTTGCACTTATTAATTTTTCTCTTATGTAGTTTTTTATTTGTTCATCTATTAGTTTTAAATTATTTATTACTATTGGATTTTTTAGTATTTCAGCTTCTCTTGTAATAACCTTTAAAAAATCTCTTTCTTTTCTGTATTTTAATAGTTCACATATTGCCTTGTTTACACATTCAAAGAAGTCTAAATTTTGTTTTTCTACATTTTCTATTATTTCTTTCATATTTCTCATTTCTTCTTCTATAAAATACTTTAATAGTTCTTCTTTGCTGCCAAAATACATGTATATTGTTTTTTTGGTTACATTTGCTTCTTTTGCAATTTCGTCCATCGAAACTTTTTTAAATCCAAATTGGTAAAATAATTTTCTTGCTGCTTCTATTATTTGCTCTTCTTTCATTTGTTCTTACCTTCTTTCTTGGTTTTATTAGTGTTGCTTTGTATTTCTGTTTTATTATTTATATTATATGCACCATCATTCTACTTGTATACCAATCTAGTTTTTTAGTATACTATATTTTTATTTTATTGTCAAGTCTATACACAAAAAAAGATATAAAGATTATAAATCTCTATATCTTTTATGGCGGAGATGAGAGGGTTCGAACCTCCGCGCCCCTTTCGGGACCTAACTGTTTAGCAAACAGTCCCCTTCACCACTTGGGTACATCTCCATCTTATAAATAAAAGTTAGATATTCGATATTAGTAAACATCTAACTTTTATTATTTGGCGGAGAGGGTGGGATTCGAACCCACGGTACGCTATAAACGCACGCCAATTTTCAAGACTGGTGCCATAAACCAACTCGACCACCTCTCCATGTGTCGTAACGACATTTATTAATATAGCATATTTGCTAATGCTTTGTCAAGGTATTTTGACTATTTATTTTGTAAATTTTATTTTATTACATATAGGCCTTCACTTTTTATTGCTATATCAATAGCTTCTTTTTCTTCTGATGATAAAATAAAATTAGATTTTCCATTTTCTATTGGTTTAGAATAAATGTTAGAACAATCTCTTGAGTATATTCCATTTATTACTATTCCTGTATTTTTATCATCTAAAAGAGCAACTGCAAAACTTAAGTTACTTCCTGTATCTTGAAATGCATTATATCTAACCATTCCTATTTTTTGTATACAATTTCTTATGTTATTATCTATATTTTGGCAATAATTTATTATTTCGTCATTTTGTTTTGAAACACTTTCAACTTTTTCTACATATGCCATAATATCATTTTCTATATTCTTTCCATTGCCCAATTTTTCAAGCATTTTTTTATATCTTTCACTTTGTTTTTTTGTAGATATAATAAGAGCAATAACTCCTATTAATGATGCTAAGCTTATTACAAATAATATTATTAAAAAAGCATTTGATTTTAAAATTTCCATATTGGCACCTTTCCTTTATTTAATTAGGTCTAGTATTCTTTCTAGGTCATCATTTGAACTATATTCAATAACTATTTTTCCTCTTCTTTTTCCAGCATCTAACCTTACTTTTGTACCAAAAAATCCTTGGAATGTATTTTCTATGTCCTTATATAAAACATGATTTCTATCTTGCTCTTCTTTTGATACTTTTGTTTTTACTGCTTTTTCTAGTTGTCTTACTGTTGCCCCTCTTTCTATCATTTGTACTGCTGTTTTATATTGTCTTTCTGGATCTGTTATTGGAAGCAATGATTTACAGTGGCCTTCTGTAAGTTTTCCCTCTTTTGCAAATTCTAAAACTCTTGGATCTAAATTTAATATTCTAACAGAATTTGCTATTGCACTTCTACTTTTTCCAAGTTTTTTTGCTACATCTTCTTGTCTTAACCCATATTCTTGCATTAAATTTTTTATTCCCACTGCTTTTTCATAAGGATTTAAATCTTCTCTTTGTATATTTTCTATTAGTGCTATTTCTGTATTTTTTTTGTCATCGTCTTCTCTTATTATTGCAGGTATTTCTTCCATTCCAGCTAACTTAGAAGCTCTCCATCTTCTTTCTCCTGCAATTATTTGATAATAATCTTCTTTTTTGGTTACCACTATTGGTTGTATTAAACCATATTCTTTTATTGAATTTGCTAGTTCTTCTAATGCTTCTTGATCAAATTTTTTTCTTGGTTGATTTCTATTTGGCTCTACTTCATTTATTTTTAAATTTTTTAATACATCATTTTCTGCCATTTGTTCTTCTTGTGGCACTGCTCCAAATAATGCATCTAATCCTTTTCCTAAACCTGTCATTTTTGCCATTTTTATTTCCCCCTTATATTATTTATCTCATATGTTTAGCTTTATTTAAATCTTCTTCTTTTTGCATAAATTCTTTTGCAAATTTAATATAACTTTTTGCTCCTTTAGATTTTGGATCATAAATTGTTATTGGCATTCCATAGCTTGGAGCTTCACTTAGTCTTACATTTCTTGGTATTACAGTCTTATATACTTTGTCACCAAAATATTTTTTAACTTCTTTTACAACTTGATTTGATAAATTAGTTCTAATATCATACATTGTAAGTAGTGCGCCTTCAATTTCTATTGTTTTATTTAGGTGTTTTTTTACTAAGTTTATAGTATTAAGAAGTTGTCCTAATCCTTCAAGCGCAAAATATTCGCATTGAACAGGAATAAGTACACTATCTGATGCTGTAAATGCATTTAAGGTAATTAATCCTAATGATGGAGGACAATCTATAAAAATGTAGTCAAAATATTCTTTTGCTGTTTCTATTTTTTCTTTTAATCTTTGTTCTCTTGACATCATTGATACAAGTTCTACTTCTGCTCCAGCCAAACTTATGTTTGATGGACATGCCATTAAATTTTTTACAGCTGTTGTTTTACAAGCTTCTTCTATTGTTGCATCATTTACTAATACATCATATGTTGATAATTCTACTTCTTTATCAACTCCAAGTCCACTTGTTGCATTTCCTTGTGGATCTGCATCTATTAATAATACTTTTTTACCTTTTTTTGCTATTATTGTACTTAAATTAACTGTTGTTGTTGTCTTTCCTACTCCACCTTTTTGGTTTGCTACAGATATTATTTTACACATTTTTTTGCCCCCTATATTAGTAAATTTTTTCTTTTCTTTAATATACTTATGATATAAAAATATATTAAAAAAGTCAATGAATTTTAGCAAAATTTTAATAAAAAAATATCCATTTTTTTGTTATATTTTTTTAGTTTAACATAGCTTTTAGGCTATTTAATGGATATTTTTTATTTTAATGGGTCTTTTGCTGGCGTTCCAGCTTTTCTTGGATATTTACTTTGTATATTTTTTTCTTTTGTAATTTCTATTACACACCTTTCTATATCTGAATGAGGAAGCTCAAATTCATATATATTTTGTATTTTTCCTCCTAATAATTTTATTGCGTTTTTAGCACCACTTATTTCTTCTGTTGCTCCTGGACCTTTCATGCATATTGCCCTACCATTTACTTTTACTAATGGCAATAAATATTCTGATAAAGTTGCTAAATTTGCAACTGCTCTTGATGTAGCTATATCAAACTTTTCACGGTATTTTTTATTTTGGCCAAATTCTTCTGCTCTTGCATGAATTGTTTGTATATTTTTTAAATCTAATTTTTCTATTACTTCATCTAAAAACTTAATTCTTTTGTTTAAAGAATCAACAAGAATTACTGTTATATCATCTCTTAAAATTTTTAATGGAATTCCAGGAAATCCTGCCCCTGTTCCTATATCACATATATAACTTCCACTTTTTATGTACTTACTTATTGTTATTGAATCAATAAAATGCTTAAGTATTATTTCTTCTGGTTTAGTTATTGCTGTTAAATTTATTTTTTCGTTCCATTCAATTAATAAATTCATATATAAATATAATTGTTCTTTTTGTTTTTCGTTAAACTTTAAACTAGTTTCATTTAAATATTTATCCAATAAATTATTAAATTCTTCTTTTTCCATATTTTTATCCTTCTTTTTTATTTTTATTCATTTGGTCATATATTAAAAGCACTGATATATCTGCTGGTGAAACCCCTGATATTCTTGATGCTTGTCCTATTGATGTTGGCTTAAACTTATTCAATTTTTGTCTAGCCTCTAAACTTATTCCATTAATTTTTTCATAATCTATATCTTCTGATAATTTCTTACTTTCTAATTTTTTAAATTTTTCTACTTGTTCTTCTTGAAGTTTAATATAACCTTCATATTTAATTTGAATTTCTACCTCTTCTTTTTCTTGTATTGAAAGATTTGGTCTATTTTCGTCTATTACCTCTAAATCATCATATGTTAATTCTGTTCTTTTTAGTAATTCTGCCATCTTAGTTCCAGTTGTAAGTATTGATGTCCCTTTACTTTCCAATAGTTCATTAACTTTATCTGTTGGTTTAACTATTGTTTGTTTTAATCTTTTTACTTCATTTTCTATATTTTGTCTCTTTTTTTCAAATCTTTCGAATCTTTCATCTGATATTAATCCAACCTCATGTCCTATTGGTGTAAGTCTTAAATCTGCATTATCTTGTCTTAATAATAATCTATATTCTGCTCTTGATGTCATCATTCTATATGGTTCATTTGTTCCCTTAGTAACAATATCGTCTATCAATACTCCTATATAGCCTTGAGTTCTGTCTAATATTATTGGTTCTTTCCCTTGAATTTTTCTTGTTGCATTTATTCCAGCAATTAAACCTTGGCACGCAGCTTCTTCATACCCTGATGTTCCATTTATTTGACCTGCCATAAATAGTCCATCTATTTTTTTGTATTCTAATGATAGTTTTAATTCTGATGGATCTATGCAATCATATTCTATTGCATATGCTGGTCTTGTGAATTCAGCATGTTCAAGTCCAGGAATTGTTCTATAAAATGCTATTTGTACATCTTCTGGAAGTGATGAACTCATACCTTGAATATACATTTCTTCTGTATCTTCACCTACAGGTTCAACAAATGCCTGATGTCTTGGTTTATCACTAAATCTTACTACTTTATCTTCTATGGATGGGCAATATCTTGGTCCTGTTCCTTCTATTTTTCCAGCATATAATGGTGATCTATGTAAATTTTCTCTTATTATTTTATGTGTTTGCTCTGTAGTATAAGTAAGATAACAATCTACCTGTTTAAAATCTTTTATTTCATCTTCAAATGAAAATGGAACTATATTGCTATCTCCTTTTTGAACCTCCATTTTACTAAAATCTATACTTTTTCTATTAATTCTTGCAGGTGTACCTGTTTTAAATCTTATTAAATTAATTCCTAATTTTTTTAAACTATCTGACAATTTATTTGCTGCAGCAACACCATCTGGCCCGCTTTCTTCACTAAATTCTCCTATAAATATTTTTCCTTTTAAATATGTACCTGTTGCAAGTATTAGAGCCTTTACATTATATATTGCCCCTACATTTGTTTCTATTGATTTTACTTTTCCATCTTCTACCTTAATATCAACAATTTCTGCTTGTTTTACTTCTAAATTTTCCTGTTTTTCTAATGTGTGCTTCATTCTTGCTTGATATTTTTTTCTATCTGCTTGTGCTCTTAAGGAATGAACAGCTGGGCCCTTTGATGTGTTTAACATTTTAATTTGCATCATTGTTTGGTCTATATTTTTTCCCATTTCTCCACCTAAAGCATCTATTTCTCTTACTAAATGACCTTTAGAACTTCCACCTATATGTGGATTACATGGCATATTTGCTATATTTTCTAAGCTTATAGAAAATATTAATGTTTTCATTCCCATTCTTGCACATGCAAGTGCTGCCTCACAGCCAGCATGTCCAGCTCCAACTACTGCAACATCATAATCTCCTGCATAATAACTCATTTTTATTATCTCCTTTTACTATGATTTATATTTTATCTAATTTATCATTCTTAGTATTTAAATTTTTTATATTATTTTATTTTTTATATAATGTTCTATATTTTATGTTTTCGTTTTGTCGAATAATGTCGTTGATTTTAAAAGTACTAATAATTGTTTTTTTATTTTTCCATGTGAAACAGAAAATTTTGTTCTGTTTTTCTATGGTTAAATATTTACTAATATGTTTTACCGGCACAATCGTGTTTACATAAATGCGTTTTTATACTATTATTTGTTTTATTTGCCTTTATTTTCGTCATATATGATTTTAGCTGTTTATTTGTAAAATTATACTAATCTTTTATAAAAACGCCTTATTTTAGATTTTCGTTTGTCATTTTACTATTATTTTCCTAAACAAAATCTTGAAAAAATTTCATTAATTATATTTTCTGTTACTTCTTCTCCTGTAATTTCTCCTAAGCTTTCTAAAATATCTTTTATAAAAATTGCAACAATGTCTGAAGGCATATTTTCATTTAAAGATTGTTTTGCTTTTTCTACATTTTCCATTGCCTTATGTATTAAATTTTTATGTCTTAAATTAGTAATTACAATTTCATTATCTAAATTTATCTCATTTAAGTTAAACATTTTTGTAATTTTATTATAAATCTCCTCTATTCCTATATTATTTAATGCAGATATTTTAACTATATTGTTAGTAATACTTTTTAAGTATTCATTATTTTCATCTATTTTACATGGTAAATCTATTTTATTTAGAACAATTATTATTTTTTTATCTTTTATTATGTCCAAAATTTCCATGTCTTCCTTGCTTAAATCCTTTGTTGCATCAAATATTGCAATAATTAAATCTGCATCTTGTGCAATTTTTTTAGATTTCTTTACACCTATTTGTTCAACTTCATTAGTCGTATTTCTTATTCCTGCAGTATCAATTAAATTTAATGGAATACCATTTATATTTACAAATTCTTCTATTGTATCTCTTGTAGTTCCTTCAATATTAGTTACTATAGCTCTGTCTTCATCTAATATGGCATTTAAAAGTGATGATTTTCCTGCATTTGGTTTTCCTATTATTGCTGTTTTTATTCCCTCTTTTATTAATTTTCCATTATCAAAGCTATTTTCTAATTTTAGTAATTCTTTTTCCACATTATTTAGCATGTTTAATATCTCATTTTCTGTTGCATCTGGTGTATCATACTCTGGATAATCTATTGAAACCTCTACATTTACCATAACATCTAAAATTTGCTGTTTTATTTGTTTAATTTTTTTAGACAAATTTCCTTCAAGTTGGTTTATGCTTGTTTTTACCTCTTTTTCAGATTTGGCATTTATTATATCAATAACCGACTCAGCTTGGCTTAAATCAATTCTTCCATTTAAAAATGCTCTTTTAGTAAATTCACCAGGCTCTGCAATTCTAGCTCCATTTTTTAAACACAAATCTAATATTTTTCTAACAATTACAATTCCTCCATGAGTATTTATTTCACACATATTTTCAGTTGTATAGCTCTTAGGAGCCTTAAAATATGATACTAAAACTTCATCAACTATTTTTTTATTTTCTACTATATGTCCATACTTTATAGAATAGCCTTTTATATTTTCTATTTCCTCGTTTTTTTTAGGTAAAAATATTTTGTTTAAAATATCAAAACAATTTTCACCACTCATTCTAATTATTCCAATTCCACCAATCCCGAGGAGCCGTAGATATTGAAGCAATTGTGTCCATTTATTTTTCCTCCTTTTTTACAATAAAAAAAGGACAAAAATCGAAACTATTTTTAATAGTAAATCCGACCTTTGACCTCCGATTTATTTATTTAATTATTTTTTTAAAGATATAACAATTCTTCTTCTTGGTTCTTCTCCAATGCTTTTTGTTTCTACTTTATCGTTGTCTTGCAATTTGCTATGTATTATCTTTCTTTCATATGGTTGCATTGGTTCTAACGTTACAGATTTTCTAGTTTTTATAACTGTTTTTGCAACTTTTTCAGCTAGATCTTCTAATGTTTTTTCTCTTTTTTCTTTATATCCTTCTATATCTAATATAACTCTAACTCTATTTTCTATATTTTTTCCTGCAACTGCAGTTAAGATATTTTGGAATGCGTATAAAGTTTCTCCTCTATATCCTATTAAAAATCCAAGATTTCCTTCTGTTATATTAACATTTAAGCCTGTTTTTGTTTTTTCTATTTCGTATTTTGCTCCATTTAGCAAAGTACAAGATATTTCTTCTAAAAATTTTTGCACATTTTGTTTTGCTTTTTCTTGTTCTTCTTCTGATAACTCAATTATTGGTTTTTCTACTTTTTTTGTTTCTGTTTTTTTTGATTTTTCTTCATGTTCTTTTATTGTTAATTCTACTTTTACAACTCTTGGTGCTAATATACTAAAAAAGCTTCTTTTTTCTTCATTTTCTAATACTTTTATATCAACCATATTTTTTGTAACTTTTAATTGCTTTAATCCATTTTCTATGGCCTCATTTGTTGTCTTTCCTTCGGCAATAATACTTTTTTCCATTTTATTATTCCTCCTTAAGAATTCTATCTAATACAAGTCTTTCTATTATCATTAAAATATTATTTATAAGCCAATATAGTGCAAGTCCTAATGGTGCTATAAATGCTATTGATATAGACATTATTGGCATCATCCATGACATCATTTTGTTTGTTTGCATTGCTACATCTACTTCATTTGAATCGTCTGCTTTTGGCTTTCCGTCTGCATCTAGTTCTATAACATCTTTTTTCTTCTTTGCTTTAGCTTGCATTGATGTTGTTAATCTCATAGAAATAAATGTTGATATTATATAAAGTCCTGGTATTATATAAACTCTATAATCACTCATACTTTGTTGTGGTATTTCGCTTAAGTCTAAACCTAAAAATTCCATGTTTAATCTAACTTCTTCATTTTCAGGTCCTTTTTCTCTTATTATATCAATTTCTGGATATACATTATTTACATTTTTGCCTTCATCTTGCATTTGTTTTACATAGTTGTTTAAATTTTCTGTTGGAATTTTTCTCATATATGTTAATGGGCTTTTTACTAAATAGAATATTGATAATAAAAGAATTAATTGTATTATTGAACTTAAACATCCACTCATTGGGCTCATATTTTCTGATTTATATAGGCTCATTATTTCTTGATTCATTTTTTCTGGATCATTTTTGTATTTGAATTGTATTGATTTCATTTGTTCTTGAAGTTTTGCGCTTTTTTTCATTGTTCTTTGTTGTTTTATTGATATTGGTAATAATATTATCTTAATTAATATTGTGAATAATATTATCGCTAAACCATAATTGTTTAAAAGGTTATATAATAGGTTTAAAACATAACCAAATGTGTTTGCAAAAAAATCAAACATATTTATATGCCTCCTAATTTATTACTTTAGTGGATCATATCCTCCTTTTGAAAAAGGATTACATCTTAGTATTCTCCATATTCCGAAATGCTGTACCTTTTAGTGCTCCATACTTTTCAATTGCTTGCTTTGTATATTCTGAGCATGTTGGGTAATATTTGCATGTTATATTTTTGCTCTCTAACCATACGGAAATATGCTTTTTATACCAATTTATGATACTAATAAGTATTTTTTTCATATATTTTCCTTATTTGAATTTAATTTTGCTTTTACAATAATATTATCCATATCTTGTTTTATCTCTTGGTAATTAGCATTTTTTATGTCCATTTTTTTCTTCCATAAAATAACTATGCTATAACCTGTACTTATTGTTTCTTCTATATTTTTATAATTTTCTCTTATCAATCTTTTAACATGATTTCTTTTTACAGCTTTTCCTGATTTTACACTTATTGCTAGTCCTAGAAAATTATATTTTGAATTGTTTTTTATTATAAAAGCTTCAATGTTTTTCCCTGAATAATACTTTCCCTTTGTTAAAACTTTTTTAAATTCATAATTTTTTTTTAAAATTTTTGTTTTTTTCATTTTTTCACCTCTAATGTTTTAAGTCAAAAATTAAAATGAAAAAATTCTTAAAAGGCTTGTTTTAAGCCTTTTAAATTTCTTAAGCGCTTAATTTGCTTCTACCTTTTGCTCTTCTTGCTTTTAAAACTTTTCTTCCTGCTCTAGTTTTCATTCTTTTCATAAATCCATGTTCTTTCTTTTCTTGTCTATTTTTTGGTTGAAATGTTCTTTTCATATATAGCACCTCCTACTGATTTTTTCTATATTTTTAATTTTTTACTTTAAAATAACAAGTATATCGATTATACATTAGTTTCATATAAAATGTCAAGTAAATTTAATCTTTTTTTTATTTTTCCTTAAGGAAACTGAACTTTTAAGGATTTTTTTAAAATTTTTTTCATTTTTCTATTGCTTTTTGTAGAAATTTGATATATAAATTGTGGAGCAGTTGTGAATAACTTTGTGCGTAGCTTTTTTATTTGGGAATTTAAAGTTTCCGTAGTTAAAGAAGCTTATTCGTTTTTTACGTTTCACACAAAATTGGAATGCATTTTTGCAAGTTCACATTTGAAAGGATGAAAGAAATGAAAATAGATAAAGATGAACTTTTAACAAAAGCAAAAGAATTATTAAAAGATGAGGTTACACCAATATCTTTTAATACATGGTTTAAATCTTTAGATATACAATCTATTAGCAATGATCACATTGTTTTTACGGCTGTATCTGAATTTCAAAAAGATATGTTAGAAAACAAATATAACAGTTTATTAATAAACACTTTAAGCTATATTACAAATAAAAACTGGACTTTTTCTGTTGTAGATTTATCTAGTAAAGACGAAGATCCAGTTGAAATTATTTCAGAAAAAAAATCAAATGTATCAGAGACAGAACTTGAATCTAACCGTTCAAGTTTAAACCCTAAATATACATTTGAAACTTTTGTCGTTGGAAATAATAATAGATTTGCCCAAGCAGCATCTCTTGCAGTTGGTAATGACCCTGGAAATGCTTATAATCCATTGTTTTTATATGGAGGGGTTGGTCTTGGAAAAACCCATTTAATGCACGCAATTGGTAATAGAATATTAGAAGATAACATTAACACTAATGTTTTATATGTTACTTCTGAAAAATTTACTAACCAACTTATTAATGCAATAAAAGATAATAAAAATGAAATATTTAGAAACAAATACAGAAATGTAGATGTTTTATTAGTAGATGATGTTCAATTTATAGCAGGTAAGGAAAGAATTCAAGAAGAATTTTTCCACACTTTTAATACTTTATATGAAGATAGAAAACAAATAATTTTATCAAGTGATAAACCACCAAGAGATATTCCATTTTTGGAAGATAGATTAAAATCTAGATTTGAATGGGGGCTTTTAGCAGACATTTCATGTCCAGATTATGAAACTCGTTTAGCTATATTAAGAAAAAAAGCTCAAGATGAAAATATATTAATTGATGATTTTATATTATCTAATATTGCTACAAAAATAGATTCAAATATTAGAGAATTAGAAGGTGTATTTAATAAAATTGTTGCTAGAGCTTCATTAATACATTCACCAATTAGTATCGAATTTGCTGAAAACATTATTAATGAATTTAAAGCTGAGAGTGAAAAGGTAATTTCTTGTGATTTTATAAAAGAAACAGTTGCTAAATACTTTAGTATAGATCCAAATGATCTATCTGGTAATAAAAGATCTGCTGAAATTGCTTTTCCAAGACAAATTGCAATGTATTTATGCAGAGAAGTAGCAAATATGTCATTTCCAAAGATTGGAGCTGATTTTGGTAACAGAGATCATTCAACAGTAATGCATGCTTATAAAAAAATTCAAAAAGAAGTTAAAGAAAAAAATAATACAAAATTAATTGTGGAAAGTGTTAAAAATATCATTACGGACACAAAACAATAATAACAAATATAATTACGAAATTTTTTTAAAATTTGTGTTTGTAGAAATAATTGTTTGGCAAAAAAAAATCTTTTTGTTCTTACGGAATAGCTACATTAGATTTCCACATGGTACTGTTAATAAGGTGTTTAAAAAATGTGAATATTTCAGTTTTACACAATTGTAATATTTCGTTGTGGATTAATCTTCCATTTTTCCACAAAATTATACACGTGAATTTTATTACGCACATAAGATATCAACATAGTTTTCCACAGTTTCAACAGTACCTAATACTATTACTACTAAAAATATTATATTTTTTATAAAGGAGGAGCGAGCAATGAAAGTTGTTTGTTATAAGGATAAAATCCTTAAAGCTATTAATTCCGTAGTAAAAGGTGTTGCATCAAAAACAACAATGCCTATACTAGAAGGAATACTTATTCAAACTAATGATAATGAAATAAAATTAACAACCTATGATTTAGAAATAGGAATAGAATATGTTATAGAATGTGAAGTTAAAGAACAAGGAAGTACAGTTGTTAATGCAATAATGTTTAGTGAAATTATAAGAAAACTTCCAGATACAGAAATAAGTATATCTGTTAATGCTAATAATTTATTAGAAATAGAATGTGAAGGTTCTTTATATAAATTAGCAACTATGAATCCAGAAGAATTTCCTGAACTTCCAAAAATAGAAGTTGAAAATGGGATAGAAGTAGAACAAATTAATTTAAAAAATATGATTAAGAAAACTATTTTTGCTGTAAGTATGGAAGAAAGTAGACCAATTTTTACAGGATGTTTATTTGAAATAGAAAATAATAAATTAAATTTAGTTGCAGTTGATGGATTTAGATTAGCGCTTAGAAGTTTATTTTTAAATAAACCTACACAAAATTTTAGTGCTGTAATTCCTGGTAAAACATTAAATGAAGTTAATAAAATATTATCTGATTCATTTGATATAGTAAAAATAGGGGTTTCAAAAAATCAAGCATTATTTGAAATGGAAAATTGTAAAATTGTTACAAGAATTTTAGATGGAGAATTTTTAAATTATAAAAATGTTATTCCAAATAATTGGGATACAAGAATATTAGTAAATAAAAGCAATATTCAAAATAGTTTTGAAAGAATTAGTTTAATTTCAGCATCATCTGTTGAAAAAGAAAAAAAATACCCAGTTAAAGTTCAAGTTGATATAGGAAAAGTTACAATTTCTTGTACAAACCAAACTGGTGATGCAAAAGAAGAATTATATGTTTCTACAGAAGGTAAAAATTTAGAAGCAGGATTTAATCCAAAATATTTCTTAGATGCATTGAAATCAATTGATGATGAAGAAGTTTATATAGAATTTGGAACAAGTATTTCACCATGTTTAGTAAAATCAACACAAAATAATGATTATGTGTATATGATTTTACCAATTAGATTAAAAGAAGATTAAAAAACTTTGAAATTCTTATTTCCGTAAATTTTGAAGATAGTTTTACACAATTGGAGAACAAAATGTGGATAAGTAATATTAAAATTAAAAATTTTAGAAATTATACAGATGAAAAAATTGAATTAAACAAAAATATTAATGTATTTTATGGAGAAAATGCTCAAGGGAAGACAAATATTATTGAGGCAATTTATTTAACTGCAATGGGAAAGTCATATAGAACAAAGAAAGAAAGTGAAATGATAAATTTTAATTCACAAAATTCTTTAATTGAAGTTGAATATTTTAAATCTGATAGAGATGGAAAAGTAAAAATTGAACTTGGTAATAAAAAAAATATTTATTTAAATGGCATTAGATTAAAAAAACTTAGTGAATTATTAGGAAATATTCATTTAGTAATTTTTACACCAGATGATATTGGAATTTTAAAAGGTTCTCCACAAAATAGAAGAAGATTTTTAGATATTATGATAAGTCAGTTACGACCAAATTATGTGAATATTTATAATTTGTATTTAAAAACATTAGAACAAAGAAATAATTATTTAAGGCAAATTAAAGAGCAAAATAAAGATGAAAATTTGCTAGAAATTTGGGATGAAAAATTGGCTGATTATGCAGTAAATATTTATAAATATAGAAATGAGTTTATAGAAAAAATAAAAAGCAAAATAAAAAAAATTCATTCACAAATTACAAACAATGAAGAAGAAATAGAGATAGAATATATTAGTTGTTGTAAAGAAAAGGAAGAATTTTTAAAATTATTAAAAGAAAGAAGAAAATTAGATATTATTAAAGGTTTTACAACAAAGGGAATACATAGAGATGATTTTTTAATATATATAAATGGAAAAGAAACTAGTGTTTATGGATCACAAGGACAAAATAGAACAGCAATGCTTTCTTTAAAACTTTCTGAACTTAATGTTGTTTATGATGAAATAGGAGAATATCCAATTTTATTATTAGATGATTTTATGTCAGAATTAGATAGTAAAAGAAGAAAAAGTTTTTTAGAAAATGTAAGGGATACACAGGTTATAATTACATGTACAGAAAAAATTTCTATTGAAAATTTAAAAACTTTTATGTATAATGTGAAAAAAGGAAAAGTATATCAAGAATAAATAGATATAATTCTAAAAAATAGGAGGAAAACAAATGGAAAAGTATAATCATAAATATGGTGCAGAGCAAATTCAAGTATTAGAGGGACTTGAGGCTGTTAGAAAAAGACCTGGAATGTATATTGGTAGTACATCTGTTAGAGGATTGCATCATATGGTATATGAGATAGTAGATAACTGCGTTGATGAAGCTCTAGCTGGATATTGTACAGAAATTAAAGTTGAAATAGAGCCTGGTAATATAATTTCAGTAGAAGATAATGGTAGAGGTATTCCTGTTGAAATACATCCAAAAACTAAAATTTCAACAGCAGAAACAGTATATACAGTATTACATGCTGGTGGAAAATTTGGTGGAGATAGTGGTTATAAAGTATCAGGAGGATTACACGGTGTTGGTGCTTCTGTTGTAAATGCTTTGTCTACATGGACAGAAGTTACAATAAAAAGAGATGGCGGACTTTACCAAATGTCTTTTGAAAAAGGAAAGACTGTTAAAAAATTAGAGAAAATTGGTGATGCAAAAGGTACTGGAACAAAGGTAAGATTTTTAGCAGATGATACAATTTTTGAAAGTTTAGATTATGAATATGAAGTACTAGAAAAAAGATTTAGAGAAATGGCATTTTTAACAAAAGGATTAAAAATTTCTATTGAAGATAAAAGAGAAGACCCACCAAAAAAAGCAGAATTTTGTTTTGAGGGAGGACTTATATCATTTGTTGAATTTTTAAATAAAAATAAAGAGAAATTACATAAAGATCCTATATATATTGAAAAAGATGGGGAAGTTCCAGTAGAAATTGCTATTCAATATACTACAAGTTATTCTGAAAATATATATACATTTGTTAATAATATAAATACAATTGAAGGTGGTACACACTTAGAAGGATTTAAAAGATCTCTTACAAAAGTATTTAATGATTATGCAAGAAGCCATAATATTTTAAAAGATAAAGATTCAAATTTACAAGGTGAAGATATAAGAGAAGGAATTACTGCAGTTATTTCTGTAAAAGTAAAAGAGCCACAATTTGAAGGACAAACTAAAACTAAATTAGGAAATAGTGAAGTAACAGGAATTGTTCAAAGCATGGTAAATGAAGCATTATCAACATTTTTAGAAGAAAATCCAACTGTTGCAAAAGCAATTCTTGAAAAATGTGTAAGTGCATCTCGTGCAAGAGAGGCTGCAAGAAAAGCAAGAGAGTTAGTAAGAAGAAAAAGCGCACTTGAGACATCTACACTTCCTGGAAAGCTTGCAGATTGTAGTAGTAAAGTTCCAGAAGAATGTGAAGTTTATATAGTCGAAGGAGACTCTGCTGGAGGAAGTGCAAAACAAGGAAGAGATAGAAAATTCCAAGCTATTTTACCATTATGGGGAAAAATGTTAAATGTTGAAAAATCTAGAGCGGATAAAATTTATAATAATGATAAATTACAACCTGTTATTTTAGCAGTTGGTGCTGGAATTGGAGCAGATTTTGATATAACTAAAATAAGATATGGAAAAGTAATAATAATGGCAGATGCTGATGTTGACGGAGCACATATTAGAACTTTATTATTAACATTCTTCTTTAGATATATGAGACCATTAATTGAAAATGGAAATGTTTATTTAGCTCAACCACCATTATATAAATTATCAAAAAAAGGAATAAAAGATATATATTGCTATACAGATGCAGATTTGGAGCAAGCTTTTAAAGATTTAGAAGAAAAAGGAATTGCAAGAGAAAGTTTATCACTTCAAAGATATAAAGGTTTAGGAGAAATGAATCCAGAACAACTATGGGAAACAACAATGAACCCAGAAACAAGAATTATGGTTAAGGTTACAATGGATGATGCTATAAAAGCTGATGAAATATTTACAGTTTTAATGGGAGATGAAGTTGAACCAAGAAGAGAATTTATAGCACAAAATGCAAAATACGTAAAAAATCTTGATATATAATTTTTTTAAATAAAAATTTAATGGCAGATAAGAAAACAAATCTTATCTGCCATTAATCTATAAAGCCAATAATAATCTTAACTAAAACTAATATATCTAATCATAAAACCTAATATATATTGCTATATAAATAAGCTCTAAAACCAAAAATATTAATTATTCGCTCGACCATTAATACACCATAAGTAGCCATATTCATCCAAAATCAAGGGACTATTAACAACCACTAAAAATTAGTAAATTAGATATAATAATAATCTTAGCTCAAATATATTACCTATAATTTAACCATAAATTTAAAGAATTTTTTACAGCTTACATACAAATAATATATTCTTATCGCCGACATATAATAATATATAAAATATACACCATTATACATCTTTGTCCGAATATTAATAAACTTAAATAATTCTATTAATACTCTTGGCTCAACTATCATTAACCTTATAACATTATTATGGACAAAAATAAAAATAATATTCAAAAAAATAAAAAAAATTTTTTATTGCCACGGTTCCGGGTTTAATGGCAATCTTTTGTCGTTATTTGTCGATCTGTTTTTCTTGACATTGATATAATTGCGTTATAAAATACTACACAAAATAGGAGGTGAAAAAAGTTAAAAATATATCTGCTCAAGAATGGTTGCCAATAAATTATATTTATTCAAATGGAATTATAAAAATTAATAAAAATAAATATATTAAAATTCTAAAAATAATTCCTATTAATTATAATTTAAAATCAGATTTAG
>FR898653.1 GCA_000437215.1 Clostridium sp. CAG:440
GTAGGAAGTACAACAGGAAAAGTATTAGGAACAAATAAGGAAAGTGTAAACTTTGGAACACAAGTAACAGGTGCAAGTAAAGGAACTGATACAACAGAAGGTGCATATTATAAAGGCTACTTATATGACAGTTCAACAACAGCAACAGTAACAACAAGTGGAGCAACAGTATACAGAATATTTAAACCAAGTACTAATACAAAATATACAGTAAGTCGTTATTTAGAAAATGCAAATGACAATACATATACTTTATATGATACAACTACAAAAACAGGAACAACAGATAGTACACTTACACTAAGTACAGAAGCTAAAAGCTTAGAAATAGCAAATACAACATTTGCTGGAGGAAACTTAGTAGGAGGAACATCAGGTGTTGGAACAGCTATTACAAGCACAACTGTAAAACCAGATGGTAGTACAAAAATTTACTTATATTACACAAGAAATAAATTTACTTTAGAATTAAGTAAAAATGACTATATTTCAAGTGTGACAGGAGCTGGAAGTTATAAATGGGGACAAAATGTAACTATAAAAGCAAATGTAAAAGCAAATGATATTTATTATATATATGGCTTTGCAAATTGGACAAAAGACGGTGTGCAATATGAAACAGAAAGCACAAAACAATTTTCAATGGGAACACAAAATCTATCATTGGTTGCAAATGGTAAAATAGTACAAGGTCAAGAATATACAGTAACATTTGAACCAAAAGGTGGAACAATTACAACAAATACTAAAAAGGTAAATTACTCATCTACATATGGAAATTTACCAGCAGTAAATGGACAAGAAGGCTTAACTGCAAAAACATACACATTAACATATAATTATAAATACACAGGAAAGGTAAATTCTAGTAAACAATATGCATGTAGCTTAAATGGTTGGTATAAAGAAGAAGCATATACAAATATTGTAACTAGTGCATCAAAAGTAACAACAGCAAGTAATCATACATTATATGCAAAATGGAATAATCCAAGTGTGACATTGGAAACACCTGTAAGGGCTGGATATACATTTGATGGATGGTATACAGATGAAAGCTTAAAAACAAAAGCAGGAAATGGTGGAGCAAGTTACAGTATTGGAACAAATACAACATTATATGCAAAATGGATCGCAAATACAGATACAAAATATACAGTTGTACACAAAAAGATGAATTTAGATGGAACATATCCAGAAGGAAATTCACCAATAGCTGGAAAAGTAGAAGTTGTAGAAAAAGCAGGAACAACAGATAGTAATGTAACACCAGAAACTAATACATATACTGGATTTACAGCACCTGAAAAACAAACAGTAACAATAAAAGGTGATGGAACAACAGTAGTTGTGTATGAATATTCTAGAAATAAATATACATTTACATTAGGATCTTTGACAGGTGTAAGTAATGCTGGAAGTACAGCTACTGGAAGTTATTATTATGAAACTGCAATTACATTAAAAGCAACAGTAAATACAGGTTATACATGGAGCAAATGGGAAAGCAGTAATACAAGTATGCAAGCTAATATAACTGGACAATCAGGAAGCTTTACAATGCCAGCAGGAAATATTACAATGACACCAAAAGTTACTGCAAATACATATACAGTAAACTATAATGGAAATGGAGCAACAGGAGGAACGACTGCAAGTTCAACACATACATATGACAAAGCACAAAACTTAACATTAAATGGCTATGAAAGACAGTATACAGTAACATTTAATGGAAATTATGAAGGAAGCACAAGCCAAACAGCAAAATCAACATATGCATTTAAAGATTGGAATTTAAAAAATGATGGAACAGGAAATGCATATACAAATGGACAAAGTGTAACAAACTTAACAAGTACTAACAATGGAACTGTGACATTATATGCTATGTGGGATAATACTGTAAGTAGTGCTAAAGTAACATTACCAACACTTACAAGAGCAAATTATGTATTTGAAGGTTGGTATAAAGAACAAGCGACTACAACACTTGTTGGAACAGCTGGAAACACATATACTCCAAGTGGAAATATAACATTATATGCAAAATGGTCTTTAGCAAATTATAGTGTAACAACTAAAAATGGTTCATATTACTTTAAAACTCTTGCAGAAGCTGTAGCAAAAGCAGATAGTGATGGATCAACAATAACAATATTACAAACAAATACAGATGTATCTACTGTAATAATTGATAAAAATGTAACGATAAATACTAATGGAAAAACAGTTACAAGAAATGCAACAATTACCGTAAATAATGCAAAAACAGTAACAATTAATGGTACAGGAGGATTTACAACATCTGCTACTAATACATTTACATTAAATGGAGGAAATTTAACAGTAAATGATGGAACAATTTATTCAAGTGGAGCTGTAGCAATAGGACAAACAGGTGCTGGAACAATTAATATATTAGGAGGAACAATAAAAGGTAAAACAGCGGCAATTAGTAGTTTGAAAGCTGCAACTGTAAATATAGGAAATAACAGTAACTCTATAGTAAGTGCTGAAGCTCCTGTAATAGAGGCAACAGCAGGCTATGGTATAAATTTAACAGGAACAAACTCAAAACTAAACTTTAATTGCGGAGTTATAAAAGGTACATCAAAGACTACATATAATGGAATAGATGTTGCATTTAATGTAGCAGGGTCAAAAACATATAGAAGCGGTTATGGAGCAAAAACAACTTTAGCAAATTCAGTTTATAGTACAATATTAGTAAAGGCAACAATTGCAGTAAATCCAACGCAAGTATATTTAAATACTACAACAAATAAAACAAAAGTTTTAACAATAACAGGAGCTTCTTTAGGAACATTAAGCTATTCAACTAATGATGCAAATATTGCAACAATAAGTAATGGAACAATAACTGCATTAAAACAAGGTGAATGTACAATAACAGTAAAAGAAGCAAATGCAGGATTAACAGCAACATGTAAAGTAATAGTAGATGATATACTTCCTGTTTGGACAATAGAAGTTGAGTCTGTAGAATAAAATAAAAAATCAGAATTTAAGATTATAATTAAATTCTGATTTTTTTATTTTTTATACAAAAAAGTCGAAAAAAGCTTACGCAAATAAGAAATTTGCGGATTATGTCAAAAATTACGTAATAAAAATGTAAACAAAACTTAATATATGACATCAAAACACGGCAAATAAGCATCCCTAGTATGATAAAAGGCAGTTTTAAATACAATAAAATACCTATATTGATTTTAATAAATTAAGAACTTAAAATATATGTAGAAAATACTATTTTTAAATGTTGCGAAGGGAAGGTATTTATAATGCTAAGCAAATTAAAAAAATTAAAATTAAACAAAATTGCAATTATTAGTATATCTATATTGATAAGCCTAGCCTTATGTTTTGGCTTTTTTTATGCAGCACTTATAAACCAAGAAAAACAAAAAATGGAAGTAAGTGTACTAGAAATAAGTCCATACACAGAAGAATTATCAATTGCTGGAAAAGAAATTACACAAAACTATGCAGTTACAACAATTAATGGCAAGAAGTATATTAATAATTTAAACACAGTAAAATTATTGTTAAAAGGAACCGACGAAAACTATAGCGGGAATAGCTTAACTGCTAGCAATATAGTCGTTAAAGTTGGAGGTAGTGTTGTTACACCAAAAACAAAAACACTTGGAAGTGCACAAAATATAACAAATGGTGTTCAATATGAATTAACATTAGCAGGAATACCTGGAAATGGTGTTTTAACTGTTGAAGTTGATGCTAATACCTTAACAGATAAATCACAAAATAAAAATATATTAACAAAATTTGATTCTAAAATAGAGGTTGACAATACTGCACCTACAATAGCTGCAAGTGATATAACATATGGCGATACATTACAAATTACATTATCAGACAGTAGTTCATTAGTTAATAAGTGGGCTATTACATCAAGTAATGTTTTACCAACAACAGGATGGAACGAGATTACTCAAACTCAAAAACAAACTGTAACAAAAACAGGATTAACAGTTGGAACATATTATATTTGGGCAAAAGATTCAGTAGAAAATGTTAGCTCAAAAAGTATTAAAGTTACAGGCAAATCAATAGATAATAGTTCAATTAGCGTAGCATTAAATCCAACAACTTATACATATGATGGAACAGAAAAAAAACCAGGTGTTACTGTAAAAGATGGGACAAATACATTAACAGTTGGAACAGATTATTCATTTGTATATTCAAATAATATTAATGCAGGAACAGGAAAAGTAACAATAACAGGAAAGGGAAATTATACAGGAACTAAGGTTGTAAATTTTACAATAAATAAAAGAACATTAACAGTAAAAGCAGAAGCAAAATCCAAAACATATGGGGCAGGAGATCCAGGATTAACATATACATATAGTAATCAAGTAAGTGGACAAACACCAAAATTTAGTGGAGCATTATCAAGAGCTGAAGGGGAAAATGTAGGAATATATGCAATAAATAAAAATACATTAGTGTTGGTAGATAATTCACCATTTTGGGCAAATAATTATGCATTATCTTATGTGGGGGCAAACTTAACAATAACTGCAAAGAATGCAAGCACATTTACTGCAACATTAAATCCAACAAGTTACACATATGATGGAACAGAAAAGAAACCAAGTGTTACTGTAAAAGATGGAGAAAATTTATTAGCAGTAGGAACAGATTATTCATTCGTATATTCAGATAATATAAATGCAGGAACAGGAAAAGTAACAATAACAGGAAAGGGAAATTATACAGGAACAAAAGTATTAAATTTTACAATAAATAAAAGAGCAATAACAGTAAAAGCAGCAGACGGATCAAAAACATATGATGGAGCAGCGCTAACAAATGCAGCAGTAACATTAACAGAAGGAACATTAGTAAGTGGACAGAGCTTAACAGCAACAGCAACAGGAAGTATAACAAATGTAGGAAGTACAGCAAATACAGTAAGTAGTGCAGTAGTAAAAAGTGGAACAACAGATGTAAGTGGAAATTATACAATAACAAAAACAAATGGAACATTAACAGTAAATAAAAGAACATTAACAGTAAAAGCAGAAGCAAAATCAAAAACATATGGAGCAGGAGATCCGGAATTAACATATACATGTAGTAATCAAGTAAGTGAGCAAACACCAAAATTTAGTGGAACATTATCAAGAGATGCAGGAGAAAATGTAGGAACATATGAAATAAAACAAAATACATTAGCCCTAGCAGATAATTCACCATTTTTAGCAAATAATTATACAATAGCATATATAGGTGCAAATTTAACAATAAATAAAGCAGCCACAGCAACAGCAGCGGCAGCAGACAAAACATATAATGGAGCGAGCCAAACAGGAGTAACAGGAAGTTATGTAAGTTGGGCAAACTCAACAACAGGAATTGATGCAGGAAGCTATACAGCAATAGCAACCCCAGATGAAAACCATGCATGGAGTGATGGAACAACAGCAGCCAAGAGCATAACATGGACAATGTCAGCAAAAGAAGTAGCAGTAACATGGGGAACAACAATATTTACATATAATGGATCAGCGCAAGGACCAACAGCAAGTGCGGAAAGTGGAGTAACAGGAGAAACAATAAATGTAACAAGAACAACAGGAACAAACGCAGGAAGCTATACATCAACAGCAAGCATATCAAGTGTAACAGGAGGAAGAGCAAAGGCTGGAAATTACAAATTAATAGGAGCTACAAAAGCATTTACAATAAATAGAGCAGCAACAGCAACAGCAGCAGCAGTAAACAAAACATATAATGGAGAAAGCCAAACAGGAGTAACAGGAAATTATGTAAGTTGGGGAGGAACGACAGCAGGAATAGATGCAGGAAGTTATACAGCAACAGCAACCCCAAATGAAAACTATGCATGGAGTGATGGAACAACAGCAATAAAGAGTATAACATGGACAATGTCAGCAAAAGAAGTAGCAGTAACATGGGGAACAACAACAACATTTATATATAATGGAGTAGCACAAGGGCCAACAGCAAGTGCAGAAAGTGGAGTAACAGGAGAAACAATAAATATAACAAGGACAACAGGAACAAACGCAGGAAGCTATACATCAACAGCAAGCATATCAAGTGTAACAGGAGGAAGAGCAAAGGCTGGAAATTACAAATTAACAGAAAATACAAAAGCATTTATAATAAATAGAGCAACAACAGCAACAGCAGCAGTAGCAGACAAAACATATAATGGAGAAAGCCAAACAGGAGTAACAGGAAATTACGTGAGTTGGGGAGGAACAACAGCCGGAATAGATGCAGGAAGCTATACAGCAACAGCAACCCCAGATGAAAACCATGCATGGAGTGATGGAACAACAGCAGCAAAGAATATAACATGGACAATGTCGGCAAAAGAAGTAGCAGTAACATGGGAAACAATAACATTTACATATAATGGAGCAGCACAAGGACCAACAGCAACTGCAGAAAGTGGAGTAACAGGAGAAACAATAAATATAACAAGGACAACAGGAACAAACGCAGGAAGCTATACATCAACAGCAAGCATATCAAGTGTAACAGGAGGAAGAGCAAAGGCTGGAAATTACAAATTAACAGAAAATACAAAAGCATTTATAATAAATAGAGCAACAACAGCAACAGCAGCAGTAGCAGACAAAACATATAATGGAGAAAGCCAAACAGGAGTAACAGGAAATTACGTGAGTTGGGGAGGAACAACAGCCGGAATAGATGCAGGAAGCTATACAGCAACAGCAACCCCAGATGAAAACCATGCATGGAGTGATGGAACAACAGCAGCAAAGAATATAACATGGACAATGTCGGCAAAAGAAGTAGCAGTAACATGGGAAACAATAACATTTACATATAATGGAGCAGCACAAGGACCAACAGCAACTGCAGAAAGTGGAGTAACAGGAGAAACAATAAATATAACAAGAACAACAGGAACAAATGCAGGAAGTTACACATCAACAGCAAGCATATCAAGTGTAGCAGGAGGAAGAGCTAAAGCTGAAAACTATAAATTAACAGGGGCTGCAAAAGCGTTTACAATAAATAAAGCAAATTTAACATTGACATTTAGTGAAAACAGTGGAAGTGTAAGTTACCAAAATGGAACAGGTTTATTTACAGTTACACCATCTGGTTATGTAGATTCAGAAACTGGAACATTGAGCGTTACAAGTGAAAATACGGATTATATAACGGTTACAAGCGAAAATGCAGCAACGGCAAAGAATAATACAGCTGTAACTGTAGGCTATAAAGCAAATCAGTATACTTCTTCAAAAATAAATATAATAGTATCTATAGCAGCAACTACAAATTATAATGGGGTTTCTAAAAATTATGAAATAACTATAAGTGATTCAATTGCACCAACAATTAGAGTAAGTAGTAATACAACTTATGCAAAATCACAAAATGTAACAATTACTTTAAGTGATGAAGGAAGCGGCCTTGCAGCAGGAACATATGGAATAACATATGTTGGAATTCCTGCAACAAATGGATCAATAACATCTAAATCATTAAGTATTATTGTTTCTACATCGGGAATTAAAAGTGCATCAACAAGTGTAACTGTAAGTGATGGAACTGGAATTTATGATGGAACTGCAATAGTACAAAGTATTGTAAAGGATGTTTCAGGAAATTCATTAGCAGCAGGAACTAGTGTTACAGGAGAACAATATCTTGATAATACAGCACCAGAATTATCTGACTTTAAATATGCTATTTCAACTTCTAAGCCGACTCAATGGCAAGCAGCAAGTTATAAAATTAGATTTAATATAACTGAAGATCATTCAGGAGTGGCTGGCTTTTTCGTAACAGGTGATATGAGTACTTCTTTATCATCAACAAGTAGTAATTGGATTAGTTATACAAGTAAAACAATAGATATTACTATTTCTTATGGTCCAACAATGAGAATTTGGTTAAAAGATAATGCTGGTAATGTATCATATAAGAATTTTTCATTATCACCAGTTGCAGTATCTACTGAAACAGATTGTTACGTGCTATATCCAACATTACAATCTGCAATAGGAACGGCTTCAAGTAATAGTGATTTGCGGAAATGGAACTGTTTCTGGAACAGTTACATTATTAAAAAATGTTAAAGAAAAAATTAATAATAAGAGAACAGATAAAACTATAACCGTTTCTTTAGGGACTTATAGAGTGGAATGGAGTGATGATAATACATATGTAATATATAATTATGGAAAGTTAACTCTTAGAGGAACATCATCAACTAGTCAGGCTAATATAGGTTCAACACAATATTCAAATACAAATGGAATATATAATGGTAGTAATGGAACTTTAATATGTTGGTATCTAAGCTTTAATTCTTATAAGACATCATTGAGTAATAATGGAACTGCATATATATATTATTCTGATATGAGTCCAGTAAGTTCAAATGCAATATATTCTAGTGGAGGAACTATTGATTTATCAGGTTCAACGTTGGGCGTGCAAGGCTCAAATTCTCCAACAGTAAGAATTATAAATACAACTTTGAATTTTAAATCTGGAACAATTACATCAGCATTGGGGGGAAAAGCTATATATGCTTCAGACGCATCAGTATTAAATGTATCAGGAGGTACAATATCAAGTGATACAAGGACTTCATGTAAAGATACATTGATAGGAGTTTTTGGCGATAGTTCAAAAATGAATATGACTGGTGGAACAATAAATAATACAAAACATAATATGGCAGTTGCAGTTGATGGGCAATCATCATTTACCATGAGTGGAGGAACTATTAATGCATCTTCTGCCCATGCATTAAAAACGCAATCTAAAGCAAATCCGTCTATACTAATAAATGGAGGAACAATTACTCAAACAACATCTCCTAAAAGTAATGGAACCTGGTGTGCAATTTTGGCAGAAATGAATGATACAAGTACAAGTAGTAGAAATTATATAAATATAAATGGTGGTAAAATTAGTTCTAAATATTCATGCGTAATAGGAATAAGTGATGCAGGAACTGGTAGAGCAGCAATAACAATTGGAAATATTTCTACAACATATACAAATTCAACACCTGAATTAATATCATATGAATCATATATAGTTGATGCTTCTAAGACACCAAATAAACCAAGTGTGTATTTTTACAATGGCAGTATGACATCAAAGCAAAGTAGTTATAATAACAATTGTAATGCTTATGTAAGATCAGGATATAGTAGAAAATCAAATTATGGTTCACCACATGGTGCATATTATTATCATACATTAACAAAAAATTAAAAGCTAATTTAGAGTTGAACTCTGTTAAAAAAGCAATAAAAAATATATATAAAAATTTTTAAAAGTATTGACTTTTCACAGTATTTTTGGTATTATTTTAAATGCTTACTAATAAAATTTAGTATGCATTTAAATGCGGGAATAGCTCAGTTGATAGAGCGCTGCCTTGCCAAGGCAGAGGTCGCGGGTTTGAGCCCCGTTTCCCGCTCCAAAATATTGTGTTCTATTTTTAAAATAATGGAATATAATTAATTAAATGGCGACATAGCCAAGTGGCTAAGGCACGAGTCTGCAAAACTCTGATCCCCGGTTCGAATCCGGGTGTCGCCTCCAAAAAATAAAACCTATTATTACGTGTTATTACGTTTTAATAGGTTCTATTTTTTTCTAAAAATAAGTACAAAAAAGTGAAATAATCGACAAAATACTATTGACGATTTATATTTAAAATTATAAAATATAGTCAATAAAAAATGAGAAGGAAAAAAGTTATGAATAAAGAAATAATGGAAATAGTAGAGATAAAAAATGAAATTGAAGACTTGAAAAAATTAAATGCAGAAGAAAATGAAAAGCTAAATAAAAAAATTAAAGAGGTTAAAGCTTCAAGCAAAAAATTAATTGAAGGTAAATTTGAAGAGATTTTTGAAACTTTTAATTTTAGCATGCAAAATAACCAAGGAAAATCAAATGCAAATTCTACTGAAAACATAAATAAAATAATTGAGGAAAAAATAAATTCATATGTAGAAAAGCAAGAAAATGATATGGGGGATTTAACATCACTTGTAGAAGAAATTGCAAATAGAATAATAGATGAAAACAAGAAAATAACCCAAAGATTAAATGAGCAAGAAGACAATTATACAGCAGAAGAATATGAGCAAACATTTGCAGATATAAAAAGAATTATAAAGGTTTTAGAAAAAGAAATACAAAGTGTTCAAGATGAAACAAAGGGAAAAATAAATGAAATAAAAGAAAAAGAAAATTATAATAATGAGCAAATTGAACAATTAGAAGAAAAGATAAATGAACTTTTAGAAAATAAAAATGATGTAGTGGAAGAAGAAATTAATAAAAGAATTAATGAAATTTCAAATAAATATGAAAATGAAAACAATAAAATAAAAAATGAAGTTACAAGTATAGACGAGAAAACAAATTCAACAATTTTAGATTTAAATAAACAAATACAAACCTTAAGAAATGAAATATTAGAAAAATTAGAAGAAAACGATGAAATATACCAAATACAAGATAAAATAGAAGAAGTAAATAAAAAAGTAGAAAAAAATTGCCAAGAATTACAAGAACAAAAAGAAATTGCAAAAAAAATAGAAGAAATAAGTGAAAAAGTACAAGAAAATAGCCAAGAATTGCAAGAGCAAAAAGAAGTTGCAAAGAAAATAGAAGAAATAAGTGAAAAAGTACAAGAAAATAATCAAGAATTGCAAGAACAAAAAGAAGTTTCAAAAGAAATAGAAAAAATAAATGAACAAATACAGGAAACTAATCAAAACTTACAAGAAGAAAAGCAAAAAATAGAAAAGTTAGAAAGTAAAGTTAATGAAAAATTGCAAGCAAAAGGCTTAGAAAAACAAGTAGAAAGCATGAAAGACAGATTTTCTGAATTAAGAGAAAATCAAAAAAAATCAGAAGAAAAATTAAGTCAAATAGAAGGAATACAAATATGCCAAGGAGAAAAAATTGGTAAAATAGATGAAAATACTAAAAAAGTAAATGAGGTTTATACACAAGTAGAAAAGATAGAACAAATACAAAATGAAAATATAACTATAATAAACAATATAGACCAGGAACTTGAAAAACAAAAAGCAAAATCAAGTACAATGGTGGATTTGTTAAAAGCACAAGAAATAGAACTAAATAATTATGGACAAAAAATAGAAGAATTAGAAAAAAATAATGAAACAAAAAAAGAACTAATTAATCACTTTAATGAAAATTATCAAAAAGAAGTTAAAAATATAAAATCTGACTTTGGAAAACAATTAAATATTTTTGAAGATAGAATGAATGTAATAGAAAAATTACAAAATTCTCAAGAAGAAAAGATAAATGTTAGTAATCAAAAACAAGAAGATTTAATAGTAAACTTAAAAGAAAACTGTGAAGGTCAATTAAATAATTTCGAAGAAAAAATAAATGTAATTGAAAAAATACAATATAATCAACAAGAACAATTAAATGGTATTGAAAATAATCAAAGAGGAATAGAAGATATTAAAGCTGAGTTCGAAACAATAGACTCTAAGCAAGAAGAACTTGTTACAAAAATTGAACAAATTGAAAATAATGACAAACAAAAACAAAATGAAATAGTACAATTAAATAAAAAGTATAGTAATCAAGATTTACAAATAAAAAATATAAATAAATTACAAGAAGAAATACAAAGCAAAATAGATAGTATAGAAACTAAACAAAAAGATAATATTGAAGCCGTTCAAGCAAAACTAGAAGATGTTTTAGAAAGTTCTAAAAATGAAACAGAAGGAAAACTTAAAAAACTTCAAGAAAACCTAGAAAATAAAATTAATGGAATCAAAACTGAAAATAAAGAAACTATTGATAATAAGGCAAATAAGTTACAAGAAGAAGTTAAAAACAAAATAGAAAATATACAAAATAAAATAGATAACAATGATAAGATTATTACAGAATTTGAAGGAAAACAAGCTATACTAGAACAAAAAATAGAGGGCTTTAATGAGGAAAATGCAAAAAATAAAGAAAGCATACAAGAATATAATGAAAAAATAGAAAAACTAGAAAAAGCTCAAGAAGATAATTCTAGAAAGTATAAAAATTTGGCAATTGCAGTAGAAGAAAGATTAGAGGTATCTGAAGAAAGATATGGACTTGCTATAGCAGAAGAAATGAAAAAATTAAATTATCAAGGAACCATAGAAGAAATAAATGGTAAAATTGATGAAAATGCATTAAAATTACAAGAAAAATTAGAACTTATAGATGCGAAAAGTAAAGAATATGCGCAAAATACAGAAGCAGGTTTTAATGAGAAATTTTTGGCTTTAAAAGATGAAGTAAATTGCTTGAATGATAATATTGCAAATAATATTTCTAAAGAGGCACAAAATACATTAAAAATTGTCCAAGAAAAAAATGATAGTTTACTTGAAGCCAAAGTTAAAAACATGCAAGAAAAAAGTAATAAGGTATTTACAAAACAATTAAATAATATAAAATTACAAAATCAAGAAATAATTAATGAACAATTAGAAGGTGTAAATGGTCAGGTAGTTTCTGTATTAAATAAAGAAGTGGAAAAACTAAAAAAAGATACAAGAAATGTATTAAATGAAAGATTAGCTAGACTTCAAATACAAAATGAAGAAGAAATAAATAATCAGTTAAAAAAGATGCAAGAAGGAAACGGTGCGTTAATTTCTAGTATTGTTAGCAAAATGCAAAATGAATATGATAAAAAACTTCAAAAGAAATTAAAACAAATGCAAGATGAATTTGACGAAAAATTAAAAAATGCTATTTTAAATATGCAAAATCAAACACAAAAACAAATCAAAACAGAATATGAAAAGCCAAAGGCAGCTACAGTATATACATATGAACCTGTTATGGAAAAATATGATAATAATATTTATAAATCTGTTGGTTCTACAAAAGTTAAAAGAGCTGCAAAAGGAATTGATACAGAAAAATATTTAAATAATGATATAATTAATTTTTTTGAAGATTAAAAAACAGGGTGTGAGCCCTGTTTTTAGTTTTCTTTAATAAAATAATATGGGTTTTTAGAATTATATTTATAACTTAATATATAACCATCATAAATACTGCTATTTTTGTCTTTAAGTGGCATATTAAGGTCAACATTATACACAAATGATTGTTCTAAACTATTTTTTAAATGGATTTTAAAATTTAAATTATATGAGATATCAGAAATAGGAATATTAGCCAATTTTAAAAGTTTTCCATTAAAATCTACTGTTTCATTATTTTTTGTTATTTCACAATTCTTTTTTACATTTTTGTTAAGATAGCTAAGAGTTATAGGGTTTGAACAATCTGTAAAAAAGGTTGGATTTGAGAAATCATTTTGTTCATTGTCTTGATTTGTGTGTAATATATTAAAGTCAATTCTTGATTTATTTTCATCATAGTCACTATACTTTCCAAAATTGAAAGGATTTTTATAGTTTAATGATTGTGCACCTTTGTTTGAATTTAAATTTATTTTTATGCTGTCGATATAAAGCTCGCTTACTGTATTTTTATTGCTTAAATCTTGTATATATGATTTATTATCAATATATATTGCAATATCTGTATATTGGCTTATATCTAAGTCTCTAAGAATTTCACCTTCACTGCTATCAACAGCATCTGCACTACTATATAAAACAACTTTTCCTATTTTAAATATGGGTTCACTATTATTTTTTGCAAAGTTTTCTATTTGATTTGTATAAGAAACATATTGTAAAATTGGGGAAAAAACATAATTGCAATAAAGAAAAATTATTGCAATTATAAATATAAATGAAATTATTAAAGCTTTTTTTTCGTTTTTTACTCTTATTTTTAATCTCATGTTAACTCCTTTTTGGTACTAAAGTCTTTCATATAAATAGTTCATATATTTATATACTTTAGTTGGCCAATCTTTATCTGTACAGTATCTGGTGCTTATTCCAACAAGTGTTGGACCATTATAGTATGTTCCTGTTGCAGTTTCATTATTATATATTTTAGCATTTTTTTCATTTATATAATTTTTAACTAAATATTTTGCAACTGTTTCAATTCCTTCTTCATATGTTGCAAATGTTACAGCAGAATCATAAGGACTTCTATCATATGCGCCAAATCCAAATAAATTTTTCTTGTCTTTGGCAATTTTAGATGATCCCCATCCACTTTCATGTATTGCCATAGATGCTAAAAAAATTCCATTTATATTGTATTTTTGTTCTACATTGTAAAACACTTCGGCGTTTTGCTCAAATATTTTGTTCGTGTCACTTGCATTATTGCTAAGAATTTTTTTGAAATCTTCTAATGTAAGTCCACTTGGCTTATTTAATGACATATTTGCATCTAATGTGCTACGTATTTTTTGGACTCTATTTTTTTCTCCTATACCAGGTGTTACAGCTTCTGATGTTAATAATGAAGATTTAACATAACCTGTATAACTTTCATATGTAACTTTACACCATTCATCATTTAATTCTTGTAATGTAACGTCTAGTGTTGCTAAAATAATACATAAATTGTTTGATGTGTCTTCTGGCTTTTCTTTTAAGCTTAAATTTTCAGTAACATACATTTTGTCACCAATGTGAACTTGGTATTTTGCTAAAAATTCTGATGTTCCTACATCTATAATTTGTGTTATTGGTTCTTCAACTATTTTCTCTTCTAATATATTTTCATCTACAAATTCATCATCTTGATATGTTTTTATACAGTTAACAAGTTTTTTTCCAATTTTACCTTCTTGTGATACTTTTTCTTCTCCTTTTGGCAAATTAGGGTTATCTTGTTTTTTTGTTTCAAATGCAACTTCACGTTCTTCATCATTTACAATTGCTTTTGATTTTTTAATACCAACATTATCTATTATTATTTTATCAAGGTTTAGAGATTCACTATTTGTTTCAAATACATTTGTAGCAATTTTTTGTTTAATTTCTTCTTCTTTATTGTATTGAGCAAATATGTAGTTTGTAGATGCCAATGTTATACATACAGCAAATATTCCAGAGGTAATAAAGCATAGTTTTTTAATTTCATCTTTATCATACCTAAGTTTATTTATTCTGTAATCTAACCATTGCTTAAATGATAGCTTATCCTGATTTATTGATTTATTTTTCTTTGATGATTTAGAAGAACCAGAGTAATATACATTGTAAGATTTGTGTTTATTTTTTTTATGCTTTTTTGGATGTGTTAGCAATTCTTCAGTGTAATGCATGCGGGCAGCTTCTAACTGTTTAAATGCATCAGGAAGTGAATTTGCTTTTTCATTTTTAAATGTTTCTTTTTCAGTTACCACTACTAATTCTCCTTTCAATAAAACTTTCCAACAATATTATATAATATAATACAAAATATGTCTATAGAAAAAAATGTTAAAACATATTAATTTGGCAGTTTTTAAATAAACTGCTTGCAAATTTATAAAAATGGTATATAATATTACCTGTAGAAGGGAGGGGAAAATGTATGAAAAAACAAGAATTACAAAAAAATATAGGTTATCAATTTGAAGATGAGAGTTTATTAAATAAAGCAATGACCCACACATCATATGCATATGAAAACAATGTGGAAAGCAATGAAAAGTTGGAATTTTTAGGAGATAGCATTTTAGAATTTATATCTAGTAAGTATATATTTAAAAATTATCCAAATTTAAAAGAAGGAGAAATGACTAAAGTTAGAGCACAGGTTGTATGTGAACAAAGTTTATATAAAATTGCAAAAATGCATAATTTTAGTGATTTCTTAAATCTTGGTAAGTCTGAAAAATTATCTGGTGGAAAAGAAAGACCAGCTATACTTGCAGATAGTGTAGAAGCTGTAATTGCTGCAATGTATATAGACGGAGGACTTAAAGTTGCAGAAAAATTTATTATAGAAAATTTAAAAAATGAAATAGAACTTG
The DNA here is from genome assembly GCA_000437215.1 of Clostridium sp. CAG:440. Lineage (GTDB taxonomy): Bacteria > Bacillota > Clostridia > TANB77 > CAG-508 > CAG-269. The sequence continues at coordinate 15,983 of FR898653.1, forward strand.
CGACAAAACATGTTGGTCAAAAGGATTATAAAACAGTTTTACAAGAAAAGCTACAAATACATGGAGATGTAAAAATAGAATACATATTATTAAACGAATCAGGACCAGACCATGATAAAAGATTTGAAATGGAAGTAAGATGTAATGGTAAAAAACTTGCAGTAGGAACTGGAAAAAGCAAAAAGTTGGCACAAATGGATGCTGCACATAATGCTATAGAAAGTTTATAATTCTTAGGAGGTGTATTAATGAAAAAACAGTATGTTATACCAATTTTTGTGCCACATTTAGGGTGCCCAAATGATTGTATATTTTGTAATCAAAAGTCAATAAGTGGTCAAAAGAAAAATATGACAAGGCAAGAGGCTAAAAATATAATAGAAACACACCTAAAAAGTATAAATAAAGAAAATAGCTTAGTAGAAATTGCTTTTTTTGGAGGAAGTTTTACAGCAATTGAAGAAAAACAACAAGAAGAGTTATTGGGTCTTGCATATGAATATATAAAAAATAAAAAAGTAGATAGTATTAGAGTATCAACAAGACCAGACTATATTAATAAAACTATATTAAAAAGACTAAAAAAATATAAAGTAAAAACAATAGAACTTGGAGTTCAATCTGCTAATGATTATGTACTAAAAAGAGCAAATAGAGGACATAATTTTGAAGATGTAAAAAAAGCTTCTAAATTAATTAGATGGAATGGCTTTACATTAGGACATCAAATGATGGTTGGACTTCCAGAAAGTAGTCGTGCTGATGAAATAAATACAGCAAAAGCTTTAGTAAAACTAAAACCAAAAATGGTAAGAATATACCCTGTTTTAGTTGTAAAAAATACAAAGTTAGAACAAGAATATGAAAATGGAACATATGAACCATTATCTGTGGTACAGGCTGTTGAAATTTGTAAAGAACTTGTTAGAATATTTGACGAAAAAAATATTAATGTTATAAGAGTTGGATTGCAAAATACAGAAGAAATATCAGATCCAAAAAATAGTAAAAGTGAGGTCGTAGCAGGACCTTATCACCCAGCTTTTAGACAGCTTGTTGAATCAGGTATGTGGTATGATGCAATTGTTTCAAAAATAAAAAAATTAAATGTAAAAGCTAAAAAGGTTGAAGTAACTGTAAATCCAATTGATATAAACAATGTAATTGGACATAAAAAAGAAAATGTAATTAAATTAAATGAATTATATAATGTTGATTTGATTGTAAAACAAGACAAAAATATAAAGCAAGGAAAATCTAAAATTGAAGTAATTCAAATATATGAAAACTAAGAAAGTATAAAATCACCAATATTTACAAATATTAATATTGGTGATTTTTATGCATTTAGAAGAAAAGTTTAATTTTAGAAAAATAGTAATTGAATTATCAGGAACAATTGTTGGTGCTTTTTTTATGGCTGTTGGAACTGCCTCATTTTTATTGCCAAATCAATTATCATCTGGAGGATTTGCAGGTGTTGCAACAATATTTTATTATTTGTTAAAAGTTCCAATGGGAACAACAATAATGATTTTAAATATTCCATTATTTATTTTGGCAATATACAAATTGCGGAAAAAGTTTTTTTATTAAGTCTTTATTAGGAACTGCAAGTTTGTCTATTTTTATTGATATTTTGGATAAATTTAAACCATTAACAGAAGACAGAATTTTGGCATGTGTTTATGGTGGAATAATTACAGGACTTGGAACAGCTATTATTTTAAAAGTAGGTTCCTCTACAGGAGGTTCAGATTTATTAAGTAATATAATAAAGGGGTTTAACCCAAGTATAAGAGTTGGAAATATGATTGTAATTATTGATATAATAATAGTTACATTAAATGTATTATTTTTTAAAGAAATAGAAGTAGGTCTATATTCTGCAATTGCAATATATATTATGGGGAAAATTATAGATATTATATTTGAGGGGGTGTATTTTACTAAATTATTAATTATAATTTCAGATAAAAATGAAGAAATTGCAAAAGAAATTGGAAAAAATATAAAACGTGGTACTACTGGTTTATATGGAAAAGGCATGTACACTAATGAGGAAAAGTTAGTTCTTATGTGTGCTGCTGCAAGAGGCGATGTTTCTAAGGTAAAAGATACAGCAAGAAAAATAGACCCTAAAAGTTTTATAATAATTACAAATTCAAGGGAAGTGGTAGGACTTGGTTTTAAAATTGATTAGAAAAATATTTTAATATGTTTAAATTTATGCTATACTAGATTTAGAATGTAAATTGATAAAAATAAAACTAATATAAACAAACAAAAAGAGTGAGAGGTAAAAATATGAAAGAACAGCAATATATTTTAAAAAATGCAAAATCATTTGAACTAAAAGACATATTTGATTGCGGTCAATGCTTTAGATGGAACAAAGAAAGTGATGAGAGCTATACAGGTGTTTTTAAACAAAATGTAATAAATGTAAAAAAACAAGGACAAGATGTTTACTTTAAGGGAATATGTAGTGGGGATATAAAAAATGTAGTTACTTATTATTTTGATTTGGAAAGAGATTATGAGAACATAAAAAAAACTCTATCAAAAGTAGATATAAACATGAAAACAAGCATAGAATATGGAAAAGGAATTAGAATATTAAATCAGGACTTATGGGAAACAATAATATCATTCATAATATCAGCAAATAACAATATACCAAGAATTAAGGGCATAATAGAAAAACTATCAAAAACATATGGAAATGAAATAATATGGAACAACAATAAATATTATACATTTCCAAGTGTAAATCAATTAAAAGATGTAACAATAGAACAATACAGAAAATTGGGCCTGGGATTTAGAGATATAAGACTATATGAAACAACACAGATGATTTTAAATAAAGAAATAGACCTTGAATATTTAAAAGAAGAAAAAGATACATTAAAAGTAAGGGAAGAATTATTAAAACTTTCTGGTGTTGGTCCTAAAGTTGCAGATTGTATATTATTATTTTCCGAACTAAAAAGATTTGACGTATTTCCAATAGATGTTTGGGTTAGAAGAGTAATGAATGACTTATATATAAAAGAGGAAAATGAAGAAAAAGTAAGCAAAAAGAAAATAGAAAACTTAGCAAAAGAAAAATTTGGAAACTTATCAGGCATAGCACAACAATACCTATTTTATTGGAGAAGAGAAGCTTAGACATTGGGACGGGGTTTTTGTCTTAACCTTTTTGGGACTTTTTAATATTTCACAATTAGTAAATAAAAAAGCAAATGTTATTAAAAATAAAATTTTATCGTTCAAATAATTATCGAAGAAATTTTAAATTAATTTTATGGCACCCTTCCATCAGGAGATGAACTCTTTCCATAAAATTAATATAAAAATTTCTAACTCAATTATTTTCAATTCTAAAATTTGATTTTTAATAATATTTGCTTTTTATAAATATATGTGTAATTATGAAAAGTCTCAAAAAGGTTAAGACAAAAACCCCGTCCCAATGTCTAATTTTTTTTAACATGTATAAAATTTCCACAAATTGTAGAAAATATGTGTAAAACATATTAAAGGAGTGGAAATTTTTTGAATATAAAAAAAGCTTTAAGGCTAAATGGTACTTTGCTTGATAAAAGGCAATTGGAGAGCCACTTAGAAAAAATTGCGACAGATCATAATTTAAAACCAAAGTCACAAAAAGATACTTATCCAGTACCAGATATGATAGAAAATTATAAATTTATTAAAGAAGTTTATAATTTATTAAATGAACATGTTAAACTTGGAATTACTATTCATCCTGCAGGGGAATGGATTTTAGATAATTTTTATATTATAGAAGAAACTGTAAAGCAAATACAAGAAGATTTAACTGTTTCTAAATATGTTAATTTTTTAGGGATTGCAAATGGACCTTACCAAGGTTTTGCAAGAATATATGTACTTGCTTTTGAGATTATTGCCTATACTGAAGGAAAGATAGAAAAAGAAGATTTAGAAAGATACATTGAAAGTTATCAGAAAAAAAGAACATTAAATATGGATGAAATATGGAATATTGGCGTTTTTTTGCAAATAGCAATTATAAGTTCTATAAAAGATGTTTGTGAAAAAATTTATAGTGCTCAAATTCAAAAGTATAAGGTTGAAAACATTGTAGAAAGGCTTATTGAAAATAAAGATAAAGCTGATATAAAATTTAAAAACACATCTAATTTAACAAAAACAGTGTTTCAAGATATGAAATATCCGTTTATTGAATATATGTCATATACTTTAAAAAGATATGGGAAAAAAGGTGTAAGTTATTTAAAGGCATTAGAGGAAACTGTTGAAATTTCAGGAAGTAGTGTATCTGATGTAATAAAAAAAGAACATTTTGACATTGCTATTAAAAAAGTTTTAATTAGTAACTATATAACAAGCATTAAGGAAATTCAAAGAATTGATTTCTTAGAAATTTTTCAAAAGTTAAACGGGGTAGAGGAAATTTTAAATGAAGATCCAGCTAATGTGTATATTAAAATGGAGCATAATACAAAAGCATATTATAGAAATAAAATAAAAGAAATTTCTACTAAAACCAAAATATCTGAAATTTATATTGCAAAAAAAACTTTAGAGCTTGCAAAATTACATGATATTGGCACAAAGCAAAGTCATATAGGCTATTATTTAATAGATAATGGTATAAATGAATTGTATGAAGCTTTAAATTATAAAGCAAGTAAAAAAATGAGTGAAAATGCTAAGACCAAAGTATATGTATTAGCAGTTTTACTTTTTACAATTGTTATATCAATTGGTGTATCATCTATGTTAAATGTAAAAAGTATTTGGCTTAAAATTTTAAGTTTTGTTTTAATATTAATACCAGTAAGTGAGATTATAATTCAGGTAGTACAATATATTTTAAACAAAATTGTAAAGCCAAAACTTATTCCTAAAATTGATTTATCTAATGGAATTGATGAAGAAAATAGAACTATAGTTGTTATCCCAACAATTTTAAAAAGCAAAGAAAAAGTAAAGGAATTAATGAGAAAATTAGAGGTTTATTATATAGCAAATAAATCTGAAAATCTTTATTTTGCATTGCTTGGAGATTGCTCACAAAGTAAAAACAAAGATGAAAAGTTTGACAATCAAGTAGTGGAAGAAGGACTAAGACAAGTTCAGGTTTTGAATGAAAAATATAATAAAAAAGATAATCCTATTTTCTTTTTTGTATATAGAAATAGAATATGGAATAGTAAAGAAAATAGTTATTTAGGTTGGGAAAGAAAAAGGGGATTATTAAATGAATTTAATGAATATATATTAGGCCAAAAAAACAATACATTTAAAGTAAATACATTTGAAGAAAATTGCAAAATAGAAAATCTAAAATATGTAATAACACTTGACGCAGATACTGACCTAATTTTAGAGTCTGCATTTCAATTAGTTGGTGCCATGGCACATATTTTAAATAAACCAATAATAGATGAAAAGAAAAATATAGTTGTAGATGGTTATGGAATAATACAGCCAAGGGTTGGAATTAATTTAAATATAAGCTATAAAAATTTATTTACAAAAATATTTGCAGGATCTGGAGGAATTGACTCCTATACAAATGCAATTTCTGACACTTATCAAGATAATTTTGGAGAAGGAATATTTACAGGAAAAGGAATATATGACATTCAAACATTTTCTAAAGTTATGAAAAATACAATCCCAGAAAATACAGTGTTAAGTCATGATTTACTAGAAGGAAATTATTTAAGATGTGGACTTGCAACAGATATTATGCTAATGGATGGCTATCCTTGCAAATATTTAAGTTTTATGGCAAGACTTTCAAGATGGATAAGAGGAGATTGGCAAATTGCAGGCTGGTTAAAAAACAGGGTAAAGACAAAAGATGGCAAAATAAAAAATCCATTAAATTTACTTTCAAAATATAAAATATTTGATAATTTAAGAAGAAGTCTTTTAGAAATTTCAATAATTATTTCTTTTATATATTTAATTATTTTAAAAAATGCATTAAATGTAAAAACAGTAGGAGTTATAGCGTTAATATATGTTTCATTTTTAATGCCATTTTTGCTTGAAATAATAAATGAAATAATTTTTAAAAAAGAAGGAGAAAAAAAGCAAAAAGATTTTTTGCCAAGAATATCTGGAATTAAGGGAGCTTTTTGTAGACTTATTTTAACTTTAGGATGTTTACCATACAAGGCATTTATTTCAACAAAATCAATAGGAAAAACAATTTATAGAGTATTAATTTCTAAAAAACATCTGCTAGAATGGACAACGTCTGAAGAGGCAGAAAAACAATCAAAAACAGATGTGATTTCTTATTACAAACAAATGATAATTAATGTACTATTTGCAATATTTATATATTTATTATATAAAAATATTTTTACATTAGTTTTAGGAATTTTATGGATAATTACACCATATATAATGTGTACAATTAGTAAGGAAAAAGAGAAAAAAACACAAATAGAAAGATTAAACAAACAAGAAAAAGATTATGTAATAGATATTGCAAAAAGAACATGGCAATTTTTTGATGAGTTTTTGAATGAAAAAAACAATTTTTTAATACCAGACAATTATCAAGAAGATAGAAAAGAAAAAATAGTATCAAGAACTTCTTCAACAAATATTGGATTATCATTACTTGCAGTTATTTCTGCATATGATTTAAAATTTATAGATATTAAAAGATGTATTGATCTTTTAAATAATATATTAACAAATGTGCAAACTTTAGAAAAATGGAATGGGCATCTTTACAATTGGTATAATACAAAGACAAAAAAACCGCTAATTCCAAGATATATATCAACAGTAGATAGTGGGAATTTTGTAGGATATTTGTTTGTTGTAAAAACATTTTTGGAAAATATAAAAATAGAAAATGAAGCTTTAGAACAAAAAATAGATAATTTGTTATTAATAATAAATAATATGATAGAAAATACTGATTTTTCACCACTTTACGATCATGAACATCAAATATTTTCAATAGGATTTAATATAGAAGATAATAGACTAACAGACTCTTATTATGACTTATTAGCATCAGAGGCAAGACAAGCAAGTTTAATTGCGATAGCTAAAAAAGATGTTCCAGTAAAACATTGGAAAAATTTAAGTAGAACAATTACTACATTAAATGGCTATAGTGGACTTGTATCATGGTCTGGAACTGCATTTGAATATTTAATGCCAAATATAAATATACCTAAATATGAGGGGAGCTTATTAGATGAATCTTGTAAGTTTATGGAAATGTGTCAAATTGAATATGCAAAAAAACTAAATTTACCATGGGGAATATCGGAAGCTGCTTTTAACTTAAAAGATTTACATTCAAATTATCAGTATAAAGCATTTGGAGTTCCATGGCTTGGACTTAAAAGAGGACTTGCAGATGAATTTGTTGTTTCTAGTTATGGAAGTGTTTTAGCCATAAATGAAAAATCAAAAGAGGTTGTAAAAAACTTAAAACTAATGGAACAATATGGTGCAAAAGATAAATATGGATTTTATGAATCAATAGATTTTACACCACAAAGAGTGGAAAAAAATGAAAGGGCAAGCATAGTAAAAACGTATATGGCACATCATCAAGGGTTAATTTTACTATCTATAAACAATTTATTTAATAACAATGTTTTGCAAAAAAGATTTATGAAAAACCCAGAAATTGAAGCTGTATCTGTTCTATTACAAGAAAGAAAACCAGAAAAATATATAGTAACTAAAGAAGATAAAGAAAAAGTAGAAAAATTAAAATATTTAGATTATGAAGATTATATTATAAACACATACCAAAAAGTAGATGAAAGACTAATAAGAAGTAATATAATTTCAAACGAAAATTATACAATAGGAATTAACCAAAAAGGAGCAGGTGTTAGTAAATATAAAGACTTGTATATAAATAGATTTAAAGTAACAGATGATTATATGCAAGGTATATATTTTTATGTAAAAAATATAAAAACAAAAGATATTTGGACAACAAATTATCCACAAAATGATTTAAAAAAGGTAAATTATGAAACAAGCTTTATGCCAGATAAAGATGAAACTAAAATAAGATATGGAAATATTAAAAGCAAAGTTACAATAACAGTAGATAGTAATGAACCTGTAGAAATAAGAAGACTAAGTTTAGAAAATATAGGAAATGATGAAGAAATACTTGAAATAAGTTCATATTTTGAACCGGTATTATCAACAAAAGCACAAGAATATGCTCATCCAGCATTTAACAATTTATTTTTAAAATTTGATTATGATGAAGAAAAAAATATTTTAATAGTAAAAAGAAAAGAAAGAAAAGAAGATGATCAAGAACCTTATCTTGCAAGTTCACTTTTTGAATCAGGACAAGAAGAACATGAACTAGAATATGAAATAGATAAAGAAAAATTACTTGGCAGGGGAAATTTAGATATTCCAAATATGATAAAAAATTCAATACCATTTTCTAAAAAGTTAGGACTTGTAACAGAGCCAGTTATAGCATTTAAAAGAATAATAAAAATAAAGCCAAATGAAACAAAGAATATAGACTTAATTTTATCTGCAAATTTTGATAAAGAAAAAGCAATTTATAATTTAGAAAAATACAAAATAGAAGAAAATGTAAAAAAGACATTTGAACTATCAAAAGCAAGAGTAGAAGCGGAAAGTAGATATTTAAGAATAAAAGGTAAAGATATAGACAATTATCAAAAAATGCTATCATATATTATTTTTCAAAACCCAGCAAAAAGTTTATATTTAAAAAAATATAAAAACAAAACATTTAATCAATCTGAACTATGGAAATATGGAATTTCTGGAGATCTTCCAATAATTTTGGTTAAAATAAATGATGCAAATGAAAGTTATGTTGTAAAAGAAGTGTTAAAGGCATATGAATACTTTAAAACAAAGAATGTTTTAGTAGATATTGTTATTTTAGATGAAGAAAAATATAGTTATGAGAACTATGTAAAAGAAGAAATTGAAGGTGCAATTTTAAATAGTCAGATGGCATATTTAAAAAATATAAAAGGTGGGATTTTTACTCTTTCTGTTGCAGAAATGGAAAGAAATGATATAGAACTAATAAACTTTGTTTCTTCAATAATAATAGATGGCAAAAAAGGTGGAATTACAAATAATTTAAAAGAAATAGAAGAAGAATATTTAGAAAACTATAAAGAAATAGGACAAGAAGAGCAAATGCCAGTAATTACTGAAGAATCTAATGAAGATATAGATGTTATGCAAAATGTAGAAGATATAAAATATTACAATGAATATGGTGGATTTTCTAAAGATGGTAAAGAATATTTAATAAAGGCAAATAAACAAAATAGACTTCCTACAGTATGGAGCCACATTTTAGCAAACGAAAAGTTTGGAACACTTGTAACACAAAGTATGGGAGGTTATACTTGGTATAAAAATAGTAGATTAAATAGAATTACAAGCTGGGAAAACAGTGCAAATTATGACATTCCGCCAGAGGCAATATATTTAAAAGATATAGATACCAAAAAAACTTGGTCACTTGGTTTAAATCCAATGCCAGATGACAAAAATTATAATGTAATATATGGATTTGGCTATGCAAAATATATACACAAAAGTGATGGAATAGAGCAGGAATTAGAGGTATTTGTGCCAAAAGAAGATAGTATAAAGGTTCAAATTTTAAAATTAAAAAATACAACACAAGCAAAGAAAAGATTAAAATTAATTTATTATACAAAGCCAGTATTGGGTGAAGATGGTGTAAAATCTAATGGTTATATTAACTTAGATTATGATAAAAATAATAATATTATTCTTGCAAAAAATATGTATTTAAGTGAATTGCTACAATCAATTGCATATGTTTCATGTAGTGAAAAAATAAAATCATATACAGGAAATAAAAATTTCTTTTTTGGGAAAGGTGGAATACAAAATCCAGATGGAATAAAAAAAGTTAGTTTAAATAATGAAAATTCACTTGGTCAAAATACCTGTATTTGTTATGAAATAGAAATAGAAGTTGAAAGCTTTTCTGAAAAGGAAATATCTATATTATTAGGCGCAGAAGATAATATTATTGACTGCAAAAACATGTCTTATAAATATAGCAAAATACCAAATTGTAAGCAAGAGCTAAATGATGTAAAAAGTTATTGGAAAGAACTTTTAGGAAGAATTCAAGTATATACACCTCTTGAGTCTGTAAATATAATTTTAAATGGTTGGCTAGCATATCAAACTATAGAAAGCAGACTACTTGGAAGAACAGGCTTTTACCAGTCTGGGGGAGCATATGGATTTAGAGACCAACTGCAAGATACGTTTGGATTAAAATATTTGGACCCAGATTTATTAAAAAATCAAATAATTAAGCATAGTAAGCATCAATTTTTAGAAGGTGATGTAGAACATTGGTGGCATGAAGAAACAAAAAAGGGAATAAGAACTAAATTTTCTGATGATTTATTATGGCTTGTTTTTGCAACTATTGAATATATTTTGTTTACAGGAGATAAAAACATTTTAGACATAAAAACAAAGTATATTACAGGCCAAGAACTTGCAGATGGTCAAGATGAAAAATATGATGTATATTTGCCATCTGATGTTTTAGAAAGTATTTATGATCATTGTAAAAAAGCAATTGAAAAGTCTTTAAATTTTGGTGAACATGGTCTTCCTAAAATAGGTTCTGGGGATTGGAATGATGGATTTAGTACGGTTGGTAATAAAGGAAAAGGCGAAAGTGTATGGCTTCGGATTTTTCATGTATTATATTTTAGATAATTTTATTCCTATTTGTGAAGAAAAAGGAGATATAGAATTAGCCAATAAATATAAAATGATAAATTTAAATTTAAAAAAGGCTTTAAATGTAGTTGCTTGGGATGGTAGATGGTTTAAAAGAGCTTTTATGGATGATGGCAATTGGCTTGGAAGTATGGACAATGATGAGTGTAGAATTGATAGTATTGCTCAAAGTTGGGGTGTTATTTCAAATGCCGCTGATAATGATAAAAAGTTTATTTCAATGGAGAGCTTGGAAAATCATTTAGTAAATAAGGATGCTGGAATCATAAAATTACTTGATCCCCCATTTGAAAAGGGTAAGCTAAAACCTGGTTATATAAAAGCATATTTACCTGGTGTAAGAGAAAATGGTGGTCAATACACACATGCATCTTGCTGGGTAATTATTGCACAAACATTACTAGGATTTGGAAACAAAGCCCTAGAACTATATAAAATGATAAATCCAATAGAGCACAGTAGAACAAAAGATTCTGCTAACAAATACAAGGTTGAGCCATATGTAATACCAGCAGATATATATGGAGAAGGAAACTTGGCAGGAAGAGGTGGCTGGACATGGTATACAGGTTCATCTAGTTGGTATTATAAAACAGGAATTGAATATATATTAGGCTTGAAAGTTGAAAAAGGAATTTTGAAAATTAAGCCATGTATTCCAAACAGTTGGAAAGAATATACTATAAAATATCAATGGAAAGAAAGCATATATAATATAAAAGTAGAAAATCCAAATGGAAAAAATACTGGAATAACAAAAATACTATTAAATGGAAACGAAGTTGAAAATAATATAAAATTAGATGGAACAAGAAATATATATAACATAAATGTTATAATGTAAATAAAAAACTTAAATAAAGAAAAAACAATGTTATTCTTTATTTAAGTTTTTTAATGTTATTTTATGAATTTTTAGTTGGAATTTTTTTAAATTAATGGTAATATATAATAGACAAAATATAAAAAGAAGGGAAAATAAATGAAAAAATCACTTGTAAAAAATAACTTAAAAGCAATAATAAAAACCAGAAGAAGATTTTTTTCAATTCTTGTTATGGCTTTTTTAGGTGTTGGATTTTTTGCAGGCCTTGTTGCTACAAGCCCAGATATGCTAGCCAGTTTAGATAAATATGCAAGACAAAATAAAATGCAAGATATAAATATAATTTCAACATTAGGACTAACAGATGATGATATAGAGGCTTTAAACAAATTAGAGCAAATAGATGGAGCATATGGAATAAAAACAAAAGACTCAATAACAAAAATAGATGAGAAAGAAAAAATATGTAAAGTAATTGAATACAATGAAAATATAAATTTACCATCACTAATAAATGGGAATATGCCACAAAATAATGATGAATGCTTGCTTGATGAAGGATATGTTGGAGTACAAAATCCAAATGATTTTATTGGTAAAACAATTGTACTAGAAAATGAAGATAAAGATGAGGATGAAAACCCAATATTTACAAAGAAGGAATTTAAAATTGTTGGAATTGTAGAGTCACCATTATACATATCAAATGAAAGAGGAAATACATCTATAGGAAGTGGAAACATATCATATTTTATATATGTAAAAGATGGAGTAATTAATACTAATTATTATACAGAAATAGGAGTAAAAGTAAGCAACGCAAATAATGTAGTAACAAATAGTGATGATTATATAAGTATAATAGAAAATGCAAAACAAGAAGTAGAAAATATAAAAGAGCAAAGGCAAGATGCAAGATATAATGAACTTGTAAATAAGGCTCAAGGAAAGTTAAATGATGCTACACAAGAGTATAATGATCAAAAACAAAAGGTAGAAAATGAGCTAAATGAAGCAGATACAAAAATAAAAAATGCAAAACAGCAAATTGCTACATCAGAGGCTAAATTACAAAAATCGGAAAAAGAGCTTTCAAGTAAAGAACAAAGTACAAAAAAACAATTTGTAGAAGCCGAAGATAAAATTGAAGAAGCAAAAAAGCAAATACAAACAAAATCAGAACAATTGCAAAATGCAAAACAGGAATTAGAAAAAAATACTAAACAATCTCAAGAGGCAATTAGCAAACTAGATGATGCAATAACAACTTGTAAAAATTCCATTCAACAATTAAATGCTAAAAAACAAGTTTTAATTCAGGCAAACCAAGATACAACAAAAATTGATGCAATAATTTTAGAGACTCAAAATAAACAAAAACAACTAGAAAGTAGTAAAAATGATATAGAAACAAAATTAAATACAGCCAAAACTCAAATAACAAATGGGGAGACTGAAATTAATAAGGCAAACCAAGAAATACAAAATAATGAGCAAACATTAAAACAAAATAAGTCTAAAGCTGAAAGTCAAATAAAGTCGGCAAAACAGGAAATACAAAAAGGAAAAGAACAAATAAAAACAGCTAAAAGTGAGATTTTAGAAAACGAGCAAAAACTAGAAACATCAAGAAAAGAAGCAAATGAAAAGTTAGAGGAAGCAAAAACAAAATTAAATGATGCAAAAGATGAGATATCAAAAATAGAAAAAGCTAAGTGGTATATACAAGATAGAAAAGATAATACTGGTTATACAAATATATTTGATGCAATAAAAACAATGTCAAATATATCAAAAATGTTTCCATTAATATTTTATTTAGTTGCAGTTTTAATTAGCTTAACATCTATGACAAGAATGATAGAAGAAGAAAGAATAGAAATAGGAACATTAAAATCTTTAGGATATACAAACTTACAAATAATTTCTAAATATGTTTTATATGCATTTTTGGCATGTGTTATTGGTGGAGTGCTTGGTATGACAGTGGGATTCTATTTGTTGCCAAATATTGTATGGATTTTATATTCAATGATATATACAATTCCCAAATTTTATGCAACATATCAAATTGGAATTGGAATGCTTGGTATATTAATAGCATTTATTTGTATTGGTGGTGCTACAATTATTGTAGCAGTAAAAGAATTAAAACAAATGCCTGCAGTCCTTATGAGACCAAAGCCACCTAAAAATGGAAAAAGAATATTTTTAGAAAGAATTAAATTCATATGGAAAAAATTAAACTTTTCAAAAAAAGTTACAATGAGAAATATATTTAGATACAAAAAAAGAGCAGTAATGACAATTGTTGGCATTGCAGGATGTACAGGACTTATGCTAACAGGGTTTGGAATTAAAGATTCTGTAATTGGAATTCCAGACTCACAATTTGGAGGGGTGTTTAAATATGATTCTTCTGTAATGCTTCAAAATACAGAAGGTTTAGAGGATTTAAAAAATTATATAAATTCAAACGAAAATATTGAAAGTTATGTTGAAATTGATGGAGCAACAGGGAAATTAAAAAATGAAAATGCAAACTTTGATGTAACAATGTTTATTCCAAATGATAAGGAAAATTTTAAAAATGCAATAAATCTTATAGATACAAAAACAAATGAAAATGTAGAATTAAGTGATAATGGAATTATAATAACAGATAAAGTTGCAGAATTTTTAAAAATTGGAGCAGGAGATAATGTTACATTAGTCAGCAGTGATGATATTGAATATAATTTTAAAGTTGATTATGTTGTTAAAAATTATGTATCACACTATGTATATATGTCAAAACAGTTTTATGAGACAAATATAAAAACATATAAAACAAATATGATTTATATAAACAATAAAGATATAACAGATGAACAAAAAAGTAAGATGTCAGAAGAAATTTTAAATATAAAAGGCGTATCATCTGTAAATATGATTTCAGACATGATGAAAATGGTAAGTGATATGCTAAATACAATGAATTATGTTGTTGTTATATTAATTGTTGCATCTGCACTTCTTGCATTTGTTGTATTATATAATTTAGCAAATATTAATATTGCAGAGCGCCAAAGAGAAATTGCAACACTTAAGGTTTTAGGTTTTTATAATAAAGAAGTTGATAATTATATAAATAAAGAAAATATTATATTTACAATTATTGGAGTGGTTTTAGGACTTGTTTTTGGAACATTTTTAACAGACGGAATAATTGCAAGTGTGGAAATTGATAAACTTAGATTTTTAAAAAATATTGAGCCAATAAGCTATGTATATTCAGCAGCAATAACTATATTGTTTTCTCTTATTGTAAATGCAATAATTCATTTTATTTTGAAAAAAATAGATATGATAGAAAGTTTAAAAAGTGTAGAATAAAAAGTGGGAATTTCCCACTTTTTATTTGTTTATTAAATCAACAATTGTATTTATTACTAAGTCAATCATTATGTCATAATTTATTTGTTTATGTTTATGATATACAATTTCATGACATAGGTCATCTATTAAATTAATTGAAATATGAACTTTTTCAGGTAAGTTTTTTTCATTAAATCCATTTTCTATTAATATTTTGGCAATTTTATTTGTCATATATAATTCATGCTCGTGAAAAAATTCTGCAATTTCTTCATCTGAATGTGTCATAGAGGTTATTTCTTCATGAGCTGATTGTGAAAGTTTATGGTTTTCAACAAATTTATTAATCATATTACGAATAACTGAATCTAAATTATTTTTATCTATCTTGGTTTGAGCAATATTTAACATTGGGTAAAAAATCTCATCAGAATATCTTTTAATACCTTCTATTAATATGTCATGTTTATCTCTAAAATATTGATATACAATTCCTGTTGAAACCCCAGCAGCTTTTGCAATTTGGGCTGTATTGGTATTATAATATCCTTTTTTACAAATTAGGTCAAAACCAGCATGTATTATTCTTTCTTTCTTTTCTATTGAACGTTTTTGAATTGGTTCCCTAATATCGCTATTACTCATAAATCCTCCTAAATAAAACATAAAATTTAAGCATATTATAAATGGTAAAATAAAAAAAGTCAAGAATATGAAAAAAGTTTCATATTCTATTGACTTTTTTAATAATAATGATTATAATAGTACAGAAATATGAAATTAATTTCATGTAAGGAGGAGTTATGGAAAAAATAGTAGAATTAAAAAAAGTAAGTAAAACTTACAAAATAGGAGAAAAAGAATTCAAAGCACTAGACAATATTGATTTGTCTATAAACAAAGGAGAATTTGTTGTAATACTTGGACCATCAGGAGCAGGAAAATCAACATTATTAAATTTAATTGGGGGAATGGATTCACCTACAAAGGGAAGCATTAAAATTGATGGAGAAGAAATATCAAAATATAATGATTCAAAATTAAGTGATTACAGAGCTGAAAATATAGGATTTATTTTTCAATTTTATAATATATTGCCAACATTAACAGTATTAGAAAATGTTGATTTAGTAAAAGAAATTGTAAAAAATGGAACAGATAGTAAAGAAGCAATAAAAGCAGTAGGATTAGAAAAACACATGAATAAATTTCCAAACCAATTATCAGGAGGAGAGCAACAAAGAGTATCAATTGCAAGAGCAATTGCAAAAGACCCAAAACTTTTATTATGTGATGAACCAACAGGCGCGTTAGACTCAAAAACAGGAGTAGATGTATTAAAATTATTAAAAAAGCAATGTGACAAAAATAATGGTGCAAACACGGTTATAATTGTAACACATAATAGTTTATTTGCAGAAATAGCAGACACAGTAATACATGTAAAAAACGGAAAAATAGAAAGCGTAGTTGCAAATGAAAACCCTAAAAAAATAGATGAAGTAAAATGGTAAAAAGGAGACCAAAATGAGTAAATTAAAGAAAAAAATGTTTAGAGACATCAAGCTAAATAAATCTCAATTTATAGCAATCTTCTTAATGGTATTTTTAGGAGTTTTAGTATATGGTGGAGTACGTTCTTATATGGACGGAATGATAAATACAGCAGAAGTATTTTATAGAGAAAATAACTTAGAAGATTTAAATGTAGTTGGAAATAATTTTAGCAAAGATGACTTAGAAAAAATAAAAAATATAGAAAACGTAAATGATGCAGAACGTAAATTAACAATTACAGGTACAATGG
Organism: Clostridium sp. CAG:440; assembly: GCA_000437215.1. Lineage (GTDB taxonomy): Bacteria > Bacillota > Clostridia > TANB77 > CAG-508 > CAG-269. The sequence goes on from FR898653.1 coordinate 32,803, forward strand.
AATATAAAGAAGACAGATTTTTACAATTAAACTTTATAGAAGAAAATAAAATATCAAAATTCTATGTTATGGATGGTGAAGGATTTGATGTAAATAAATCTGGAGTATGGCTTGATAATTTTTATGCTCAAAACAATGATTTAAAAGTTGGAGATACAATAAAAATTAAATATGATGGTGAGACATTAGAAGAAAAAATAGTAGGACTTATAAATGTACCAGACCATGTTTATGACGTAAAAGATGAATCAGAATTATTCCCAAATCATGAAAACTATGGTTTTGCATATATGTCAATAAATGAATTTCCTGAGCATTATGTTAAAAAAACCGTTATGGAAAAAATGAATGTAACAGATGAAGCAATATTTGATATGTATGTAAAAGACTTTAATTACAAAGATTATTTAATATTTAATTATATTATGGTTGATGTAAATGGGGAAGAAAATAAAGATAGTGTAAAAGCAAATATAGAAAATAATGTAGAATCAGCCTTAGCTGTATCTGACATAAAAGATTCAGCTTCATATTCTGTATATCAAGGAGAAATTGAAGAAGGAGAAACATATGTTGGAATATTTTCAGGATTTTTCTTATTAATTGCTATTTTATCTGTTATTACAACAATGACAAGGGTTGTAAAAAAACAAAGAATTCAAATTGGAACATTAAAAGCACTTGGATTTAAGAAAAGAAAAATAACAATGCATTATGTAGGCTATGGATTCTGGATATCATTATTTTCAGCAATAGCTGGTTTAATTGCAGCCCCATTACTAATTGGTAATATATTTATAGGAATGGAAATGAAATATTTTCAAATTCCAAATGGAAAGGCAGCAGTAGATAGTAGCAGCTTCTTAGTTGCAGCAATAATTGTTTTAATTATATCTTTAGTAACATACTTAACATGTAGAAGTGAATTAAAAGAGTCACCTGCAGAAACATTAAGAGAAGAAATGCCAAAAGTAAAAAGTAAAAGCTTAAATATTACTTCAAAGGGAATATTTAAAAATATGAAATTTGCAAGTAAATGGAACTTTAGAGATGTTTTAAGAAATAAAACAAGAACACTAATGGGATTAGTTGGAATTGTAGGATGTACAATGATTTTAGTATGTGCATTTGGAATGTTTGATACATTACACAATTTTATAGATTGGCAATTTGACGATTTATATAATTTTAATTATAAATTATCATTAAATGAAGGATATTCTAGTGAAAAATTTAATGAAATAACTTCAAAATATGGTGATGCAACATCACAAACTTTAGGAATAGAAATAAAAAATGGAGATAAAAGAGAAGCAAATAATATATTTGTTACAGATGCAAAAGATTATGTAAGATTTACCTCAAAAGAAAAAGAATACATTACATTAGAAGACACTGGAATTTATGTAACACAAAAACTTGCTGAAAATAAAGGGTACAAAATTGGAGATAAACTTACATGGCATATATATGGAAGTGACACATATTATGAAAGCGAAATTGTAGGAATGGATCGTGATCCACAAAACCAAAATATTAAAATGACAAGAAAATACTTAGAATTACTTGGATTAGAATATAAAGCAGATACTGTATATACAAACGATGATTTAAGTAATATAAAAGAAATTGACGGTGTAGAATTAATACAAAATAAATCATCTTTAGAAGATGGTATGAGTAATATGTTAAACACAATGCAATCTATGATAATACTATTAATTGTAGTAGCTGCTATACTTGGAAGTGTAATTATATATAATTTAGGTGTATTATCATTTACAGAAAAACAATATCAATTTGCTACATTAAAAGTTTTAGGGTTTAAAGATAGAAAAATAAAGAAAATATTTATTAAGCAAAATAATTGGATAACAATAGTTTCAATTATAATTGGATTACCACTAGGATATTTAATGACAAGTTATATATTTAAAGCAGCTTTAGCAGAAAACTATGATATGCATGCATATATAAAAGTATTTTCATATATTTATGCAGCAATAGGAACATTAGTTGTGTCATTTGTTTCATCACATGTGTTAGCAAAAAAAGTTAAAAAAATAGATATGGTAACAAGTTTAAAAGGAAATGAATAATGGGAAATATTGTATTATTAGATGATTTAACTATTAACCAAATTGCAGCAGGAGAAGTTATTGAAAGACCTGCAAATGTTGTAAAAGAGTTAGTAGAAAACTCAATTGATGCAGGAGCAAACAAAATAACAATAGAAATAAAAAATGGTGGAAAAACATTTATAAAAGTTGTAGATAATGGCAAAGGAATGGAACAAGATGATATGTTCCTTTCCTTGGAACGCCATGCTACAAGTAAAATTAAAAATATTGAAGATTTAGAAAATAATTATACTATGGGGTTTAGAGGAGAAGCAATGGCAAGTATTGCTTCTATTTCTAAACTTATTCTTGCTTCTAAGACAAAAAATATGTTGTCTGGAACAAAAATTACAGCAAAAGCTGGAGAAATACAAGAAAAAGAAGAATGTGCCATGTCAACAGGAACTAGTGTAATTGTGGAAGATTTATTTTTTAATACACCAGTTAGGTATAAATTTTTAAAGCAAGATGCTACAGAAAGTAAATACATAAAAAATTGGGTACAAAAAGCAGCTTTAGCAAATACAAATATATCGTTTGGATTATATATAGATGGTAAGCAGGTTTTTAAATCTACAGGAAATGGAAAAATAGAAGATATAATTTATATATTATATGGAAAACAGATACAAGAAAATATTATAAAAGTAGATTATAAATATAACAATATGAAAGTAACAGGAGTTATAGGTAATACTCTTGTTTCAAGGGATAACAGAAATGGACAAATAATATTTTTAAATAAAAGAAACATAAAAAACAGTATTTTAGCAAATAGTATTGACCAAGCCTTTAAAGGGGGTGTGGGAATTGGAAAATATGGTTTTTGTATTTTAAACTTAGAAATTCCTGCAAACTTGTATGATGTAAATGTGCATCCAACAAAGATGGATGTAAGGTTTAAAAATGAGGAAGAAATATATAGATTAATGTACCATGCAATAAAAGAGTCATTATTAAATTATAATTTTTTAGGAAATGATCAAAAAGAAATACAAAAAGAAAATTATGTAGAAAATGAATATCAATTTTTAAATAATAAAACAAATATAAAACAAGAAAAAGAAGAAATTACACGTGATATAACAAGAGATGTGGATTATAAATATATTGGAATTTTATTTAAAACATATATTATAGTAGAAATTGATGAAGAATTGTATTTAATTGATCAACATGCGGCGCATGAAAGAATTCTTTATGAGCAAATAAAAAATAATTACAAAAATCATATTAGTAGGAACTGCCAAATGATGCTTATTCCGGAAGTTGAAAGACTAACATATAAAGAAATGGAATTTGTAAAGCAAAATATAGAGCTTTTTAAAAATACAGGATTTGAAATTGATGTATTTGGTGAAAATACTGTTAAAATTAATGGCATTCCAGACTTAGAATATAGAGGTAAAAGCAAAAATATTTTTTTAGACATTTTAGATGAAATGCTAGAAGAACAAAGGACCTCAATAAAAGATGTTGAAGAAAGATTTATAGCTACAGTTGCATGTAAGGCAGCTGTAAAAGCAGGCATGGATTTAGAAAAGGCAGAAGTAGATAATCTAATAAAAAATTTATTAAGTTTAAAAAATCCATATACTTGTCCACATGGAAGACCAACAACTATAAAAATTAAAAAAAGTGATATAATAAAAAAAATAGGTTAAAATATAATAAGAGGTGAAAAAATGCAATTATTTTTTGGATTACTAATACCATTTTTAGGAACGACTTTAGGTTCAGCAATGGTATTTTTTATGAAAAATAAAATGAACGAGAAAGTAGAAAAAATATTATTGGGATTTGCATCTGGCGTTATGATTGCAGCATCTGTGTGGTCATTATTAATTCCTTCAATAGAAATGTCAGACAATTTAGGACATTTTAAATTTATTCCAGCAGCAATCGGCTTTATAGTTGGAATATTATTTTTACTAGTTTTAGATAGTTTGGTACCGCATTTACATTTAAATGAAAGTAAACCAGAAGGGATAAAGGCAAAGTTAAAAAAGACAACAATGCTTGTTTTAGCAGTAACAATTCATAATATTCCAGAAGGAATGGCAGTTGGAGTTACACTTGCTGGGGCAATGATTGGAAATGCAGGAATAACTATGGCAGGAGCACTTGCATTATCAATAGGAATTGCAATACAAAACTTTCCAGAAGGTGCAATAATTTCGATGCCACTGAAAAGTGAAGGAGTACCAAAATGGAAAGCATTTACATATGGAACTTTATCTGGAATTGTAGAGCCAATTGGTGCAATAATTACAATATTACTTACAAATATAGTAGTTCCAGTCCTTCCATATTTATTGTCATTTGCAGCAGGTGCAATGATTTATGTTGTAGTAGAAGAATTAATTCCAGAATCTCAGGCAGGAGAACATTCAAATATTGGTACAATAGGAGTTGCAATTGGCTTTGTAATAATGATGATATTGGATGTTGCTTTAGGATAAAATTGAATAAATTGTAAAAAAAACTTGTATAATAAAAATAATTATGGTATAAATATAGTATAAAAATAAAGCAAGGAAAAGAAAGGCGGAGTTTTTGTGGAAGAAAATTTAGAAAGAGATCAAAAGACAATATTAGTAGTTGATGATGAACAACCAATAATTGATATTTTAGTATATAATTTAGAAAAAGAAGGTTATAACGTGATAGAAGCTAATGATGGAATCACAGCAGTTGATGTTGCCTTAGAAAAAAGGCCTGATTTAATCTTGCTTGATATAATGCTTCCAAAATTAGATGGTTTATCTGTATGTAAAAGAATAAAAAATTCTTTAAATGTTCCAATATTAATGCTAACTGCAAAAGATGGAGAAATAGATAAAATATTAGGTCTAGAACTTGGAGCAGATGACTATATAACAAAACCATTTAGTGTAAGAGAACTAGTTGCAAGAGTTAAGGCAAATTTAAGAAAAGTTGATGCATCACTAAATTCAAAGACTATAGATGATAAACAAGAAAAGAAAAAAGAAAGCAAAATTTCAGTTGGAGACTTAGAATTAGACTTAGATAAATTTGAAGTTAAAGTTAGAGGAGAAGTAATTGATTTAACACTTAGAGAATTTGAAGTTTTAAAATTCTTGGCAAGTGAGCCTGGTCAAGTTGTAACTAGAGAAACATTACTTGAAAAAGTATGGGGATATGAATATTATGGAGATATTAGAACAGTAGATGTTACAGTAAGAAGAATTAGAGAAAAAATAGAAAAAGATACATCAACACCACAAATATTAATAACTAAAAGAGGTGTAGGATATTATATAGTATCTAAATAAAAGTAAATATGGAATGAAATATTAAAAACAAAATATATTTCTAATAATATTAAAGTGCATCACAAAATTTAGACAGAAAGTTTAAATTTTGAAGGTGCACTTCATTCTTAATTATATTATTTAAAGGAGTTTTTTGCTATGAAAATAATAATAGGGAAAACTGCCGGCTTTTGTTATGGAGTAAAACGAGCAGTAGATGGAGCAAATGAAGCAGTAAAAAAGTCAGATAAAAAAACATATTGTTTAGGTGAGATTGTACATAATAATGAGGTAATAAAAGACTTAGAAAATAAAGGAATAAAGTTTGTTGATAATATAACTAATGCAGAAGGAACAACAATAATAAGAGCACATGGAGTTCCAAAAGATGTATATGAGCTTGCAAAAAGGAAAAATGTTAAAATAGAAGACTATACATGCCCAATGGTAATAAAGATACATAAAATTGCTGAGAAATATGCAAAAAATGGCTATTTTATAATTTTAACAGGCTCTAAAAATCATCCAGAAAATATTGGAACAATGAGTTATTGTGGTAAAAATTACTATGTAATAGAAAAGGAAGAAGATGTTTTAGATGCAATAGACAAATATGAAAACTATAAAAATGAAAGTAAAATCAACAAAATGCTTTTAATTTCTCAAACAACTTATAGTTTAGAAAAATTTGAAAAAATAGAGAAAAAAATAAAGGAGCTTTTAAATAATAAAAATAGTAATAATGAAGAAATTGTTATAAAAAATACTATATGTGCTTCAACAAAAGTAAGACAAAAGGAAACAGAACAAATAGCAAAACAAGTAGATTTTATGATAATAATAGGTGGTAAAAATAGTTCAAATACAAAAAAATTATTTGAAATTGCTTCTAAAAATTGTCAAAAATGTGTTTGTATAGAAAATGAAACTGAACTTGATTTAGATGAACTAAAACAAATAACTGTAGTTGGAATTATGGCAGGAGCATCAACACCTGAAAAAAGTATAAATAATGTAGTAAAAAAATTAGAGAAGATAATTTAAAGAATATATATAAATCGTATAAAAAGTATTAAAAATAAAATTTTATTATTCAAATAATTGTTATAGAAATTAATAAAAAAATTTTTAGTTCAATTATTTTTAAAGTTAAAATTTGATTTTTAATATTTTTTATTTGGTTTTTATGTGAAAAAATTTAAATTTTAAGAAAATATAATTTTAATCTATAATTGTTTAAAAAAGATTAAATTTTACTTATGAATTTTTAAAATGTCGAAATTTGCGATGAAATGTAGGAAATTATACTAAAAAAGGATTGACAAATAAAATTTTTAGGGAGTATACTAAAAACAGAATTATATAATTTAATCGTAACAAATTTTTTTTCAAAGAATTAAATCAAAAGATGTTACAAATCTAAAGTTAACTTTAAATCTTAATCAATTTACCCCAAAATTTAATTTATATGAAAAGGAGGTATTACTTTATTTAGTGCACTAAAAATTTTTTTATGAATAGAAAATTTGTATCAAAAAGTAATTTAGTATTAAGTAAAATTTTAAATTCAAATAATTGTTTAGATATCTTAAAAGATTTCATTGAAACTATATTAAAAGTAAAAATAAAAAACATTACCTTAAATAATCCAAAAGAAAACAAATACTATTCAAGTACTACATATTACAGTATGGGAATAGTAGAAGTAAGAATACAAACAGAAGATGAAGAATTAAATGTTGGAATTCAAATAATAGATGGAAATTACGTTCAAAATAAAATGTTTTTATATTATGCAAGAGTACATACAAACCAGATAACATATAATGATAACAGAAAAATTGCCAAAACGGTTACAATTAATATTCTAGATTTTAATTATTTTAGCTCATATAATTATCACAGAAAAATTTCAATTAAAACTAATATAATAGATGATAATATTTTAGAAACTATGGAAATGCATGTAATAGAATTACCTAAATTCAAAATGCTAAATTTATCGAATATCAAAAAGGAAGAAGCGTGGATTGGTTATTTTCAGGGACAAAATTTAAAATTAATACAATTATCAAAAGAAAAGTTTAGTAAAATATCAAAATTAGATGAGTTGTTAGAAAAATATTGGAAAGAGGAAAAAATAGAGTAGTAGGAAGGAGCTTAATTGCAAAATAACAAAAAAAATATTTTAAGAAGTAAAAAAAATACTCTTGCAATAAAAAATATTCTTCAAAATACTTTAAATTGTAAAATTAAAGAAATAAAATTTAAAGGAATAGAAAGGCTAAAAAAGATATCAGAATATAATTTTAAACTTATGAAAGTGGAAGTGGTATTAGAAACAAATATAAAGCGTGAAATATATCTAAAAATTATAAATAAGGAAAAAGTCCAAGAAACTATATTTTGTTATTGGTATTTTTGTGAAGAAAAAAATTTAACAAATAAGGTGAAAAATGGAAAGTATTATAATAAAAAAGCAACTATAACAGAATATAAAAGCAAGTATTATAATTATAAAAAGAAGTTTAATATCAAATTTTTAAATAAAAATTATAAAATATGTAAGAGCTCTAATATATATTTTTTGGATTTAGATAAATATATTTTAAGATTTAATGAGAATAAGAAAGGAAGATTTTTGGATAATTTTAATATAGAGAAAAAGATGATTTTTATTGGAATAATATAGAAAATTGGTTTAACTTCTTGATAAAATGTCGATTTTTTGGTATATTAATATAGAGGTGATGAAAATGACATATACTTATACACCAGAAGGAGTTTGCTCAATGCAAATGATTTTTGAGATAGAAAATGATATAATAAAAAGCTTAAAAATTGTTGGAGGATGCCCTGGAAATACTGTAGGTGTTGCAAGACTTGTTGAGGGTAAAAATATAGATGAGGTTATAAAATTACTAAAAGGAATTGATTGTGCAGGAAGAGGGACATCTTGCCCAGATCAAGTTGCAATAGCTTTAGAAGAATATAAAAATGGGAAATAAGTATTTATACTTATTTCTTTTTTTAGTAACAAATTATTTGTTTTTTTGTATAATCCTACGGAATAAAGAAGTAAGAGCAAAATTATAAAACAAAATAACAAAATGTAATATTAAAATAATCTAAATTTAATAAAAGCAAAAAATGTAGATAAAAGTCGAAAAGCCGTAATAAGAAAAATGTAATATAAAACAAAAACGAAAATGTACATAATTGTATATTTTTTTTTATTAATATACAATTTATTTATAAATATAAGTAAAAGATATAAAAAGGAGAAATAAACTTGCAAGCAAGAGTTAAAAAATTAATAAAAATTAATTTAATAGTATTAATTATATGCATTTGTACAATTGCTGCAAGTTGCAAAATTGTTATGGCTGATTCTACAACAATAGAACCAACTACAAACCAATACATAGAATTAAGAGCAACAAAAATAAAGGATGTTGAAGGAAATGGTAAACAGGTAATTTTTGAACTTTGGGGACATGACATTAAGTTTAAAGGATTTGATGTTAGATTTTCATATGATGGAAATATATTTTCAACATCTAATTTGATTACTAATGAAGAATGTGATGATGAAACACAATATTTTGCATTTGAAAATGAGTTTGTAGATAATTTGGATATATTTTCTGTCCCATATACAGGAAACACGGATGCTGGAATAAGATTAGTACTTTCGCTAAACCCTCCAGTTACAGAATCTGAGCATATAAAAAATGACGAAAATTTAGGAACAATAATAGATACAACAGGAGATGTTTTATTGGGAAAATTAAGCTTTAAAATGTCATCTGATGAGTTTAATATAAGTAGTTTTAAACTAGAAACATCAAGCAGCAGTTCACCTAAAACAGGAATAAAAATAACAATAGGTAATGAACAAAATTATGAAAGTCAATCAACATTTCGTTTTACAGATAAGACAGCATCTAAAAATGCAGATTTAGCAAATATAAAGTTATCAACTGGAAGTGAGGAAGATGCAAATTATAAAGAATACCCAATTACACCTACATTTGATAAAAAGATATTAGAATATAATTTAGACTTATTAGAATATATAGATAAAATGGACTTAGAAATAACAAAAGATGATGAAAAATCTTCTATCATTCTAAAAATTCCAAAAAGGGATGAAAATGGAGAATTAATTTATGATAGTGATGGAACAACAATTATATATGAAGAAAAAGAAATCGAAGATCTAACCCAAGAAATAACATTAAATAAATTAGGCAAGCAAGATACAATTATAGAAATAAAAGTAATTGCTGAAGATAAAAAAACTACTAATATATATAAATTAACAATACATAGACCATATGGAGTTATAAAAGGAAAAATTGAAACACCATATACACTATCAACAACGGGAAAATATATATCAAATATATATGCATATAAAAGCAGTGAAGTAGCTAAAGTTTTTGATTGGGATGAAAAGGAAAAAGAGTTTGGTGGTAAAGCTGGTGTAGATACTGTAAATAAAGAACTACATAATTTACAAGAGGAAAAAAACATTACAACAAATGATGACGGAACATTTGAATTTACCATAATACCTGGAACATATGATATTTTAGTAGATAAGCCAGGATATTTAGATCATATATATATATATGTAGAAATAGAAGAAAACAAAGTAAAAGATTTGGGAACATACCAATTAATTGCTGGAGATATAAACAAAGATGCAATTGTTCAAATCCAAGATATAGCATTACTAAATATGCATAATGGAGATAGTTATTTAAAAGAAGGATTTGAAGAAAAATATGATTTAAATGATGATGGAAATGTCCAGATTAAGGATATAAGTATTATAGCAGCAGATAATGGTAGCCAAAGAGAAATAGAAAATTATAAGGGAAGGTAGGAAAAAAATATGAAAGAGGTTAAGCAAAATAAAAAAATAGTGGCATTAATAACATTAATAACATTAATTGCAAATATGTTTTTCCCATATTGTTCTTTAATATCATATGCAGGTGTGGATTTAGACATGCCATATTTAGAATTAGCAAATGGATATGATGAAAATGATAAAGAATTTGAAGATATTATTAAACCAGATTATGAAGATTTTAATGTTATACCAGTAAAATTATATTTAGGTGGAGTTAAGGCGGTAGATGGATTTGACGTTAACTTTTCTTATGATAGTGATTTGTTAACGCCAGTGTACTACAAAAGAAATAAATATGTTCAAGCTACATCAATAGGAAATGCATTTTCATCAGAGGATAATATTAGTGTAGTAGAATCAGGAGAAAAATGCTCATATTTATTTACAAATGAGTCTAGAATAAGATTACAAGCAACAGCAGACAAATTAAATCCTAATGGAAAGGTATTTTTAGGAACATTTTATTTCCAAATAAGTGACGGATATACATTAAATGATATAACTAGTGAATCATTTAAGTTAGTAAAAGGTGCTAGCGGGTTACAAGATGGATTGGAGATAGATTATAATAATGTTACTCAATGGGTGTTAGGAGAAAATTATTTCCTTATATCTGGATTTAATACAGATGGAAAAGTAGAAATAACAAATTTTGAAGTAACAAATCCTACAAAACTAAATTATGAACATGGAGATATAATTGATTATGTGGGTTCTGTTGTAACTATTAGTTATTCTGATGATTCAAAGTATAGTGAATCATTACAAAAAGCAATAGAAGATGGAAAGGTAACTGTAGACAGAACAAAAGCAGATGTAAATAATTCTAATTTTGTAGTTACAGCAGTAGAAGATATAACACAAAATAAAACAATTAATATAAATGTAACAGATCCAGTAAATTCAATAAAATTAATAGCAAGTCCAACAAATACCTCATATAATACAGGAGATACCATAGACCTAACAGGAGGAATTATAGAAACAAAAACAAAAAGTGGTGTGACTAAAAATATAAACTTACCAGACAGTAGTGTAATTTCTGATACAGGATTAGCAGATATTAATTCATCTAATATTCAGGGAAATAAATGGACAACATCTAGTGGATTATTAGCAGGAAATCAAAAAATAACATTATCATATACAGATAGTAATAATGTAACAAAGACAACATCATTTACAGTAATAGTAAATGATTCAATATCAGAAATAAAAATAAAAGATAATCCAAGTAAAACAACATATAAATATGGAGATTCTTTAGAACTAGAAAATGGTAAAATTACAGTATTGACAGTTGGAGGAGCAAGCTTTGATTTAAGTATGGAAGATGGGGCAGTTAGTGTTACTGGCTATAATAAAACACCTACTTCTATGCCAAATAACCAAAATTTAAATGTTTCATATGGTGGAAAGGTTGCAGCAGATACAATATCTGTAACTGTAAAAAACTATGTAAAAGAAATTATATTAACAACACCAAATAAAACAATATATAAATATGGAGATGCAATTGATTTAACAGGTGGAAGTTATAATGTAAAATATGGAAATGATACAATAGGTTCAGCAAGCAATTTAACATTATCTGACCTATCTAATTACTCAATGAATACAATCGGTACACAAAATGTAATAGTAAGTTATACAGATAATGATACAAATAGTTATACATACCTAGATACATTTACTCAAAGCTTTACTATTCAAGTAAATGATTATATATCAAAAATGGAAATAACAAATCCAACAGATGTAAGTTTTTATTATGGTGATACATTTACTTTTGATGGTGGTAGTATAAAAGCATATTATGCATCTAATCCAACAAAAGCAATAGTAATTCCTATGACAGAAACAATGATAAGACAAGTTGATGGAAGTGCTGTTGAAATGAAACCAGATGGTAGTTTGTTTGATTTAAGTACACAAAAATATAAAGAAAATTTAGAGATTTCAGTAACTAGAGGAGGAATTACCAAAACATCTAATTATAGTATAGATATAATAAATACTTTAAAATCAATACAGATACAAGGAACTCCTAAAACTGAGTATAATATAAATGAACCAATACAAACAGGTTTATCAATACTTGTAACAAGACAGACAGGAGAAATTGAAGCAATAGATGTAGAAAACGATATGATAAGTGGTTTTAATACTACAACAGAGGGAGAAAAAGAAGTAACAATAACATATACAGAAAATGGAGTTACAAAACAGACAAGTTATAGTATAACTGTAAAAGATGCAGTAACAGGAATAGGGATAAAAACAAATCCAAAT